>DATBTT010000055.1:0-18344 GCA_036559125.1 Vulcanimicrobiaceae bacterium
GCCGGCCATTGGAGGTTCCGCTGAATCTCTGTCGGATGTTCGACGTAATGAATGAGAATGTTCCGGCGCTCACGCTTACCGCACCCGAACCGGTTCCAGTAGTCGAGCCAAGCCAGATCGTAGGCGGCGGCCCCGTCAAGATCGCGCCGGCGGACGAGGCCCGACTCGACGAGCAGGTCAGGGCGTTCGTCGCAGACGTAACCTCGGCTCCCGTAGACAGCGACGATTTCAAAACGCGGGTAGATGCGATTCTCCACATGGGAGATCGTGAGGTCGAAGCCTCGGCCGCCGTTTCCAGCCGCCTGTTGCAGCGTCCCGTCAACGCCATGAAGCGCAGCGCCGGCGGTCAAGATTCGAAAATATCGAAAGGGCTCATTGACCTCCGCAACACCTGCGAGAAGCTCGATCCCAAATCGCAGCAGTTGCTGTCGCCACGACGCATTCTCGGCGTGCTACCGTTCGGAAATCGCGTGCGGACCTATTTTCAAGGGTATCAATCCTCGCAGGATCATATCAACGCCATTATGACTTCTCTCATGGAAGGCAAGGACGAGCTTCTTCAAGACAATGCTTCCATCGAGCAGGAGCGCGTTCAAATGTGGGCGCTCATGGGGAAGATCGAGCAATACGTCTATCTCTGCAAGAAACTCGATGCCGAATTGTCCGATCGAGTCGCAGCGATCGAAACGAGCGACCCCGAGCGCGCGAAGCTCATCAAAGAGCACGTCTTGTTTTACGCGCGCCAAAAGGTCACCGATTTGCTAACCCAAATGGCCGTCAACGTACAAGGCTACATGGCTCTGGATTTGGTCAAACGAAACAATGTCGAGCTCATCAAAGGCGTAGACCGAGCTCGAACGACGACGTTATCCGCGCTACGCACCGCGGTTATCGTTGCTTCCGCCCTGTCGAACCAGAAGCTCGCTCTCGATCGTATCAACGCGCTCAAGGACACCACGGGTTCTATGATTCAGAGCACCGGCGAAATGCTCAAGTCGCAGAGCGCGGACATCTTCAAGCAGGCTTCGGATCCAACGCTCGACGTCGCGAAACTGCAATCCGCCTTCGACAACGTCTATGCGACCATCGACACGATCGACACCTACAAAGCACAATCGTTGGGTGCGATGCAGCAAACCATAGAGGCTCTGGGCGGTCAGATCGACAAGGCGAAGTCCGTGCTCGATCGGCAATCGCGCGTCCAATAATCGCATGAACGACCTTTTCTTCGAGTTGCCGGCGCGCGCCCAACGGTTGGTGCGCGCGATCGAGGCGACGCTCGCCGAAGCCGAAGGTCTCGCAGGTGGGGCGCAGACGATCACCGACGCAACGTTTTCACTGCGCGAAACGCGTGCGAAGTATCTTCCGCAGACGCTGCAAGCATATGTGGCGATTCCACCTTCACAACGGTCCGCTCCTGACGACGACGGTCGCTCTCCCGAAGACCAGCTCATGGAGCAACTGTCGGTCCTCGACCGTGCAACAAGGCGGGACCTCGAAACGCTGGCCGTCCAAAAGCGCTCCGATCTGTCCGTTAACGCGCGCTTTCTTGCGGAACGGTTCGACGACCGCTCGACGGAGGTATCGCAGCCGAACGAGTCCGTCGATACGGTAGCCGTTCCCGCGCCGGAGTTGCGCGGCTGGCTGCCGTCCGACACGGACGACGCGAAAGACATCGTCGCCCACGTTGGAAAGAAGTTTCAACAAGCGCTGCCTAAGATCACCCAGTTCGAATATGGTGGGCTCTGGGGAAGCGGACGCGTCGAGTCGGTTCTCATCACGCTCCAACAAGCCGGCGGCACGGCCTTTCGCTATACCCTAAGCGCCAAGAACGACCTGCTACAGCCGTCGGTCACCAAGCTCGTGCACGGAGTATCCATTCAGACGGTGAACTGTTCGGTCGGCGATTGGATGCAGTCGCTTTACGACGATCTTCTCGCGCAGGCGCAACATCACGTCGAAACGCGTAACGCTCTCGCTCGTTTAGTACGCTAAGGAGGCTCCAAGTGAAGTTTTTCGGCGGCGGCCAACAGGACACGCAATACCAAACAACCGACAAGGGCGTTCCGTTAGACGCCATCAAACGATTGAAACGCATGGCCGGCGAGGGTGGCCCGCCACTCTTTACGAGCGATCTTTCCGTTAACGAGTTTTGCCTACTCACGCAGATGGACATGAGCCCCCTCGGTCTGGTTATGGGCTCTTCGATTTATCACATCGGGTGGCAGATGCCCGCAGGCTTCTTTCGCAGCCAGGAACTCAGCACCCTGACGCAAGCTTTGTACGAAGCGCGCGAGCTTTCCATTCGCCGCCTCGAGGAAGAAGCCATGACCTTGGGTGCCGACGGCGTCGTCGCGGTCAGACTCGCAATCAAGGGATTTCTCGAACCTAATTGCATCGAGGTCGTCGCGCTCGGCACTGCGGTAAAGGCGCCCGCAGGCGAAGAACACCGGCGCGCGGACCAACTTCCGTTCACGTGCGACCTCTCCGTACAAGACGTTTACCAGCTGTACCAAACCGGATACATTCCGTCCGAACTCGTTGTCGGCAATTGCGTGTATCACATTCGCCATCAAGGCATGATGCAACAATTTGCAAACGCAGGTCAAAACATCGAACTCGATAACTTCACGCAAGGTTTTTACGAAGCGCGCGAATTGGCGATGGGTCGGATGCAAGCCGAGGCCGAGCGCAATCTTGCGGTTGGGATCGTCGGCGTGAGCATCACGGAACAAAGTTTCAACGGCTGGAATCCCAACGTCATCGAATTTCTATCCATCGGCACGTCCATCGTGCGGCGAAAAGGCTTCGATCACACGATCAAACCGCCCGCTCCGACGATGGTGGTCAGCCTAGACGATTGAGGTGCTCGCGACCGTTACGGCAGTACCGTAAGCGATCGCACCAACGTCTCCGTTCCGCGCCCAACTTGGTAACTGAGCGCGATCGCATACGCTTGCGGTCGCGCAACGACGGGTACGCGCAGCGTAGCGACGCGCGCGCCGGGAGCTATCGTACGCGGGGGCGCAGGACCGTCGCTGCCGATTAGCGTGACGCTGGCGTTCACAAGACCGGGCGGAACGGACATCGACAGGATGCCGCCCGCGCGCGCGGTCGACGGAACGTCGAATACCGTGGTCCGTGACGCGGGCGATGGGCGTTTTGGCGCGGCGGAGATTGAGCGTGCCCGCACAGCCGCGGGTCGAGGCTTGCTCAGGTGGCGAGGAATACTCTTTCGCGGCACGACCGCCGGCCGTATCCTGCGCGGCGCGGTGGGTTCGTGAAGCGCGGGCGCCGCGCCATTGGCGACAACGGTTTGCGGCACCGCGACGGTTACGACGCGCGGTTGGATTAGGGCGTATGTGAAAAGCACGAACAGGCAGGTCGCGATGCCCGCAACGAACCACACTGCTCCCGAGCGCGTTTGCGCCACGTACCTCACTTCAATGGGTTCCGATTCGCTCGCGACGATTGCAGGGGGGAATAGCGTCGAGGATGGCGCGACGGGCGGCAGTTGCAGAACCGGGTGCGGCAACGGCAACGGCAACGGCAACGCAAGGGGATATCGCCTCTTCTGCGTGCGTGCGGCCACGATAACGCCCGCAAGCACGCCACCGGCGATTCCCCCGACCAGTGCAAGTTGCTCTCTTTTGTTCACGATAGTAGTATCGGCAATTCGGGCCGCGGGCGCCGTTGCGGGCGGGCAATCGGTCACGCACCGTGGAACTGCGGGCGCATGGCCGGACTCTCACATATCGTGCTTCACGTCGCGCTCTGCAGGGCCGCCTCCCGCGAGCTGACGCGCGCCCCGCTCGATCTACGCGTCGTGATGGCGTACCGAGTGCGTAAGCCCGAGATGGACCAAAAATTTACCATTCCGCGCGGCACCAGCGGTACGGCTACCGTCGAATTCGACGCGCCGCAAGGCATCTATCGGCTCATGCTCGCCACGCCGAAGCCCGCGCCATGCAGCGGCGTCGACTATGTAGCCGTCCTCCCCGATCACGATCGCGACGTTTCGGCAACTTTATATGATGGGGCGGCACAGCCGATGACATCCCTCGTCGTCGCGGGCGATCGACCGTCGTACATTCACATGGCGGTAATGATGTTCGACGGGCGCGTCACCTGCGGGGGCCCCGTGGGCAACCCGGCGGCCGATGCGATCGACAACGTGACGGGACCGGGAGCGTACTACGCGTCGATCTATTCTCCGGCCAGCGCGAAAGATCCGAAATCGCGGGTAGTCGCGATGCAAATCATGGACTCAAGCGGGGGATATCATTACCTGCACGTCCCCACCGATTTTCCGCAATTCCTGTCGGGATGGCCGCAATATCAGCGCTACGATGTTACGATGGACGTCGTGCAGTACGCTGCCACAAAGCCCGAAGACACGCTGCTCTGCCCGCCGCTGAATCGCACGTCCGCGTACTAACGCGCGACGCCCGCTCTGACGATCCGTTTAGCCATGCGCGCGAGCACTGCAGCGCCGACGTTGGCAAACCTATATGCCGGCAATCCGGCCGCGCTGCGCGGGGTGTTGACGGCGACGAATCCCATGCGTTCCAACAGACGCGACCCTTCGCCGGAATGAGCGACGGCGCAGATGTTAACTCGCATCTGCGAGCGCGCAATCTCCAAGGAGCGCGCAAAGATTTCTCGCAGAAGATACTGCAATCCGTGGCGCCTATAGTCGGGCCTTACGACGATGCCGGTGATGTACCAGTGCGCGCACCCCGTGACATCGTGCGCATTCCATAAGCTCTGCCCGGTGAGGTCGCGCTGCCCGCGCAACACGTTGCGGAACGCAAACCGTCGCAATGGCCAAACGCTCAAGCCCCCCACGATCTCCCCGTCGTGGCGCAGCGCGTAGACTGCGTTCGGATACGCGCGCCATAATGTGAGGTACCGATCGAACCCAATCGCGCCGCGTTCGCCATAGGCGTCTCGATTGATCTGCCACAAGCGAAAGAGGTCTGGGTCGCAGGCCACGGGCGACACGGAATAGTGCGGGGGCGCGGGTCGTTGCAGCAATGCGAGAACCGCGTTGATGCCGTTCCCGTGCGCTGCGGCCCACCAATACAGCACGGCGCCGCTTGCGGCAAGCGCCGGGGCAGCTACGAACCATACGGCGCTGTGAAACGCAAGGACATCGGCGGTGAACCCGCAGACGGCGAGGAGTACTAAAAACAGCCCAAGCCGTTTACAGTGTAGCTCGCTCATCGAATCGGTCCAGTAAAAGAGCGAAAGGCCCCCGTAGAAGCCTTTCCTTCCGAACTAGCCTTTGCCGCCGCCGCAGCCCGGCTCGCCGCCGCTCAAAAAGCCGGTGGCCGATGCGAACAGGTAGGCGGTGTCATATGACGCCAACACCACGGGAATACTATATGCGCGAACGAGGTCCATCTTGATTCTCCTTGGCCGGATACCGAGTTACCAACCTATACTACCAGTTGCCCCGGAACCGGCCATGAGCCCACGGTATGGAGTGGTCGACCGCAAACGTACTATGAGCCCGTGATTCGTTTGGCACACTTCTCAACAACATCGCGCTCGTTACGGTTCGCAACCCTGACATTGTGCGCCATTTCCGGCGCGTGTGCGGGCGCGGGCGATGCGCGAGCACCCCTTCCATTACGCCATATCGTCGATATTTCGCTATCCGGAAATGCGACGCGGCTCGACTATCAAAGTTTCGACGCGTCGAGACACATGCTCTTTATCGCCCACATGGGCGACGGTGCCGTCATCGCGGTCGACACTCAACGCCGGCGCGTGGTCGCGACTATTCCCAATATCAGCAACGTGCACGGCGTCCTTGCCGTACCCGTGCTGCACACAGTTTTCGCTTCCGCCACCGGAACCAACGAAATCGTCGGCATCGACGAGTCGACTTTCAAGATCACCGGACGTTGGAAGACCGGCGCGTATCCCGACGGCATTGCGTTCGAGCCGCGAACGCGACACGTATTCGTATCAAACGAACGCGGCGGCACCGACACCGTCATCGACCTTCGCCACAGTCTTGACGTGGCTACCATCCCGCTCGGCGGTGAAGTCGGCAACACGCAGTACGATGCCGCATCCGGACACATTTTCGCGAACGCAGAAGGTCTCGGAGCCCTCGTCGAAATCGATCCCTCGAACAATCGCGTGCTCCGCCGCACGCCTCTGACCGGCTGTCGCGGCAATCACGGTTTGCTCATCGACGCGCGGCGGCGCCGGGCATTCATCGCGTGCGAAGGCAACGCTACGCTCCTTTGGATCGATCTGCGAACCATGCGGACGGCGGCTCGATGGCACACCGGGGAAAACCCCGACGTACTCGCGCTCGATTCGAAGAACGAACGATTGTACGCCGCGTCCGAGAGCGGAATCGTCGCCATTTTCTCCGCCGGCGCGCGGCCCGCGCCCATCGCTCGCGGATTTCTCGCGGCCGGAGCGCACACGGTCGCGATCGACCCCTCGACGCACGTGCTCTACGTTCCGCTTGAAAACGTCGGCGGCCACCCGGTTTTGCGCCTCATGGCTCCCCAGGTTTCCGCCCCTGCCGGAACGGTAAAGAACGTTTCGGACGTTACCCTAAAGCACGTATCGCCTACTGCCGACAGAGCGAGTAGACATGAAAAGAGGTGAATGGATGCGGTTGACGCTCCCCGCGCTTGCGCTGCTGTGCGGCCTCTTCATCGCCGGCGCTCCGACGCTTGCGGCAAGCGCCAATCGGCCGGCGTCCGAGACGCCGTATTCGATTTACGGGCGCGCGCGAGACGTGTGGATGGCGCAGCGCTACCCGGCATACCTGGCGTACACGATCGCCGTGAACGTCGACGAAAAGGGAGTGCCGAAAGCGAATCACTATCATTCGGTTTACGATGCGTTGCACGACGTCGTGCACGTCGATGCTATCAGCGACGAAGAGCGCACCGCTCCGCACGTTCCAACCGGCGTGAACTTCCATTTGCGTCCGAAGCGCCAATTTCATACGATCGTCGACAAGCGCGTCGGTAACCCCGAAGAGGCGGTGGATTTTCTCGGCATTCCGCTGCTCGCGCCGAACTACTCGTTCGGTATCGCGCCGTACGTCGCGCCCCAGCAGACCGCAAACGGCGACGATCTCGTTCGAGCCATCCGTCAACAATTTAAAGATCCGATGCCCGCCGCCAAGGCGCAAGAACTCAATACGGACGGGCATCTCAAAGAAATAGCGAGCGTTAGCACGACGCTGCGCGAGTACGCGATTACCCTCGACGGCGTCGAATCGCTGGGAAACCGCGACACGTACCACCTGTCGTTGCGGCCGACGCGCGACCCCGGACGATTCCGCCTGCGCGAACTTTGGATCGATACGCAAACCTTCGAAACGGCCCAATTGGTAACCGCCGGCAACTTCACGGTTCCGCAGGCGATGGTGCCGTGGACCGTGACCTTCGACGATGTGGACGGCGTGCGCTATATCTCCAGCGAAACGGCCAACGCCCCCGTGAGCATCGGACCGCATACGTACGACCGCGCGAGCATCTCGTTTCAGGCGATCGCGCCGACGCAGTGGTCGCCGCTTTGGGTGAGCGCGTTCACGTCCACTTCGAACAAAGCGATGATCGAGCCGAAGCTATGAGCGGCGGTTAAATCGAGAAACGCACTCCGATGAATGCGGCGCTCGCGCCGTTATTGCCGCTCGCCTTGTAGCCGCGCAGTTCGACCGAGGTCAGCGGCGCTACTTTGGTGCCGACAAATGCGGTAAAGACGCCCGTACTCTGTGCGCCGCCGAGTTGACCGATGCCGTAGCCGGCTCCGCCGTAGATACCCGCTGCGCCGACGCGTCCCTCGAGCGTTACGGCATAACCGCCCTTGCCGCCCAGCGGAAGCAGCCCGGTCACGTCAACCGAAGCCGGCACGATCGGTACCGACTTTCCCGAACTCAAAAAGACCGCAGGCCCCGTAGAACTGGAGCCGCCGCCGCTTTGCGTTATAATGCCGGCACCTCCCGAAATATCCGCGAGCGCCGGAGCCACGCTTGCAACCGCGCACAGCGCGCAGGCCAGTAGTGTATATACGGATCGTTTCAACATACGGGTCTGTCTGTTAGCACGAGGAATGAGAACTCCCTGGCCGGGGAGCGAGCGCTCCCGTGCAACTGCGATGGCACTCAGCAGATTCATTGCAGGGATTGGACACGATCCTCGAAGCACAATCGGTCTATGCAGGATCGCAGCACGTTTTGGGAGATGCACGGGACCTATCTCAACACCGCTACCTATGGTTTGCCGCCGAAACCGGCGTTCGATGCGACGGTAGCCGCACTCGATGATTGGCGCACGGGTCGCACGAGCGAAGACGCATGGGAGGCGAGCACCGAACGCGCACGCGCGACCTTCGCCCGCCTGATCAACGTCGACACAAATACCGTAGCGGTCGGCGCGACCGTGTCGGAGCTCATAGGTTTGGTTGCCGCATCACTCCCCGACGGCGCGCGCGTTCTCACCGTTCGCGACGACTTTAGTTCGACGATTTTTCCATTTGCGGCGCACGGCCATCGCGACGTTCACGTCGATGCCGTGGCGTGGGAACAACTGCTCGATGCGATCGACGAATCGTACGCGATCGCGGTCGTGAGTCACGTCCAGGCCGGCAGCGGCGACGTCGCAGATCTTCCCCGGCTCGTCGCCGCTTGCCGGCGTAACGGCGTCATGCTCTGCGTTGACGGGACGCAATCGTGCGGCTGGTTACCTACCGATGCGAGTGAGGTAGATTTCTACGTCTGTCACGCGTACAAGTGGTTACTCTCACCGCGGGGAAGCGCGTTTCTTGCCGTTCGGCCCGAGCGATTTGCAGCGCTCGTTCCGCTGCACGCGGGTTGGTTCGCCACCGACGATCCGAACAACAATCTGTTCGGGTTGCCCAGTCGCCTCTCATCGACGTCCGCGCGGCGCTTCGATACGTCGCCCGCGTGGTTTTCGTGGGTCGGAGCTGCGATCGCGCTCGACGTTGTCGCGTCCATCGGCATCGACGCGATAGCGACGCACGACATGGTGCTGGCGCGCCGCTTTTGCAATGCGATGCAGTTGCCGCCGCCATCGTCCCCGATCGTGTTTCTGAACTCGGGAGCGGCATACGACTCGCTCCTAGGCGCCGGCATTCGGGCGTCCGTGCGCGCCGGCCGGTTGCGCGTGTCGTTTCACATTTACAACAGCCAGGCCGACGTCGACCGCACGGTAGCGGTTCTGCAATCCCAATAGCGTCAGCGATGTAACAGCGGTGTCTGCACGAGCCCATTCAAGACAAATTGCACTGCGAGCGCGGCGAGGATGATGCCCAGCAATCGGGTTACCACATGGACGCCGGTGTTTCCGATGACGCGCAACAGCACAGTCGATCCGCGCATGCACAGCCACGTCACCAGCAAAGCGGTCGCGTAGGCGAGAGCGATGACGAGCAAGTCGAGCCGGTCCCCCTTCGCCAAATTGACCAGCAGCAGCACCGTCGCGATCGTTCCGGGCCCGGCGATCATTGGCACCGCAAGCGGGAAAACAGCGGGATTCTCCGTCGTCGTCGCCTCGCGCTCCTCGTCGGGCGTTCGTTTCGCGCCGGTCGGACGGGCGAAGAGCATATCGATCGCGATCAAAAACAGCAGCACGCCGCCGGCAATCATGAATGCAGGCAATGTAATGCCGAGATAACTCAAAATCTCGTGCCCGACCAGTCCCATGACGAGCATCACCGCACCGCCCACGAGCACCGCTTGGTCGACGATCTCCCTGCGCTTGTCGGCCTGCGAGGTTGCAGTCGCTGCGAGCGTTAGGGGGATCATGCCGATGGGGTCGATGATCGTGAAGGCGGTGGCGAATGCCGTGGCGGCAAACCGAACGTCCATTACGCGGCAGTATACGTCTTCACGCGCGACATGTCATCGTAGCTCGAATCCGAGACCCACGCCGACGTAGTGGAATCGCTGCGCCGCATTCGGTGTGAGCGAGTTTCCCAACTCCGCGTCGACTTCGAAATGCGGCCCGAAGAGCTTTTGCAGACCGAAATCGACAAACGCCCGTCCGCCCGCGTCGGGCGCGATTTTGCTCGCGTAGACGTATTCACCGTACAGCTGGAACGTCTGTGGAATCTGCTTGGTGATGACGAACGACGGCATAAACAGGCCGTACCTCGCGTGCGAACCGTCCGCCGCGTAGCCGCCCGTACTCGAGAACGCTAGCGTCGTGCCGATTCCCGTCGTGGCGTCGAGCGAATATGCCACGTCGAGATTGCCGGTTACGCTCGCATTTCCGGCGGTAAACCCTCCCGAACCGTTGGCGCCCAAATATAATCCGTCGATAGCAACCGTGAACTTTCCGGAAGGTGGTAACTCATACTTCAATCCCGCCCCCGAATCGTAGGTCCCGCTCGTCGCGACATCGGTCGCGTCCGGCCGCGTCGCACGAACGCGCGCGTAGTTGGGGCCGATAACGTCGATTTCAAAGCGCGGTCGAACGCCGAAACGCAGAAAATTTTGCGGATATTGCGCCGCGAACTGCAGCGAAGGCGTCGCGCCGGAAACCTGATTTTGGTACCCGATTTCAAACACGACCGTGCGAGCTGCGACGGCACACGGGCTGTATCCAACCGTCGGCCGATTCAACGTCGCCAACAAACGCGTTCGACCGCCGCACGGGTCATCGTCTCGCACCCCGGGCGCCGACGAAGCCGATGGCCCGGGAGCCGGCAGAGGATCGGCCAACCCAACCGCCGTTGCGCCGGCGATCGCGATTACCAGCAAGGCAGCGACCGGCCAGGCGCGCGCGCGACCCGTCTCGATACGCACTTTCAGACCCATCCATAGGATAGCCATAACGAATGGCCGTTCTTGCGCGCTTCTTGAAGTGCCTACGGCCGTCGCGCCAAAGGCTCTCGACGCACGACGCACTTCGGCGAAGGGCCCTCGTCACCCTGACCTTGTCGAAGGCCCCTCGTCATCCTGAGCTTGTCGAAGGGCCCTCGTCACCCTGAGCTTGTCGGAGGACCCTCGTCACCCTGAGCCTGTCGAAGGACCCTCGTCACCCTGAGCCTGTCGAAGGGCGCGGCTCATCCAAGCTAGGCGTAGAGTCGTTATGTATGAGGACATCGTTTTTGGAGGACCCGTGAAAATCTTCGCATTGCTTGCCTTGCAACTCGTGCTGGCCGCCGTTCCCGCGGCGCCCGCGGTCGCACAAACGCAGACCCGCCACGTCGTGTTGGCCGGCGGCTGCTTTTGGGGCATGCAGATGGTCTTTGAGAAACTCAAGGGCGTTTCAAAAGTCGTCGCCGGATACTCCGGCGGCAACGCCGCGACGGCGCATTACGACATCGTTAGTACCGGAAGCACGGGACACGCCGAATCGGTCGACGTCACATACGATCCATCGCAGATTTCGTTCGATACATTACTAAAGGTCTATTTTTTCGTCGCGGAAGATCCGACCGAACTCAACTACCAGGGTCCCGACCACGGAACGCAGTATCGTTCGGTCATCTTTTACGCCGACGCGTCCCAGAAGCGCGCCGCCGAAGCGATGATACGGAGCCTGCAAACCGGACACGCATTCAGCAGGCCGATCGTCACGCAGGTCGTGCCGTTAAAGGCGTTCTATCGCGCGGAAGATTACCATCAAGAATTCGGCGTGCACAATCCCGACAACCCGTACATCGTGGCGAACGATCTACCCAAAGTCGCAACCCTTCGCGAGCGCTTTCCAAACCTCGTGCGCTAGCACCGGGTGGGCCGGCTACTGCGGGGCGTCGTCGCTATTGGCGTGCTGCGCGTAACCGCGTGCGTCGAAATACCACGCGGGTAAGGTGACGGGAAAGAGAATCTCCTGAAAGTGGAAGTCGACGATATTGCCGTCGTCGTCATAGCCGCCACCGACCACGCCGTGAATGTCGGTCACGACCGGCCTGCCGCGGTGATTACCCATCGTGATGGTGAATGCGACCGGATAAACGCCGCCGTGATCCACGAAAAGCTTGTCGGTCGCGACGAGTTTTTTCAATTCGTATGTGTGTTTGTCGACCCAGATTTCGCGCAACCGATTGCGATCCGGATCGCGCCGTGGCACGACGCTCAAATGGAGCAGTTCGCCTTCGACCGTCATCGAGCGCACGCGATACTCGGTTTCGCCAATGGCTTTTACCGAACCGATAACACGTAAGGGCTCGGCAGTCGGCTCCGGAGTCGGAACGAACTCGACGGGATGCGGATGCAGCGGCGCTTGCTCGAACATGTCCGCGGTCGGCGGTCCCGGATCGCGATCTTCGTTGAAGGCCGGCCGCAAGAACTCCAATGGGCCGCGTGCGTCGTCGCGGAACACTTTTCTCCCCAAACAGGCGCGATCCGAGGTACGGCACCAGATGTGGTACGTGTAACTGTCCGCGTAATCCGGGTATCCGTTAGCGGCTTGCTCCTCACGCACGAGCGTGTACGTAACGTACGGCGCGGGTGGCCGGTGGGAACGAAAGACGCGGCGGATTTCCGCGAGCGTTTGCTGCGCGGACAGCGGCGGCTTCGACAAGCCCGGCTGCGATGCCGTCGCCCCGAGGGCGCCGAGCGGGGCAATCGAAACGACCGATGCGAGGGCTAGCGCTGCAATGCCGCGCGTGATATGCATACCTAATTCCATCTTCTCTAAAACCGCGTGCCAAACGCTTCGAGTCGTAGGGCAAAAAGCCCGGCAACGCGCGTCGCTCGCAGCAAGATAACGCAAAACTTCATCGAAATGTAACACTCCAGTGCGATTGATTCTTCGATTCGCCTGGATTGCCGGCATGCTGGCCGCCACGGCTGCTCCGGCTAGCTCGGCGACCACGCCGTCGCCTTCTCCACCCCGCGTTGCAATTTCAGACCTTGCACCCGCGGACGAATACTTCGGGCATCAGCGCCTGAGCGTGCTCGTCATACGCCATCAAATTTTCACCCTCAAGGACGACCTGCACCACGCACGCCGCCGTCCGGACGCGATCGAGAGCACGGCCGACTCGCTGGTAGACGCGTTCGACGACTGGGCCGCACGGTTTCCGAAGGATGCTTGGCTGCCCCGCACGGGCTGGGAACTAGCCACCCTGTACGAAGAGTTGCCGGGGACTGCGGCGCGCGATCGAGCGATTTCGCTGCTGACCGACGTAGACGGCCGCTACGCCGAAACGCCGTTCGGCGCGAGCAGCGCCAAGGATCTCGCACGCGGGGTGGGCGTCCGGCCGTGGCCTAGGTGGGCCGGGTCGCCCTCCCCCGCGCCGCCGTTTGCGGCGTCGTCGCCGCAGACGCTCGTCGCCGCAACGCAACGCCTTCAGGACAAAGCGCGCGACCCGCATGCGGACGGTGCGGATTTGATAAAGCAGACCGAAACGTTGGAACAATCGTTCGTATCGCTTTCACATTCCGATGGCTCCGAGCAATACGGACGAGCCGCTTGGCAATTGGCGGTACTGTATGAATCGTTGCCGGGCGCCGACGCGCGCGAACGAGCGATTCGCATGCTTGCGCACATCCTGGATCGCTATCCCGACACCGTATACGCGCGCTGGAGTCTACGCGATCTGGAGCGCGGCGTCGGACTGCGTTAGAGCGCGTCATGAAAGCCGAAGCGCGCGATCGGTTCTGGAAGCTGTACGAAAAATACCGGTACTCGCCGCGCCCGAAGTTGTGCCGGGGCATTCCGATTCTTGCGGGTCCGCGGCTCCGCGATTGGGCCGGTACCGGCGCGGGAAGACTGCCAACATGGAAATCAATCCGACCAACAATCCCGACGTCGTCGATCGCGGTGTCGAGGACATCACCCCCGAAGACGTGCAGGCAGACGACCTAAACGCGGCCGACGACGAGGAGGATCGCAAAGAGGCCGTCATCAGCGCGGACGACACCGGCATGCTTTCGAACGAGCGCCTCATCACCGACGGCGAGATCGAGCGCGGCGAGCATCCCGAACGCCGTTGAGCGCGGCGCCTAAACGTTACGTCCGCTCGGCGTTAGCCGAAAGATACCACGCGATCGGCCATCCGAAAAATACGATGTGGGCGATCAGACCGCCGACGATGCTCGCAACGGTTGGCGGCGTCGCGAGGTGCGCGACGACTTCGACGAGTTGCGTGACGATCGTCACGACGATTCCGAATATCAAGCCGCTGAGCAGCCATCCCACTAGAGTCCCTACCTCTTGTCACGCAGCCCACCATTTGTACGCACAAGAGGCGCGGGAATCGCCAGCGGCTTTAGGCGGTGCGCGGTCAGCAGCGCGTTTAACGGAGGAATCCGTTGCGAGAAAAGCTGGTCGACATCCGCGGAAACGTTATCGATTTGCGTGCCGTACGCCGCGATGAGCGCGCTTTGCGCTTGCGTCGGAGGTCCGTCGTACGACTCGACAGTGTCACGAATGTATGCCAATTGCTCGACCAGGCGCGCCGGCGAACGGTAGCCGCTCGGTTCCGCATTGCGCAAACGATCGAGCTGGGCGCCAATCGCCGCGCGCAATCGCGCGAGCGAATCCCGGACGTCCGGCGCGCCGGCGGCGCGCTTCTCGGCCGCCTGCGCTTGACGATCGATTTGGGACAACGCACGGATGGCGATCTCACCACGTTCTTGCGACGCGACGGCCGCCTCGACCGCTTGCTGCTGCGCGAGGAGATCGACGGTCGCAACCGGATGATTTGGATCCATGCGCACGGTGACGGGCGCGGTAACGGTCGTGCCCAGTACGCTCATGCGAACCGCGTAGGTCCCCGGAATTACTTCCGGACCTTGCAAGCCGAGCGGATAAAAGATATAGTACGCGCGCGGATCTTGGACCGTATGGTTCGCCGATGGGGGCTGCTCGCGTAAGTCCCACACGGTGCGATTGAGACCCACGTGTACGTCGGTGTGAAATGCGTCGATCACGCGGCCGGCGGAGTTGAGAATTTGCACGTCGACCCGAGGTTTGTGCTTGGGTCGCGCGCGAGGAACGTACGGCAAATAAAACGAGATCAATGCGCCGTACGGTTTATTGTCGGCCACAAATGCGCCGCGCCCGTGTTCGTGATACGTCGCGGACGCATATCGTATCGCGGGAACCGGCGGGAACAGCGTTACACTCGTGCTCGCGCGCGCTCGTGTGTAGTCCTGCAGAGGCGTCAGGTCGTCGAGAATATAGAACCCGCGACCATGCGTCCCCACGATCAGATCGTTATCCCGCGGATGAACTTGCAAATCGTAAACCGGTACGTGTGGAAGGCCTAACCGCAAATCTTGCCACCGTACCCCCGCGTCGAATGAAGCGAAGAGCCCGCTCTCCGTTCCCGCGTACAGCACGTTCGGATTGCGAGGGTCTTCGCGAACGACGTGCACGTAGCCGCGCAGTCCCCGGTCGATTTGATGCCAGGTCGCTCCGTAATCGCGCGTAACGAATGCGTAGGATCCATAATCGTCTTGTTGGTGACGGTCGACCGCGATGTACGCGACTCCCGGCTGCGACGGCGAGGCGTCGATCGCATAAATACGCGCCGGCTGCGCGACCGGCACCTTTGCGGTGACGTCATTCCACGATGCTCCCCCGTCGTGCGTAACGGCGACGTGCCCGTTATCGGTTCCGATCCACAATACGCGAGCATCCTTCGCGTCCTGCGCGATCGAATAAATAGTGCAGTACGACTCCGCGTTCGTGTTGTCGTAGGTGATCGGACCACCGCTGCGGCCTAATTGCACGGCATTGCAGCCGGCGACCGAGGGACTGACGACCTTCCAGGAATCTCCTCGATCCGTACTTTTGAACAACACGTTTGCGCCGAAGTATATCGTATCCGGGTCGGTGCGCGAGATCAGCAGCGGGGCGCTCCAATTGAATCGGTATTTATAGGTTCCCGCGCCGGTTCCGAAGCCGATGATCGGTTGTGGGGAAATATAGCGACGCTCCTGCGTGCGTAGATTCAGGCGCACCAAATCGCCGAAATGCGTGTCCTCATACACGACGGCCGGGTCGCGCGGATCTGCCATCGCATATTGGCCGTCGCCCCAGTCGGAAATGTTGAGCCAATCTCCGTTACCGACCCCATCGATCTGCGACCATCTGGTTGAGAGTCCGCGCCATACCTCGTGATCCTGCATGCCGCCCATCACGTGATAGGGCTCGGCAAAGTCGTAGCCGACCCGATACACTTGCGCGAACGGCACGACGTCGTCGTAACTCCACGTCTTGCCGCGATTGACCGAGAAGTGAAAACCCATGTCGCTGCCGTTGAGCAGCCGGTTCGGGTTGCGCGGATCGATCCATAGATCGTGGTTGTCGCCTCCTCCACCCACATCTTTGAATTTGCGGCCGCCATCGACAGAGACCAGCAGCGCGCCCGCAATCGCATACACGCGTTGCGGATTGCTCGGGTCGCAACGCACCTGGGAAAAATAGAACGGACGGAAGTTTATGTCTTGACTCGCGTTGCGCAGCGACCAATGCGCCCCGGCATCGAGCGAACGATACAACATGCCGCCGCGAACCGGCACGAAGGCATACACGACGCTGGGATTGCTCGCGCACACGCTGACGCCGACGCGATTGATCGGCCCATGCGGAAGTCCGTTGGCGATGCCGGCGCCGGTTAACCGCCGCCACGTCCTGCCGGCGTCTACCGACTTCCACAGCGCGCTGCCCGGGCCGCCGCTGCGCATCGTCCACGGACGGCGCAGAAAATCGAACGTCCCCGCGTAGACGACGTTCGGATGCTTCGGGTCGAACGCGATGTCGCTTCCACCGGTCGTCGAATTCACGAACAGCACGCGGCCCCAGTGACGCCCGCCGTCCGCGCTGCGGTAGATGCCGCGTTGCGCGCTCGGAGCAAACTCGTGGCCCATCGCAGCGGCCAGAAGGATGCGGGGGTTTCCCGGGTCGAGCGCGATTTTCGCAATACTGCCTGAATCGGCCAAGCCAAGTTGCGTCCATTTCTTGCCGCCGTCGAGCGTCTTCCATACGCCGTCTCCGGCGTCGGCGGTGTTGCGCGGAAAGCCTTCGCCGGTACCGGCGTACACGACGTTCGGGTCGCGCGGGTCTATGGCTACCGCGCCGATAGCCGTGCTGCTGCCGGCTTCAAAAACCGAAGAAAACGTCAAGCCGCCGTCGGTCGATTTCCACAAGCCGCCCGAAGAATGGGCGAGATAGATGAGATTGGGATCGCCGGGTACGCCGGCGACCGCATCGAGGCGTCCGCCCATAACGGCCGGCCCGATCCAGCGAAAGTGCAGATCTCCGAAATCGATTCCTTGCGCGAGTGCGCGGCCGGTTACGGCCAACAGAAGTGCGGCGAAGACGAGCCCGCAACGGCAACGCGACAAAGAAAACGGCACGGCGTGAGAACCTCCACAGCTAGCCGTGTGAGGTTCAACGCTCTTGCGGCGTTATCCACCGTTCGGCCCAACGGCCGAGTTCGTCGAGCGCGGGCCCCAGTTGCACGCCGCGCTCCGTCAACGCGTATGTCACGCGTACGGGCGAGTCGGCCGCGACGTCGCGCTGCACGATAAATGCGGCTTCCAACTCGCGCAGCCGCTCGGTCAGCAAACGATCGGAAATGCCCGGAATTGCCGCGAGCAACTCATTGAATCGGTGCGGGCCTTGCAAGAGCGTGCGCACGATCGCGCCGGTCCAGCGACGCCCAATCAGTTCCACCGCGCGATGGAAGCGCGGGCAAAGCGCCGTTTCGAGTTTTTCCTTTTGCATTTGCCGGCTAGTTGACATCTGGTCTTCTCGATTCGTATACTTCGTACTATAAGGCTACCATAAGTAAGTCACTATTGACAAGAATGGAGGCCTTGGGAGAAACGATGGACGCGCTACTTTTGATTGCCCGCCTGATCCTCGGCCTCGGACTGGCAGCCCACGGTGCCCAGAAGCTTTTCGGCTGGTTCGGCGGCCACGGACCGAAGGGAACGGGGGCCTTCTTCGAATCCATGGGATTCCGCCCCGGAATCCCATTCGCCCTGGCCGCAGGTCTCGGCGAATTCGGCGGCGGCCTGCTCGTGGCACTCGGGTTTCTTGGCGCGTTGGGACCGGCCGTCATACTCATGGTGATGCTCGTGGCTATATTCACCGTGCATATCGGCAACGGGTTCATGTCGTCGAACAACGGGTGGGAGCTCCCCGGTTTGAATATCGCCGGAGCATTGGCTTTCGCAGCGGTCGGTTTCGGCACGTATTCGATCGATACGTCGATCGGTTTCGTCGCGCTCAGCACGACCAGAGCGACCTGGATTTTGCTTGCCGCAGCCGTAATTCTCGCAATTTTGAACCTGCTAGTCCGACGCAAACCCGAACAACAACAACAAACGGCATCCCAACATCCGTCATCCTAACATCCGTCATCCTGAGCTT
>DATBTT010000056.1:0-131412 GCA_036559125.1 Vulcanimicrobiaceae bacterium
CGCGCGCCGACGTCTTGAATGTCGAAGAGCAGGACGTCGACGCCGGCGAGCATGGCGGCACTGGGGTGCTTTTGCTTGCCGTACAGGCTGTAGACGGGCAGACCCGTTCGCACGTCGGTGTACGACGAGACATAACTACCGGCCGGGCGATCTCCCCGCAGGCCGTGTTCCGGCGAGTAAATCGCTTTGATACAAATGCGCGGATTCGCCTTGATGGCGTCCACGATATTGATCAAGCTTGAGGTGACGCCGGTCTGGTTGGTGATGACGCCGACGCAGCGTCCGTGCAAATCGTGCCACGCCGAGTGCAAGAAGACTTCGTCGCCGAGCGTGACGTTGGCCGCCGGCAGCCGCCCCGCGTGTGCCACGGCGCACAGAGCCAGGGCGAAAACCGTCAAAATCGGAAGACATCGTTTAAACAAACTGCGGCTCCATGGGATCGGGCAGGATGCCGGCGGCATGCGCGCGTTTGAAAAGTTCGCGCACGGCGGCGATGCCGCCGTCGCCGACGTCTTCGGTAAATTCATTGACGTATAAGTCGATGTGGCGGCGCATCACGTCGTCGTCCATTTCCACGGCGTGCTCGCGCACGTACCCGATGATTTTGTTTTCGTTGGCCCGCGCGAAGCGTAGGCTACGCCGTATTGCGTCGTCCATCGCGTGCGCCCGATCGTCGTCGAGGTCGTTGCGCACGAGGATCGCGCCAAGCGGAATCGGCATGCCGGAAACCGATTCCCACCAGTCTCCCAAATCGGTAATTTGAACGAGCCCCGCTTCCTGATAGGTAAATCGCGACTCGTGAATGATCAATCCCGCATCGACCGTGCCTTGCGCGATCGCCTCGACGATTTTGTCAAAACGCATTTGTATGATGTGCGGCGATTTTCCCATTGCCAAGCGCAACAGCATAAACGCGGTCGTGCGCTCGCCGGGGATCGCGATGAGCTTATCGTCGAAGTCTTCGAGCGTTTTGCCGGCGCCCTCGCGCGCTACGACAAGCGGCCCGCATCCGCGGCCGAGCGCCCCTCCGGCGCGCAGAATGCGGTACTTGTCCATCAGCGAGGGAATGGCGCCGTAACTGACTTTCGTCAATTCGTAGTCCCCTTTGAGCGCCGAATTGTTCAGGTTTTCGACGTCTTCGAGCGCGACACGCACGTTGGGAACATCGTCGATCAATCCGTTTGTCAGCGCCGCAAAGATGTACGTGTCGTTCGGACACGGGGAATACGCGAGAGTCAGGGGCTTATCCATCGAGCGGTCCAATCGAAGTGAGTAAAGCGTTCAACACACGTTCTAAACCCGCAACGCCGGCGGTAAAGTTCCATCCGCTACGCGCGCGATCGCCGACGAGGTTCGATATTCCGCGCACCTCGATTGCAGGCACGCCGGCGATTTCGGCCGCGCGCAGCACGCCGAAGCCTTCCATCGTTTCGATGCCTGCGCCATATCGCGTCAAGCGCTCGGCGGTCGCGTCGGTTGCGGTTACCCGGGACACCGTGATGCCGCCGACGCGCGAGAAACCCAATTCCACCAAGCGGTCAACCAGCCTAAGATCGGAGCTGGCTCGATCGATGATGCGGGCGTTCTCAGGTAGCGCGATACGGTCGCCCGTCTCGATGTCGAGTTCCATGAACTCGTCCGAGACGACGACACCGTCACCGATCTGCGCTGCGTTCGCGAAGGCTCCCGCAATCCCGGCGTTAATGACCAGATCGTAGGGGCCTTGCGCCAGCGCTCGGGATACGGCCGCCGTCGCTTCGACCGCGCCGACGCCGGTAACGAGCATTTCGACGTGAGGCTGCGGAGCCAGGAATGCGAGTTCTTTGCCGACGGCGCACGCAACGAGAATCACGTTCAGCGCACCCCGATGAACTTATGCGTCTGTAAAGACAAACGAAAGCGCGCCGGATGCTTTTTCGCATAGTCCAGTGCGATCTCGACGTTGCTCGGCTTGTTGCCTTCGGGCTGCAACAGAATTGTCGGCTTGTCGGGAAACAACGCGAGATGTTCCTCCGGGATGCGCCCGTCGACGATCAACTTCACTTCGTTTGCGCGCGCGGCCATGCGACGATCCACGCGTTCTTTCGGCGACACGCAGAGCCAAACATCGTCGGGTAGGTCGGTGGCAATCGTGCCGTTCGACTCGACGTGCACGCGACGTCCGTCGGCGCGCAGCGTCTCGATTAGCGCGAGCGACTCGGTCTGCGCGAGCGGCTCTCCCCCGGTGAGCACGACCATGGGGCAGTCACCTCCCAACTCGCGCACGGTAGCCGCCACGCCTTGCGCGGAAGCGAAGAACTTCAACGAGTAATCCGTGTCGCAGAAGTCGCACGCGAGATTGCAGCCTGCAAGCCGCACGAAAACTGCAGGCGTTCCGGTATAGGCGCCCTCGCCTTGCACGCTATAAAAAATCTCAGCAAGCTGCAACATCGTCGTTTTTTCGAAGGACCGCGCACGACGTCGCGGTTTCCCAAAGGACGAGTTCGTCGAGCCCACGGAGCGCCGGCGTCAGCCGGTCCCAGATCCAGGCGACGATTCGTTCGCAGGTGGGATTTTCCAGAATGTCGTTGAGATTGCGATGATCCAATGCGTCTATGACGTCGCGATGGACCACCTCTTTGACGGTATCGAAATCCTCGATCATGCCCCGGGCCGGGCCATCGGAGCGTAGCGGGCCGGTGATTGCAACTTCGAGACGGTACGAATGGCCGTGAAGCCGAGCGCACTTTCCGGGGTGATAAGGGAGAACGTGCGCGGCCTCGAACCGAAAATGCTTACGAATCTGCATAGGATGCCGCCCGAATGTTCGCGGCGGGTCCGGCGTACCCCGTTCCCGGAGGATGAGCCGCTCGTGAGCGTCCGTATCAACCAGGCCGAACTCGTCATTACCGCCGTCGCGGGCGAGGCCGCGCCGGCCTTGCTCAACTCGGGATTGTACGACGTGAGCTTCGAGGGCCAGCCGCTGATCTTACCAAGCGTGGGCGGCATCAACCCAAACGTCCGGGTCGGCGATTCGGCCTTCGCGTTTGCCGCCGATCACGTCGAACCGGCCGTCAGCGTGCGTAATCCAGACGACCGGCTCAATGCCGCGTTCAATACCTTCGCCTGCGTCGGAAACGAGGCCGTCGTGCTGACGGGCGACGCGAAGGGCGAGCGCGGGCGTGTCACCGGCAAACACGGCGGCATCGAACACGTGATGGTCGACTTCACGCCTGAGATAATGCGCACGATGGCGATCGGCGACAAAATTCAGGTGTGGGCGTGCGGTTTGGGAACGCACCTGCTGGATGCGCCCGACGTGAAGATTTTTAACGCGGATCCGGCGTTCGTCGAAGCGTGGGGCTTGGAACTGAAAGCCGGGTATATTCGGGCGCGTGTGGCGCGCATGGTCCCCGCAGCCGTCATGGGTTCGGGGCTCGGGCGGTCCACCGTCGTGCGCGGCGACTACGATATTCAAACGTTCGACGACGCCGTTGCCGAGCAGTACGGCCTGCGCGAGTTGCGCCTCGGCGACATCGTTGCGATCGTCAATGCCGATCATTCGTTCGGCCGCATCTATCGCACCGGCGCCATCTCCGTCGGCGTCGTCGTGCACGGCCGCTCGTTTGTTTCGGGCCACGGCCCGGGCGTCACATCGCTGCTCACGTCTGCGACCGGCAAAATCGAACCGATCATCGACGACCGAGCCAACCTCGCCCACATCCTAAAACTGCGATAGTGCCTGAAGGGCCTTTTAGAGCGAACCTTCGGGGCCCATGGATTCGAGGCGCTTTTTGAGGTCGGCTAAGAAACCGCTGGCGACGTAGCCGTCGACTACGCGATGGTCGAGGGACAGACACACGTTCATCATCTGGCGGATGGCGATGGCGTCGTCTTTCGTGACGACCGGTTTTTTAACGACCGTTTCCATCGTTACGATGCCGGCCTGTCCTGCATTGATGATAGGTGCCGAGGCATAGGAACCGTTCGCGCCGTTGTTGTTGACCGTAAACGTGCCGCCTTGCAGATCGTCGGTCGAGAGCTTGTTCTTGCGCGCCCGGTCGATCAGATCACCCGAGGCCAGAGCGAGTCCTTTGATCGACATGGAGTCGGCTTTTTTTATGACCGGCACGACCAGATTGGTCGCAAGTCCGATGGCAATGCCGACGTTCACGTCTTTTTCGACGTAGATTCCCTCGGCGGTGAACTTGGCGTTCATCAGCGGGAATGCGGCGAGCGACTCGACGACCGCGCGGATGAAGAAGGGCATGAGCGTGAGCTTGTAACCGGTGTCGCGCTCGAAACGATCCTTCTCGCGCGTGCGCCACTTCCAAACGTTGGTAACGTCGACTTCGACCATCGACCACGCGTGCGGCGCGGTATGTTTGCTCTCCACCATGCGCTCGGCGATGATGCGTCGCGCGCCGCTGAGCGGAATCGTCGTGCCGGGCACGGGCTGGCCGTACGTGCTGGTTCCGGCCGCTGGAGCGGGACGCGATGGCGGCGCGACCGGCGGCGTTCCCGTTGCGATTGCTAGACCGACCGCTGCGGCCGGACCCATGCGCGACGCGGTCAACACGTCTTGCGCGGTTACGCGCCCGTTTGCACCGGAACCGGTCAACGCACGGATATCTAGGTGATGCTCGCGCGCGAGTTTACGCACTGCCGGCGAGGCTCCGCGCAATGCTCCCTCGGGCGTACCCGTCGCCTGCGCGGCCTGGCCGTTTGGGTGTCCGTTGGTCGATACGGATGCTGCCGGTCGCGACGCCGGCGCGGCTTCGGCGGCCGTCTGCACCGGCGCCTGCGGAATGTTGAAGCCCGGGACCGGTTCGGCGTTTGCGCTCTCGGCCATCGCGTCGCCGGGGCTCGCGCCGGCGTCGTCGATAACTGCGATCGGCGTGCCCGTCGGAACGGTCGAACCCTCTTGCACGAGCAATTCACGAATCGTGCCGGTTACCGGCGCCGGGACTTCGGAATTCACTTTGTCGGTCGAGACTTCGACGAACGCTTCGTACTTGTCGACGGAATCGCCGACGCTCTTGAGCCAGCGCTCGACCGTTCCTTCGGTAACGGTTTCGCCGAGCTGCGGCATCGTGATCGTGGTAGCCACTTAGAACCTCACCATTTCGCGCATCGCCTCGGCCATCTCGCCGGGCGTGCTCATGTATTCTTCCTCGAGCGGAAGCGCATAGCCCATTGCCGGAACGTCGGGCGCGCAGTGGCGCCGGATGGGTGCGTCGAGATCGAACAGCGCCTCCTCCGCAACCATGGCGGATATCTCCGCGCCGATGCCGCCGAACTTGTTGTCCTCGTGAATGATGAGCAGCTTGCGCGTCTTGCGCACGCTCTGCAGAATCGCTTGCTTGTCCATCGGGCGAATCGAACGCAGATCGATCACCTCGACCGAGTGGCCTTCTTGCTCGAGTTGGTTGGCGGCGTCCAATGCCCAATGCACGTAGAGGCCGTACGAAACGACCGTCAATTTGTCACCGGTCTTCTTGACGTCGGCCTTGCCGATCGGAATCGTGTAGTGCCCTTGCGGAACCTCGCCTTTGATCAGCCGATACGTCTTCTTGTGCTCGAGAAAGAGTACGGGATCGGGATCGTCGATCGCTGCGTTGAGCAGGCCTTTAACGTCCGCGGGGAACGCCGGCGCGACGATCTTCAAACCGGGGACGTGATAGAATAGCGCTTCGATCGAGACCGAGTGCGATAGCGCGCCGCGCACGCCGCCGCCGTACGGCGTGCGGATAACGAGCGGACAGGTGTACTCGCCGTTGCTGCGATAGCGCGTTTTAGCCGCTTCGCCGACGATCTGGTTGAACGCCGGATAAATAAAATCGGCGAACTGAATCTCGGCGATCGGCCGCAGGCCTTCCATCGCCATGCCGACGGCGATGCCGACGATCGACGCTTCGGCAATCGGCGTGTCGATAACGCGTTCGGCGCCGAATTCTTTGATGAAGTCCTTGGTGATGAGAAAGACGTTGCCGCGATTGCCGACGTCCTCACCCAGTACGATGGTACGGTCGTCGTTCTTCATGGCTTCGTACAGCGTCGCCCGTACGGCTTCGACGTTGTTCATCACTTGCGACGGCGAACTCACAGCCACGGTTCCCAAGCTCCTTCGTACAGATTGGTATAGAGTTCCGAAGCGTCCGGATACGGCATGGCCTCGGCTTTGTCGGTCGCTTCGTTCGTCTCGCGAAGCACGTCTTTTTTCATCGCGTCGACCGTTTCGGCGGACATCACGCCCGCGGCGACGAGCGCCGTCTCGAAGCGTGGCACCGGGTCATCTTTGCGGTGTTCGCCGACTTCGTCCTTGGTGCGATAGGTCATGTCGTTGTCGTCGGTCGAGTGCGCTAGAAAACGGTAGCAGACGCCTTCAACCATGGAGGGTCCGCCGCCGTTGCGCGCGCGGTCCATCGCGCGTTTCACGACGTCGTAGGTCGCTATCGGATCGAAGCCGTCGAACTGCTCTCCCGGCATTCCGTAGCCTTCGGCGCGCTTATAAATGTCGGGCTGCCCCATCTGCTGATCGAGCGGCGTCGAAATCGCCCACTGATTGTTTTCGACCAGCATGACGAGCGGCAACTTGTGAATTGCCGCGAAATTCATGGACTCGTGCCACTCGCCTTCGCTGGTGGTGCCGTCGCCGCAGGTCACGAGTACCGCGCGCCCGGCCTCCTTGCGGTATTTTATCGCGTACGCCGCGCCGACGGCGTGCGGAATGTGCGCGGCCAGAATCGATGAGAACGTCATCATTCCGGCTTTTTTGCTGGAATAATGGTTGGGAAATTGGCGTCCGCCGTTATGGTCGGCTTGGCGCGCGAACAACGAGAGCAACACTTCGTACGCGGAAAAGCCGATGCCGACCGCGAGGCCGAGGTCGCGATAGTACGGCGCCAAAATGTCCTTACCGCGTTGGAAGGCCATCGCGGCGCCTG
This sequence comes from Vulcanimicrobiaceae bacterium, assembly GCA_036559125.1. Taxonomy (GTDB): domain Bacteria; phylum Vulcanimicrobiota; class Vulcanimicrobiia; order Vulcanimicrobiales; family Vulcanimicrobiaceae; genus JALYTZ01. The sequence goes on from DATBTT010000056.1 coordinate 6,927, forward strand.
CCTGAAGGGCTTCGTGGCCTTCGCTGCCGAGAGCAAATGGGATCTTGCCTTGCCGGTTCAGCTGAAAGCCGCGGTTGTCGAGCTGGCGCTGGAGCAGCATGTTGCGAAAAATCGCTTTGAGCTGCTCGTCGGACAGCCCATGCCGCTCCAGCGATTTTCGCACTTGAGTGTCGGTTTTTGCCATGAATCGAGTCCTTAGGTGTAAAGGTACCGGCGCGCGGCCGCCGCTATATTATTGCCATGGTTCCCAGGCGCCGGCGTGGACATTCGTATAAAGGTCCGCCGGTTCGGGATAGGGCATCGCTTCGGCTTTGTCAGTGGCTTCGTTCGCCTCGGCCAGGACGGATGACTTCAAAGCGGCTGCCGCCTCGGGCGTGAGGATCCCTCGTTCCGCGAGGAAGCGCTCGAAGGTCGGCACCGGGTCTTGCTTACGGCGCTCCTCCACCTCTTCGCGGCTGCGGTAGGTCCGGTCGTCGTCGTCGGTAGTATGGGAAAGAAAGCGGTAGCACTTGGCCTCGATCAGGGCCGGACCGAGGCCCGCACGTGCCCGGTCCATGGCTTCCTTGACGGCGCCGTAGCACGCGATCGGGTCGAAGCCGTTGACGCAGACGCCGGGCATCCCATAGCCATCGGCCTTCTTATGGATGTCCTGCTGGCCTGATTGTTGAGCGAGCGGGGTCGAAATCGCCCATTCGTTATTTTCGCACAAAAACACGATCGGCAGTTTGTGGACGGCGGCGAAGTTCAGCGATTCGTGCCACTCGCTTTCGCTCGTGGCTCCGTCGCCGAAGGTCGTAAGCACTGCGCGCCCGTGCTCCTTGCGCAGCTTGATCGCATAGGCGGCGCCGACGGCGTGCGAGACCTGGGCCGCGATGATCGAGCTGATGGAGAGCAGATTGAGCCGGCGGCTAGCGTAGTGGTGCGGAAATTGGCGGCCGCCGGAGAGGTCCGCCGCGCGTGCAAAAAGCGAGAGCAACACTTCGTACGGAGTCAAGCCGATGCCGAGATCGAGTCCGAGATCGCGGTAGTACGGGGCAAGAATGTCCGTGCCTCGTTGGAACGCCATCGCCGCGCCCGCCTGCACGGCCTCGTGCCCTTCGCTCGCCGAAGCGAACGGAATCTTACCCTGGCGATTGAGCTGAAATCCACGATTTTCAAGCGTTCGCTGCATCACCATGATGCGGAACATCCCGACGAGTTGCTCGTCGGAAAGCCCATGGCGCTCGAATGCGGGTACCGTTTTGCCTTTGGACGTCACAGCCGGTACTCGCCCGAACCCCAAACGAAATCCTGCGCCCCGCCGCCAGCGTCATCCCGAGCGCAGGCGCGAATCGCCAAAGTCGAAAGGCCCGATGGTTCGACAAGCTCACCATGACAGCGTTCGCCTCCCTCACGGCAGCGTTCGCCTCCCTCACGACAGCGTTCGCCTCCCTCACAACAGCGTTCGCCTCCCTCACGGCAGCGTTTGCCTCTCTCACGGCAGCGTTCGCCTCCCTCGCGGCAGCGTTCGCCTCCCTCACGGCAGCGTTCGCCTCCCTCACGACAGCGTTCGCCTCCCTCACGGCAGCGTTCGTCTTCCCTGTCATCCTGAGCTTGTCGAAGGACGGGCCTGGAACTTGCGGATGGAGGTGCGAGACCGCGGAGAATCGTTTGGACATGCAACGACTTTTCAGCCACGTCGATCTTCGGGTTCGCGATGGGGCGCGCGCTCTTGCGTTCTACGATGCACTCCTTGCCGAGTTCGACTTCGTACGCGTAACGGAATTCCCGTTCACCGAAGCGGAGCCGACCTGGCGCCGTCAGAACTGGCGCGCGAATGACGAGTTTTTTGGCTTTATCATAGATTCCGCTTTCGTGCCGAACGCCAACCGGGTCGCGTTTCACGCAACCAGCCGCGAACAGGTCGATCGAGTCACCGTCGCCGTGCGACGCGCGAACGCAAACGAGGTCGACGGGCCAATGGAATACGACGGCTACTACGCCACGTTCTTTGAGGATCCTGACGGAAATCGACTCGAAGTATGCTATCTGACCAAGCACGGAGGCCTCTGCGGCGGGGCTACTTCGCGTGCGCGTCCAGGGGCTGGAACGCGCGATGGCTAACCGCGGTCTTCCATGCTTGCCTCAATCGAGATTCCGCAGGACGAGCTCGTACGCGTACGGCGCCACTTTCACATGCATCCCGAGCTTTCCATGGTTGAGTTCGAGACCGCCGCATACATCGAGCGCGAGCTGCGCGCGCTGAATTTGGATGCTATTCGTACGGGCGTCGGTAAGACCGGTATTCTAGGCACGCTCAAGGGCGGCAAGCCCGGGCCCGTGACGCTGTTGCGTGCGGATATCGACGCGTTGCCGGTCGCCGAAGTAAGCGACGTCGACTACAAATCCACGAAGAACGGCGTAATGCACGCCTGCGGTCACGACGCGCACATCGCGATCTTGCTGTGCGCCGCGAGGGAACTCGCGCGCCGGCGGGATGAAGTACCGGGGACTCTGGTCTTTTGCTTTCAACCCGGTGAAGAGGGTTACGCAGGCAACAAACTGATGATCGAAGACGGTGCGCTCGAGAATCCGCATGTCGATCGCGTCTTTGCCTTACACGTCTTTAGCGGACTCGACGTGGGAAAGATCGGCGTGCGCGACGGCGCGTTCTTTGCCTCGTCGGACGAGTTTCATCTGACGATTCGCGGCAAAGGCGGCCACGGCGCGATGCCCGAGCGCGCGATCGACCCGATCGTTGCCGGCGCGCAATTCGTCACGATGCTGCAGACGGTCGTCAGCCGCGAGATCGCTCCGAAAGATCCGGCCGTATTCACGGTAGGAAAGTTTCACAGCGGTTCGACGTTCAATGTGATTCCGACCGAAGCGGAGATGGAAGGCACCGTGCGTTCGTTCGATAAGGAGGTGCGGACGTCGATGCCCGAACGCATGGAGCGCATCCTTAAAGGGCTATCGATCGCAATGCGCGTCGAATTCGAAATGCGGTATCGCATGGGCTATCCGCCGACGGTGAACGATCCGATGATGAACGGTGTGGTGCGCGCCGTTGGTCGCGACGTGCTCGGGGCCGATAACGTCGTGGATCCGCACGACATCGTGATGTGGGCCGAAGACATGTCGTACATGATGGAAGAGCGCCCTGGAGCATATTTCGTCGTCGGCGCGCGGGGCACCGAACTCGGCACGCAACCGCAACACAGTGCCCGCTACGACATCGACGAGCGCGCGCTAGCCGTCGGCTTCAAAATGATGGTGGGCCTAGGCTTACGCGGCTAGTTCGGGATAGGTGGCTGAGATATGGCTAGCTGCGTTTGTTGACGTCGTCGCGGATCGACTTGGCGGCCTTTTTCAGCAAGCCGCCGAGCTCGCCGATTGCGTCTTCGGCTTGCGCTTGCGTGCGGTCGAGCGCTTCGTGAAGGCGTGGCGAGAGTTGGTCGCGCCGCTCGTCGACCTTGTCGTTGAGTTGCTTACCGAGCTCTTGCGCCTTGCGTTTTGCTCGTTCCAGGAAATCGTCGTTCATCGTTCGTTTACCGTAAGGACCCAGCGGATCGCGCGCGCATACTGATCGAGTTCTTTGAGCGTGCGGCGCAACCGGCCGGCAGTGTTGTCGTTGCCATTGAGACTACTGCGCGGAGAGTCCAACTGTTTCGCATACGCCAGGGCGGCCTCGAGTTGCGACTCGAATCGTGGAAAGCGCGTTCGCAGCGTCGTCTCCGAGGCATCGGGAAGCCGGTCGATGACCGGCGGGGCGGGCACGCCGGCGTGATGCAGCGCGAACTCGAGTCGCGCGAGCGCATAATCGGCGCTCGTGCCGATGAATGAGGCCAGAAGCTGAACCAGCCGGACTTCCATCGTACGGGAGGGTTTTCCGGACCCGGCGAATGCGTGCCTCTTTGCAAGGGGGCGAGGAGAAGCGGTTTGCATTCGGTGGGAGATTCGCGTCGTTACGTGATCGTCGGCAACGGTTTTGCCGGTACGACCGCCGCCGAACAATTGCGCAAGCACGACCCCTCCTGCTCGATCGCGCTGTTTGCCGACGAACCGTACACGCTGTACAACCGCATCGCACTTCCGCCATTGTTGCGCAAGCAAGTGGCCGAGCAGAAAGTCATCATCCGCAACGAGGCGTGGCACGAGCAGCACGGCATCGCGTTACATCTGCGCACGCGCGTCGACCGCGTCGTGCCCGAAGAGCGCGTGGTCATGGTCGACGGCACCGCGCATCCCTACGACGCGCTACTTATCGCTACCGGCGGCCGTCCAAATCCACATCCGGCGCCGGGCTCCGACGGGTCCAACGTCTACAACTTTCAGTATATGGACGACACCAAGGCAATCTCGCTACAACTCGAGCAGGCCAAGGCAGCAGTTGCGATCGGGGGATCGTTCATCGCGTACGAACTTGCCGAAGCGTTCGTTTCGCGCAAAGTGGAGACTCACTGGGTCATGCGCGGGCCCCGCGTGCTCCATCGCATGCTCGACGAAGATGCCGGCGGACTAATCGACGCTGCGGCTCGCGCCGACGGCGTGTATCTGCACTACGAAGACGAGATCGCGGACTTCGTGCGCGACAACGGCGTGGTTTCCAAGGTGCGCTTGAAAAGCGGCACGGAGATCGCGGCGCAATGTTACGGCGTCGGTCTTGGATTGACGATGAACACCGGCGTGGCCGAAGGTACGGGTATCGAAGTCAGCAAGAACGGCATTCTCTGCAACGACCGGTTGGAGACAAATATTCCCGGTATTTTCGCCGCGGGCGATATCGCCGATTTCTACGACCCGATTTTAGAGATGCGCTATCGCATGGGAACCTGGAACAATGCCGGTGCCCACGGCAAGGTCGTCGCGATTAATATGGTAGGCGGCGACGAGAAGTATCACGACGTTCCCGAGTACTCGAGCCTGTTATTCAAGGGACAGACGATCACGCAATTCGGCCTTTCCCCCGAGTATCGACCGGATATCGAAACCGTGCATGCCGTCGACCGCGAAAAGAACTGGTATCGCGCGCTCTATTTTTGGGAGGACCGGCTCGTTGGCGGCCTCTTTCTCGGCAAAGGCAACCGCAGCGGCAAACGCAAGTATGTGGACACGATCAAGGGAAAGAAGCGCTTTCCGAAGCCCGAATGGCGCGAGATGCTCGACTGGACCCACGACTAGGGGCGGTACATGGGCCGAAGTTCCCGAGGTGCCCTTTCGCATACCGTTTAAAGAGTAGCGGTTGAAGCGCTTGCTTCGGCCGGGATTTCTTCGAGGAGGTTTGCGTGTCCGAGGTAGTTCCTGCCGCGCGTCCACTACCGGCGGGTACGGTAACGTTCCTTTTTAGCGACATCGAAGGAAGCACGCAACGTTGGGAGACGCATCGCGACGCGATGCGCGGCGCGCTTTCGTGGCACGACGCAATAATGCAAGCCGCAATCGAGCGGCACGCCGGCCAAGTTTTCAAGACCGTCGGCGACGCGTTTTGTGGCGTATTTTCGCGCGCTCCCGATGCGGTGGCCGCCGCTCTGGACGCCGAACGCAGCATCGCCGCGCAAGATTTCAGCACGGTTGGCGGATTGCGCGTGCGAATCGCGCTCCATACCGGGCATGCTGAGGAGCGTAATGGCGATTACTTCGGTCCCGCGGTCAACCGCGTCGCGCGATTGCTTTCGATCGGTCACGGTGGTCAAGTCCTCGCGTCCGGCGTCACGACGGAACTCGCTCAGGACGAGATGCCGGCGCAAAGTTCGCTGCGCGATCTGGGTTTGCAACGTTTGCGCGACCTCACCTATCCCGAACAAGTGTATCAGCTGTGCGCGCCGGATTTACCATCCGAGTTTCCGCCGCTACGCTCGCTCGATGAATTGCCGAACAACTTGCCGCTGCAAGTGACCAGCTTCGTCGGCCGCGAACGCGAAGCCGAGACGTTGAAGGAACGATTGGCGAAGGCCCGCTTATTGACGCTCGTCGGCGCCGGCGGTATCGGGAAAACGAGACTTTCCCTACAACTTGGGGCGGACGTGCTCGACGATTTCGAAGACGGCGTGTGGTTTGTCGAGCTGGCTGCCGTGCGAGACGCGCAGTCGCTTCCCGACGTAGTCGCATCCACGTTTAACGTCAGTCCGGGCGAGGGACGCACGTCGACCGACGCCGTGGTGAACTATTTAAAACGCAAAAAAGCTCTCGTAATCTTCGACAATTGCGAACATTTGGTGGAGGCGGCAGCTCACACGATCGATGCGATCATCCGCGGGTGCCCGCAGATCAAAGTGATCGCGAGTTCGAGGCAAGGGCTGGATATCGCCGGCGAAACCGTCCACCGGGTCACATCGTTAACGATTCCGGAGACCGGGCAGTCCGTCAAGGCGGAGCATGCGCTGGAATACGGCTCGATCGCCCTGTTCGTCGATCGAGCGCAAGCGGCGAGCGACGGCTTTGCGCTGACGAACGAAAACGTGGAACACGTCGCGCGCATTTGCCGCCGTCTCGACGGGATCGCGCTGGCAATCGAGTTGGCCGCGTCGCGCGTCAAAGTGATGAACGTCGCGAGTCTCGCCGACCGTCTCAACGAGCGCTTTCGCATTCTAACCGGCGGGAGCCGGACCGCGCTTCCCCGCCAGCAAACCATGCGGGCGCTGATCGATTGGAGCTACGACCTGCTGGCGGAAAAGGAACGTGCGCTCTTCGAGCGAGTCTCGGTTTTTGCCGGTGGCTGGACGCTGGAGGCCGCCTCCTCCATCGCTACCGACGATCTCATCGAAGATTGGGAGGTGCTCGACATACTCTCAGCGCTGGTCGATAAATCGCTGGTCGCGGTCGATCTGAGCGGTCGCGAAGAGCGCTATCGCCTTCTCGAATCAACGCGTCAGTATGCGTTGGAGAAGCTCGAAGCGCTCGGCGAATTCGATCGGCTCGCGTTCCGCCATGCCGAATATTTTGCACGCGTGTGCGTTGAAACCGACCTCGCAAGCGCGAAGCGAGCGTTCTCCGCCCTAGCCGCTGTTGTCGAGCCGGAAATCGATAACGTCCGGGCCGCTCTCGTTTGGACGATCACCGAAAGACATGACGTGACGACGGGTTGCAGAATCGTGGGGGCTCTCGGACACTTTTGGCGCGATCTTTCAGCCGGTGAAGGTGAACGGTGGATCCGATCGGCTACCGAAGCCGCAACCGATGAGGTGCCCCCGGAAATCCACGCGCGATTGCTTCTAGCGTTCGGCGAGGTGGACCCCACGGCCGATCCACGCGTTTTGGATGCCGCGTCGCGAGCGCGCGAAATGTACGCACAATTGGGGATGCGCCGCGAGGTTGCACTTGCAACGCGCATGGTCGGCTTCTACCACATCCGCAGAGATGAAAATGCCGAGGCATTGCCTCTTTTGAACGAGGCGCTTGCCGAATTTCGCGCGCTTGGCGACGAACGCTGGATTGGGCGCACGCAATCGGACATCGCTACGGCACTGTGGCTCACCGGCAACGTGCAGGAAGCGCGGGCGCTCTACGCTCAAGCCATGTCCGCCGCGCGAAGTTTCGGCGACAATCGCGAATTGACGCGAGCTACGTTGAACCTTGCAGAGAGCGAATTCGCGAACAGCGAGCCGGAGGCCGCCCTCGCACGTGCGATGGAGGCCTCCACGAACGAAGGGGTCAACAGCCGGGCGATTCGCGCGAACGTGCTGTCCAACATCGCTGCATATCAGTTGTCTTTGGGAAGGTTTGACGAGGCGCGTACGAACGCCCGAGCGTCGTTGCTGGTAGCCCGCGAGCTCCAATCGTCGTCGTATACGTTTATCAGCCTGCAGCACCTGGCGGGTTTCGCTGCGCGGCGAGGGGACAAACGGCGCAGCGCGCGCCTACTCGGATGGGTGAACGGCAGCTACGATGCACTCAAGGCGCAGCGCGAATGGACGGAGGCGCGAACCTACGAACAGACCATCGAAGTGCTGCACGGGCTAGCCTCACCGGAAGAACTGGCGATGTGGATGGCAGACGGCGCGACCATGACCGAAGAACAAGCCATCGAGGAGGGACTCGCGATCTAGGATGACGATCGAGTTGCTCAATTCCGCCGCCACCGTCGGCACGTTCGTCGTCATCGCAGCGAGCGCGATCGCGGCTCTGATTCAACTGCGGCACATGAGCGCCGGCAATCAACTCGATGCGATCCTTTCCTTGGAACGCGATTTTCGTGGGGAAGCTATTCAAAATGCGCTGCGCTACGTGCAGACGGAACTGCCCGAGAAGCTAAAGAGTCCGGCCTATCGTAGGGAACTGGAGATACGCGGTTTCATCGATTCGCGCGTGCACGTGGAGCTGGACGCCTGCAACTGGTTTAACACGATGGGCGGCCTGCTGAAAAATGGTCTCGTCTCCGAACGCACGTTCATGGATCTGTTCGGACGGCTCATCGTGTACTATTGGTTAGCCCTGTCGCCGGTCATTGCGCTCATGCGACGCGAGCGCGGGAGCGTGCAGTATCACGACTTTGAATACCTCGCGGTTCGCGCAAAGCTCTGGCTCGCCCGCAACCCCGACGGCCGCTTTCCCGCCAACACCCCCCGCGAACAACTCCCCGACCCATTCATCGAAACGTGAGCCCGTCCATCATCCCGAGCTCTAATCCCCGTCATCGAACTCTAACCCGTCATCGAACTCTAACCCCGTCATCGAACTCTAACCCCGTCATCCTGAGCTTGTCGAAGGGCGGCCCTTGGACAATCCCCGGGTGACAGTTACAGAGTGACGGTTTTGCCGCGCTCGGCTACGTCGGATTGCCAGGCAAAACGGTCGCGGACGAGTTGTGCGAGCGCTTCGGCCGATGCGGGTTCGCCGTGAATCGCGTAGAAGCGCGGTTTGCTCGTGCACGTTGAGAGCCATTTCGCAAGCTCGTTGCGATCGGCGTGGGCGCTGTAGCCTTCGATCTGCACGACGTTCGCCGCGACATTGAGCGTGTCGCCGTAGATGCGGATGGTCTTGGCGCCATGCGTCATGTAGAATCCGAGCGTTCCGGCGCCTTGGTAGCCGACGAAGAGCACCGTCGCTTTAGGGTCGGGAATGTGGTTGTGCAAGTGGTGCAAAACGCGGCCGCCTGAAGCCATACCGCTTGCCGATACGATAATCTGCGGACCCTGCAGGGCGTTGATCGCTTTGGATTGATCGGTCGTCACGGCGACGGTGAGATTCATGCAGCCAAACGGCGTGCCGCTGGAATCGTTGGGGATCGGACGGTGCGCCTCCGGAAAGCGCTCGAAGAGCCGGTCAACCTTCGATGCCATTGGGCTGTCCAAAAACACCGGCACGTTCGCGAGCGATGGCTCTTGGCGTTGAATCACGCCGATCGAGAGAAGAATGTCTTGCGAGCGCTCCACCGCGAATGCCGGAATGACGATAGCGCCGCCGCGTTTGACGCCGTCGACCAACACCTTGCGTAGCTGATCGAGGGCGTCGGGAGGGTGAACGCGATCGCCGTAGGTGGATTCGCATAACAGCGCGTCGACATCGCCGATCGGCGACGGGTCGTTGAGCAAGGCGCGTCCGTAACGACCGATGTCCCCGGAAATCAGCACGCGTTTGCCTTCGAGTTGCAGGACGACGAATGCCGATCCTATGATGTGCGCCGCGTTGTGGAAGGTAGCGCTCGCGTCGCATACGGCGAAAGGAGTCTCGACCGGGACGGTGTGGACGAGTTTGAGCGCGGCAACGACGTTGGCCTCGTCGTAGAATGGCGGCGGTGCGTTTTTCTCGTGCTGGAACCCCCGCTGCGCGAAGTGTTGCTGCAGATGTGCGGCATCTTCGAGAACGATTTGCATCAGTGCCGCCGTGGCCGGCGTGCAGAATATCTTACCGGAAAATCCGTCCCGCACGAGTTTTGGGAGGTAGCCGACGTGATCGATGTGACCGTGCGTGATGATGACGGCGTCGACGTCTTTCGGCTCGACCGGGAGGGGCACGCTGTTGAGCGCGGTGACGTCGGCCATGCCCTGAAAGAGGCCGCAATCGATGAAGATATGGTGTCCGTTGGTCGTGAGCAGATGCTTGCTGCCCGTGACGGTGCCGGCGGCGCCGACGAAAGTAAGTTCAGCCACGAGTCTCCTGCGTGATGCGGCGCGCCTCGGGCGCGGGAGTGATATCCCGATCGTACGCCTGCGCGCTCGGAATCGGGGCCGAGAGATACGTTTCCAGACATCGGTCGACCAGCGCTTCAGGATCGTCGTCGGTCAGAATGATCGAGCCCGTTTCTTTGCGCACCATTTTCGAAATCCCGAGAAATTCGTTGGAGATGCCGCCCGAATTGGTGAGTATGCCGATCAGTTTACCTTCGTCGTAGGCGATGCAAAACTCGCCCAGCGTTCCGCTGCGACCGCCAACGAAAAGCACGAAATCGGAACTATGAATGTTGTGCGTCTCGCGCCCCATCAACCCGGAGCCCGTAAAAACCATCGCGGTATACGGTTCGAGCGGCGAATTGTAGACGTTGACGTGCTCTTCTTGCGAGAGCGCCGGCGAGACGCCCAGGCGGACGCCGCCCCCTTCGCACGCCCCAAGGACGGCGGCATGCGGCAGGCCGGGGCAAGCGCCGGTTACGATCGTGCAGTCGCGTTCGGCGATTCGCCGGCCGAGCCGGTGCGCGAGCGCCAGTTCGGCTTCCGAAATTTCGCCTCCGGCCGATCCCATGACGCCGATTTGAATTTTCATGTGCTCTTCTCGTAGGGCATACAGAAAGGAACAAGCGTGAAAAGCTTCGTAGGCGGATTCGAGTGAACGGTTACGACGCCCTTGAACGCCGATGGAAAGCGCTGCGCGGTACGCATGGCCTCGCCATTCGCGAAGTCGCATGCGTGAATGCGCCGCGAACGCTGCTCTGCGCCGAAAGCGGCGACTACACGATGCCTGCGATTGCGGTGTGCGCGGGCGCACACGGCGACGAACCCGCCGGCCCGTGGGCGCTACTCTCGCTTGCCGAAGATGGCGCGCTCGACCCACGATTCGCGTACCGCATGTGGGCGTGCATCAATCCCAGCGGGTATCGCGCCGGGACACGTGAGAACGCCGAAGGCGCCGACATCAATCGCAGTTTCGGACGCGGAGGCCAAACGCCCGAAGCGCGAGCGATCGTCACGGCCAACCGGGATCGCAAATTTTTGCTCTCCATCGATTTGCACGAAGATTGCGACGCGAACGGGTTCTATTGCTATGAATACGGCGGCGAAACGCTCGGGCCGGCCGTAGTCGCCGCTCTCGACGCGGCTCGATTGCCGGTGCAGAGCTTCGACGCGAGCTACGACTTGGGATCGGCGATTCCGCCGGAGTGCATGCGCTTGGAGCGCGGTCGCGTGGTGCCCGACGCGCTCGCCGAGCGCGATGCCATAGGCGGGCTGTCGTACAGCCTAGCGATCGTTCGTCATGCCGCCAAGCGCGCATTGACGTTCGAAACACCCAGCCGGCTGCCGTGGGAGGTGCGCATAGCCATGCATCGCGTCGCGCTCAACGCCGCTATTGCGGCTCTAGGTAATCAGTAGATCGCGATGCGCATATTTGAAATAGATGCTAACCAGAACGACTGTCCAGTCGGTTACACCGCGTACATTTTACGTGGCGGCGATTGGGTCTATTATGGGCTAGTCGACGAGGTTCGAACGCCTAGCCGGCCGCCGTGGGAGGCGCGTATAATCATGATTCGCGTCGCGCTCGCCGCAATTGCGGTGCTCTCGTCGGAACATTTGTAAAAGTATCAGACCGATAGCCGCCGAACTTGGTAGGCATGGCTGAGCGCGATAGTCTGGAAGTTGACGTTTTATTCGTGGGCGCGGGGCCGGCGAGTCTTGCCGGTGCGATCCGGTTGATGCAACTCGCGAAGGCTGCCGGGCGCGAATTGGAAGTTCTCGTTATCGAGAAGGGTGGCGACGTCGGCGCGCACGGACTTTCCGGAGCCGTCTTGGATCCGCGTGCGCTCGACGAGCTCCTTCCCGATTGGCGCGAGAGCGCGCCGGTCGAGTCGCCTGTCACGGGCGACGAGCTCTGGTTTCTGACGCAGACCGGCAAAATCAAAGCGCCCATAACTCCGCCGCCGATGAACAATCACGGTAAGTACGTCGCGTCGCTGCAGCGTATCGCAAAGTGGATGGGCGAGAAGGCCGAAGAAGGGGGTGCGCAAGTATTTCCAGCGTTCCCCGGACAGGAATTGCTGTGGGACGGCGATCGCGTCGCCGGCGTTCGCACGGGTGACAAAGGGGTCGATCGCAACGGCGCGCCCAAAGCGAATTACGAACCGGGCGCCGACTTGTTTGCGAAGGTCGTCGTGCTCGGCGAAGGCCCGCGCGGTACGCTGACCAAGCAGGCGATTCCGCGATTGAACCTTGACGAAGGTCGCGAGCCGCAAGTGTACGCCGCCGGCATAAAAGAGTTGTGGCAACTGCAGCCCGGCGTTTACCCTGCAGGTCACGTCATTCACACCCTCGGCTATCCGTTGCCGTTCGAAACGTTCGGCGGCGGTTTCATCTACGGCATGGCTAACGACGTGCTCGACATCGGTATGGTCACCGGACTCGACTACAAGAACCCGACGACCGACCCGCAGAACGAATTGCAGCGTATGAAGCAGCATCCGATCATCGCAAAGATGCTCGACGGCGCGAAGCTGCTGCGTTACGGTGCGAAGGCGATTCCGGAGGGCGGTCTGTTCGCGATGCCGCGTCTCTACGGCGACGGCTTGATGCTCGTCGGCGATTCTGCCGGCTTTTTGAACGGCATGCGGCTCAAAGGCATCCACCTGGCGATGAAGTCCGGCATGCTTGCCGCCGAAGCTGCGTTCGAAGCGTTGCAGGCCGGTGCGTACGGTCGCGAACAACTCTCGTCGTACGAAACGAAATTCAAGGCGTCGTGGGCCTATTCGGAATTACGCACGGCACGTAATTTTCACCAAGGTTTCAAGAACGGGCTCGTCGCGGGCATGCTCAACGCCGGTTTGAGCATGGTTACCGGCGGTGCCGGGTTCGGATTCGTCGATCGTTTGAAAGGCGAGCCGGGGTACGAGGTGATGGAAAAGCGCGGATACGAACCAAAAGAGACGCCGCGCGCGCGCATCGACGGCGTGCTGACCTTCGACAAGTTGACCGACGTGTTCAACAGCGGCGCGATGCACGACGAGAATCAGCCGTCGCACCTGCACGTTGCCGACACGAATATCTGTCGCGACCGCTGTACGGTCGAATACGGCAATCCGTGCCAGTACTTCTGCCCCGCGCAAGTCTACGAACCGGAGTTCACCAAAACAAACGGGAGCGTCGAAGGGCGTTTGCAAGTTAATTTCACGAACTGCGTCCACTGCAAAACGTGCGACATTATCGACCCGTATCAAATTATTACATGGGTGCCGCCGCAGGGCGGTGAGGGTCCGGTTTACACCGGCATGTAACGTGCGTCGCATGACGCAGAGTGCACGGGACGGCGGCGACGTTGCGATCCTCGGCGCCGGGCTCATCGGCCTGGCGCTCGCGTTCGTGTTGGCGGAGCGCGGGTCGACGGTGCGGGTCTTCGACCCGGGCCAGCCGGCCAAAGCGGCATCCTGGGCCGGCGCCGGTATGCTCGCGCCCCTGACGGAAGGGATTGAAGACGCGGCCATGCAGACGCTGTGCGAGGCATCGCTCGCGCAGTATCCCGCGTTCGTGCGGCGCGTGCGCGACGCAAGCTCGATCGACCCGCATTTGCGGCTGGACGGCATCCTGCGCGCGGCGTTTTCGGCCGAAGCGTTCGCCGAACTGCAGTCGCGCGCCGGCGAGTTGTGCGCCGCCGGACACCACTGCGACATTCAGGACCGCGACCGAACGCTTGCGCTCGAACCTGCGCTGGGCAAGCACGTGCACGGCTCGCTGCTGGTCGAAGGAGAAGGGCAGATCGATAACCGCCGCTTGGGACGAGCGCTCGCAGCCGCATGCGAATCGTTAGGCGTCGTCATTCAAGCGGGCGCGCGCGACATTGTGGTTGAGGCCGACGCGCGTCGCGTTCTGGGAGTGCGTAGCGAGGTCGGATTCGTTGCCGCCGGCTCGATCGTCAACGCTGCCGGCGCGTGGGCTTCGTGCATTGCGGGCGTGCCCGAGAGTTGCGTGCCGCCGGTTCGTCCGGTCAAGGGGCAAATGCTCGCCCTTTCGATTCCCCGCGGATTCGTGCGCCGCACGACGTGGGTGCCCGGTGCGTACATGGTACCGCGCGAGGACGGCCGCCTGCTCGTCGGTGCCACGGTCGAAGAGGGCGGCTACGATACCCGGGTGACCGCAGGCGGCCTTCACGAGTTGCTGGACGCGGTCGTTAGCGCCGCACCCGCGCTTGCCGGCTTTACCGTCAGCGAGACCTGGGCCGGGCTACGACCGGGCTCGCGTGACGGGCGGCCGTTTCTGGGCCGCACGCAGCTCGAAGGCTACTTCCTGGCCGCCGGTCATTACCGGAACGGCATTCTGCTGGCACCGGCCACCGCGGAATTGTTGGCGGACGCGTTGCAGGGCATCGCAAGCGAGGCAATCGTCCCCTTCGAACTGACAAATGCGAGAGGCGAAGCATAGTGCGAAGGTATAGTGTTAGCATATGAGCGCCGGCGTTATCACGGCGATTGTCAACGGCGAAGCGCGCGAACTCGCCGACGGGACGACGGTCGCACAAGTTCTCGAAGCCCTGCAGTTACCCGCGAGCGGAGTCGCGGTAGCCAAAAACGATCGTGTGGTGCGGCGCGTCGCGCTCGCGTCGGAGCGCGTTGAAAACGGCGATCGGATCGAAATCATCAAAGCCGTCGCGGGCGGTTAGGAGATCATGACATTCAAAATCGGAACGCACGAGTTCGCGTCGCGACTGATCGTCGGCACGGGGAAGTACCCGTCCATGGAAATCATGCAAGCCGCGCACGACGCGAGCGGCGCGTCGATGATCACCGTCGCGATCCGGCGCATTAACTTGGACGACCGCAGCGGCAAAACGATGCTGGACTTCATCGATCGCAAACGCTACGCGATTTTGCCGAACACCGCCGGCTGCTATACGGCAAAAGAAGCCGTGCTAACCGCTCAACTCGCGCGCGAATTATTGGAGACCGATCTCATCAAACTCGAGGTCATCGGCGATTCGCGCACCCTCTATCCCGACACCCGCGAGACGATTGCGGCGGCCGAGGAACTCGTCAAAGACGGTTTCACCGTGTTACCGTACATTGCCGACGATCCGACGGCTTGCAAACACCTCGAAGAGGTGGGCTGCGCCGCGGTAATGCCGTTGGCCGCACCGATCGGCAGCGGCCTGGGTGTCTGCAATCCGTATTCGATTCGAATAATCAAGGAGCTTGCGACCGTGCCGGTGATCGTCGACGCCGGCGTGGGAACGGCCAGCGATGCGGCCATCGCAATGGAGCTCGGCGTGGACGCGCTATTGATGAATACCGGCATCGCGGCGGCTGCCGACCCCGTCGCAATGGCGACGGCGATGCGTCACGCGGTGATCGCAGGCCGCCTCGCATTCGAGGCGGGCCGAATGGAACGCCGCCTGTACGCAAGCGCCTCGAGTCCCATCCAGAACTTGATCGCGGCACCGAAAACGTAGCGTACGATGGAAATATCGGTTGAAGAACTCGGCCGCTGGCGCGATGAGCGCAAAGACTTCGTGTTACTCGACGTGCGCGAACCCGCAGAAATTGCCGCAGCACGAATCGACGGTGCTACGCTCATGCCGATGCGCGAGGTTTTCGCGCGCCTGAACGAACTCGATAAAGCTGCGCACATCGCAGTGCTTTGCCATCACGGCGGCCGAAGCGCGACCATCGCGGCGCTCTTGGCGATGCAAGGTTTTCCGAGCGTTTATAACGTCGAAGGCGGCATCAACGCCTACGCCTTGCGCGTCGACCCAACCATACCGACCTACGACTAATCCCCCGTCACCCGGAGCTTGTCGAAGGGCGGCGTTGCACTTGTCGCCTTCAAAAACCAGTGCACGGAGCCGGACGGCCGGCTTGCGTGCGCCCAGCGTCCGACGATGTCGTCGACGTTCACTTCCTCAAGAGATTCGATCTCGACGGTGGGTTCGAGCATTCGAAGTAGCTGGGTTCTATCGAAATAGCCGTGAGCAACGCCATGTTCGGGACCATCGGGGGGCGCAAAGGTGCCGTCGTCGATGCGGATTCCGGTACCGAAGCGCGAGTCGAGCGTTGAAGCGAACGTCGCATAAAGCGGGGCGCGCGGTTCTAAGAGACGTACGATGGCGGCGACTCCCTGCGCGATCTCCGCGTGCGTCCCATGAAGTAGGGCGTGCGTGCTGAGCGCGGCCCCGAACCTGCGCGCACCGGCCGGCAGGGCATTGCCGTCTGCGATCGCAGCGACGGTTAGACCCGCCGCCACGAGCGCTCGCGTATTGCGGCCGGTTCCGGCGCCAATTTCGAGAATCGTGGTTTCGGGGCGTGCGCGCAACCGCTGCGCCAGGGCAATCGCGAGCGGATGCGCACTTGGTTCCATGGTGCGACATACTTCTCTCCAATGCAGGGAAACCTGGCAGCCATAGCGATTTTGCGCATAGAGCCGCCTGAGCGGCCACGAAAGAAAGAGGAGAAGGTGTTAGCAGAAGGCGATACGATGCCCACTCTGACGATTCTCGACGACGCAGGCGCGCCGGTGGAGACGCGCGCGTTGCTGGGTAAAAAATTAGTGTTGTGGTTTTACCCAAAAGACGACACCCCGGGTTGAACGAACGAAGCGTCGCAGTTTCGCGACGCCCTGATCTCGTTCGAAAGCGCAGGCGCTCGAATCGTGGGCGTTAGTAGCGATTCGGTCGCATCGCATCAGAAGTTCAAAGAAAAATACGCGCTCCCGTTCACGTTGCTCGCCGACGTCGAGTCGGCGCTTCGCGACGCGTTCGGCGCGGCTCCGCGCTCGACGTTCCTCATCGACGCGAGCGGCACCATTGAAAAGATATGGCCCAAGGTAAGCGTGGAGGGCCACGCCGAGGACGTGCTGGCGGCGCTTCGATAGCTCCAGGCGGATTGTCCGTGCGGATCGTGGGGTCGAGTTGCTCGACTCCACGCCCGGGCCGCGCGAGCAGTTGCTATCTCCTGCGCACGGGCAATACGGTGATCGCGCTCGATTTCGGGACCGGAGCGCTATCGGCATTGCGCGCGAGCCTGGACTATTCGAAACTCGATGCAATCGTAATTTCCCACATGCACGCCGACCACTTCTTGGATCTGATCCCGCTGCGCTATGCGCTCAAGTATGGACCGTCGCGCATCGAGCGGCGCCTGCCGGTCTACGTCCCGCCCTCGGGGGTTTCTATGCTGACGCGTCTCGTGTCGGCGTTCGAGACGGAAGGCCGGCCGGAGTTCTTCGACCCCGTAATGGAACCCGCAGCTTACGATCCTGGCTCACAGTTGGTCGTAGGCGACGTAAAAATCACCTTCGCCCGCACGTTACATCCGATCGAAACGTACGCGATGCGCGTCGAAAGCGCGGGAACGGTCGTCGTCTATTCGGCCGATACCGCACCCTGCGATGCGGTCGTCGAGTTAGCGCGCGATGCGGATCTTTTCGTGTGCGAAGCGACGCTCGGGACTGACGGAGTCGACGTGCGGCCGCGCATGCACGCAACCGCGCGCGAAGCCGCGGACATGGCCAAGCGCGCGCGCGTCAAACACTTGGTGCTCTCGCATTACGGAAGCGAATGCGACCCGCAGGCGATGCACGCCGCCGCCACCGCGGTGTTCGCCGAACGCATCACCATCGCCGACGACGGCGTCACCCTGCCGGCATGACCTCGTCAAAAGGCGCGTCCTTCGACAGGCTCGTCCTTCGACAGGCTCAGGATGACGGGGCTCCGACCGCGCGTGATTCGAAGTGAGCGGAAATCGAGCGGGAGGGCCGGGGCGTTTCATCCGGGACGCTCGGACATTTTTGACCTTGACAGGATGTCAACTCCAAAGCTTTGCTCTGTCAAAAATGCAGGCGAGTAGCAAATCCGCACGATGCGGATTTGCGAACGATCCCGGATGAAAGGCCCCCGGCCCTCCTGCGTGGCGACATGCAAAAGGCTCGCCCTTCGACAGGCTCGTCCTTCGACAGGCTCAGGATGACAGATGACAGGGTGCTAGTTGTCGTGCGAGCGGCCGCCGCGGGGGAGTGAAAACTGGATGAGCGCGCGTACCGGCGCGAGTCCCCGGCTGACGACCGCGCACGCGGTTACTCGCAGCTCGAGTGATTCGAGTCGCGCCTTTGCCGCCAGCAATTCGCGTCCGTTACTGACCACGTCTTCGAGTAAGAGTACGCGCTGGCCGGCGGCGTACGCACCTTCGACGTATTCGTCCGGAAACGCGCCGTAGCCCTTGGGATTCTTGCGCACGGCGAGCATCGGCAGACCGGTCATCTGCGAGACGGCAGTCGCGATGACGACGCCGCCGAGTTCGGTGCCTCCGATAATATCCGGATTGATTTCGGCGATCACCGGTACGAACATGCGCGCGATGCGCCGTAACACGTGAGGGTCGGAGAAAAGCCGAAATTTATCGATATAGTAATCGCTGCGCACGCCGCCCGAGAGCACGTAATCTCCCCGCGTGAGCGCGCGCTCGACGATGATTTTTCGTAGCCAGTTCAACTCGGGGAGACGTCCGAACGGTTCGGGCGAGCCTAAATACTCCATTGCCACGCATTCCATGATTCGGTGACCGGGTTCGGTGTGAAATTCTTGAAATCCGGATTGATCGGTTGCATTTGGCGGTCCCACCAAAAGAATATCTGCGGTACGTCGTCGGCAAGCAGCGATTCTACTTGCGCGTAAGCGCGCTTGCGCGTCGGTTGATCGAAATGCGTGAGCGCGGCGTTTTGCGCGGCGTCCATCGCCGGACTGTGATAACGCGTGTAGTTGTAGCCGCCCGGCGGAACGTTCGTCGAAAGATAGTTCGACGAATCGTCGGGATCGATGCCGGCGAACCAACCCGACAGCCCCAAGTCGTACTTGCCGAGTTGCAGAATACCGCCTTCGCCGGCCGGCGCGAACAGCGTGGCGGTAGGGAACATCTTGACCTGTACTTCGATCCCAACTTGACGCAGGCTCGCCTGAATCTGCACGGCCATGGCTTTACGCGTCGCGTTGCTCACATTGAGTACCAACACCAGCGAAAGGCGCGACCCGCCCTTGGTGAGGACGCCGTCTCTACCCGGCTTCCAGCCCGCTTGGGCGAGGAGTTGTTTGGCCGCGTTGACGTCGTGGGGATAGGTTCGAACCTTCGGATTGTAGGCCCACAGCCAATCGGGTAAATCTTCGGTCGCCATCTTTTCTTGGTCGAAGGTCAATGTGTCGAGCAGGCGCCGCTTGTCGATCGCGTAGGCGATGGCCCGGCGCACGCGCACGTCCGCCAGCATCGGACGCGACGTGTTGATCTGCATGCCTTCGTAGCCGTTGATGTCGTTGAACGGAATCGAAACTCCGGCGATACCGTGGACGGCCGGATATATCGAATACGATGCTTCGAACATCCAGTCGATGTCGTGCGTGCGCAGCAGGTTTACTTCGGTGTTCTCGTCGGGAACGAAGCGCAAGATGATTTTGTCGAGCTTTGGAGCGCCCATGAAATAGTTTTTATTCGCAACGAGCGTTATGTGATCGCCGCGAACCCATTGCGCAAACTTGAAGGGCCCCGAACCTACCGGTTCGGTGTTGAATGGCACTTGATTGATGTTCGGGTACTTGGATAGAATGTGGGCGGGCACGATATTGATCGGGCTGTCGCTCTCGGCAAAAAACGTGTTTACGAACGGCGAGAACTTTTCCTTGAGATGGACGACGACCGTCGTATCGTCGGGCGTGTCGATGCTCTTAACGTAGTCGTAACCGTGACGCGAAACGGCGTTGTTGTTCGGGTTCATGACGGCTTGCCAGGTGAACTTTACGTCCTTGCTGGTCAGCGGCTGGCCGTCGGTCCACTTCACGCCCGAACGTAGATGATAGGTCACGGTCAAGCCGTCTTTACTGACACCGCCGTTCTCAAGCGTGGGAACCTCCCTCGCGAGGCTGGGCAGGGGATTACCCTTCGTGTCCGCTGTGAGAAGAACGTCGAACATCAACCGCGCGATCATTCCGTCGGTAGTATCCGACGCAAGCACGGGGTTCAGATTCTTCGGTTCGGCCGGCAGAGCGATGCGCAACGTGCCCGGAATCGTTCCGGCATGACGGGACGTCGTTGCCGTGCTTGCGTTGCGAACCTGGGTGCACCCGGCCATGACGCCGACAAGCGCGACAAGCGCGAGCAGTCGTTTCACGTGGCTGTTCCTTCGAGAAGCGCTAGAAGACAGAACGCCCCTGATTTCGCTATCGTTAGACCGCGGCCTTCGGTCCGGTCCATTTGCCTGGGACCGCGTCGAAGCGTTCGTGGCGCCAGGAGTAGGTCCCGAGCCCTTGGGTCGCAGTTCGCAGTTCGGTGATGTACCGCGCGAGCTCGACCTGCGGAACGTCGGCCTCGACGACGTCGTGACCCGGCGCGTCCTCCGCGGGGTTCATTCCTAAAATCTGTCCGCGTTTGCCGGTCAGTTGCGCGATCGCCGCCGACGTGTACGCCGTCGGGACCGTTACGTACACGCGAACGATCGGCTCGAGAATCACCGGGCTGCATTTGGGGAGCGCTTCGCGTACCCCCATTCCGGCCGCCGTCCGGAAGGATTGCTCGCTTGAATCGACATCGTGATACGCGCCGTCGAAGAGCACCACGTGCACGTCCGTCATCGGGTAACCGCCGATGCTGCCGTGCTGCAGTGCTTCACGCACGCCTTTCTCGACTGCGGGAATGAACTGCCGGGGAACGACGCCGCCGACGATTTTCTCTTCGAACGTCACGCCGTTTCCGCGTTCGCGCGGTTCAAAGCGCAACCATACGTCCCCGAACTGCCCGTGACCACCCGTCTGATGTTTGTACCGCGAATGCAGTTCCGTGCCCGCGGTAATCGTTTCCTGATATGGAATCGACGGCGGCGCGGTCAGCACGTCCACCTTGTATTTGCGCCCCAGCCGTTCGACGGCGATCGAGACGTGTTGTTCTCCGCAACCCAGCAGTTCCAATTCGTTAGTGATTTCCGCTCGCTCCAAGCGCAGCGACGGGTCTTCGTCGACGATGCGCGCCAGCATCTGCGAGATCTTCGCTTCGTCCATGCGATCTTTGGGTTTGATCGCGACGGCGAAGACCGGTTCCGCGCGCGGTACGCGCGGCAATAACACTTTGAAACCGTCGCTCGTCAGCGTATCGCCGGTCGCGACGCTTTCGAGCCGGGCGACTGCGACGATGCTGCCCGGACCCGCCTGTGGGATCGCCTCTTGTTTCTTCCCTTGCAAGCGGTAGAGGCCGCCGGAGCGCACTTTTTCGCCTCCACGGGAAATGTTACCGAGCGTGGCGTCGGCCTTGAGCGTCCCGGCGATTACGCGAACGACGGAGAGTTTTCCCGACTGCGGATGCACGATCGTTTTGATGACGCTCGCGACGACCGGAACATCGGACTCCGGTGCGATGGGACGGCCTTCCGCGTCGACCATTGGCGCGTCCGCGGGCGAGGGAAACCATTTCTCCATCGCGCGCACCAGCGCGTGCACGCCGAATCCGGGAAGTCCCGCAGCCGCGAGAACGGGAACGATTTGATCGTGCGAGCACTCGTCGCAAAGGTCTTTTTCAACCTCGTCAGCCGGCGGCTCTAGGCCTTCGAGCAGCTCCTCCATCAAGTGATCGTCGAAGTCGGCCATACCCTCGAGCAACGCGGCGCGCGCGCGCTCCACCTCGGCGCGCAGTTCCGGCGGAATTTCTGCCGGCTTTTCCGCGCCTCCATCGTAGATGAATGCCTTGCTCTCGGCGAGATCCACATATCCCCGCATGGACTCCGCGCTACCGATCGGCCATTGCTCCGCAACGACATGGCGTCCGTACGCCTCCTGCAACGCTGCAAGGGTTCCGGCGAAATCCGAGCCGGGCCGATCCAACTTGTTTATGACGAAGACGTGCGGGAGTTTCCGGGATTCGATAAAGTCCACGACCATTTGCGTGAGCGCGACGCGCGATGGGTCGGCCTCGAGCACGACGACTGCCGCATCGACGCCGGCGAGCGCGAGTTTCGTTTCTTCGAAGAAGTCGATGAAGCCGGGGCAGTCGACGAGCGTCACGTCAATGTCGTCGCAACTCGTGTGGGCGAAGCCGACGGTAGTGGATTGCGCGTGCGCGATATCTTCGGGCTCGTGATCGGTGGTAGTCGTCCCCTCGATTACGCTGCCCTTGCGGCCGATCGCGCCGCAGTGCGCCAAGATCGTTTCGACGAGCGTTGTTTTGCCTGCGTGGTGCGAACCCACGAAAGCGATATTGCGCACGCGTGAGATGTCCGTCATTCTTCGCTCCTTCGCGCGACTAGGTCAGCGTCGTTTCGCCGTCGCTTTCTTTGCCGGCGCTTTTTTACTGGAACCGCTCTTGCCGCTCGGTTTCGCCTTCGCCGCCGGTCTGGACGGCGCTGCCTTTTTAGCGTTTGCCGTTTTTTTTGCAGGCGTCTTTTTCTTTGGAGGCGCCTTTTTCTTGGCGGGAGACGCCTTCTTTGCGGGCGTTTTTTTCACGGGTGCGGCCTTTTTCGGCGCGGGTTTCTTCGCCGGAGCGGCCTTCTTGAGCGGGGCTTTTTTCGCGGGTGCGGCTTTCTTGGCGGGCGCCGCCTTTTTTGCGGGAGCTTTCTTGGCGGGTGCGGCCTTCTTCGCAGCGGCAGTCTTTGACGCAGCCGCTTTCTTGATGGGAGCGGCCTTTTTCGCAGCGGCTACCTTCGGAACGGCGGCCTTTTTCGCGGGTGTCGTTTTCGGAGCCGGAATCGCGACCGGTTTCTTCGCGGCGACTTTTACCTTCGCGGGAGCGGGTTCCGGCGCGGCCGGCTCGGCGGCGGGCTTCTCGGTTTTGGCCTTCTTGCCCGCACTCTTTGAAGACGCCGAGCGATCCGAGGTTGCGCGAGCCGGCTTCTTCGTATCGCGAGACGAGCCGCTCGCGCGTTTGCGGGGGCTTGCGTCGTGCGCGGTCTTCGCAGCTTCGCGTTCCGCGGCTTCGTCGCGTTCGGGGAGTCCGAGCTCGGCGCGGCTTAAACCGCTGATGCTGCTGCCGGGCAGCGGGGTTTCGGCGGCGGGTTTGGCCTTCTCCAGCAATTCCTTAGTCGCGCGTAACGCCACGCGCGCGAGTCGGCCACCGACGGGGAAGACGATCTCGTTGATTTCGGCCTCGTCGAGCATGCGCAGCACTTCGGCAAAACCATTCCCTTGATCTTTGGGGCTATGTGCGTCGGAGCCGATAGCGACGCCGACGTTCTTGACCTTCGCCTTTTTCATGAGACGTAGATATGCAGTGCGCATCTGCGCCTGCAGTTCGCTCGGATTGTCGCGATAGAAATAGCGGGTGTTGATTTCGACGGCCATGCCGCGTGCCGCACACGCGTCCAATACCTGGTCCTCGTAACGCTCGATGTCTTGCGGCCAATGTCCGAAGGTCGCGGGCGCGTAAAAGTGGCCGACGATCTGACCCGGAAGTTTCTCGATGTCCTCGATCAGCTTGGCGACGTATGATTCCCACGTCTTTTCGGTGCCGACGACGTCGAAGAGATCCTTGAATTCGGCATCGTCGAAGGGCCACTGGAAGTCGGGCCCTTTCTCCGGGTGTTCGATCGTGAGGAAGTGGACGGAGCGAATCATGCCGTCGGGGCGCATCGCATCGACGATGTTTTGCGCATCGGGTCTCGCGCGCGGGTCGTTGTCCAACTCCGCGCCAATGGAAAATCGCATGCCTTTGCGCAGGCCGTCGGAGACGACCGAGGCATGCGCTACGTCGACGCCCGCGGTTTCAGCCGCGCCGTAGAGGTCGCCGGCCTCGGCCAGCTTGAGCGCGCGACGAACCGTGTTGACCGCGCCCGGGTCTTCGAACGTCAGATAGTTGATATGGTCGGTCACCATCAAAAACCGCGGTGCTCCGCGGCGGCACGCGTGGTAAAACCAGAGGAACAGCATTCGCGGCGAGTAAGCGATGGGGCGCTCCTCGGCAAACGGTTTGTGCTCCCCCTTGGCATGACCGTGAATGTCGGGGATGGCGGCGATACGTGGGTCGCTCAGCGTTCTACTTCCTTTACACCGCGTGGAATCCACATTTTCGAGCCGGGCGGTCGAGCGGCCGCGCCGCGTTCGGGCGTACGATTTTCGACCCACGGTACGACCGTCTCGATAAGGAGTTCCATCGCGCGCTTCATGAGTTCGAGAGGCATCGACGGGTTGGTTTCCGGACCGGCATCGATCGCCTGAGCCGGAAGATACGGGAGATGTACGAAGCCGGCGAGGATCGGCGACGCCGCCGCTTGGGTCGCACCCAGGAGTTCGTACAATGCCTGGTTGCAAATGTAGGTTCCCGCCGAGTTTGAGACGTAGCCGGGGACACCACTCTCGTTCCACGAGGCGATGATAATGTCGAAGGGCAGGCTCGATATGCGCGCGTCCGGACCACCGCGCGCGATCGCTTCGTGCTTGCGAACCACGCCGACGTTGTCGGCGCGATCGAAATCCAGCACGTTGACGGCGACGCGTTCCAGCGCGATCGCGTTGCGTCCGCTTGCCAGGCCCATGCAGATAGCAATGTCCGGGCGTTCTTCGTCGAGAGCGCGCTCGAGGCGTTCGCGGACGTTGCGGGTCTCAACCGGCAGAATGCGCGTGACGACAAGACGCCCCGCAATGAGGCGCCCTTCAAGGCTGCGCGCGACGAGTTCGCTCGGATTGACGGTACCGCCGCCGAACGGCTCGAATCCGGTGATGAGGACGTGTTTGGCCACCTTCTTTAAGGTTAGCGCCGTTTTTGCGTTCCCCTGTGCAAGCGCTTCCCACCTCAAAAAAAAATCGCCGGTCCGCTTTCGAGGACCGGCGAAGGGTGTGGTTCTTACTTGAAGGAGACTGCCCGCTCCGTTAGGAGCCGGCACCTCCAATCATCGTATTTCTGTATATAGGACTCGAACTCTCAGTACGTACGATGACCACCTCCTTCGTCCGGCTGTTTGCCCTCGTTGGTCTCTATCTGAGGGGACCTGCGGACATAATTCAAAGACCGGGGTTCGCGCGGGTGAAGGGTTATCCTCCCATCGAACTGCTTTCGCAGCGCAATGAGGAGTGCATTTCGACGTTTGGTCCGCACGCGAATTAACGACCGGCTCGCACGAGCGGCGCAGTCTCCAGTCGTCGTGGTGTACGCCGCCGCCGGCTTCGGGAAAAGCACGGCCTTGACCGACTATTTGGAAGCCACGCGCGTCGCGCACGTACGCTACGACGTCGCTCCCGACGAAACGACGCTCGCCTCGTTCGCGCGGGGATTGTGCGCGGCATTTGAGCGGCTGGTTCCGTCGGCACTGGCCGCCTTTCCGAGTGCCCTCCAGCTTGCCGCGAGCGCTCCCGAACCTGCCCGCGAACTTGCAAATTGGTTTTACGAGCACGTGCGGTCCGTTTCGCACACCGTGGTTGTCGACGACGTTCAGCACGCAGCACAAGATCCGATGGCGATTGCGTTTTTGCGTCGAGTGATCGAACAGACCGCGGGGCCGTGGCGCTGGATTCTCGCTTCGCGCAGCGATCTGGAATTGCCGATCGCGTCATGGATGGCATATGGTCTCGTCGACATACCGGTTACCGAAACCGACCTGCGTTTCAGCGTGGAAGAAGCGCTTGCGGCGGCCGACGCTGCCGGTGCGTCGGAAGACGCTTCCGAAATAGAGGCACTGTTGGCATTTACGGAGGCTTGGCCCGCCGCGTTTTCAATCGCGCTGCGTACCGCGACGCACGTCGCGGACTTGCGCGCGGCAACGGCCGGCACGCGCGATCTCGTGTACCGGTATTTGGCCGAGCAGGTTATGTCGCGATTGTCTGCGGAGCGGCGGCAATTCTTGTTGCAAACATGCGTTTACCGGTCGATCGACGGCGACATACTCGAAGCGCGCGGCGACGATCCGGCGATTCTCACCGAGTTGCGCCGTAACGTCGCGTTCGTCACCCCGGTCTCGCAGACCGAATATCGCTACCATGATCTGTTTCGCGATTTTTTGGAGGCACAGGCGAGCCAGCTGGGCCCGCGCGAGTTCGCGCACATCTTGCACGATGCGGCGCGCGTGCTGGAATCGCTGGGGCGCTACGCCGACGCGCTCGCGTTGAGCGCTCGCGCCCGCGACGCGAACGGCGCGTTGCGAACGCTCGAACGAGCCGGATTCGCGTTGATCGATCGCGGGAACGCCGAAGCGGTGCAAAGCGCGGTGACGCTTTTTGATGTGCCCGCTTTTGCGGGCAATGCCGCGGTACTCGGCATCCGGGCGACGCTCGAATCGAATCGAGGCCGATTCGACATCGCGGAGCGCCTCTTCCCCGAAGCCATCGATCGCGCCTCGCATCCGGCGTTGCGCGCGGAGCTGACGTATCGATACGCAATCGCCTTAGTGCGCGGCAACCGCGATTGTACGGATCTGCTCGAACCGTATGCCGGAGACGGCACGCTCGAACCGGGTTTGCGCGCGTCGATCGTGGCAACGCTGGCAACCGCATATGCGCGCGCCGGACGCTTCGACCGTGCGCGCACCGCAGCGGCGCAGGCTCTGCAGATTGCCGAATCCGGAGTGCCCGCCGGCGTGCGCGCGAAAATCTATCAACAGGCCGGATTCGTGTACCTCGGCGCGGGCGAACTGGATGTAGCCCGGCGGCACTCGACCGTCGCCGTCGAAATTGCGCTGGAGAGCGACGGGTTCGAGGTCGCGGCTCGCGCATATTCGTTGCTGTATAATATCGCACTCGACGCCGACGACGATCCGGTCGAGCTTTTGCGTATCCTCGAGCGCATCGAGGAATGCGGGCGTAAATCGGCAAGCCGTCAGGTGCGATTGTTCGCGCTCCTGGCCGCATACGATTTGGAAGTAGACCGCGGCAACGCCGTTGCGTTGGAACGTCTCGATACGCAACTCGACGAAGATCCGCTCGCATTTCCGCGCGCGCGCTTGCAGTCGTTGTCGCCGGCGCAAGCGCTGCGAGCCTCGTGGGGAGGCGATTTTGCGCGCGCGTTCGCGCTGCTCGCCGGCACCGCCGATGAACCGGACACGTCGGAGCGGCGCGCGTTGCGGTATGCCGAGATCGCGGTCTATGCCAACGCCGCTCGCGCGTTCGAGGAAGCCGACGCCGCGCTCGGGCGCGCGACCGGTCTACTCGATGACTGCGTGAAAATGAGCCGCCGCGCAGCGCGCACGCGACTCTTTCTTGCAATCGCGGAACTTGCGCGCGGCCGGACCGGCGCGGCGCATCGTCGCATCGCGGAAGTCGAACGCGGTTTGGACGCGCAGTTGGTTCGCATGCGTGCCTTCGCGCGAGCGGTGCGCGCGGTGTGCGCGCTGCAGGCCGGTCAAGGAAGCGCACCGGCGGTGGCCGCCGCGCTCGATCGCCTGCGCTCCGAACAATACGGCGGAATCGCGGCATTGCTCGAGGCGATGCCATTTCCGTCGGCGAGCAATGAAGGTCTGGCGAGCCTCACGCCGGCGGAGCGAACCGTTTTACGCATGCTCACGCGGGGCTCCAGCAGCAAGGCCATAGCGACGGAGCTGGGTCGCAGCGCTCGAACGGTGGACGTCCACGTTCGCTCGATTTGCCGCAAGCTCAACTGCAGCGGGCGCCTCGAAGCGATGGCAATAGCCGTAGCGGCCGGATTGGTCGAACGTTCGGGTTAGAAAAGTACCTGCTTGTGGGTACAGTGGCTGCACTGTCGAGGGTGACCGTCCGGGTGTTCGTGGAGGAGCGCACGTTCTTTGGACCTGAAACGGAAGGTCGCCGCGCTAGCGGCGCTCGCGCTGGCCGTCGCCTCGCTTGAGGCGTGCTCGGGATCGGGCGTGCTTCCCAACCAGTCCGCGCCGCGGGCGCGCCAAGCCTCGGTCACCGGTACACCTGCGGATTCGCCCGAAGGATTGCCGGGCGATTCACCCGCGGGACTCCCCGGCGATTCGCCCGAGAGCTTGCCGGGCGATTCGCCCGAAGCGCTGCCCGGTGGCGACTTGGCGCTGTGTCCCGACGCACGCCCCGGCGTCGCGCGTTGCCTTGCCGTGCAAAATACGGGCGTCTTGCCGCTGAGCGACCCCGCGGCCACGCCGCTTGAAATACGCGGCCTTCATCCCGCAGACATTCGAAGCGCCTATGGTCTACCCGCGGGCGGCGGCGACGGCCAGACGGTCGCGATCGTGGATGCGTACGATGACCCGGGCGCCGAAGCGGATCTGGCCGTGTATCGCAATGCTTTTGGCTTGACCCCGTGCACAACGTTGAACGGGTGTTTTCAGAAAACGGCCCAAGACGGCTCCACGCGGTATCCGGCGCCCAACGCGGCTTGGGCGACCGAAATTGCACTCGATCTCGACGTCGTGTCGGCAACGTGCCCCCGGTGCCGGATATTGTTGGTGGAGGCGTCGTCTGCGTCGCTCGACGATCTAGCCGCGAGCGACGACCGCGCCGTGGCGCTCGGCGCGACCGTCGTGAGCAACAGCTACGACGCGGCCGAATGGCCGGGCGAAGCCGCCCTGGAGACGCACTACGCGCACCGCGGCGTGCCGATAACCGTCAGCTCGGGCGACGGCGGAATTCCGACATATCCTGCGGCCTCACGGTACGTGACCGCAGTAGGCGGCACGACGCTGACGCGCAACGGTTCGGGGTGGACGCAGTCGCCGTGGAAGAATGCCGGGCACGGATGCAGCTACTACATGTGGCGACCGTACTGGCAGCCGAAGGGTCCGTGCCATAACGCCAGATCCACCGTGGATATTGCCGTGGTCGCGGATCCGCAAACGGGAGTCGCCGTGTATGACGATTTTTCGAATTCGGGCCAAGCGGGCGGGTGGATCGTAGTCGGCGGAACGAGCGTCGGCGCGCCGTTGGTTGCGTCTGCATATGCCTTAGCCGGCAACGGCCGATCGATCAACAGCGCCTGGTACGCCTACCAGCATCGCGACGCTTTCACGGATATCGGGCCGGCCGGTTTTGACGCCTATGCGGGCATCGGAAGTCCGAGAAACGTCACGGGGTTCTAGCAGGGCGTACTACTCTGCTAGCGCTCGTAGCCTTCCATTTTGAGCAAACGAGCTTTCATCTCAATTCCATAGCCGTAGTTGTGCAGATCGCCGTTTGAGTCGACGACGCGGTGGCACGGGAAGAGTAAGGGCAGCGGATTGCGCGCCATCGCTTGACCGACGGCGCGCGCGGCGCGCGGACGTCCGATCTCGCGCGCGACCCACGCGTACGAACGTACCTCTCCGGGGGGAATTTGGGCCGCGGCTTTGAGCGCGGCTTGTTCGAACGGGGTCAGATCGCTGATGTCGATGCGTTGCTGATCTACGTGCCAGGTCTTGAAAAAATTCGCGATCATCGAGCGCAGCCATTCCGGCGCTTCGCCGCGTTGCACGGTTCTGCGCAGACGCCGTTCGACCTGATCGCGGACGCTTTCAAACGGGTCTCCACGATCGATGCCGATAAACGTGATGCGCGCTTCTTTGAATCCCACGTATAGAAGTCCGATCGGCGTCGCAACTGCCGTCAGCGTGATCGGCGTGGAACGGTACTTGTGCTTGATCTGCGCGATGTGTTCGACGATCTTCGCCGCGAGGTCGCACGAGGGTTGCGGTTGAGGCAGACAGGAAAGGCAGTATGCGACGCCTTCGTATTGCTCGTAGAGCTCCTGACAGGGAGGACAAGCACGTAGATGGCTCTGAACCGCTTCTCGCAAGGGAGGCATCCCCTCGCGAATGTCGTCCCAGAGCGCCTCGACGTCACGACAGCGCATGGAAAGTATCTCCTTGAGGCACGATTTTTCCGATCTGCGGCCCGAGAATGCGGCGCAAGATGCGTACCGCACGATGCACGTGCGACTTTACCGTTCCGATAGGTTGATCCAGGATTTCGGCGATTTCGGGGTGGCTGCGCCCCTCGATGAATCGCAGCGTCGCCGCGGCGCGCAGATGCATCGGCAGTTGTAAGAGTGCTCGCTCGACCAAGTCCATGTCGGCGCTTTGTTCGACGATGGTTTCGGGTTGCGGGGGTCCGTCGTGCGTCGCGCCGCGCAGGAGTGCATCCGGGTCGGCAAGCGCGTCCAGTGCTACGTTGGTTGGCCGCTTGCTGCGCAAGCGGTTCCGGGTCACGTTGAGCGTGATCGTGTAGAGC
Source organism: Vulcanimicrobiaceae bacterium (assembly GCA_036559125.1). Taxonomy (GTDB): domain Bacteria; phylum Vulcanimicrobiota; class Vulcanimicrobiia; order Vulcanimicrobiales; family Vulcanimicrobiaceae; genus JALYTZ01. The sequence continues at coordinate 37,119 of DATBTT010000056.1, forward strand.
CAGGGCTGAAGACGAAGCTCCGAACGCTGCTCGAGCGACATCTTGCCGAGAGCGCGATAGGCGCGCACGAAGGCGTCCTGCACGATCTCCTCGGCGTCCTCACGGTTGCCCGTCATACGCAGGGCAAACCCATAGAGACGCCGCTGGAATTCGTCTACGATGGTATCGAAGCGCTCGACGCTCGGTGTAACGGATTGCGACCTAGTCGCCGTCCTTTTCGCCGAAGCCGCAGGTGGCACGGTGAACTCCCTCAGGAGTGGTGCGAGCGCGCTCATACACGCGTCCCAACACCGACTCATGCTGCAAAGGTTTCACATATACCCCGCCGTTTCCTTAACCATAACGCAGGTCCTCAACCGCGCGCGGGGAAGGCTCCGACATGACGCCGCAAGCAGCTGTCATGCGAAAATCCCAAGCCGTTCGGCCGTACTGCGCCGAGCGGTTTTTTGTATTTCGCTAGCGAGCAACCTTAGTAGAGGATTACGGTATGGACAATGTCATCGAGCCACAGGATCTAGCCTTCGACGCGTACACGATGTGCAGTTTTCTTCCCAACCTCGACTCGGCGCGGGCAATCCCGCTGGTGCTCATCGGCTACCGTCGCAGCGAAGATCCGTGGTTCGTCTGGCTAGTCCCCAAGAGCGGCGTCGACGCGAGCGTGTTAACCGATGACCCGTATTATGCCAAAGTGCTGCGCGACCCACAGACGTATTTCCGTAAGAAGCTCGGCAAATACGTCGAAGAAACCGGCTGCGTCAAGCGCGGCATCGAAATGCTGATCGACTACCACCAAAACCATCTGGCGTTTACGCCGCTGGTCCACATGCACGAGATGCCGTTCAGGCATCCGATGTCGCTCGAGTTGGCAGCGATCTGATCCGAGTTTTACGGGTGGACGGCTTGCGCCTCGGTCATTACCGATTGCGCGCCGTCCGCGCGGATCGAACGTTTGTAGACGATCGTCACCGGCGTGCTTCCGGCGCGATCGTTCAACGAGCCGGTTATCGTCAACGTTTCGTCAAGTGCGAGAAGTAGCGCCCCGTGAAGCGCATAGTACGCCGCGCCGCGCATGCGAATTTTCCCGTGCATGGAAATATTCGGGTGGTCGGGGAGCGGCCCCACCATCGGGCCCGTCGCGTCGAAGCCGACGCCTACAGCCGGCTTACCGGACACGCGCGCGACCGAGGCCCGCAGCAGATAGCCTTTAAGCGATCCGCCGGTGATTGGCGACGGAAAATCGAACGGGACGCTTCCGTGCAGATGAAGCAAGTCGCGCAGCGTTTCCTCATCGAGTTCGATCGCGAACGGCTGGTTGAGAACGGTCAAATAATCGGGATCGGCATCGGCGCTGTCCTGCAGTTCGCCCGATGGCGCCATCTCTTGCGCGAAACTAGCGCTGGCCGACGAGCGGCCCTCTTGGTCGGTCCGCGTGTACCGTACTTTCGCCACAAAGCGGGTTTGCTTGCCTTGCCGCACGATGGAGAGCTGCTGGGTGCCGGAATAACTGATTTGGGTCTGAAGGTCGGAATGCCCGATCTGATAGCTGTCGTTTCCGCGAACGACGTAGCGTTGATCCGCAAGGGCCGAAGTACAAAGTGCGAGGGCTATCGCAATGCACAGGCCGGGGATGGAAGCGCGGGGACGCGTGATGGTCGTTCTCTCTTTCTGAGGCGGCTCCAAGGTCTAGATGAAAGCATTATCCCAGGAAACGAGGTCGCGCGAAACATCGAAGAGCGTAAATTTTTGCCGATACTTCATATGATGCGGTCATTCTTGGGTATCTCCGGCGTATGAACCCGGCTCGTTTTGCCGCGGCTATGGCTGCATTGACGCTGGTGTTAACGCTGCCGGCGCCTGCGGCTCCGACCGCCGACACGGCCGTGCAGCGCGCTTCGGCGGTTTCCGTCAAGCTGCGCAAGATCTATCAGACCGCGTACGACGAGGCGTATAGCCGTCACGCGATCATACAGAGCGACGGCACGACGTTCGTCTCCACCGGGGACATCGACGAGGAATGGCTGCGCGACTCGAGTGCCGTGATGATTCCGTACATAGGCGCCTCGCAAAGCGATCCCTACGTCCGGTTCATGCTACGCGGCGCCATCGCCCGGCAGGTCCGGTACATCAATATCGACCCGTACGCCAACGCCTTTACCCTGCGGTACACCGTCGCCGAGCGTAAGTTCGAGATGGACTCGCTACTCTATCCGATTTGGTTCTCGTATCTGTATTGGAAAGAGACCGGGGACCGCACCATCTTTACCCCCGAGTTCCAGCACGCGATGCACCGGGCGATCGAGACGTTACGCACCGAACAGAAACACGACACACGCTCGCATTACACGCACGGAGAACTGGCGAACGGGGGTAAGGGCAGCCGGGTCGCGTTTACGGGACTGGTCTGGACGGGGTTCCGCCCGTCGGACGACGCGGCGCGCTATCAATACAATATTCCCGACAACATGTTCGCCGTCGTCGTCTTACGCGACCTCACCTCGATCGAGAAGAAGGTTTACCAAGATCGAGCGATGGCCGGCAATGCGTACGGCATGTCGGTGCAGATTTCGCGCGCGATCGAGCGCAACGGGTTAGTCAATTTGCCCGGTTTCGGGCGCATCTACGCCTACGAGATCGACGGGCTGGGCCACGCGAATCTGATGGACGACGCCAACGTGCCGTCCCTGCTCTCGATCCCGTACTTCGGCTATGTCGGCGTGCACGACGTCGTATACCGAGCTACGCGCGGCTTCGTGCTCTCGACGCGCAACCCATATTTCTACGTCGGCAAGTATGCGTCGGGGATCGGTAGTCCACACACGCCGCACGGGTATATTTGGCCGCTATCGCTCGTGATGCAGGCGCTCACCGCCACCGACAGCTCCGAAATCGATCAAGTGCTAGGGTATATCGCGGCTTCGGACGTGGGCGATCACCGGTTGCACGAATCATTCAACGCCGATTGGCCCGAATCGTACACGCGCGGCGACTTCGCGTGGCCCAACGCGCTCTTCGCGCAACTGATGCTCACGCGCTCGAACGGCCGTCTCCCAATTTCGGTCGCCAAGTAACGCTACTTGCGTGCCGTTTGCCGTTCGCGGGCGGCCAGGTCGAGATAGATTACCGTCGTCAGGGCCGAAAGCGGCACGATCAAGAACGTCCCGAGCGGCAACCCACCCCATATCTGCGAGTGCGCGACGTGTTTGGCGTCGAGAAACAGCGCCAGTGCTTGAAGTGCCGTTGAAATAAGGACCTGAATTGCGAGCAGGGCCAGCGCGCGCCGAAAGTCGAGCATACCGAGCACGATGCTACGCAAAAATGCGCGAGGCACGACCGTGAGGGTGGATACCTCAGGCTCGAGGCTCGCATAGACGTCGGCGTAGACGATCGCGGCCGCGATCATGAACGCAAAGGCGCCCAAGATGAGACCGCCTATCAGGTCGACGCCCGCGAACGCCATCGCATACGTACCCACCGTCATTACGAGGACGGCGATGAAGTCGATTACGATGACCGCCCACAGCCGTTCGAGGATCCGCTCCCAGCGTTGACGCGCGGTCATCGAGGCGGCATGAAGGTCGTTTGCGACGTGTACGTTGGTAATTGCGGTCAAAATTGGGCCGAGCAGAAATCCCGCGACGATGTCGGAGTGCGGCAATCGCGAATAGAACGCGAGCGCGAGTTCGCCTGCGAGTATGATGGTCGCGGCGGCAACGTATAAAATCCAGCGTCGCGCGCACAAGACCAACGCGCGTCGTACGAGCGTCAGGAACGTTGCGGGCGGTGGGGGCGCTTCAGCGGTCGGGAGTGGCCAGCTCAGAACGCCGTCCGGATGCGCTGCGCGAGGGCACGTAAAAGCGGACGCTGGCAACGTCGCCGCAGACGACCACGTCCTCCGCATCCGCGAACGTTCGACCGTCGACGTCGACGATGAATCGGCCGGAGGCCAACCCTGAGAGCGTCGCGCGAACGCTGCGTTGGAACTTATCGGAGGGGGCGCGCGTCCCAATGGCCTCGCGCACGGCCAACACCACGAGTTCGCGCACCCGCAACGGGGTGGCGAGCGCGAAGGCCGCCGAACCGTTGCACGCGACGGCGTGGAGATCGAGAGGCACTTTGACGCGGATCACGATAGTGAAGTTTTGGGCGAACTTCGAGGAGCCGCCTGCCGCCGGGGAGTAACGATTGCGCCAATGTCGGTATTCGGCAAGTTCATCGCCAAGATGGACGAGAACGACCTGGCCTCCGCCCTGGCGCAGAGCGAGCGCTCCATGCTACCCGCCGCGCGCCGCGCACTCGTTGAGTCAATCTTCGCGGTTTTTCGCGAGCGCGGCGAATCGTCCGAGGATGCGGCCGAAGGTGCCGGCACGACCGTGAGCGCGATCGAAGCGGGGCAATCGCAGGCAGTCGCCGCATTGTTGGCTTACGCGCACGGTAGCGCCGGTTTACTGAAAGAGGCCACAACCACGTTCATCGAGGAGCATCCGGAGTTCGTCGATCAACTCCCGCCGGCACTCGTGCGCGGCATCTCACGATGAGCGATCCGCCGCGCCGTCGACGTTCTTCGGGTTACACGCAACGCGAACGCAGCGGCGGTCCCGGCGGCGGCTCCGGATTTCCGCTTTGGCCGCTGCTCGTCGTTATCGTCGTGCTCGGATTTTTTATAGGCGGCGTGCTCGCCCATTTCTTGGGTGCGCCGAAACTCGCATCGAACGGTAAAACCGTAACGCCCACGCCGTTGCCGACCGAGCGAGTCGCGCAAACGGTGACCGCGCCGCCGACGTTGCAGCCGGCTAAAGTACCGGCACAGCGGCCCGTCCGCACGCCGCGTCCGAGCGCAGTACCCACCGCCACGCCCCAACCGGCCGCAACTTCCGAACCTCATTCCACCCCGACGCCGCGGCCCACGAGCGTCGCCGTCGTGGTCACGCCAAGACCGTCAGCACCGCAATCTGCGGCTCCCACGAGCACGCCGCTGCCGCGACGTACGGAACCCATCGCGCGCAAAGCGCCGCCGGTTGCGACGCCGGCAAGTGCCGCCGGAAGCGTCGTGCGTTCGTATATCGACGCGCTCGCCAACGGCAATCGGACCGGAGCGCAAGGCTATCTCGCAAACGGCAGCGTCGATCAAGATAGCTTTATCGATGCAAGCGCGCAAATAGCGAGCCTGCGCACGTCGACGATGCCCGATGGTAGTTCGAAAGTCGACGTCGATCTCAACACCGCTAGCGGTAAATACTTCATCACGTTCACCGTCGCCGGCAACCGCATCACCGATCACACGGCGATAAAACCGTAACGGCGGCGGCCTTAGAGTTCGGCGCCGAGACCGGTGGTGGCGCGTACTTCGAGTTGCGCGTAGAGTGCTTCGGATTCGGGATCGCGTGAGAGGAGCGTACCGACGACGGCAGCGATGAATCCGAGCGGAACCGAGACTAAGCCGGGGTTAGCGAGCGGGAAAATGGGCGGTGCTTGAATGAGGTGTCGCACGACGGCGTCGGCCGGATCGACGCCCATGACTGCGGGGCCGATCGCGATGAGCGCGAGCGACGACACGAGCCCGGCGATCATGCCGCTAATCGTGCCGGCTCTGTTGAAACGCTTCCACGCGAGCGTCAGAATGATCGCCGGAACGTTGGCGCTTGCCGCCACCGCGAAAGCCAGGCCGACGAGAAATGCGACGTTGAGATTCTTCAACCATATCGCGAGCACGATCGAGATGACGGCGACGACTGCGGCGGTCATGCGCGCGACCTGAAGTTGCTCGACTTCGTCCCCCTCGCCGTTGCGAACGAGCGTCCACCAAATGTCGTGCGCGAATGCCGACGACGCCGCAATGGTTAGGCCGGCGACTACCGCCAGGATCGTTGCAAATGCGACGGCGGCGATGAATGCGAGAAAGAGATCGCCACCAAGGCTTTGGGCGAGCACGATCGCCGCGAGGTTATCGTTTTTGACCGGTACGATGTAGCCGTCGCGTTGCAGGTCGGCATTGAGCGCAGGCGCTTGCGCGGGGTGGTGCGCGATGTAGCGAATCGCCTCGCCGCTGCCGACGTGCGGTCCGATGCGCGCCTGGCCGACGAGCGTGGCGGCGCCAAAACCCATGAACGTCGTCAGCAGGTAAAAAATGCCGATCAGCACCATCGCCCATGCGACCGACGTCCGCGCGGCCTTCGCCGAAGGCACGGTGTAGAAACGCATGAGAATGTGCGGTAGACCCGCCGTGCCTAAAACGAGCGCGATGCCGAGCGACAGAAGATCCAGCGCTCCCCAGCGGCCGGAGAAGAACAAGCCGGGCTGCAACAGGCTTTTCGTCGTGCCCGCGCCGACCGCTCCATGTGCGTTTGCCGCGGCAGCAAAGAAGTCGCCGAGCGAAAAATGATAGTGCGAGAGGACGAGCACGGAGAGCAGCGCGCTCGCACCCAATAACAAGCCTGCCTTGATCGTTTGCACCCACGTGGTCGCCAGCATCCCTCCGACCGTCACGTATACGAGCATCAAGACGCCGACGACGATGATTGCCGTATTGAAACTAAACCCGGGGATCAAGGCGTTGACGAGCGATCCGGCGCCGACCATCTGTGCGATCATGTAGAATAGCGTGATGATGAGCGTCGAAATGGCGGCGATGGCGCGAACGCCGCGTCCGCGGTTTCGAAATGAAATGACGTCGGCCATCGTGTATTTGCCGGTATTGCGCAGCGGTTCGGCAACCAGTAGCAGCACCGTCAGATATGCCACTAGCCATCCCACCGAATACATGAAACCGTCGAAGCCGAAAAATGCGATGAGCCCGGTAATGCCCAAAAATGAAGCGGCCGACATGTAGTCGCCCGCAACGGCCCAACCGTTTTGAAAGCCGCTGATTCGGCGGTGGGCACTGTAGAATCCGCGGCTGGTCTTGCTGCGCCCCGATGCAAAGTACGTGATCACCAGCGTGATCGCGACGAAGACGACGAACATGACGACGGTGGGGCTCATTACCGAAACTCGCTGCGTACGCGCCGCACGATTTGCGCTTCCATGAAGTCAAATTTGCGCGCGCGTTGCAGATAGAGCGCGAGCAATATCCACGCCATCGCGAATTGCGAGAGCGCGAAAACGTAAGCGGCGTTCAAATGTCCGATCGCCTGACGCTCCATGAGCGCGGGCGCGAATCCGACGAGTATCGGTAGCGCGAAATAGTAGACCAGAAAGAATATCGTAGCCGGCACGATGAAGCGACGTTTCATCGCCACCAGTTGGCGAAAGGCTGGGTCGGCTTGGATGCTTTCCCAGTCCCCGGGCGATAGGTGGTGATGCTCCATGCTACCTCTTGATGCGAGCGATGCTTCGCAAGGCGTCCCCAATTAGCAGATCGACGGCCAGCGCGGCTAGAAACGTACCGATCGCGTACGCGGAGAAAAGGCCTTCCTCACCGGGCGGGAAGGCGTCGATCAAGAGTAGCAATGCGACGAATGCGGCGCCGAGTCCCACCACGAAACGCATCGCCCCCGCGAGCGAAAGCGAGCGCAGCGCGCGCGCCGGCGCGTAGTGTCCGATGTCCCAGACGGCCAGCGCCACCACCCAGCACAGCGTTACGCCGATCAGACGCGAAAACGCGTCGAGCACGGGGGCGCTCACGACGTTATGGGTTGGGGGAGTCTTCGTCGGGCCACGTGGCGAGTTCGCCGACGGCCGCGCTCTTGAGCACTTTGAGGCCGAGCATCGCGCACTTCATGCGCGTTGGGCTAATGCCGATGCCGACGTTTTCGAGAACCGCGTCTTTGGAGAGCGTCGCAACCTCGGCTAGCGGCATGCCTTTTACGACGTCGGTCAGCATCGACGCGGAGGCCTGACTGATGGCGCAGCCCTTGCCGGAAAAGCGCACGTCTTTCACCGTCCCGTCCGTATCGACAAGCAGATCCATCCGGATTTGGTCGCCGCACAACGGATTGACGTCTTCGGCGCTTGCGTCGGGATTTTCGATGTGGCCGAAATTATGCGGGTTGCGATAATGGTCGAGAATGTAGTCGCGGTAAAAATCGTCCATATTAGCGGGCCGAGCCCGCGGATCGGTTAGGCAAGCTTGAACACCTCGGCGGCTCGTTCGAGTGCGCCGGCCAACGCGTCGACGTCTTCCTCGGTGTTGTAGATGTAGAACGAGGCGCGCGCGGTTGCGGGCCAACCCATTTTTTCCATCAGCGGCATCGTGCAGTGATGACCGGCGCGGATGCAGACGCCTTCCAAGTCCAGGATAGAGGCGAGATCGTGCGGATGGATATCGGAGAAATTGAACGAGATGACGTCGCCGACCACGTCGGGATCCCGCGGCCCGTAGATGACGAGCCCGCGCGACTCGAATTCACCTAAGCGTTGGAAGGCGTAGCGCATCAGCGCGCGCTCGTGCTCGCGTACCCAATCCATTCCGATTGCGCTCAGATAGTCCACGGCGACGCCGAACGCGATGGCGTCGGCGATGTTGCTGGTACCGGCCTCGAATTTCCACGGCAATTCGTTGAAGGTCGAGCGCTCGTAGCCGACGCGTCGAATCATGTCGCCGCCGGTGAGAAACGGGGGCATTGCCTCGAGCAGCTCGCGCTTACCGATTAGGGCGCCGATACCCGTCGGGCCGCACATCTTGTGCGCGCTGACCGCGTAGAAGTCGGCATCGAGTGCTTTGAAGTCGACCCGCATGTTCGGGGCCGCTTGAGCGCCGTCGACGAGCACTTTCGCCCCTCCCGCGTGCGCCTTGGGAATGATAACGTCCAGCGGTGCGATCGTACCCAAGGTATTACTCACGTGCGAGAGCGCGACGAGCTTGGCGCCTGCCAGCAACTCGTCCAGATCGTCTAATACGTGCATGCCGCGATCGTCGACGCGGATAAAGCGCAACGTCGCGCCGGTTTTTTCGGCGAGCAGTTGCCAGGGCACGAGATTGGAGTGGTGCTCGAGTTGGGTCGTTACGATCGCGTCGCCGGGCGCAAGATTTCCCAACCCCCAGGAATACGCCACTAGATTGATCGCCTCGGTCGTGTTGCGCGTCCAGATCACTTCCTGGGCCGACGCGTTGAAGAATCCCGCTACTTTGGCACGGGCACCCTCGAAAGCGTCGGTCGCGCGCGCCGCGATCTCGTAGACGCCGCGATGGATGTTCGCATTATATCGGGAGTAATACTCGACCAGTGAATCGATGACGACTTGCGGTTTTTGCGAGGTGGCCGCCGAATCGAGAAAGACCAGACGTTTGCCGCGCGACGTGCGTTCGCGCAAAATCGGAAAATCCGCAACGATGCGTGCTAGTTTGTCGCCGGTCGCCAGTCGAACTGCCATAATCGTGCGCCGCTTAACCGATCTTCGACTCGAGCGCGGCGCGCAGCTGCTCGCGTAGCGTTTCGGTCGGGAAGCGCGCGATGACCGGCTCGAAGAATCCGAGTGCGATCATCTTCTCGGCGGACGTACGGTCGATGCCGCGACTGGTCATGTAAAAGATTTGATCTTCATCGAGCGCGCCGACGGTCGCTCCATGAAAAGCTTTGACGTCGTTGGCGGCGATCTCGAGCGCCGGAACGGAGTCGATATGCGAGGTCTTCGAGAGCAGGAGCGCGTCGTCGCGCAACGACGCAGTGCTTCCCTGCGCGTGAGCCGCGATGCTGATATTCCCAAGATAGCGAGCCTGGCCGCTGCCGATCGCCGCGGACTTGATCAGCGTTTCGGAGTTCGCATCGCCGACGTTGTGCTCTACGGTCGAAATCATGTCGACGTGCTGATCGCCGCGCGGGAAGAACAAACCGGCGATTTGGGCCTCGATCCCCGGTGCATCGATGGCGATGTCGATTGCGCTCACCGAGAGGGCCGAACCGAGTTCGGCGGCTGCCCACTGCACGGTGGCGTCTCTACCCGGTTTGGCGGCTCGCGAGAAAAAGATGCGCGAGTCTTCGGGCAGCGTCTGCGCGGACGCATAGACGGCGTGCGCGCTTTGCGCCGTGACGATCTCGGCAATACCGCAGACGAACGCGCGACGCGCCGTCGACTCGATGCGTTCGACGATCGTCGCGCGGGCTCCGCGCCCTAAAACCACGAGCGTGTACGGAAAGAGCGCGGACTGGCCGGCGGTATACGTGACGACGATCGGATCGTCGACGGCCACGTCCGCAGGCACGTAAATAAACGCTCCCGAGTTCACCAGCGCCATCGCGAGCGCCGCGAACTTCTGCGTTTGCGCGCGGACCGCAGCGCCGAAATTGGATTGGAATAGGTCGCTGTGGAGTTGCGCGGCTTCGCGCAGCGGGCACGCAATCAAACCGCGCGCGGCCGGCGCTTCGATGCGCGGCGCCGGGCCGTCCGGGCCGCCGAGGGCAATGTCGTCCAGATCGAGGCGTTCGAGATCGATCTTCCAAAAGCGACCGGGTTTTTCGCGACGCGAAGGCAGCGCGAAGAACCGATCGAGCGCTTCGGCGCGCCGTTCCTGCGAGACGACCGCGTCGCCGGGGGGAGCGAGAACCGTGCTAGGCAACCGCTTCGATCTCCTCGCGAATTTTATCGTAGCCTTCGCGCTCGATTCGATTAGCCAGATCGGGACCGCCCTCTTTGACGATTCGACCGTCCATCATCACGTGCACGACATCGGCGACGATGTATTGCAGAATGCGCGGATAATGCGTGATGATCAAAAAACCCGTATCCTTGCCTTCGTCGCTATCGCGCATCGCATTGACGGACTTACCCACGGCGCGCAGCGCGTCGACGTCGAGCCCCGAATCGGTCTCGTCGAGAACGGCGTATTTAGGGCCGATGACCGCCATCTGCAGCATTTCGAGACGCTTCTTTTCGCCGCCCGAGAATCCGTCGTTGAGATACCGTCCCAAAAAGCCGGGATCCATGTCGAGGATGTCGAGTTTTTCCATCAACATCGCGCGAAACTTTGAGGGTGTGAGGTCGCCCGGTTTGACCGCCTGGCGCGCCGCGTGCAAGAAGTTCGCGACTTTGACGCCCGGAATTGCCGCCGGATATTGAAAGGAGAGAAACAGGCCGGCTTTGGCCCGCTTATCGGCAGGCATATCGAGCAGGTTCATGCCGTCGAGGGTGACCGTGCCCGAGGTGATCTTATAATTCGGATGGCCGGTCAGCGAAAATGCGAGCGTCGATTTGCCGGAGCCGTTGGGCCCCATCAACGCGTGAACTTTGCCCGGTTCGACCGCGAGATCGATCCCATTGAGGATCGGATTGCCTGCCACGCTCGCGCGCAGATCGTGAATACGAAGCCCTTTTTCGGACACGCCGGTGTCTCTCCTAACGTAAAAATGCCCTTGCGAAACGGACCACGCACCAGGCGGTCCAACCGTTATGGTACGGGTGCGCGCGCAGAAAGTCAAGGAAAACCTGGACTATCCCGGCCCGTTCGTGGTAGTATCGCGGTGGGTATGCAAGCCGATCGCTTTTTTCAGACAACGCGCGGTAAAATTGTTGCCGAGTTGCGGGCTCGAGGGTCCGCATCGGCGGTGGATTTGGCGCGTCTTTTCGGGCTTTCTCCCAATGCCATCCGTCAGCAGCTGGTCGTGCTCGAACGCGATGGGTTAGTAGCCGAGCGTTCGGTGCGGCGTGGGCCGACGAAACCGACCTATGAGTTTTCGCTAACGGCCGATGCGGACAAGCTGTTCCCGCAGCAATACGACAAGATGTTGGGCGCGGTTCTGCGCCAGGTCAAGGCGCAATTCGGCGACGGGGCGGTCGCTCAGGTTTTCGACGGCATCTCCAAACGCGCGGTCGGACGTGCGAAGGATCGAATGACCGCGGGCGACGCCGAAGGGAAGTTCGTCCAGCTGACCGGCTTGCTTGCCGATCAGGGAGTCGTTGCCGATTTTAGCCTGATCGACGGCGGTTTCGCATTGCACGAGCATAATTGTCCGTATTCCGAAGTTGTCAAAGAGCATCCGGAAGTGTGTTCGGTCATCCATCACGTTCTCGACGAGACGATCGGCGGCGAACACGTGCAAACCGAATCGCTCGCAACCGGCGGCACCGAATGCCGGTTTGAAGTACGACTGCCGAAAACGGCCGCCACCAGCTAGGAAAAGAGCGCATCGTGAATTTTCAGAAGTTTCAGCGACTGGTCGAAGAGCGCACCGGATTTCGTACGATGGACGATGCTACGGCGAGCGGCGAGTATTTCAGCGACTCGTGCGGTGACATGTACAATTTCTTCCTCAAGGTCGGGCCGGGCGAAGTCATCGAGGATATTTCGTATTTCACGACCGGTTGCGGCTTCGGCACGGCAACGTGCAGTCTGGTCGTCGACCTCGCGAAGGGCAAGACCGTCGCGCAGGCTTCGTCGATCGCCGAGGCCGATATCGAGGCCGCGCTCGACGGATATCCCGAGAAGAAGAAAGATTATCCGCAGCGCGCGCTCGAAGCACTCAAAGTCGCGATCGACGATTACAAGAGCAAAATAGCTGCAGGTACAATTCCCGACTTTGCGGCCATGCCCGCCGCCCCACGAGCGACCGAACCGGCCGCCATGCCGGTGCCGCCGCAAACCGACGACGGAAAACTCCTAATCAAACTCCGCTAGCGGCAAGCAACCACCCGGTACCAAACAAAACAACAGGCGAAGGGCGAACACCCTTCGCCTGTTGCACATTTCCCGTGTCCCGGGGGCACGAACGAGGGGTTAAGAGTATGGGTCTTGCCGCGTATTCTCGTTTTCGCGCGACGGCATCCGCCGCCGCACTTGCAGTATTGGTGAGCGCGTGCGGTGGTGGAGGTACCGGCGCGTCACCGAAGTCCGGCGGAGTTTTGCCGCAAAGCAGCGGTGGCGCGCGCCCTGTGGTGGGTGTGATTCGCGATTCCGCCAAACGCATGGCCGGCAGCGAGGCGCGTATGAGCGCCGCCGCACGCGCGAGCCATGACGTCGGGTCGAGCAACGTCGCGACGGCCGATCCGCCGGTTCCGCGTCCACGCGAACGGCCTTGCGTCGTGCAGCTCTTCGCGAACGACACGTTCGTCGATTTCTCGCAGCACGTCTTTGCCTACGCGCCCCCGGCGGCGTGCCCCGGACCGTGGGCGAAAGTTGTGTTCGACGGCGATTTCAGCGTATCGGCGGGACGGCAATTCGACCGGACCGCTTCGGTGTGGGTAGCCGGCACGAACGTGTATTTCGGCACCACGGCCGAACCATCGCATAGCTTTGGGCCTTCCTGGCACGTCGAACGCGACGTGACCGATCTGAGCGCAATCTTCACAAAGTCCTCGACTGGAGAAATCGTTCTCGGCAATATCGTGAACGGCACGTACACCGGCGTAATTTCGGCGAGCGGGAAACTTGAATTCTACCCCGCGAACGATCGGAGCAACGGAGGCGAAAATGCCGGCGGCCAAACAAACGACGGTGAGCACGGCAGTGACAACTCCGCCCCGCGCGTCCCCGACGCGGTCTTTCCGCTTTCCGGCGGTCCGCTCGGCGACAATCAGTACATCCACTCGCCCAGCGAACCGTTGACGGCGACCTATACGTTTCCGACCAACACCGAAGCGGCGTATCTCGACGTGTTCTTGCAATCGCAGGGCGGCGACGAGTTTTGGTACACGTGCTTTCCGAACGACCTCGCGCAGAAGCTCAACAACTGCGGGAACACGGCGTTCCGCGAAGGCGAGGTCGCGGTCGACGGCCGGCCCGCGGGCGTCGCGCCGGTGTACCCGTGGATTTACACCGGCGGCATCGATCCGTACTTGTGGCGGCCGATTCCCGGCGTCGAGACGCTCGACTTCAAGCCGTACCGCGTGAATTTGACTCCGTTCGCGGGTATCTTGAGCGACGGACATCCGCACACGATTACCGTTACCGTGTACGACAACGGCAATTACTTCGCCGCGAACGGCACGCTGCTGGTGTATCGCGATCGCGGCGCTTCCACGGTCACGGGCGCGATCCTCAGCGACGGCACGTCGGCGATGCCCAACCCGGCCGTTTCCGAAGGCGTTACGTTTGACGCGCAAGGCAACGCGCGGGGACCGATAAGCACTACGTCTACGCATCCCGTTACGATTAGCGGATACGTGAATACCTCGCACGGCCGCGTCGAAACCGATGTCCGCCAACAAATTACGTTTAGCAACGTTCAGCAGGTCGTCTCGACGGCCACGCAATTCCAACAAAACATCAAGCAAGACACGGCCGTGCAGTCCGATACGATAACGACCTCGGGGGACGACCGTGGCCGGCGGGTTCGCGAACAGAAGGACTGGCCGCTTACGCTGGATTACTCGTACACCGCCAATCCGGACGGAAGCGCATCGCAAACGACATCTGTCATACAAGGCAAAAACGAACGGATCGACGCGCATGGGCGCGGCGAAGAGTCCTCGTTCCGGTCGGAGCTTTCGAACGTCGTAACCTCCAGCGACACGCTGAATTTCGCGGCCGACGGCACCTACGGTCCATCTAATCAGAAGAGCAGCCAGCGCTACACGGCGCGCGCGAGCACCGGCTACTGCTACAACAAGACCATCACCTCCGCCGGCGGCGTCGTAACCGGCTCAGCCGGCGGCGGCTGCTAAGTCGCCCCAACTGCCGCGTTCCCCGTCACCCCAAACGCGTCGTTCCGTCATCCTGAGCTTGTCGAAGGGCCGTCCTTCGACAAGCTCAGGATGACAGGCGAGGCGTTATTGCAGGTAGGGATTGGAATTGCGTTCGATGCCGATGGTCGTATGGGGGCCGTGGCCCGGCACGACGACGGTTGCGTCGGCGAAATCCATGAGTTTGCCGTGAATGGATGCGACGATGTCTTCCATCGACGTGCCTCCGAGATCCCACCGGCCGATCGAGCCTGCGAAGAGCGTGTCGCCGGAAAGAATCGTCGACTCGCCGCCGGGCCCGTTAAATGAAAAGCACACGCTTCCCGGCGTGTGTCCGGGCGTATGCATCACGTTCATTGTTATCCCGCCGGCGCGAAGGACGTCTCCATCGCGAAGGTCCGCGTCGATAGCAACGACGCGCGGTGCGTCGCGTAAGCCGATCCAATTCGCCTGCATCGCGAGCTCCCTGTAGAGCGGGAGATCTGCCGGATGCAGGAGCGCCGCGCCGCCGGCGAGTTCGCGCAGCCGCCCGAGATCTCCGATGTGATCGATGTGAGCGTGCGTATGAATCAGATACCGCGCGCGCAAACCGCGCGCCGCGAGCCGTCGCACGACTAGATCGACGCCGTCGCCGCCATCGACCACGATCGCCTCTTTCGTACCGTCGTCTGCCAGAATCGTACAATTGCATCCCAAGGAACCGACGGCAAACGTTTCGACGCGCATCCCCGCTATTCGATCCGAATGTGGAAATCGTGAAACTCGCCGTTGAAGTATCCTAGCGGCGAGCCGGCCCGCGAGGCGCACGAAAGCACGCGCCCGATGAAGATGCTGTGGGAGCCGGCATGGTGCTCCTCCACGACCTCGCAATCGAGATGAGCGACCGTACCGGCGAGCACGGCCGCGCCGGTGGTGTCGACATCGTAGGCCACGCCGTCGAATTGGCGGTCGCGAAGTTTTCCGGAAAAACGCTCGGCGAGGTCGCGCTGGTCGCCACTCAAAATGTTGACGCAGAAGATTTTCGAACTCGATATATAGAGATAGCTTCGCGCTTCGCGGTTGATGCAGATCAACAGGATCGGCGGATTGGCCGAGACGCTGGCGAACGCGTTGACGGTTACCCCGCGCGGTTCGCCGTCGCGTAAGCTCGTGACGACGCAAACGCCGGTTGGGAAATGGCGCATTACCGCCCGAAAACCGGCCTCGTTCGCGTCGGCTTGGCGGCTCACCGCTTGCGCGCGCCGATGCCGGTGCCGTCGGCAATCGGAATGATCGTCGCATCCAAATCGGGGTGGCTCAAAAAAGTCTTGTTGAAGCGGCGGATCGCCGACAATTCCGCATCGTCGTCCCGCGCAGGTTTCTCCAGCACCCGATTGCCCAACAAGAGATTGTGCACGACGACCAAACCGGAGAGTTTGAGCAGAGGGACGACGTGTTCCAGATACTCTTCGTACTCCGTCTTCTGCGCGTCGATGAATACGATATCCATGTTGCGTTGCGGAAAGATCGGCAATATCTCTTGCGCCGGCTGATTGGTGAGTTCGATACGGTCCGCGACCCCCGCGCGCTCGAAATACGTTCGGGCGACGTCGGTCCGTTCCACGTTCGGATCGAACGTCCAAATCTTACCCGCCGGCGGTAGCGACAGCGCCATCCACAGCGTGGCATAGCCGTATGCGGTGCCGATCTCCAGTACGCGATTGGCTTGCATGCCGTGCACGAGTACGGAGAGTAATCGCCCGAGCGAACGCGACACGGCGGGAATGTCTTCCTTGCGTCCGTGTTGTTCGAGTTCGAGCAGGAGAGGATTGGGTTCGGGGTGCGTCGTCTCGAGATACGCGAAGAGGTCTTCGTACATTCTGTCAGGCCTCTTGGGGTTACAATCCGACGATTCCTTGATGCGAGAATCCAAATGCCATGAAGAAGACGAGTGGAATGGAAAGCATGGTATTGATTCGCGTCCACAGGAAAGCGATTCGCGCGTCACCCGAACGCATCGGCACGAGGGCTACAATAAGCATGATGGTTCCCAGCCACGAGCCGATACCGATGGGTGCGTAGGCGCCATGCAGCAAAAACGCGTCCGTGAAGCCGTTACGTCCCGGGAGCGAGAGCGTTGCGAGTAGCGCGCATCCCAACAACCATGCCACGAGCGCGCTCGAGCGCAGATAAAATCCGACGCGCGCGAGTACGAGTTCGTCCAGGAGTTGCGCGCGTCCGATTCCCATTGCGGCCGCCCGTGCGCGCGGCTGAACGAATTCCAAATAATAATGCAGGCCGATCCACGCCATGGCGGCGAGCTCGTGGAACCAGCGTAAGAGTCCCGCTATCCAATCCACGTTAGCTCCCCGTGGGATGCGCGACCAGGCGCCACGCGACCGCGTAGAGCGCGGCGGTCAAGAGCAGCCCGAAGAAAAACGTTATCCAGAGCGAGTCGAGCGGATTTCGCACAGGTCCTCCCCGGCAAAGGCTTGGTCGCATGGCTTATACGCGGCAGGCGCGCCTTCCCACGCGGAGCGAACCCAATTCTCACGATGCGGTCGCCTCTGCGATTATTTCCTCTCAATGCGGTACTCTTTCCCGGAGCGGTGCTGAATCTTCACGTTTTCGAGGAGCGCTACAAACAATTGATCGACGAGTGCATCGAGGCCGGGGAGGGCTTCGGCGTCGTTTTGATTCGCGAGGGTCAAGAAGCGGGCGATCCGGGCGTCGAGCCGCACCAAGTCGGGTCGCTTGCGGAAATCGTCGAAGTGACGCAATTGCCGTTCGGACGGTTTTACATTTCTACCGTTGGTCGCGAGCGATTTCGCATCACGAAGATTCTCAGCCGCGAGCCGTATCTCACGGCAGAAACGGAGCCACTCGGTGAGGACGACGTCGACGAAGACTCGCTCGAATCGCTAACCGAAGACGTGCGCGGCGCGTTCCTCGAATATCTCGAACTGATCGTCGCCTTTAGCGGAGCCGAATCGAACGTCGATCTTCCCGCCGACCCCCAGAGCGCGTCGTATATCGTGGGCGATGCGTTGCAAGTCGCCGACTCGATGAAGCAGCGGCTTCTCGAACTCCACAGCACCAAGCAACGTTTGACCGTCGAATTAAGTTTTCTTCGGCGGTTGCTTCCGCAATTGCGCAAGCTGCTCGAGCGGCGCGAACGCGAACTGGAAGCGCGCCGCGAACGCGGTGATGACGACGACGAGTCGTACCGTGGCGACCAAGAGAAATTTTTCGGGAAGTATTTTAGCGCGAACTGAGTGCGGACTTGATAACGTTGCGTAGTAGCGCCACGTTCGTGACCGGGCCGACGCCGCCCGGCACCGGGGTGATCGCGCCCGCGACGTTGACTGCCGAGGCAAAGTCGACGTCGCCTTTGAGTGCCCCGTCCACCACCGTCGTTCCCACGTCAATCACGGTCGCGCCGGGTGCGATGTCGGCGCCGCCGATGAGACCGGGTACGCCGGTTGCCACCACGACCACCTCCGCCAGGCGCAGGTAGGGCTGCAAGCTTGCGGACTCTTTGTGCAATACCGTAACCGTCGCGTCGCGTGCGAGCATGAGCATGGCCACCGGCGCGCCCACGACCACGGAGCGGCCGATCATAACGGCGCGGCGACCGGCAAGCGGCCAATGCGGGCTGCGCTCGAGCAGAAGCATGACGGCGGCCGGCGTCGCCGGTACGAATTCGGTGCCGCTGCCGAACGCGAGGTTTCCCTGATTGGTGGGGTGCGTGCCGTCGACGTCCTTGTGTACGGGGATCGCATCGGCGATCGTGCGGATGGACAAATGCGGCGGCAAGGGTTGCTGAAGCATCACGCCGTGCACGCTTTTGTCGTCGTGCAGCCGCTCGAGACGTTCCCGAACCTGCGAGGCCGTTGAGGTTTCCGCGAGTTCGTCCACATGCACCGCGATGCCGACGCGCTCCCCGGTCTTTACCAGATTGCGAACGTAGGCTACGCTGGAATCGTCTTCTCCCACGAGCATCACGACGAGTTTGGGATGAATACCCGATTCGCGCAGCGCACTACTGCGAGTAATCAGTTCCGCGCGCAAGTCTGCGGCGACGGTCCGCCCGTCGAGGATTTGAGCCGGCACGGCAACGCGCATTCGTCCGCTGGAAGGAGCACCCCTGGAACACGTCCGTCGCGAAGCCCGCTTGGGCCGGCAATTTTCGCCGGTCGAGTTCGAACGCGCCTTTGCCGGATTCCAACAGCTCTATCACGTACGGCCGCTACGCGTTTTATGCAGCCCCGACGTGCTCGAGCGTTACTGCGCGCTGTTCGAGCGCTCGGTCGAGGACGCGCATCGGCGTGCCGTTCGCTACGAGGGCGTACCCGTTGCCGCCGCCGTGTTGCCGATTGGGACAATCGCGTTTGAGGGTGAAGTGGATGAAAACCGCATGGGAGACTGGTAATGGCCCGGCGCGCGAATTGGTTGTACTGGGCGGCGGCCGTCCTGATCGCGGCCGCCGTTCTGGCGGTCTATTTTCGTGGCGGAACCGGCTCTTCCGCAAGCGGCCCGGCCGCGCTGGCGGGAGAAGCCGCCCCCAGCTTTCCGATCGTAGACTTGCGCGGCAAGAGCGACGGTTTGGCCGCATATCGCGGTCACGTCGTCGTGATGAATCTTTGGGCGTCGTGGTGTCCTCCGTGCCGGGCCGAAATGCCCGATCTGCAGCGCCTTTATGCCGGCTATAAATCGCGTAACGTCGTCGTAATCGGCGTCAATCAAGGCGAGTCGGCGGAACGCGCGCGCTCGTTCGCGCGATCGTTAGGCATTCATTTCCCGATTTTGCTCGATCAGCAACAACGTTACGGTCGCGTCTACGCGGCACTCGGCATGCCCACGACGATCGTCGTCGATCCGGCGGGCATCGTCGTTCGGGGTTTCGACGGTCCGCTCTCCTACGACCAGATGGTCGCCGCGGTAGCGCCGCTGCTCGCGCAAAAGTAGGCGCTTTGACCGACGTCTTCGTAGCGATCGCGGTCGCGATCGTCGCCGTGCTCGCGCAGGATGTTCTTCCCGGCCGCGCCTTGTACCACTACGGCTGGTACAACGCGATCGTCGCGGCGTTGACGATTTACGCGATTTCGCGACTGCGCGGCGTGCGGCGCGCGCATCCGCGCGCGACCGGCGCGTTTGCCGTGCTGCTCTTCGGCACCGGCGTCGTCGTATTTGCCGGCATCGCCGGCGGGTTGCTCGCTCCGGACACGCAGACGCTCGTCGGCGCACCGGGCGCGAGCGTTCGGAGCGCGGACCTCGGCGGAACGCTCGCTTTCCCGCTCGCGCCTAGCGATCCGATCGCTCTGGAACGCGGGCGCTCGACGATCCTCATCGGCGGCGGACGGCGCTACACCGGCGGTTTTGTTTTATGGAAGGTCCCGCGGAGCGTCGTGTATGTCGAAGCGCAGGATGCCGGCGGCAATCGACTGACGATCACGCAACCGAGCAACGCGACGTTCCTCTCGCCCGTGCTGTTGCTGCAACAGACGACGCACATCGCCGGCATGACGGTACCCGTCGACACATTCGCGGTTCCCGCGGCGCGTCGCGTCGTAAAGGCGGTGCTGTTTTCCGCTCAGCAGGCCGCGCAGTTGCACACCACGCCGCCGATCGTCGGATCGCCCGCGGTGCTCTTTGCAGTATCCGATCAAAACGACCGGATACTGCCCGGCGGAATCGGCGTCCTCGCAACCGGACAACGGCGCGCCCTTGCCGGATTGCGCCTGCGAGGCGACGTGCGGACCTATCCGGCGATCACCGTCGCATCGGCGCCGTACTTGCCGGTGCTCGTCATCGGCTTGGCACTCGCTCTCGCAGGCGCCGGACGCTTGCGGATGGTCGTGCGCGCAGATATTACCGCGTCAAAACCTTGACCGTATTCTCGTTGTCGTCGTTAAAATACAATCTCGTGTTGTCGTCATTGGATCCACTCGCTACCATGCCGAAAAGCGCGCCCGCCGCCCCGGTGTCGACGTTCTTGACCGCCAAAAGCCGGCCGTGGGGCGTAATCTCGATCATGAGATTCTTGCCGTTCGGATCGAGCGTGTTGCCGATCACGAGGTTTCCGTTCGGAAGCAGCGCCGAGCTTATCGGTCCGTTGAGCGGCGACCCAAAAAACACGACGCGTGCGCGGCGAGCAAACGGCCCGTCGAAGGATCTGCCTCCTCGATCGACGCTAAGGCCGTGCGCCGGAATAGTCGAAACGTGGCGCAGGGAATAGACGGCATCGTTCGCGCCGTCGACGACGTACAGTCGATCGTGCTCCGCATCGTATTGCAATCCCGACGGTCCTAAAATGCTACCGGGAACGCCGTGGTTTACGGGAAATCCCGTCGCGACGACGTCGAACGTAAAGGGCCGGCCGGGATTGATGTTGATGCGGACGATGCTGCCGTCGCCCGCGTTGCTTTCGTAAAACGCGGCGACCCGCAATGGCCCCGAGCGGCCGGCAAACGTTTGCCCGAACGGGCCGTGCCAAGGGCCACCGTCAAGCGAAGTGAGAATGGCGCCGCCCGGCGAGACGATCGGATTGTCATTTTCCACGAAAGCGGCGGCCCAGATCGCGTCGGTGGGGCCGAGCGCCAGGGCGGTGCAGCCGAGCAGTTCTTCGGCTTGCAGAATGCGCTCCGGCGCCGACCCGGGACGCGGATGGAGCGCAACGATCGTGGTTCCCGTACCTTGGACGTTGCCGAGCGCGTTGTTGTTGTTGAAGTTGCAAACGACGAGATCGCCCGCGCGAATTTTGCCTGCATTGCTTTTCGCAATGTCGAGACCGTAGGGATTCTGGTCGCCGTTTATCGGATCGACGGTCGAGCCGATGGTCGCAATGTCGTCGAAACGGTTCAAGAGCGATCGTGGCGAGTCGGTGTCCGGGTCGTCTCCCTGGTCAGTATCGAGCGCCAACGCATTGGTTGCAGAACGGGCCCCCGCGGTCGTCGAGGGGACCATCGGCGACAAAGCCGGGTTCGAGCCCCCGGACCCACCGCCGCAAGCAGTAAAAACGAGAACGGCCGCCGCAGCCGTTACGATGGTCGAAATAGACGCAAAATGCCTCATGGGAACGCCTCCGAGTCAGGAGCGTACGAGAGGCTTACCCTACGCGCGAATAATGAAAAAAGTCTGAAACCGGCTAGAAATCGGTGCCGCTTGAAAAAGTGAACGCGCGGATTTTCGCAGTTGGAACGACCATTGAATAGTCGTAGTTGCCGGTACGCTCGAGCTCGCTCGAGAATTCGCAGTGCCGCAACGATTCGAGAAGGCTTTGGTTGAAACGCATGTTGCGCACGCCACCGGCAATCTTGCCGTTCTCGATCAGAAACGTGCCGTCGCGCGTCATTCCGGTAACGATCGCTTGGCGCTGATCGACCGTGCGGATGTACCAAAACCGGCTTATCAGTAGGCCGCGTTCGGTTTCCGCAATGAGCTGGGCCGCCGGCTTGCTTCCCGGGTCGACGACCAAGTGAACCGCATGCGGACCGTACGCATTGGGTGCCGGAGGCGCGTGACCGGTGTTTTCACGTTGTAGCTTGTGTGCCCAGTAGCTGTCGGTTACGATGCTGCGCGCGACGCCATTTTCGACGATCGCGAGGCGTTCGGTCGGTTGACCTTCGTAATCGAACGGCATGCCCGGTGCGAGCGGATGCCCGTAGTCGTCGCGAATGGTAACGTTGTCACCGAGGTATCTTTTGTCCAACCCGTCGCTTAAAAACGACGATCCTTCGTCGAAAGACTGCGCGGAAAAATGACCGGTCAGATACGCGAACAACTCGCCGAAGGCCGCCGGTTCGAGGATTACGGTCCACTCGCCGGGCTCGACTGCTCGTGGGTGCGCCGACGCGCGCGCTTTCTTCGCCGAGACGGTGGCGACCGCGCCGGCGTCGATGGCGGCGACGTCGTTGCGATAGGCTTCCGCATACCCACTCGAGTCCGCGGCGTTCATCTTGATGTTGACGCCGGCATCGGTGCCGTCGAACGAGGCTAGCGTGCCGTTGGAATTCGCGATGGTGATACCGCTCGCGCCGGTCGTGGCATAGCCGGCCGACCACAGACCGCCGGCGTCCGCGACCGCGAACATCGCTTCGCACATACCGGCGCGCCTTTGCGGCGTGGCTTGCTCGGTGCTCGTTTCGTAGGCTCCGGGCGGCGTCTGCGGCGCGCGCGCGACGGCCGGCAGGGCCGGCTGTTGGGGATCGACCGGGGCGAGCTTCGCAAGCGCGATCGCTCGATCGACGCACGCTTTGAGCGCCGCTTCGTCGAGTACGTTGGTTCGAGCGACCCCGGTGCGACCGCCGATGATGGCGCGGACGCTCAGCGAGATGTCGCTTTGCGCGACGTTTTGGTGAATCGCATTGTGCGTGAAGCGCGTGAGTTCACTTTTCGAACTCGATACGAGCGCCTCGGTTTGGTCGGCTCCGGAAAAGGCCAGCACGCGTCCTGCGAGCTCCTCGCGATGCGCCTTATCCACGGTATCCCACTCCAACCTCGACGTTGCGGAAACGCGCGGGCGCCGCGCATTGCGCCGTTCGTCCGGTCTGTATCGGTTCGCCTTTTCCGCAGTTCGGCGTCCCCCAGGCGACCCACGAATCCGCGTCTGCAACGGCGTCGCATGAATTCCAAAACGCGGGCGTTACGCCCGCGTACGTGGGGTTTTTCAGCATGCGTCCGCGTTTGCCGTTTTTGACTTCCCACGATATTTCGCATCCGAATTGAAAATTGAGCCGATGGTCGTCAATGGACCAGCTACGATTGCTCTCCATGTAGATCCCGTCTTTGACGTCGTCGAAGAGCCGTTCGAACGGTAGATCGCCGGGCAACAAATTGAGATTGCACATGCGAATCATCGGGACGAACTCCCAGCTTTCGGCTCGTACGCACCCGTTGCTCGTGCGGCCGATAACGCGGGCCGTATCGTTACTCATTTCGTAGCCGACGAGCACGCCGTCGCGGACGATGTCGGAGACACCGCTCTTCGTGCCTTCATCATCGTACGCAAGGGTCGCCATGCCTTCGGGCAGCGTATTGTCGATTTGAATCGTTACGATATCCGAGCCGTATTTCAACGAATTCAACCGATCCACGCCGAGGAAACTCACCCCGGAAAAATTAGCCTCCCACCCCATGACTCTATCGAGTTCGGCCGGATGCCCGCACGACTCGTGAATCTGCAGCGAAACCTGCGAACCGCCCAAAATGATGTCGGTCGTGCCGCTGGGGCATTGCGGTGCGTGCAAGAGCGCGATTGCCTCTTCGCCGATGCGCTGCGCGTTGTCGACGAGGGCCGCTTGTTCCACGATTTCCCAACCGCCGCTCTTATACAATCCGATATCGCCGGGGAACGTCCGCGTTTGGGCGTCACCGTCGCCGACGGCCATCGCCTGAATGCCGCTGCCCGTTTGACGAATCGATTGCGCGATGTTCGAGCCGATCGTACTGTAGAAGAACTTGTCGGTGTGCCAGAGATCCAGCCAGGCGCGCCCGACGCGGACGGCGCTACCGGCATGGAGCGCAGCTTCGGCTTCCAGCAACAATTTCACGCGCTCGTCCAGCGAAACGTCGTCGGGATCGCGATGCATCGGCGTTGCGAACGTATCGACGTACGCGCGTGGAGGCGGTTCACCGAAGCGAGTGCGCATCAGCGCCGCACCCGCCCGTGCAATTTCCACCGCGCGCGCGGCCGTGCGATCGAGGCCAGCATCGCTCGAGTCCGAACTCGCCGCGAACCCCCAAGCCCCCTCAAAGAGGGCGCGAATGCCGTATCCCCGGCTCGTGGAATCGGAGAGCGACGCAACGACCCCGTTGCGAACTTCGATGCGCTCGCTGCGCACGATCTCGAAGCGTATGTCGGCATAGTGCGCGCCGCGCGAGCTCGACGTATCGAGCGCGCGGGCGGCTTGCGCGTCAAAACCCATGTTCGCTAGTTATTGCCTGAATCGCCGCTGCCTGCCAGGATCACGCGTACGTTTCGAAAGGCGACGGTTCCGGCTCGCATGACCGGAGGGCCGCCGAGGGCATTGAGGACGTACAGCGACTTCAGCGAGGCCGGTTGCGCGAGCGACGCCGGGAATTTTACCACAACGTGCCGCCAACCGTTCCAGGTTATTTTCCCGGCGGTGAGCGCGACACGCTCGTTGATTGCGTTTACCAACGCTACGCGGAGCACTTCGCCGTTTCCGTCGCCGTCGACGTCGAACGAAAAGCCGAGCGCTCCGTCCGGCAACGGCACGTGTCCTTGGATGTATGCCGCGCGCTGCGTACCGGTGAAATCGTAGCTCAAGGACACGCACGCCGGACAGGGCGCTCCGAAGGCGAGCGATCCGGGACCGCCGCGAGGGATCGTTGCGAATGCGACGTGTCCGCCGAGTTGCACCGGAGATTCGTGCTGACCAACCGTCACGCGCTCATCGGCAACCGCGCCCGCGATGCGCACGCTTACCGTCGCATCGCTCGTTGCGGCCTGGAACGTTCCGTCGGGCGCGATGCGGCCGTTCGACGCCGTCCACTGCAGGTGCGGCGGCAGAACGATCGGGTATCCGGACCGGTCGAACGCCCGAGCGGTCACGCGCACGCGTCCGTTCGGCGATACGTTGGGGTCTTTCGGGAGCAGTTCGAGGCGAGCGGCGTCGTCGACGACATGCACGGGAACGTCGGCCGTGAGCGATCCACGTTCGACATGCAGAATGCCCGTGCGCGCCGCCTTTCCCGCGACGAACGTTTCCCCTTCGATGGCGCCGAGGTCGCCCGGGATAGCGCGAATCCGCAACGTCCTCGTGGAGTCCACCGGATGGCCGGCAGCGTCGGTGGTCGCATCGCTAAGGGCGACTCGAGCGCCCACAAACGCGCGAACGAACTGTGGCTGCATTGCGATTCGCGCCGGCGGTCCCTGGGGTGCGTCGCTGTAGACCAGGAGCGCATCGCCCACGCGCCGCTGCGTTCCGTCGGAGGGCGAATTTTGCACGACGGCGCGGCTCTGGCCGAGCTGCCGCGCGACCAGCGTAGAACTGCCGCCCCCGTCGAGCGCCATTCCCTGCACGGCGCCGAACGCGAGCATGAGCGAACCGAATTGGGCGCGCGTAAGACCGATGGAAAGGGCCGGCTGGCGACCGTCGACGACGATGAGCAAGAGGGTGCCGTCGGACGTCACGGCGGCGCCCGAACTCGGGATGCGCGTATCGAACTCGCCGCCGGAGGGACCGTCGGGATCTGCATACGCCGCGCCGTTATCGACCAGCAGCGGGCCGCCGCCGACCGCGGCCAGTAAATCGTCGAGCGGCGGCGTGGCCGAAGCTTGGATCGCTATCGTGTCGCCCGCGTTGACGTCACCGGCATTACCGTAGGCGTTGACGCCGATGCCCAAGTAATATCCCGGCGGCTGCGCTTGCGCGTTATCGACGACGCCCTTTACGCGGTAACCGGCAAACGGTGGCGACCCCGTGAGCGGTTGCAGTTGCACGAGCGTTAGGTTCGGCACCGGCGGCACCTCGCCGAACTCCGGCGTCAGCAGCGACGTCCCGCCCTTGGGCGGCGGCCAATCGTTGACGCCGTCGAGTTGCACCGTTGACCCATCGGCGAGTTGCAGGTTCCCGGCGAATGCGAATTCTGCGAACTCGATCTGCTTCTCGCGCGTGAGGCCGAGCGCGTACCGCTTCATCGGCGTTTTAATGAGGCGGCCGCCTTCGACTAGGATGTTGAGCGGCGCGTTGGTATTGTTGATGTCGAAGTAATCACCGTTTATGCCGGCAATTGCTCCGGTTCGCGCGGCCATCGCAGAGACGGTTTCGCCGGTTGACGAGAGCCGGTCAGACGCGAGCGCGGTATCGATACGCACGTCGGGCGCGTGTAGGTCGACTGAGACGACATGAATCGAAAGCGGACCGTCGATCGTCCACAGTTCGTAGTCGCCCGAGGTCACGCCGGGTGCTACAAACGAGAGGGTCGGCGCGTCGGTTAGGATCTGCGGAAACGGTGCCGGCGGTGCTAGCGTCGAGGGCAGTTGCGCCGCCGCAGCGGCGACCGGCCCGAATATGCAGAGCAGCGCGAGCAGCAATCGGAGCATCGTTTTTGCGGTCATTTCGTCGCGACACCGAGCGGAAAACCGCCGGTGGCAAAGGGAGCGCGCGGCGCGCGACGCAGCGTGCGCAAATCGAACACGTCTATCTGGTTCGAGCGCGCGCACGGAACGAATAACCGTTGCGACGCCGCGTCCACATGCGGGCGCCAGGGCGTATCGCACG
Organism: Vulcanimicrobiaceae bacterium; assembly: GCA_036559125.1. GTDB lineage: Bacteria > Vulcanimicrobiota > Vulcanimicrobiia > Vulcanimicrobiales > Vulcanimicrobiaceae > JALYTZ01. The sequence continues at coordinate 63,896 of DATBTT010000056.1, forward strand.
TACGCAACGGAGAACGTACCGCGCGCAGGGTTCTTTCGTCGAGCACCTCGACGGTATTATCGGCCTCGTCGGTCACGAACAGGCGCCGGCGTCCGGCATCGAGCGCTACGCCGAGGGGGAACGCGAAACGCGCGCTGCGCGCGACGATGCGCCGATGCGGCGACCCGACGTCGATCGCCGCGACGAAGCCGCCGCCACTCGCCATGGAGCGGCTGCTGTTCGAGACGACGAAAAGATGCCGCGTACGCGCATCCAGCACCATGCCGAACGCGCGGGCAACGGCGGGAATGCGGTGCAATACGCGCATCGTGCGGGCGTCGACCGCCGTAACGCTCGCATCGTTGACGTTACCGACATACACGATCTGGCGCCGCTCGTCCAGCGCCAACCCTTCCGACGTAACGCCGGTCCGCGCGCGCGTTACGCTGCCGTCCTTCGCGACGCGCGTCAGCGCACCGTAGCCGTTCGCGTCGCGATCGCTCACGAAGAATGCGCCGGTTCGCGCGTCCGCAATGACTTCATTTCCGAGCGCGACGCCGGCCGCGCTCGAAACGTGCCACGGCGAGCGGCGGACGATCGTCAACGAGTCGCCGTCGGTGTCCGGCGACGCAATCGATCCGTCGGATCCGATGGCGACGTCGCCGGGGGCGCCGCCGATTGGAACGTATCCGACGATCGCGAACGTTCGCGCGTCGTGAAGGACGATGCCGTCGTCGTACGACGCAACCGCGATGAGATGTTCGGCCGATGCCGGCGCGGGCGCCAGCCGCACGTCGGCGATTCCCGCGGCTCCGGGAGCGGCAACCACGAGGGTCGCCGACTCCGGGGCGAGCACGTCGGGCACGACGTACGTGGTTCCGTCAATCGCCCCCGGTCCCAAAACCTGGAGTTGGAACGGCGCAAACAAACCGGTGACGTTTACGTGCAGGCGGCTCCCGGGCAGATACGGGCCGCGCGGCACCGCGAGGGCGACCGAGGCCATGCGTCGCGCCGGAACCCGCGGCATGCCGCCGAGCAGCGCGAGGGCAATGGCGGCGGCGAAAAATTTACCCGCGCGATGCACGCGCGAGGCCGTCGAGAACGTCGGTGCCGGGAGCGACGAGCGTATTGGCCGCGCGGGCCGGGTCGAACGCAAAACTCGCGATGTCGTACGCACCGTAGGTCCCGGCAATCACGACGCCGTCGGGGTCGACGGCAAATGCGCGCGACTGCGCCGACGCGATAACGACGACGTACATGCGCAGTTCCAATGCGCGGGCGCGCGCGAACGCTGCAACCCAGAATGCATCGGCCAGCGCCGTCGTCCAGACTGCGACGGTGTAACCGTTGGAGCGCGGCGTCACGAGCCCCGCCGGATCTACCATGGTCGCGTCGTCGACGTAGGTGACGTCCTGCGCGAAGTGATTTCCCGACGCCGTGCGAACCGCGACCGGCGCGATTACCGATTCCGCTTCGATGATGCGCATGCGTTCGACGAGCGTCGTTTCGTCGACCTCGGAGGCAACGATTGCGACGCGCTGCGCTTGCGATGCCGGCGCGGGAAACGTTCCGATGGCGTACGTAGCTCGCGGTTCGCGGGATCCGGTTAGAGTAACGTCGGCGAAAATCGTTTCGCTGCGATCTTGCGAGGCCATGGCCAGCACCTCGCCGCCGGCATCGACGATCTGGCTCTTACCGCAATACGCCACGCAACCCAGCTCGACGCCGGCTTTGTTGGCGGCGACGAAAGGCACGGCGTTTTCCCGAGCCCGCACGCGGGCCAAAAGGTCGGCCTGGGCGTTTTCGAGATTTTGCGGGTCCCGGCCGCTGGTTACCCAGGCGGTCGGCATAACCAACAGCTCGGCGCCTCGGTCGACGAGGGTGCGCGCTATGGTCGGAATTCGACCGTCGGCGCAAACGAGGGCGCCAAGTACCCCCAGGGACGTGGCAATCGGCTGTAGCGCCTCTCCCGGCGTGAACCACTGACGATCGAAGTGCCAGAGGAATTGCTTGTCGGCGCTGCCTGCGAGCGTGCCGTCGGTATCTACCACGAACGCCGTATTAAGCAAGCAACTACCTTTTTGCCTGGCGCCGCCGAAAATAATGACAGTACGGGTTTGCCGCGCTACGGCAACCGTATCGGCAAGGGCCCGGCGGCTCGCTTCACCGTCGTAGGGTGCGTAACCCATAACGTACGCGGGAGCGGTACCTTCGGGCAGGACCATGAGTCGCGCACCGGATTTTGCCGCATCGCGCATGCGATCGACTACCTCCGGCCATCTCTGCGCAAACGTGGTTCGATCGTGCGCATGGAGTTGAATGGATGCTATGGTGAATGTACGGAGGCTCATGCTCTTTGGTGTTCTTATGAACGCTGCGCTGGCTTCCTGTTATATGGTTGCGGAAGCTCGCTACCGGCACGTGTCGGCGCTGGCGCCCGCGGACGAATATTTCGGCCGGATGAAAATGAGCGTTCTCGAAATTGCGAATCGATTGCGCGACTCGAGCCTGCGGGCCGAGCAGCCGTCGTCTACGGCAAGCTCGATCATGCACGACACGCAGATGACCGAAAACGCCATTGCCGACTGGGAGCGTAAATACCCGCGCGATCCGTGGCTAGCCAAAGACGTCGCGCGCTTGGTGCATATCTACGCGAAACTGGATACGCCGCCGGCGATGCGCCGCATGCACGCTTGCATGGCCTGGCTTGCGAAGCGCTACGGCCGAAGCCGCGGTCTCGTAGCCGCCGAACGAGTGGAAGTGTCGATAGCCGATGCCCACCTCAATCATCGCCCGTAGCGGGCTCGCTGAAGTAAGCGAACGGTTCGGTATTGAAGAACGTTGCCAGTGTAGAATCGTAGCGCTAGCTCACGAAGGGATTGCCGTTTGAAACGCAGGTTCATGTCCGCATCCGCCGCAGCACTTGCAGCCGGTCTCATCGGCACGGTTGCAGCGGCGCCGACGTCACCGCCGAAGACGACCAAAACGCCGGCCAAAAGCCACGCACACAAGGCGACGGCCGGGAAGAAGCAGGCCGTATCGAAGTTCCGGCAGCATCAACTGGATCAGTTGAAAGTCTCCGCACCCGGTGACGAATATTTCGGGCACTTGAAGTTGAGCTATCTCGGCATCAACAACACGTTCCACGACCAGACCGTGCGCGCGGGAGCGTTCACGACCAACCCGGGAATCCTTAGCCAAATTAACCTGGCCGACGATTCACTGCGCGCGTGGGCGAACCGTTATCCGAAAGATCCCGAACTCGCCCGTTCGTATTTTCTCGCCATCAAGGCGTACGAAAAAGTCTACATCAAAGACGCGCAAGACAAAGCCTGGCAGTACATGCACGTGTTGGTAAGTCACTTTCCGAAAACGTATTTCGGTAAGTTGGTGCAGAAGGATCTGACCATCGGGTTTACCGAGCACTATTTCGCGGTCGCCGAGCCGTGTCCGACGCCGAGCCCGAGTCCGTCGCCCGGTGTCCGGCCGACACCGACGCCGAGCGCGTCGCCCACTCCGGAACCGACGGCCACGCCCACGACGGCGCCGGGCCAGCCGGGCGTGCTCATCCTCACGCCTCCGTGCGTACCGCCCGCAACGCCTACCCCGCTTCCTACCTTGGCTCCTAGTCCGGGTGCGAGCGGCTCGCCCGGGCCCATCCCAAGCGGAGCCATGACGCCGACCCCGATTCCGAGCGGCTCGGCCTCACCGGCCTCGTCGGCATCGCCGACCCCATCCGGCTCTCCATCACCGGCGAGCTCGTCGTCACCGCCGGGTTCGCCATCCCCGTCGCCCGTCCCAACGCATCACCCGCGCCGGTAACGCCGCTTGTCACCCTGAGGCTCTCGAAGGGTGCCCGTAAAGAAAAGAGCCTCCGGTTAAACCGGAGGCTCTTTCGCGTTCGTACTCTTGCGAGCTAGAACTTGAGGCCTAGACCGATGTACGGTCCGTTGTGGGTGAAGTCGATCGGGGCATTGAGTTTGTTCTTGCCACGGTCGCCGAGGAAGCCGAAGTCGATGTAGATCGGCGTGTTCGGACCGAACGTGAACGCTCCGCCGACGTCGTACTTCAGGACGTTGTACTCGAGATCGAAGGTTCCCGAAGCGTTGGTGAACGTACCCTTGACGTTCGGGTAATACCAGGCGCTGCCGTAGACCGAGAACGCTTGATCCAGGTCAGGCAGTTTCTCGAGACCGAAGCCGACCGAGTGGAGGCGCGGGTAACCGTAGTTGCCCGAGCGCGCCATATAGCCGACGCCGATGTAAATGCGCGGGTTCGCAATCTTCAGGCCAAGGCGGCCGTCGAAATCGTAGTCGCGCACCGTGAAGGCAGGCACGAAGGTCTGGAACTGGCCGCCGATTGCGGTAACGCAGCCGGGGTCGCCGGACGAAGCGTGGTTGCCACCCGGATTCGCGGTATCCGGAAGACCGTCGCAGACTTGACCGTCATTGGACGGGGTCGTGGCGACGCCCTGATTGTGCGGGTAGTTGAACTGACGGTAATCGGCTTCGAGCATCCAGGGGAGGCTGAAGAGATTGAACTCGTACGCGCCCTTGAGGCGATACGAGAAGCCGCCGTTCGAGTTGCTGCCGGTGTTGCCCGGGCTGAACTCGTTGTACACCTTCGGCGAAATGATGTAGTCGCCGGCGATGAACTTGTCCATGTACGGGGTCGGAACCGCGGTCGGGACCGGCGTCGGGACCGGGCTCGCGCTCTCAACCGGCGCCGGCGGCGGCGGCGGAGTTGCGGGGTTGTAACGCACGACTACGAGTCGCTTGTCGGGCACCCATTGGACGTATGCTCCCATGCCTTCCGAAATAACGCGGACCGGCACGAGGACGCTGCCCTGGTAAATCTCGGGAGGAACGTCCAGCGGACGCGACTCGCCATTGATCATTACCTCGGGTTTTCCGACCGTCACTTTAACGTCGGATCCGGCTTTGCTGACGTCGACCGTCTTGGTGCCGGGATCGTACGAAACCGTCGCGCCCATTTGCTCGAACATCGAGCGAAGTGGGATCAGGATGGTGCCGCCGCGCACGAGCGCAGCCAGCACGCGACCCTGCTTGAGGGTGTCGGGCTTGGAATAGACGTGATGATCGTTGAATAAAATCGGGATCTGGCCCGACGGCGGGGAACCGAAGTTCGCCGGCGGAGCGGCCTGATCCGTCGAAGCCTGAGCGATCGCATTGGGTCCAAGGTTGCCTTGCGATGCAGGATTCGACGGAGCGGCGACCGCGTTAAGTCCAAGGCCGGCTGCGAACAGCACGGCGAGGACTCCGGTGCTCAGTCGTTTCAATGTTTCCTCCTAGTTAGAATGAGACCTCAGCTTGCCTTCGGGCAACCTTGCCCATTGGGCTCGCCCCTAAGGCGAACCAAGCTTGGGTTCCGTCGCAGGGTAACTACCCAAAAACAAACTTTTTTAATCTGTTCGGGAAGGGCCGATAGGCCCCCCTTCAGTGTAACCGAAAGCGAAGCGCCCGTACTGGCTACCTTTGTCGGTGGGGGCTTTATCGCGTCGCTTCCACTACTTCCGTCTAATGTAGCGTTATGCGAGCTTATCTTCAAGCTTTGCGAGGAATTTAGCACGCTCGATGAGGTATCGCTCGTGGGTTCCTTCGGCAACGGCCTCTTGCTCGTCGAAGACCGCGATTGCAAAACTAATGCGAGGGCCGTCCACCAGGACGACCTCGACTTCCGTACGGACGATGAAACCGACGGGTACCGGTTTGTGATGCTCCAGATCGATATGGGTGCCCAGCGTGATCTGAGTCTCATCAAGAATGGGCGCGATACAGGCCATCGCGGCCTCTTCGATCAGCTGGATCAGCATAGGGGTGGACAGAACGTCGACGCCCTTGTTGCCGGCTTTTTCCGCCGTCATCCACTCTTCAACGCGGCTCTGTCTACTGTAGGTGCGGCCGATATCGAGTTTCGCGCTCATGCCAGTGGTCATTACTCTCGAAGGCCTCCGCGCCCCTGGGAAGCGGCTGCATCCGAATGGCCCGTAAGCAGATTCTCAGGTTCGTAACATAACAATTGAATCAAATCGGGCGCTGGCTCGTATAGTGAAAAGCGTATCCAACACCCGCGGTGCGGGAGTTTGGCACTGACCGTACAGGAGAAGAATGCAGCACCATCGCTTGGCGATCGCCCTGGCGCTAGCCGCCGGAGTCGGGCTTACCGGATGCGGAGGCGGATCATCGCACCAGCAGCACGGCCCGCCACCCCTCAACGTCGACGTTGCTCAAGCGCAGCGGCGCGACATCGCGACCTACGTCACGCTTGACGGCCAGGTCGCGCCCCTCATGCAATCGACGCTCACGTTTCAGCAGTCGGGTCCGGTAACCGGCGTGTACGCGAACGAAGGCGATCGCGTCAAGGCCGGGCAGCTATTGGCAAAAATCGACGATTCGACGCTGCGCGCGCAACTCGCTCAAGACGAAGCGCTGATTTCGCAGGCTGCCGCGAAGGCTCGTTCTTCGACGCTCACGGTTCCCGTAACGCGCTCGCAGTCGAGCGCCGCGGAACAGACCGCGAAGGCGGCGCTGGCCAACGCGCAGCTCAGCTACAATCAGAACAAACAACTGTTCAAACAGGGCTACGTCTCGCAGACGCAGTTCGAGCAATCGCGCGCCACGTACGTGCAAGCCCAACAGAGCTATCACCAGAGCATCGCGCAATTGGGGAACACCGACATCTCCGCGGCCAACGCCCAATCCGACGTAGCGGCCCTGCAATCCGCGCAAGCGCAAGCCAATACGCTGCGAACGCAGATTTCGCAGACCGCGCTCTACGCGCCCTTTGACGGCGTCATAACGGCGCGGTTCATGGATCCGGGAGCCCAGGCTGGGCCGTCTTCCCAGGTATTCACGATTTCCAAAGTGCGGACGGTCTACATCAACGTGAACGTGCCCGACGAGGACGTCTCGTACGCGAGTCCGCGGACACCGGTGACGTTTACCTCGCAAACGCTGGGAAATCGAACCTTCCGCGGCCGCATCGATACCGTCAATGCCGTGCCGACGCAAGGGACGCTGTCGTACCGCGCGCGCATCGTCGAACCCAACCCCAACGACCTGCTGCGCGGCGGCATGCTCGTTGCGATTACGATTCAGAAAGCCAAGCACGACAACGCGGTCGTCGTGCCGCGGTCGGCGGTCGCGCAGACCGATCAAGGAAACAGCGTGTTCGTCGTGACCGGCGGAAAAGCGGTACAAGTGCCGGTGAAAATCGGCTTGCAAACCGATACGCTATCCGAAGTCAATAGCCCCAAGGTGCAAGCCGGAACGCAAGTGATCACGACGCGTCCCGACGCTCTGCAAAACGGCAGCGTCGTTGCCGTTAACGGCCAGAACGCGCCCGCCCAAGGCGGCGCACCGACCGGAGGCGCGACGCACAAACCGTGAAAATTGTACGCAACATCGTGAGCGGCGCCCTCGCGTTGGGTTTATTGCTGCCGCTGGTGGGTTCTATTGCGCCCGCCGGCGTCTCGGCGGCGCAAACCGCGACTCCGCCGCCGCCGTTACCGAAAAATACGCCGACGCCGATTCCGCGCAGCTCCGCGACCGCGTTGCCCTATCCCGCATATGGTACGCCGGCGCCCGGGGTATCGAAAAGAGTCGCCAATCCGGCGGTGCCGCAGCAGATTACGTTGTCACAAGCCATCGCCATCGCTGCCGCTAAGTCGCCCGTTCTCGCGTCGGCGCGCGCAGCGTACGACCTCTCGAAGGGACAGCTCGATCAATCGCGCAGCGGAATTTTACCGAACGTATCCGGTGTCGGCTCGATAACCCACAGTCTGAGCGGCAGCCGGTCTTCGACCGGTACTACCGGCACGGGAACCGGGGGCACGGGCAGCACCGGCACGTTGGGTGGAAGTTTCACGAGCGAGTCGCTCGATCTGTCGCTGCGCCAGCTGATCTTCGACGGGGGCCGCACGATCTCGCAAATTCACTCCGCATCCTCCAGCTACGCCGCCGCCGCCAACACCTACGAGCGCAGCTTGGAAACGCTTGCCTTCAATGTGGCGCAGGCCTATTACAATGCCCTTCAGGCGCAGAGCGCTACGGCATTGGCGGCGCAAGTCGTTCGCCAAGACGTGGTTCAAGAAAATCTGGTGCGCGCGCAAATCAGCGCCGGAACCGAAGCGCGTTCCAATTTACTCACTGCGGAATTTCCGACGGCGCAAGCGCGCGTGTCGCTCGTTCGCGCGCAAGGAACGCAACTCTCGGCGCTCGCGGCGTTCGCCAACGAGCTCGGACTCGACGCCAACACCGACGTAACGCCGAAAAACGACACGCCCGCGAATCCGACGGCGAGCCTGTTGAAAAACCCGCCGCTCGATTACGATACGGCCGTGTCGCGCGCGCTTTCGCTGCGTCCCGACTATCTGGGGTCGCAACGGCAAGTCGAGGCCGCGCAGTATACGCTCAAGGCCGCTAAACTCGGGCGATTCCCGTCGCTCTCGGGCTCCGCCAGCGCCGGCACCGCCTCGACGACTCCGAGCGGCGGAAATTTTCGCGGCAGCAGTTCGGTCGGCGCGACGCTGACCATTCCGATCTTCGATCAAGGTATAACCGCCGCGCAGACCGAGCAGGCGCAGGCGCAACTCGACAATGCCAACGCGCTATCGCTCAATACCAAATTGGGCGTGCAGCTCAACGTGCGCCAAGCTCTGGCCGGGCTGATTTCGGCGCAGGCGGCGGTCGGACAAACGCAAGTCGAGCTTGCTAACGCGCAGGAGTCGCTGCGCGCCACGCAAGCGCAATATCGCGCAGGCGTCACGACGTTGCCGCTGCTGCTAAACGCGCAAGTGGGACTCACGACAGCCGAGACGGATCGGCTCACGGCCGTCTATGCATTGCGTCAGGCCGAGCAGACATATCTCTATGCGATCGGCGAAAGCGATCTGAGCCCGGCCACCGGGTAGTAGACGGGCATGGCGGGGTGGAACTACCCCGCCATGCCCCCTGAAGTCGCCGTGCCGGCCGCCATAAGCGATCCGGTCAATGCCGCCATCTTAGCGGTCTCCGAAGACCGCCTGTCCGGTTTCCAAGAAGATCCTTTTGGCGCGGTCGCCGCGCAATCCGGCGTTCCCGTCGAGACCGTTATTGAACGCGTCGTCGCGATGTTGCAGGCCGGAACGATCCGGCGCGTGCGGCAAACGCTCATGGCGACCAATCTCGCGCGCGGCGCCCTGGTCGCGTGGCAAGTACCGCCGGAACGCCTTGACGCAGCTTTCGACTACATGTTCGCCCAGGATCCGTTTTCGGGTCATGTCGTCATCCGCACCGCCGATCCGCAAACGCCCGGCTCGAGCTACCGGCTATGGACGACGCTGAAGGTCCCACAAGGCTACTCGATCGAGAAGCACGCCGAATTTTTGCGCGAGCGCGTCGGCGCCGATCATTTCCGCCTCATGCCTGCCAAAAATCTCTTCGCGCTGGGTGTCGGACACGTACGCCGTCGCGGAATCGAACCGGGAAGCCGCGCCGACGCCTTGGCCGAGGTACTGCACACCAACATCGTCGAGTTGAGCGAACTGGAGTGGCGCGTGCTGGTGGCGCTCAAACCCGAGTTTGCTCCCGGCGATATCCACCGCGAATTGTGGCGCCCGCGCGCCCGCCTCGCGGGCGTCGACTTGGAAACGTTTTACGACGTGGCGCGTTCGTTGAATGCGCGCAAAGTAATTGGGCGTTTTTCGACGTTCCTGGAGCACGTGAAGGCCACTGCGAACGACGAGCGCGTGACCCGCTACAACGCGCTCTTCCATTGGGCCGTTGCGCCGGGACGCGAGATCGACGCGGGTCGCGAAGTAGGCCGGCATCACATCATCACGCATGCCTACTGGCGCGAAGGCGGCCCCGAGTTTCGTAACGTCAACATCATGGCCGTCGCGCACGGTTTAGACAAGCAGGTCGTTCTGGCGCACAAGGCTGCTATCGACGAACATTTGCGCGAGGCCGGTATCGAATTTGCGTACACCAACGTTTTCTGGGGAGGGCGCAGCGAGATAAAACCATCGGAGATCTCGCCGATAGCGTATAGCGAGTTCTTGCAGGCAGCGGGCATCGACCCGGACATCATGCGCGACAACGGAGGGACCACATCCTGAACTCTTGGCAACGATTCGGCTGGCTCGCCGCAGGCGCGGCGCTCGTACTTACCGGGTGCACCAAAAATGCGGGGGGTCCGGCCGGCACGGGCGGCAGGCACTCCTGGACGAGACCCGGCGTGCTGCGTTTCGCGGAGAACCAAGACCCGAAGTCGCTCAATCCGTTGCTGCAGGCCAGCGCCGTTACCGGCGACCTTTCGATGTTCATCTACTCGTATGCGGTACGGTACGACGATAAAGCCAAGCCCGTCCCCGACGCCGTTTCCGAAGTGCCGACCGTTGCCAACGGCGACGTGAGCAAAGACGGGCTGACGTTAAAGTACAAGCTCCGCCACAACATCACGTGGCAAGACGGCCGGCCGCTGACGTGCAACGACTTGAAGTTCACCTGGCAACTGGTTATGAATCCGAAGACCAACATTGCCACGACCGACGGCTACAAAGATATCAAGGACATCGACTGCAGCGACCCCTACGTCGCGGTTGTCCACATGAAAAAGATCTACGCTCCGTATTTGGGTCAGTTGTGGGGCGTGAACGGCAACGCGCCGATCCTCCCAGAACACATTCTGGGGCCGTACCAACAACAGCACGGGTCGATCAACGACGCGCCGTACAACTCGCTGCCGATCGGCAGTGGGCCGTTCAAAGTGGTTCAATGGCAGCGCGGGAGCGAAGTGCGGATGGAAGCGTTTCCGCAATACTTCATGGGCGCGCCGAAGCTCAAAGAAGTGATCTTTAAGATCATGCCCGACGAAAATACGATGGAGACGCAGCTACAGACGCACGAAATCGATATGCTCGCGCGCGGTACGCCTATCAACTGGCCGAAATACGCGGCGCTCGCAAACGATCCCAAAAACGGCCTGACCGCGATCCAGCTCAATGGCTTCGAATACGATCACATCGACTTCAATCTGCGGCGTCCGATTCTGCGCGACAAGAACGTTCGCGTCGCTTTGGCGTACGCGACCAACCGGCAAGAGATCATCGACAAGATCATGCACGGCGCCGCCACGCCGGACGAAACCGACCAGCATCCGACCCTCTCGTGGGCGCACACCGACAACATCGAGCACCACCCGTTCGACCCGGCCAAGGCCAAGGCGATTCTCGAAGCCGACGGATGGAAGGTCGGACCCGACGGCATCCGCGTCAAAAACGGACAACGGTTGGAGTTCTCCCTGAGCACACAGACCGAAGCGACGATGGGTAAAGCGATCCAGACCGTGCTGCAACGCGAGTGGCACGACGTCGGCGTGCAAGCCGACGTCAAGAACTACGAGACCGCGTCATTTTTCGCCAACGGGAGCAGCGGCATCCTCGAAGGCGGTCACTACGACGCAGCGATCTACGCCTGGGTCGCGGCATCCGATCCGGACGACAGCCCGCTGTACTCCGCCGACAACTTCGGGCCTCGCGGGCAGAACACGCTTTTCTGGAATAACCCCAAAGCTACCGCGGCGATGAATGACGCCCTCAAGACGGTCGATCAGAAACGGCGGCGGGCCGACTACGTCATCGTTCAGCAGGAGCTGGCAAAGGACGTTCCGACCATCATCATTTCGTTCCGCAAAGAACCGTACGTCTACAACACCGACCTGCACGGCTATACGCCCTCGCCGGTCATCTCATCGTTCTGGGATCCATGGGAGTACTCGATTTGAGACGATTCGCAGCGGTCGCACTAATCCTGGCGTTTCTCGCGGCCGGGTGTACCAAAAACGGCGGCAGCTCCTCCAACCCGGGTGGACGCGTCAACGCGTTTACCGTTCCGCACGTTTTGCGTTACTCGACGGGCGAGGATTTTTCGACGCTCAACCCGCTGCTCACGACGCAAACGACGGCCTTTTTCATGGCCTCGTTGACGATGGCGTGGCTCATCAAGTGGGACGTGCACAACCGGCCGTATCCCGAGCTGTTAACCATCGTGCCCGACATGCACAACGGCGGCGTGAGTCCCGACGGCAAAACCATCATCTACCATCTGCGCAAGGGCGTGAAGTGGTCCGATGGGGTACCCTTTACGGCGGACGACGTCGTCTGGTCGTTCCATGCGGTTCTCAATCCGGCCAACAACGTCACCAGCCGGGCGGGTTTCGACCTCATTACGAAAATCGACGAGCCCGATAAATACACGGTCGTCCTGCACATGAAGAAGCCGTACACACCGTTCGTGACGACGTTCTTTTCGACCGCCGGTGCGAACCCGTGCGTGCTGCCCAAACATTTGCTCGCTCAGCTTCCAAACATCAACAACGCGCCGTATAACGCGTTGCCGGTTGGGATCGGCCCGTTCAAATACAAGCGGTGGTCGCGTGGCTCCCGCGTCGTCATGGTTGCAAATCCGCTGTATTTTCGCGGCCTGCCGAAGCTCAAAGAAGTCGACTTCGAGATCATACCCGACGTCAACACCGTCGTCACGCAGTTGGACGCCAAGGAGCTCGACCTGTTCTACAGTGCCCCGCCGAACAAGATCGATCATCTGCGCACGCTGGCGGCGTATCACGTGGAAGCGGACCCCAGCTTTTACTTCCGCCACCTGGACTTCAATTTGAGCCATCCGGTTCTGGCCGACGTCGCGGTGCGCCGCGCGCTGCGATATGCTACCGACCGCAAAACGATCATCCAGAAACTCTACAACGGTGTAGCGAACTTGCAAGACGAGCCGGCATCGCAAGCGGCCGCGTACTGGGACCCGAACATTCCGCTTACCCCGTTTGACATTGCCAAGGCCAATCAGATCCTCGACCAAGCCGGCTGGAAACTGGGCGCGGATGGAGTGCGCGCGAAAAACGGGGTCAAGCTCAATCTGGAGGTGGCGGTCGTTTCCGGCGATCCCGTTGCGGCGTCGATGATGGAACTTATTCGTGGATGGTGGAAGCAGATCGGCGTGAGCATGAACGTCCGGCATTATCTTTCGTCGATTATGTTTAACTCGTATGCGAACGGCGGAATCATCTACCACGGTAAATTCGACGTCGCATATTTTCAATGGGGCGCCGATCCGCTCGGCGACTTTTCGAATCTCTACGCGTGCAATCAGTTCCCGCCGAACGGCCAGAACGACATCCACTGGTGCAACAAAAAGGCCAGCGACGCAACCCAAGCGGTCTTCAGACATTTCGATCAGACGCAGCGCAATGCCGACGATGCTATCGTTATGGAAGAGCTGAATAAAGACGTCCCGACCGTTGTCATCACCGGCACGAAAACGCTCTGGGTCTGGAACAAAGACCTGAAAAACTTCATCCCCAACGCGACGTCTCCATTCGACAATTTCATGAACGTCGACATCTAAGCCCTTCGACAAGCTCGCCCTTCGACAAGCTCGCCCTTCGACAAGCTCAGGGTGTCGGGGGAGGGGCGAAACATGTGAGTGGGTGCGGCGTATTACGTACGATGATGGCAGCCGACTACGCGCGTGCCGTGGCCTATCTCGACCGGGCGCGCCTCCCAGCCTATGTCTCGTTCGTCGAGCAGGCTTCGGCTCGCGGCATCGCCGGCGATCGTGAGGTCGCGCAACGCATCTACGTGCGCACCTCGGACGGAGCGATCGTCAGCGGCCTACCGCCGGCCAACGCACACGTGATCCAGTCCAACGGCGGCGATAGTGAGAATCCGTTTGGCAAGCACCGGTTCTTCGAGTCGAATTGCTACGTGCCCAAGAGTGAGGATCAGACCCGTTGGAACGGCCAGGCGGCGCTGCGGTTCGAATTGCAGCCCACATGCAAGGACGACAACGGCATTACCGAACTTTATGTTGATCCGCAAACGCTTGCGCCGATCGCCGCAGACGGCAACGTTACCGATACGGATGACTCGAACATGACCGTCGCGATCGAGCTTCGCTACACCACCGCCGGCCGGTACTCGGTCCCATCCAGCATTCGCGCGCATGCGGTTGGCCGCGGGTGGCTCTTCTGGGCTCGCGAGCGCGCCGAGGTCGATTACTCCGGTTACCAATTTTATAACGCGGCGGAGTATAGGCGCAGGCAAGCTTCCGGACCGTCATGACGATCGCTTGAGATGGTGCGGCTCGCCCTTCGACAGGCTCAGGGTGACACGCGGCTCGCACGGGAGCAGCAATTGGACGGGGGCGGCTCGAAGCATTGAACCTATGAGCTATCGCTTGAATCGACTGGCCTTGATCGTTGCGTGTGCCGCGTTGGCGGCATGCTCGAAGAGTGGCGGCGGTGCGGCCCCGGGCGCGGGCGGGCGCGTGAACTCGTGGACGATCCCGCACGTGCTGCGCTTTTCGACGGCGGAAGACATCAGCACGCTAAACCCGCATTTGAGCCAACAGGGAACGCTATCATACATGTCGTCGATGACGATGGCATGGCTCATCAAGTTCGACGAAAAGAATCTGCCCTACGGCGAGCTTGCGACCGAGGTTCCGACGAAGGAAAACGGCGGCGTCAGCGCCGACGGCCTGACGATTACGTACCATCTGCGCAAGAACGTAAAGTGGTCCGACGGCGCACCGTTCAACGCGGACGACGTTGTGTTCTCGATCAAGACGGTCCAGAACCCCGCAAACAACGAAGTCAGCCGCAGCGGTTGGGACCTGATCGACAAGATCGACGAACCGGACAAATATACCGTTCGACTGCATTTGCGCAAACCGTACTCGCCGTTCGTCGTCACGTTCTTTTCTAGTGCCGGCGCAAACCCGTGCGTGCTGCCCAAACACATCCTCGGCAAACTGGCGACTATCAACAATGCACCCTACAATGCGCTACCCGTCGGCATCGGTCCGTTCAAATATACGAAGTGGCTGCGCAGTCAAAAAGTGGTGATGGTGGCCAACGCCGACTATTTTCGCGGCCTCCCCAAACTCCACGAAGTGGACTATGAGATCATTCCAAATCGCGACACCGTGCAGACGCAGTTGGAAGCGCATGGCCTCGACATGTGGTACCGCGTTCCGGGGCTGTATTTCACGCGGCTCGAACATTTGCCCGGTTTCGCAACTATCCGGCAGCCGGGCTTTGGATTCAACCATCTTGACTTCAACACCAGCCACGCCGCGGTAAGCGATCCGGCCGTGCGCCAAGCACTCGAATACGCGACCGACCGCGTTACGATGCGTGCAAAAATCGGCCACGGCTTCGGCATACTGCAGGAAGAACCGGCACCGCCGGTTGCGTCGTACTTCGACCCCGCGCTCGCGAAGATCAAGCCGTTCGACCTCGCCAAAGCCAACCAGTTGCTGGACGGAGCCGGGTGGAAACGCGGCGCGGACGGCATCCGCGCAAAAAACGGCCTGAAACTCAGCCTCGATTTCGCGACGAATACCGGCAGTCAGGATACCGATAATCTCATCGAACTGTTACGCACCTGGTGGAAGCAGGCCGGCGTCGCCATCGACGTTCATCACTACAACTCAGCGCTGCTTTTCGCGCCGCTTTCGCAGGGCGGCATTCTGTATGCCGGAAAGTTTGACGTGCTCTACATCAACTGGGGCCTCGATCCGTTAGGCGATTTTTCGAATCTCTACGCGTGCGATCAGATCCCCCCGAACGGGCAGAACGACCTCCATTGGTGTAACCGCCGAGCCTCAGCGGCCATGCGCGACTTTTACGCGCAGTACTCCATCGACGGACGTACAAAGGACGATGCTATCGTCATGGAAGAGCTGCAACGCGATACCCCGACCATCGTCACCTCTCTGCCCGAAGATACGTTCGTGTACAACAAGGATCTGAAAAACTTCCATCCCGGGTCGGCGCTTCCGTTCGACAACATGATGAACGTCGACATCTAGCAGAGTGCTGACGAGATCGCTCGCCGCGCTGATGCTCGTCGCGCTGGTTTTTACCGGCTGCACGAACGTCGGCGTTAACCGATCGGGCCGGCACCCATGGACGATTCCCGGGACGTTGCGGTGGGCCGACGGCGAGGACATAGACAACCTCAATCCGTTGCTCTCGACCGAGACGCTCGTCAACGATCTCTCCGCGTTCACTATGGGCTATTTCTTCGTCTTCGACGACAAAGGGAATCCGGTTCCGTCGCTCTGCCTGGAAGTGCCGAGCAAGGCGAATCGCGGCATTTCCGCGGACGGCAAAACACTGACGTTCAAATTACGGCACGGCGTCGTGTGGCACGACGGAGCGCCGTTTACGTCCGCCGACGTCGCATTCACGGTGAAAACGATTCTCGATCCGCGTACCAACGTGCTGACGCGCGACGGTTGGGATCGCATCGCGCGCGTGGACACGCCCGGACCGTACACGGTCGTCTTTCATCTAAAGCAGCCGTATGCGGCGTTCATCAATCGCTTCTTTACGCCGATCGGCAATCCGGCAATTCTTCCCAAGCATCTGCTCGAAGGCAAAGACATCAACCGGGCGGCCTACAACAGTCTGCCGGTCGGCCTCGGGCCGTTTCGATACGTCCGGTGGGTGCGCGGTAGCGAGGTCGAGATGGAGGCGTTTACGCATTGGTGGGGCGGGCCGCCGAAACTCAAGCGCGTCATCTTCAAAGTTATCCCCGATGCGAACACGGCGATGACCCAGTTGCGTACGCACGAGATCGACGCGTTCGTGCGCGTTCCGAACGCGTCTTATGAAGAGGCCGAGCGGACGCCGGGTACAAAGACCATTGCGTACGACGATAACTCATACGGCCACATCGATTTCAACACGAGCAATCCCATCTTGGCGGACGCGCGCGTGCGTCAAGCGTTGACGCGCGCGATCGACGTTCGTACGCTGTGGGAAAAGGTCGACCGGCGCTCCGGGTTCCTCGCGTGCACGCCGATAACGCATCGGAGTTGGGCCTACGACGCTAACGCGCCGTGCTACGCGTTCGACCTCAACGCCGCGAACGCGCAACTTGCGGGCGCCGGCTGGATGATGGGAAGCGACGGATTGCGCCACAAGGGTGGTCGCACGTTGCGTTTTAGCTTTGCAGGAAACACGGGTAATCCCAGCCTCGACGCGCGGGTGCTGCTGATCGAAGGCTGGTTCAAGCAGATCGGCGTCGCGCTCGAATATTTTCGCTATCCAACAAGTAAATTGTTCGCAGCCTACGCCGCCGGAGGAATCGTCGCGACGCGGCACTACGACATTACGTCGTATGCGTGGTCGTTGCAGCCCGACCCCGATATGACGAACTTGATCGCCTGCTCGCGCATCTCGCCTAAGGGCCAAAATTACATGGCGTATTGCAATCTACGAGTGGACGCATATTTGGCCGACGCACTCGCGAATTACGATCGCGCCCGGCGACGCCTCGACTACGTCGCGGTGCAAGAAGCATTGGCAAAAGACGTTCCGTTCGTAGTGCTGAGCCAACGCACCGACCGCATAACGTTCAACGACGATTTTCACGGATTCAAGCCCGGGCCGGAGATGCTATTTTGGAACGCTCGGGACATCTCGAACTAGCGCGTACCGTGGCCCAAGCTACCAGCGCGCAACCCAGCAGCGAGCAGCAACGTAGCAGCGCCCAAAACGCGTTGGGCTGCAGCAGTCCCGTCGCGCGCTGCTCGGCCGCCCAAATAGACGACGCGGACGCGCCGGTCGCAAACGCACCGAAGCCACGCATTGCGTCGGGCCAGATCGGCGCGGGGTGAAATCCCGCTGCGAATCCGGCAGCGGCCAAAAGAACCAGCGGCAGCGCGGGCAGCACGTAGTCCCGCGGGCGAAGATCACCGCGCAGCACGGCGTAGGCCAGCAGGGCCGCTATTGCCAGGAGCAGGCTCTGTACGGTGCCGTCGGGCCGTTGGGCTAGGCCTAACCAATCGATCCCGGCGAAGAGCGCGGCGCAGATCGCAATCGACGCGAACGCACGCTCGACGCGCGCGACGGCGTAGATGGCCGCCGCAAACACGACGAGCAGGTCGTGCTCGTGAAAAAACGGCAGCACGAACGGCAAGATCGCGCACGCAAAAACGAATCGGCCGAATGCGGACGCGCCGCGCGAAAACGCGATCCAGACGATCAGAGCCGTTACCGAAACGATGCCGCCGATTACCGTTGCGACGGGCGGCGTCGCGCGGAATCCGTACGCAATCGCGGCCGGCGTGATTTGGATGAGGCTCAAGCGTTCGGCATTGCCGTGAGCCCGTAGCACGTCGAGATAACCGATAAAACCGTGCGTTCCGGACGCCCACGCGGTCAGCGCAACGAACGCCACGACGGCGATGCCGAATGCACCTAGCGCGCGCTTGCGTCGCACCTGCGAGAGTAGCACGAGCGCGAGATTCGGCTGCAACGCAGCGCCCAGCGTTGCGAGCGCGGAACCGGCAAGCGTTTTCGGCAGCGACGCGAAGGCCACGAGCGCGCAGGCAAATGCGGGGAGGGCGACTTGTCCGAGCGCGATGTCGCTGGTGATGGGGCCGAAGCCGAGCGATGCGAGCGCGGCCGCGAGCAGCGTCGGAAACGCAACCGGTATCGCCGAGCAGCGCAGCGCGAGCACGAGTACGATTGCGAGCGTAGCGACGAGCAGAGCGCTCCATAACGCGGCCGCAGTCCCGAACGGGAGGCGCGCGAAAAGCCACCAGAGCGGCAGCGATGCGGGCGGCCCCACGAAGGGCAGCAGTTCGTAGCGCTTGGAATTCACGCCCGGAATCGCTTTTTCGCTCCGCCATATCCCCGTGCCGTAGGGATTGTCGCCGCGCGTCCACGTAGCGCCGGCCGCATAGTACGATTCGAAGTCGCGCAGGGCCGGGCCGGGCGTCGCATGCGGCCGCGCAAAAAACAGCGCGACGACGACGCAGAGCGCGGCGGGCAGCAGAAGACCGTAGCGCTTTATGATGGTGCGAGCGTCATCGTGTCGGTATAGAGCGCGAGCCGCTCGATCGTACCCTTGCGCGCCATGACGTACGCGACGCCGCCGGCAAAGCGCGCCTCGAAGGCTTCGTCGAAAATGACCGGGCCGGGCCCGCCGGAAGCCGGCACGAAATGCTGTGCGATCGCGGCGACGTTCGCGCCGAGTTCCACTTCGCCGGGAACGAATCGAAAGGATCCGAGCGCCCGAGGTTCCAGCATCGGTGCGCCGCCCGTCCGGGCGACGTAGAACTCCGCAGCGAGCAGCGTGCCCTTCGCATAGAACGCGCTCAGCAGCCGGCGTTCGCGATTGGGCCCGGATACCGCATAGGTGTGCCAGCCCGGGGCCGGGTAACTGAACGCGATTCCAAGCTCGCGTTCGACGGAGACACGCGTCGTGGTGCCGACGGCAAACGCAATCCGCTCGTTAAACAGCACTACCGGCCGCTCGAGCGGAGGCGGCGGCTGATTCGGCGCTTTCCGCGCGCGTTCGTGCATGGCCGCCAGGATCTCCACCGCACGCAACATCGCAAAGTCCGGCGCGTTCTCCTCGGTCATCGTATTCCGTGCGGGACGGCGACGTGCGCGTACGACGTGAGAAACACGAGCCCGAAGAGCACGGCCAGGTACCAACTTCCGACTTTCACGCGTTGCATCGCCGTCATGCGCGCGGCGCGCGGATCGACGCGCCCGCGCAGCGCCGATATGATTGCAGGCAGCCCCAATGCTCCGATGATGATCACGAAGATCAGCGAGATGTGCAATGCGATCGCGAGTCCGATGAAGAGCGCGAAGCCTACAATCCACAGAACCGGAGAGAGCGCGTTAATCACCCGGCCGCCGTCGAACGGCGGCGTGGGAATCATGTTGAACAGGTTTATAAACGCGCAGACATACGCCGCCGCATACCAAAACGTCTCGTGCGAGAGTGCGCCCGCCGCATAGCAGGCGAATCCGAGCACCAATCCAGTCAACGGCCCGGCCAGCGCGATGTAGGCGTCCTTCTCGAGATCGTCGGGAGGCGTGCCCGAGGTGAAGGCACCCAAGAGCGGCACAAAAACCGGCAAGCGCGCGGCCAGCCCGTAATTTCGGAATGCAAAATAGTGACCGAGCTCGTGCGTCAGCAGCACGAGCACGAAAACGATCGCGATTTTCCATCCGAAGAAGAGTACGTAAATCCACAGAGAGAGGAAGAAGGTCCAGCTGTACGCGAGAAGTTTCGCGCCGATGAAAAACCATTTGAAGCTCAAGAGCAAATAGAGAATTCCCTTGAACTTGGCAAGCAGTACGCCGAGCCCAATCGCCGCCGCGCCGATGCCTTTCGCCGTTTTCTGTTTTTTCGCGTCGTCGCCCGGCGGAAGATACTCGCCCTCGCGGACGTCGTACCGGCGATCCTCGGGTCGCTCCGCGCTCCAGTCGCTACGATAGGGGTTTGACGGTGGCTTGCTTGGCTTGCTTTCTTCGTCGGGCACGATGGGATAGATCTTGATGAGGCAGAGGTCCCAAGCCTGCAGCTTGGGCGTTTAGGCGCCTGAGTGCGCGTGCATAATCATGAGAGCCGAGAGCAAGTAAGCAAAGGACTACTACGCAGCATGAGCTCGGGCGAAGGCGCCGATCCAGGCCTCGCAAGCGCGAGAAGGCCCACGGCCGGCACGAACGCCGGCGATGTGGCGCGTTACCTTTTGCTCGAAGCCGCCGCGGCACTCGGCATGGAATTTGGCGCGATCGGTTTGGTCGAAGGCGAAAGTGTCATTATTTACGCAGCCGTCGGCGAAGCCGGTCCGCGCGTCGGAGAACGCGTCGAGTACGCGGGGTCCATCGCGGCGCTTGCGGTCGAACGCGGCGGCGTCGTTCACATCGCCGACGTCGCGCGAGACCCGCGAACGGCAAAGCATGCGACGATTGCTGAGTCAGCCGTCAAGTCCGTCGTGGCGATGCCCTTCGAGGGACCCGGCGGCCAATGGACGATCGCGCTCGGCTCGCGCGCCCCGCGCGCCGATGTGCTCGGCGTCGACGAAACGACCTATCTCAACATGCTCGCTCCGGTGCTGAGCAATTTGGTCGAGCGCGTCTATCGCGAGGAGCAGCTTTCCCGGTACGCGTTTTACGATATGCTGACCGAATTGCCGAACCGCGCCGCGACGATCGGGCGTTTGAGCGAGGCGATCGCGCACGCGGAACGCAACGGCGCGCGCGCGGGCCTCTTTTTCGCCGATATGGATAATTTCAAAATGGTCAACGACACCTACGGTCATCCGTTCGGCGACAAAGTACTCGCGGAGATCGCCCATCGCATGCGCGATACCATGCGACGCGACGAATTCGCGGGACGGCTCGGCGGTGACGAATTTGCGGTTATTTTCCCGATCGTTCGGCACGACGAAGACTTGATCGAAGTCGCCAATCGCATCATCGAACGGGTGTCCGCGCCAATCGATTTCGAGGATATCCGCACGCAGCTCGACGTCAGTCTCGGCATCGCGGTTTTTCCCGAAGACGGTCGCACGGTCGAAGAGTTGATCGCCCACGCCGACGTCGCGATGTATCGCGCGAAGCGACAGAGCGGGTCGCAGTATTTTTGGTATAATCGCGAACTCGAGGAAGACGTGCGCTTGCGGCACGAACTGTCGCACAATCTGCACAACGAGCAGATCGGCCGGGAGTTCTTGCTCTGTTTCCAACCGATCGTCGGCACCACAAATCGTTCGATCGTGGGAGTGGAAGCATTGTTGCGTTGGCTGCACCCTTCGATGGGGTTGCTCTCGCCGAAGCGGTTTCTGGATGTGGCGAACAGCCGGCATCTCACGACGATGATCGACAGCTGGGTCGTTCGTGCTGCGTTCGCGCAGGCGCGCAGGTGGCAGCAATTGGGGCTGCGCGCACCGATTTACGTCAACATCTCGGCGCCGCGCCGCGAAGTGGTCCAAAGCGTGCGCGACGGCGTGGAATTCGGCGAGATCGATCCCACGATGCTGCGGCTGGAATTGGCGGAAAGTCTTGCCGCAAGCGATTTTGAAGCCACCCAAGCCTTCGTGCACGATTGCCGCGAGAATGGCCTGCTGGTGGGATTGGACCGGTTCGGCAGCGGTGGCTTGCCCATTACGAAATTAGCGCGCTTGCAGATCGACTTCGTAAAACTCGATCGAGATCTCGTCGGCACGTTGTTCAGCTCTGCGCAAGCTACTGCCGCCACGGACGCCCTGGTTGCCCTCGCCAAGCAGTTTGGATGGTTCGTCGTCGCCGAGGGCGTCCAAACCGAGGCACAACGGCAGTGGCTCGAGGCCAAAGGGGTCGATGCGATGCAAGGATACGGGGTCGCGCATCCAATGACGGCCGTGGATTTCGCGGCTTGGGCGGCAAGTCCGAGCCGCTTCTAGAAGCGATTCGTATGGCCGCACGGATCGTGATCCTCGGCGGTGGCTTCGCAGCCATTGCGACGACGCAACGCCTGGAACGACTGCTCCGTGCCGACGAGGCGGAGATCGTGTTGATCAGCCGCGAGAATTTCTCGCTCTTCACGCCGATGCTGCCCGAAGTCAGCTCCGGCGCGCTCGACGTGCGTCACATCGTAACGCCCGTTCGTTCGCAGTTGAAACGCGCGCGGTTCGTCCTCGCCGAGGTGGACGCATTCGACGCGCGCGCGCGGAGCGTGACGTACACGCACACGCTTACGGGCATGACGGAATCGATTCGATACGACCATCTGATCGTGGCGTTGGGTTCGTCGACGTCGACGTTCGGACTGCCCGGGATAGCGGAGCGTGCTTTCGCGCTCAAGACGCTGGAAGACGCCGGCATCTTGCGCAACCGTTTTATGTGGCTGCTCGAACTTGCCGACAGCGCGCGCGACGAAGCGGAGCGCAGGCGGCTGCTCACGCTGGTCGTCGTCGGCGGCGGCTTTACCGGCGTCGAGACCGCCGGTGAAATGGTAGAGCTGTTTCGCAGCGTCGAGCGTTTCTATCCGCACGTCGAGCGAGAAGACATTCGCATCGCCCTGATTGAAGGCGGACCGGCCTTGCTGCCCGGATTACCGGCGCGCATGGGCAGCTATTCGGCAAACGCGCTCGCGCGGCGCGGTGTCGAGATCGTGCTCGGAGACAACGTCAAAGCCGCCGACGAAGACGGCTTGGAACTGCAGAGCGGACGGCGCATCGAGACGCGAACGATCGTGTGGAGCGCCGGCGTGCGACCCTCGCCAATCGTTGCGGCGGCCGATCTCCCTCATGGGAAAAGCGGCGCGATCGTCGTGGATGCGCAGATGCGGGTGAACGGCTTTGAGGATTTGTGGGCCATCGGCGATTGCGCTGCAATTTCCGATGGAAAGGGCGGCTCCTATCCCCAAACCGCGCAACACGCAATTCGCGAAGGCCCCGTCCTCGCGCACAACGTCGTGGCCGCGATACGCGGCCAGGCTGGCAAGCCGTTTCGTTACGATTCGCTCGGAATGATGGCCTCGCTCGGAGCGCGCAAGGCCGTTGCGCAATTGCCCGGCGATCGCGTATTGACGGGTTTCCTCGCTTGGGTCCTGTGGCGTGGCTATTACCTCTCGCGCTTGCCGGGGCTCGAGCGCAAACTGCGCGTCGCGTTCGATTGGATGCTCGAACTGGTCTTTCCGCGCGACATTTCGGAACTGCGCGTCTACACGCGCCGCGCGCAGTCAAGCGCGGCAGTGGACGCCGGGCTCGCGCCGCGCGACGAAACGATGCCGCCGTTCAATCGGCTGTGAAGTAGATGCGCGGCGCTCGCGAGAAGTCTACCGCTCGACCCATCTCGGGGGAACGCTATGGAATTTCGTGAGCCCATCGAACGGCTGATCCGCGATCCGCGGGAGTTTACGCACGCGCTGCGCTTTCCCGATCCGGGTCAAATTCGCATTTACGACGAGACCTTGCGCGATGGGGAGCAGATGCCGGGCGTCTGCTTTACCCCCGACCAGAAATACGAGATTGCGACGCGCCTAGCGGATATCGGCGTTCATATCATGAGCGTCGGGTTTCCGGCAGCGTCGGCAGGCGACCGCAAAACCTTACAGCTGGTCATGGAAGGCAAGCGCCGCGGTGAACTCGGGCAAACCGAAATCGTGGTGATGTGCCGCAGCAATCCCAAAGACATCGACGTGACCGCGAGGACGCTCGAAGAGGTCGGCATTTCCCCTTCAGAAGTTACGTTTTTCATCTTTACGAGCGGCAGCGATTTGCACTTGAAATATAAGATCGGCAAGATGCTGCTCAAGCAAGAAGGCCGCGACGAGAGCGAATGGCTCGATCTGCCGCTTGAATTTTATCGCAACGCGAACGTCAAGCTGCAATGCGACGCCATCGCATACGCGCGCTCGCGCGGCGTGACGAAGATCGAATTTGGGGCCGAAGACGGCAGCCGCGGCGACGTCGATTACTTCATCGATTACTTCAAGGCGGGAATGGCGGCGGGCGCAGATCGCCCGGCATGGCCCGATACGGTCGGTTGTTTGACCCCGGAAGCGGCGAAATGGTATTGCTCGCGCATCGTCAACGCGATGCCGAAGGGTTTGCCGATGGTGTGCCACTTCCATAACGACTACGGCTTGGGGACGATCAATGCCATAACCGCGGTGTCGTGCGGTTTCAAAGTGGTTTCGGTGACCGCCAATGGGTATGGCGAACGCGCCGGCAACGTGAAGCTCCACGAGTTCGTCACCGCGCTCAACGTCCTCTATGGAATCGAGATTCCGGGTTTTAAATACGACAAGCTGCGGGAGTTGGCGCGCTTCATGGAGCGCACGAGCGGCATTCCGATGCAGCAGCACGAGCCGATCGTTGGAGCGAAAGTCTTCGCGCACGAGTCCGGCATCCACACGCACGCGATGCTCATCGACCATCGCATGTACGAAGCCGTTCCGGCGAGCCTGGTGGGAGCCGAAACGAGTTGGGTCTTCGGAAAACATTCAGGCGTGGCGCTGGTCGAAGACACGTTGCGCAAGCACGCCGGTGAACTTGCCGAGCACGGCGTGGAGTTGACGCCCGAACTCGCGCACCGGGTTACCGAAGAGATCAAACGATTGCGCGAGGAGCGCGCCGCCTCCAGCAAGAGCGAAGAAGCGATCGAGGCCTACGAGGGAGCGATGCGCCGCCTCTCGATATCCGAGCGAGACGTCGCCTCTATCGCGATCGCCCTGGCAAAACCGCAAGCAGTCGCATAGAACGCGTGCGAGTGCCTGGTCTGCGCACGATCGTGGCAATCGCCTGCGGCTACGTCGTCGTCCTGGTCATGACGCTAATCGGCTCGGTCGTAATCGCGCTGGTAATGTTTAAGGGACAGCCCGTAGCCGTGGCGCCTCCGAAGTACGTCGCGGGAAACGCCGTGCTGTGGCTGGTCGCCGGAATCATTGCCGGCGCTCTTACCGCGCGCATGGCGCCGTCGCGCCCGCTCTATCATGCCGCCGGCTTATGCGTCGCAATTTCGGCAATCGGCGTGATCGCGCTCGTTTCGCCGAGCGCGCAATCGCTGCTTCCAAAGTGGTACGAACCGCTCGCAGCCGCGCTAGGCGCCGCCGGCGCAATTGCAGGCGGCATCATCGTGCATCCTTCGACAGGCTCAGGCCCTTCGACAGGCTCAGGGTGACAGAGTTAGGGCGCCCATTCGGAAGGCGGCTACGAAGGCTTTGAAGACCGTCGGGTAATCGTTGTGGACGAGGCGCACGGTTCGGCTGGCGGTGCGCTCGAAACCGGGGATCAGTTCGATGAGATCGGCCTGCTCGACGCGCGTTACGTCGATCTCCATCGCAATCGGCGGCTCGAACGCGAATGGTTTGGCTTGCGCCGCATCGCGCACCGCTCGCTGCGCACCCTCGCGAATCGCGACTTGTGCGGCTTGCGGCGAGATCGAATCCACCGAGTAGTGTCCGATGCTTTCTTTGATCGCGACGCCGGTGACCCACGGCATTTGCGCCGTGACCTCCTCGATCGTTGCGCGATCGCCGGTCACGAGCAACACCGGCACGCCGTAGTGCCCCGCGAGTCCGGCGTTGAGCGTCGCTTCGCTGCAACGTATGTCGTTTATGCGAACGTCGTAGACGACGCCGGGTGTGTACGTATGACACAGCGTTCCGTTCTCCGACCCGATTGCGGCGTGATAGCCGGTAAAAAATACGCCGCCGAAACTGCCGTCGAGACCCTGGACCATCGAGAACGGTTTGCGATTACCGAAAATTACGCGGATGTCATCGGGCAGTTCGTCGAAAAGCAGGTTTCGCATCGGGCCATGCGAGTCGTTGACGAGCATCTCACCCGCGCCACCGTCCCGGGCGCCGCGGATTGCCGCCGCCACCTCTTGCGTCATGTACCGTTGGTAGATGAAATAGTCGGGAGCGTAGCCGCGCGCGTCGACTTGATCCCAACTGCAGACTCCGGCCGTGCCTTCCATGTCGCACGAAACGTAGATCTTCATGCAACCGCCGTTGCCGCGCCGCCGAGCCGGAAGGCGGCGACGAAAGCGCGGAAGATCGTCGCATAGTCGTCGTGTGCGAAGCGCAACGTGCGGCCCCCTATTCGCTCGAACCCGGGCATGAGTTCGATGAAGTCGGCTTGTTCCACTCGCGTGGTTTCGAGTTCCATCACGATCGGCGGCTCAAATACGAACGGCTTTGCGTCGGCTGCGTGTAGCATTGCTTCGCGCGCGGCCGCGCGGATCGCGTTTTGCGCCGACCGCGGCGTCAACGAATCGGTGGCGTAATGCCCGATGCTCTCCTTGACGATCACGCCCGCGACCCACGGCATGTGCGTGCGGACGTCTTCGACGATCGTGCGATCGCCGCTCACGAGCAACACCGGAATCCCGTGATAACCCGCCATTGCAGCATTGAAGAGCGCCTCGCTGCAGGCAATGCCGTTGACGCGCACGTTGTAGAGGACGTCGGCCGTATACGTGTGCGCGAGCGCGCCGTTCTCGTCGCCGACTTTCGCGTGATATCCGGTGAAGAACGCACCGGCGAAGCCGCGATCGATCCCCTCGGCCATGGAGAACGGCTTGCGCGATCCCGAGATGACGCGCACGTCGGAGGGCAACTCGTCCCACAACAGATTGCGCATATCCCAGTGTGAGTCGTTGACGAGCACGTCGGTCGCGCCGCCGGCGCGCGCGCCGTCGATGGCCGCGCGTACCTCTTGCGACATGTACCGCCGGTAGATCGGATACTCCACCGTATTGCTCGGATCGCATTGCATCCAGCTGCAAACGCCCGCGGTGCCTTCCATATCGCACGATACATAGAGTTTCATTATTGCTGCCCCGACAATCCGGTTTGTGCTTGGCTCAGGCCTTCGGTCGCGGCGGCGTTGTGCGGATTGGCCACAAGCGCGCGTTTATAGAGCGGGATCGCCTTCGCGTACATTCCCGCGGCTAGGTAGAGATCGCCGAGTTGCGTGAGCGCGACGTCGTCTTTCGGATTCTTTGTGATGCGGTCGCGCAGTTGCGCGAGCTGTACCCGGACGGCAGCCGGCGGCCCTCCGCCTTCGACATTGACGTTGGAACCTTGCGATCCCGGTTGTACGGGCGCGGCCTTGGCACCGGCGGCCGTAGCGCCCGTTCCGGAGCCGAAAACCGATCCGCTGGTTCCAAAACCGATACGGAGCAACCAAGCCATTGCGCCGAGAAAAACCACGGCGATAACCAGAACGATGGGCACGTAGACGCGCGGCGGCAAGCCGCGTTGTTGGGAATCGGGCACAAGACTCGTTTGGACGAACGCCGAAAAACTCTTCGTGCTGCTCCCGTCCGAGACCGATCTGCAATTGCTCTTTGCCGAGCTCAACAACTTCCATTTCAACGGCGAAGTGCCGGCATGCCGGATTCGCTACAACGCTCGCTTCTCCAATTCCGCCGGGCGCATTACCTACAACGAACGTCCCCTGATGATCGAGCTCTCGCCCAAGCATTTTCGGGCGAACCCCGAAGCACTGCGTGAGACGCTACTGCACGAAATGATCCATGCGTGGCTTTTCGATCGCTATCGCGATATGGGTCACGGAGCACGCTTCAAGAAGAAGATGCGCGAATGCGGGCTGAGCTCCATCTACCACGACTTAGGTAGCGCGAAGCCCCTCAGCGAATCCACGAAACGATACATCCTGCGCTGCGAGCGCTGTGCGATGGAAGTCTTACGCAAACGCCGCCCTTCGCAGCCGATGAGCTGTGGCCGGTGCTCGCGGCGGGGATTCGATCCGCGCTTCCCGCTGACGATCTACGAAATCGTCGATGCCCGCTTGGTCGGGACTACCGTACCGGAACGGGCCGCTCTGCGCGGCGGCTAAGGCCGCGGGCTGCGACGTTGGTCGAGGCTGAAAAGCGCTCAAAAAGGCGAAGATAGTGGGGCCATGACGACTGCGAATATCACCTCCAACGGGACCCAACCGCGCGTCGAGTCGGACTCGATGGGCAAGATCGACGTTCCCGCAGACAAATACTACGGCGCCCAATCGGCGCGTTCGCTCATCCACTTCGATATCGGCGACGGCGAAACGCCGCGCGACCAGATGCCGCGCGCGGTCGTCAAAGCGATGGCGACGCTCAAAAAGGCGGCGGCGCTGGTCAACAACGATCTCGGTAAGCTGGACGACGAGAAGAGGAACCTCATCGTGGCCGCGGCCGACGAAGTCGTAGCCGGCAAGCTCGACGCGCACTTCCCGCTGCGCGTTTGGCAAACCGGATCGGGCACGCAAACCAACATGAATGTGAACGAAGTCATCTCCAATCGCGCCATCGAAATGGCCGGCGGCGAGATGGGCAGCAAGAAACCCATTCATCCCAACGATCACGTCAACATGTCGCAGTCTTCAAACGACACGTTCCCCACGGCGATGCACATGGCCGCGGCGCAAGCGATGGTCGAGATGCTGCCCGCAGTCGCGAAGCTCCGCGACGCGCTGGACGCGAAGGCGAAAGCGTGGAAAAATATCGTTAAAGTCGGCCGTACGCACCTGCAGGATGCGACGCCGCTCACGCTCGGTCAAGAATTTTCCGGCTACGTAACCCAGCTGGATCGAGCGATGGTCGCCTGCAACGAAGCGCTCGAGCACCTGTACGATCTGGCGATCGGCGGCACCGCCGTCGGAACCGGACTCAACGCGCATCCCGAATTCGCAGGCCGCGCCTCCAAAAAAATCGCCGAGTTGACGGGCCTGCCGTTTCGTTCGCACCCCAACAAATTCACGGCCCTCGCATCGCACGACGATTTTGTCTTCGCCTCCGGCGCTCTGAAGACGCTCGGCGTCGCGCTGATGAAAATCGCCAACGACATCCGGTGGCTCGCGTCCGGCCCGCGCGCGGGTATCGGAGAGTTGACGCTTCCCGAGAACGAGCCGGGAAGCTCGATCATGCCGGGCAAGGTCAACCCAACGCAGTCCGAAGCGATGACGATGGTGGTCGCGCAGGTCTTTGGGAACGACCTGGCAATCAGCTTCGGCGCGTCGCAGGGTAACTTCGAACTCAACGTTTTCAACCCGGTGATGATCTATAATTTCCTCCACTCATGCACGTTGCTGCGCGACACGTGCACGATGTTCCGCGAACATGCCGTGGAAGGGTTGCAAGCCAACGAAGAGATCATCGCCAAGTATCTCGGCGAATCGCTGATGACCGTTACCGCCCTTTCGCCGAAAATCGGTTACGACAAGGCGGCGGAAATTGCGAAAAAAGCGCACCACGATAAATCGACGCTCAAAGAGGCGGCCGTCGGTCTGGGCTACGTATCGAGCCAGGACTTCGACGCGTACGTCGTCCCTAGGGAGATGACGTATCCAAAATAAAGGCGAACGTACGTTCGCTCGGGAGCTTCTTTGCCCTGACGTGCGTTATAAAGTATGCTGTAGTACGAAAGTGAGGCTGTCATAGCAGTTCGCAAATCCCGAACCAAAAACCACACCCCCCGGCCGCCGGCCGCCGAATCGACCAAAGAGGCGCCGCTCGAGGTCTTTGGCACGATCAAGCAGATTTTTCCAAGCACGACCTTTGCGGTCGAGCTCGAGAACGGCCACACGATCCTCGCCCACATTGCCGGCCGTTTGCGCCGTCATCGCATCAAGATTCTGCCGGGCGACCGCGTCGATCTAGAACTCTCCCCCTACGATTTGACCAAAGGCCGCATCGTCTACCGGTATAGAGCGGGCGAGCCCCGCCGCTCGTCGAGCGCGTAGTCGCTTCGCGCGTCCCGGGGCCTTTTTTCCCTATCCGTAATCACGATGGACAGCTCCCGAGTGGCCGTGCCATGATTTGGCTTTGAACTGCTGCTTCTAGGAGCACCTGTGTAATGAAATTTTGGCACCTTCCCGGGCTTTTTACTTTACTTTTCATCGCCTCCGCGGGCGTCGCGAGCGCACAAACGGCCGCCTCGACGCCGATTCCCATGCCACCGAAACCGGATCTTTCAGCCATGAACTTCTTGCTCGGCACGTGGTCGTGCACCAGTAAAAGCTCGCGGCGTCCGTCAGCGGGTACCGGAACGGTCACCTACGCGATGGATCCGACCGGCTACTGGATCGTCGGCACGCAATCGAACGACGCCGTGCCGTGGTTCCCATACAAGACGACCAGCCAGGACGAGCAGACCTACGATGCGACCACCTCGCGCTGGGTCGATCTTTCTACCGACTCCACGGGCGGCTACGACTTCAGCGTGTCGCCGGGCTGGGCCGGACAGACGATGGTTTGGCATGACGTCACGTATTCCAAAGGCAACGATACGGCTTCCGACAACGACACCACGGTAACCAAAGTGAGCGACACCAAGCTCACCTCGGCGTCGTCGTTCAAAACCACCGGCGGAAAAACCGTCACCGTCACCGGCAGCTGCACGAAAACCTAATCCCACCTTCCCGGCCATCCCCGGCTTGTCGAAGCATGCCCGCCCTTCGACAGGCTCAGGGTGACAGGATTAGACGAAGTGGCGTAGTGCTAGGGTGAGGGCGGCTGCGACTAGCGCGCCGGCGACGAGTTTGATGAGCATCGGCGATTTTAGGTGTTGCGATATACGTGCGCCTATTTGCCCGCCGATGATGCCGCCCGCGACTAGTGGTATCGCGTAGTCCAGCCGCGCATTGTGCTGCACGAGTTGGGTTACGAGCCCTACCGGCGTAGTCAATGCCATCGCAAAATGCGAGGTGGCGCTAATTGCGTGTGCGGGCAGCGCCGAGAAGTAGAGCAACGAGGGCACGAGTATCACGCCGCCGCCGATGCCGAACAAGCTCGAGACGAACCCCAGCACCAGGCCGATTAACAGCGCGCGCGATACCGGCATCCGCCGCGCGTTAGCCGTATTCGCGTCGTCGCTGCGATTGCCCAGGCGCTTGCCGCGATTGAAGATGATGTCGAATCCGACGACGATGAGAAACCCGGCGTACAACACGTCGAAGACGAGTCCCGAAACGTGGTTGACGACGATTGCTCCCAAAATGCTTCCGGGAAAACCGCCCGCCGCGACGAGCAACCCGAGATGCACGTCGACGCGTTTCTGTCGCAGGTACGCGATCGAGCCGCTGCCGCTATTGGCGACGACCAAGATGAGCGACGTTCCCGCCGCCATGGCCGGCGAGAGGCCGAAGAGCAAGCGCAGCATCGGCACCATGATAAAGCCGCCGCCGAGCCCGACCATCGATCCGAACGTGCTCGCGGCGACGCCGATTATGAAAAGCGCTCCGTACAGGAGCGCTGCGTTCTCAGCCGTTGGCGCGGCCGATGTATCGGCGATCCCGCGTGTCGATGCGAATCGTATCGCCGGGGTTCACGAAGAGGGGCACGTTGACGGTCGCGCCGGACTCAAGCTTCGCGGGCTTGGTCGTGCCGGTGGCGGTATCGCCTTTAAAACCGGGGTCGGTGTCCACGACTTTCAGCTCGACGTGCGCCGGCAGGTCGACGCCGATCGGCACGCTGTCGTGAAACTGCACGTCGATGACCATGGCGTCCTTCAGAAAATCCGCCGGGTCGCCGATCAGGTCGCGCTGAATCGTGATGTTCTCAAAGGTCTCCTGATCCATGAAATGATAGCCGTCGTCGTCGTTGTACAGCATTTGCATCTGGCGATTGTCGACGGTGGCCCGCTCCAGCTTTTCGCCCGCCCGGAACGTGCGCTCGACGGTCGCACCGGACTTCACGTTTTTCAGGCGGGTGCGCACGAAGGCCGAGCCCTTGCCGGGTTTGACGTGTAAGAATTCTATAACGGTCCAGAGGTTGCCCTCGATCACTATGGTGACGCCGTTACGGAAATCGTTCGATGAAATCATGACCAGGCCCAATACGCACCGGAGGTACGCGAGCCCTGGTTGGCGCGCCTTGCCGCTATCGGCGCCGGGTCAGGAAGCCGATGCCGCTCTCGGTGCCTTCGCGTAGCCGTCCGATGTTCTCGCGATGCGTGTACATAATGAAGAGCGCCGCAAAAATGCCGTAGATCGTCAGCGGCACGCTGCGTGTGAAAAAGAAGAGCGCGAACGGCGAAAGGGCGTTGCCGAGCATCGAACCGACCGACGAATACGAGGTAGCCAAGGCCGCGATCAGCCATCCGGCGACGGCGACGAGGCCCGCTTTCCAACTGAGCGCGAACATGGCGCCGAACGAGGTTGCTACCCCCTTGCCGCCCTTCCACCCGAGCCACGGCGAGAAGCAATGTCCGAGGACCGCGGCAATGGCCGCGAGACTTGCCTGCCCTGGGTTTTGGGTGGCCGCCAAGATGACGAATGCCGGGAGAAATCCCTTGGCCGCGTCGAGCAGCAAGACCGCGACGGCTCCGCCTTTGCCGAGCGTACGCAGCGCATTCATCGCTCCGATGTTGCCGCTCCCCGCCTTCCGAATGTCGGTGGAATAGAAAAAACGCCCGATCAGATATCCGAACGGTATCGAACCAACCAGAAATGCAACGATTGCGATTGCGACGAAGTCGAGACTCGACGTCACGCTTCGGCTTCCTCGTCGCGGCGGCGCGCACGAAACTCGAGCGTGAGCGGAACGCCTTCGAACTCGAAGTTTTGCCGAATGATGTTTTCGAGAAACCGTTTATATGACGTTTGGACGAGTTCGGGATCGTTGCAATGGAAGACGAAGAGCGGAGGGTGCGACGCCGGCTGCGAGCAGTAGTAGATTTTAAACGGCCGGCCTCCGGGTGCGGGCGCCGGATGTGCGAGCGTAGCGTCGCGAATGACCGCGTTGAGCTTGGCGGTCGCCACGTGCCGGTCGAGATTCTCGGCGACTTTCATGACCAGCGGCATGAGGCTGCTTAGCCGGCGGCGCGTCATTGCGGAGAGAAACGTGACCGGCGCGAAGCGCGCGAACGGTACGTGGCTATAAATCACGTCGATTAATTCGGATTGATTGAACTCGCCCTGCTCGCGGGCGAGATCCCACTTGTTGCCGACGATGAGCAATCCTTTGCGTTCTTCCAGAATCATGCCGGCGAGCCGGCGGTCTTGCGCGGTCAAGCCCTGCATCGAGTCGAACAGCAAGATTGCGATATCGCAGCGCGCGATGGCCGAGAGCGAGCGCAGCGCCGAGTAGTATTCGATCGCTCCGTGTTGCGCCGGCTTCTTGCGCACGCCGGCGGTGTCGATCAACCGGATCGTGTGCTCGTTAAATTGGAAGATGGTGTCGATCGCGTCGCGCGTCGTTCCGGGAACGTCCGAGACGATCGCCCGTTCTTCGTTGAGCAATGAGTTGAGCAGCGAACTCTTACCGACGTTCGGACGGCCGACCAGCGCAATCGACAGCTCGCCCTGCTGCGTCGCGGACGGCGCTTGATCGGGAAGATGGCTCAGAATCTCGTCCAGGAGATCGCCGGTGCCTTCGCCGTGAATCGCGGAGACCACCACGGGTTCGCCAAAACCCAACGAGGAAAACTCGCCGTGCACGGCGCTCGCAGCGCTCGGAGATTCGGCCTTATTCGCGACGAGTACGACGCGCCGGCGCGTTCGCCGCAAGATCGCGGCGACGTCTTCGTCCACTGGATTTCGTCCGGTCGATGCGTCCACGACGAATACGATCGCGTCGGCCTCCGCCGCTGCGGCCTCGGCTTGGCGGCGCGTGGATGCGACGATGTGATCGCCTTCTTTGTCGGCATCGGGGTCGATACCGGCAGTATCCACGAGGCTAAAGGTGCGTCCCCGCCATTCGCAAAGGCCGTAGAGGCGGTCGCGCGTAACGCCGGGCGTGTCCTCGACGATTGCCAAGCGCTGTCCGATCAAACGGTTGAACAGTGCGCTCTTGCCGACGTTGGGCCGTCCGACGATCGCGACGGTCGAGGGTCGCAGCATCGGGGCTTCGCCTAATTCTGTGGGTTGCACGGGGTCAGTCTATTCGGACTCGGAGGCAAAATACTTTGGCCGCAGGCACCGGTACCGGCTAAATCAAACCTGTTCGAAGTTCCATGACGAGACCTGTAGCCGGACTAGTGCCGATCGTTGCGCTGCTTGCCTGTATGATTTTGGCGCCGGTCTCGGCGGCGCAGGAGTTCGGCGCGCTCTACCTTTCGTCTCTTCCTTCGGGCGCCGACGTGTGGGTCGACGGCAGTTACATCGGCCGCACGCCAATTCTGCTGGACGGTTTGAAAGCCGGCAAACACACCGTCACGGTTACCAAGACCGGCTGGAAGGTCTCCGAGGACGATCAGGACGTTACGGGTGGTCTCACGACGCTGGCAAGCGTCCAACTCGATCCGCTGCGGGCACATCCCACCAAGGAATCGGGCAAAGTCGTCTTGCACGGCTTGAGTCCGAAAGCGCGCGTCTCGTTCGATGGGGCGGCGGCGCAGCCGCTGCAGAGCGTCTACGAAGAACCGGTGGGGACGCATCGCCTGGTGGTGAAGGAGCCGAAACGGCGTTTCGATCGCGACGTCATGGTCTACCCGAACGAGACGACGCACGTGCTCTATCGATCGCCGCTCGAGGATACGCACAATGCCGTGGTCGCCCCCGTCTCCGATTATTTTCCCGAACGCGCCGCAAAAATCGACTCTAAGGGCCGTCTGGTGATTCACTGGGGCGGACACGTCGTCGTCGGACGCGTCGGCGACGCGCGGTTTACGGTCGATCGTCGCGACGTCGTGTACGACGCGCCCGCGGGCATGGTCCGAGGTAAACTATATCTCCCGCTCGAGTTGATCCTAGCGATCACCGGCGGCAAGAACGGTAAGACCTGAACGTGGCAAGTATCTACATCGAAACCTTCGGCTGTCAGATGAACGAAGCCGACTCGCAATACATAGCGGATCGCGCCGCCGCCGCAGGCTACTCGATTGCGGGCAAGCCCGAAGAGGCGAACGTACTCGTGCTCAATACGTGTACCGTTCGCGATAATGCGGAGCGTCGCGCGTACGGCCGCATGAATCATTTCAAAGTGCTCAAGGAAGCCGATCCGCAGTTGCGATTGATCGTAACGGGATGCCTTGCCGAGCAGGATCGCGATCGCATGCAAAAGGCCGCTCCTCACGTCGACGCCGTCTTCGGGACCAAAGAACTCGCGCAGCTCGGCGACACGATCGAGTCGTGGCGGCCGGCGTTCGAAGATACCGAATTCACCGAGGAACGCGCGTTGCTGCTTCCGCTCGGCGGCGCGGCGGATTGCGTGACGGATGCGTTCACGCATCTGCGCGGCTTCGTGACCGTGCAACGCGGTTGCTCGTATTACTGCACGTTCTGCATCGTCCCGCACGTCCGGGGGCGCTTCGATCATCGTCCGACCGGCGCCATCGTCGCGGAAGCGCGCGAGCGCATCGCCGAAGGCGCGCGCGAAGTGATGCTCGTCGGTCAGACGGTCAACGCCTATAAAGATCCCGCAACCGGCGCCGATTTCGGCGATCTCTGCGCGACGGTAGCCGCTCTACCCGGATTGGAGCGCCTGGCGTTCATTTCGCCCCACCCCAAAGATTTCACCGAGAAGATCGTTCGCGATCTCGCGCGCGTGCCCGCGCTCAACGCGCGCATCCATTTGCCGTTGCAGTCGGCCAGCGATGCGGTGTTGCGGCGCATGAATCGCAAATATACGATGGAGCAATTCGAGCAGCGGGTCGACTGGATCCATCGGTACTTGCCGCGGTGGGCGATCACCACCGATATCATCGTCGGGTTTCCGGGTGAAACCGACCGCGATTTCGAAGATACGCTCGACTACGTGCGGCGCGGTGTCTTCGCAAATGCGTACATGTTCATCTATTCGAAACGGCGAGGCACGCCGGCGGCGCGATGGGATCAGGTGCCGGACGACGTCGCGCATGCTCGTTTCTATCGGCTTGCCGAAGCGCAGAACGTAGCGTCGCGCGCATTTCACGATCGTAAGATCGGTACGACCGTCCGGTGCCTCGTGCAGGGCCCGTCGCGAAAAGACGCGACGAAACTCGCCACAAAAACCCTCGACAACGTTACCGTCATCGCGCCGATGCCGGTCGACTACAACGACGCGCTGTACGCGCGCGAGCCGTGGCTCGATATCGACGTTGCGACCGCGCACGTATGGGGCTGCAGCGGGACGATCGCGCGCCGCGCGCAGCGCTTCGCCGACACCGGAGCGACCGTCGCCGCGCCACCCGTGAACCTGCTAGCGGTCTAACTCCTCGTGAGCCTGCAATATTCCCCAATGCTCGAGCAGTATTTCGGGATGAAGAACCGGCACCCCGAGGCGATTCTGCTTTCGCGCGTCGGCGATTTTTACGAGGCGTACGGGGACGACGCGGAAACGATTGCGCGCGCGCTGTCGATCGCACTTACGTCTAAGGAAGCCGGCAGCGGCCAACGGATCGCGATGGCGGGCGTGCCGCATCACGCGTTGGCGCAATATCTCGGCCGCCTGGTCGCGCAGCGTTTCATCGTCGCGCTTGCGGAACAACTGGAAGTGCCGCAACCCAATAAGCTGGTGCGCCGCGACGTCGTCCGAATCGTCACCCCCGGGACGTTGATCGAAGATCACCTCCTCGACGGCAAGCAAAACAACTACCTTGCGGCGATCACCGTCGTAGCCGACACGTTCGCCGTCGCATACGCCGACGTGTCGACCGGATATTGCGCGGCCACCGCGCTCACCGGCGAGTTGGCGTACGACGAACTACTTGCCGAGATCGGCCGCATCGGGCCGGCCGAGGTCGTCGCGGATTTACCCGCGGATCTACGCGCGACGATGGCCGGGGCGATCGAGGGCTTCGGCGCACGCGTTACGTCGCCGAGTCTCGCGTCGGTCGGCGGGCGGGCGCGCGGATCGATCGCCGGCTTTTCGCTCGACGAGTCGCTGGCGATGCATCGCGCCGTCGACGCGCTGCTCGCATTCGTCAAACGAACCGGCGTCACCGCGATTCTCAAAAACGTTGCCGAGGACGGTCCGCTTAACCCCACGCAGTATTATCGGCACCAGACGTTCCTCTCGCTCGATCCCAACACGCGCAAGAACCTCGAATTAACGAAGGCGCTCGGCGCGAATCCGAAGGCGACGCTGCTCGCAACGTTGGACAAATGCGCGACGTCGATGGGTTCGCGCATGCTGGCGCGCTGGATACTCGCGCCGCTGGTCGACGTGCCCGCGATTACGGAGCGGCAAGAGCGCGTTCGAGCGCTGATCGACGAGCACGTGCGGCGCGAGTCGATGCAGGAATTGTTGCGCGGGTGCTTCGACATCGAACGCATAGCGCAAAAGGTTCGTTTCAAACGCGCGTTACCGCGCGACCTCGCCTCGCTGCGGCGAACGCTTGAAATCTTGCGCCCGTTGCGGCAAGTGACGCCGCCCGCATTCGCGTCGCTGGCTTCGCGCATCGCGGACTTCGAGGAACTTTTATCCGATCTTCGAGCCACGTTGGTCGACGATCCGCCGGCGCAACTGACCGATGGCGGGGTCATTCGTCCACAGGCAAGCGACGAGCTCGGGCAGTGCGTAAGCTTGCGCACCGACGTGCGCGCCAAGCTCTCGGAATTGGAAGAACGCGAGCGGGAGCGCACCGGCATTAAGTCGCTAAAAATCAAGTATGCGAGCGCGTTCGGCTACGCGATCGAGGTGAGCAAGACGTACGTCCGGCAAGTTCCCGCCGACTACGTGCGCAAGCAGACGCTCGCAAACGGCGAGCGCTTCATCACGCCCGAACTCAAAGAGCTGGAGATTGCGATTGCGACGGCCCAATCGCGGCAGTTGCGATTAGAGGAGCAACTGTTCGGCGAACTGGTCGACCGGATTGGAGCCCGCATCGACGATTTGCTGCAGACCGCCGACGTACTCTCGCAGATGGACGTCCTTTGCTCGCTCGCGCAGTGCGCCGCGGAACGCGGGTACGCATGCCCGGAGCTCTTCGAACGCAGCGAGATCGCGATCGTCGATGGGCGGCACCCGGTGATGGAGACGATCCTGCGTACGAATTTCGTCCCCAACGATCTGCAATTGCGCGGCGACGACCACCGTTTCATCCTGCTCACGGGACCGAACATGGGCGGCAAGTCGACCTATCTGCGGCAAACCGCGCTACTAACCATCATGGCGCAGATCGGCTCGTACGTACCGGCGAAGTCTGCGTCGCTCGGCGTCGTGGACCGCATCTTCACGCGCATCGGCGCCGGCGACGACCTGGCGTCGGGGCAGTCGACGTTTTATCTGGAGATGGCGGAAGCCGCCAACATCTTGCGGCGCTGCACGCATCGCAGTCTACTGCTCATCGACGAAGTCGGGCGCGGGACGGGAACCATCGATGGTCTCGCGATCGCGCAGGCGATCTGCGAGTTTCTGCTCGGACTCGAGGAACAGGCCCCAATGGCATTGTTTGCCACGCATTTCCACGAGCTGGTCGCGCTTTCCGAACACTGGCCGCTGGTAGCGAACTATCACATCACCGCAGTCGAAAACACGGGGCGCAGCGGAGCGCCGGTGTTTTCGCATCGCGTTTTGCCGGGCAGTTCGTCGCGCTCGTTCGGCATCGAAGTCGCACGCATGGCGGGGTTGCCCGACGCGGTCGTCGATCGCGCTCAGGAGATCGCCGACGCGCTCTCCGGCCACGCCGACCTCGAAGAGCGGGTGCCGCTACGCAAGCGATTGCCGAAATCCGCGCCACCCGAACGTCAACTTTCGTTCTTGAGCCGCGACGGTTGATCCACGTCCTCGATCCGCAGACCGTCGGCCAAATTGCGGCCGGCGAAGTCGTAGAGCGTCCGCTGTCGGTCGTCAAGGAACTCGTCGAGAACGCAGTCGATGCGGGTGCGCGACGCGTGAGCGTTTCCATTGCGGACGGCGGGCTCGAACTCATCGAGGTCGTCGACGACGGCGAAGGCATTGCGGCCGGCGATTTGCCGCTGGCGGTGCTACGGCATGCCACCAGCAAGCTATCGGTCGCGAGCGATCTCGAATCGATCGATTCGCTGGGTTTCCGCGGAGAGGGACTTGCAAGCATCGCGGCCGTGGCGCAGCTTTCCATCGTTACGCGCCGCGCGAGCGAGCAGATGGGCGCGCGCATTGCCGCGCACGCGGAGCAAGCCGGTTCGGTCGAACCGGTCGCAGCTGCGCCGGGAACGGCCGTTCGCGCTCGACGACTCTTCGAAAACGTCCCGGTGCGGCGCGAATATCTTCGCTCGCCCGGCGCCGAATTCAATCGCATTTCGGACTGGCTGTCGACGTTCGCGCTGGCATATCCGCGCATCACCTTCACGCTCGTTCACGACGGCAAAGAAATTTGGGTCATGCCCGCTGCGACGGATCACTTGCAACGTCTGGCAATGGTTTTCGGTAAGACGGCAGCCGGTGCGCTGATGGCGTTGGAAACTGACGCCGCCGCCGGATTGCAGGGACTGCTATCCGGTTACATTAGCCGGCCGGGCAACGACCGGCCGGATCGCCGCATGCAGGTGCTCTTCGTCAACGGCCGGCTGCTGCGCAGCACGCTGCTTGCGGGCGCGTGGACGGCGGGTTACTCGACCTTCGCGATGATCGGCCGCCATCCGTACGGCGTGCTCTTTCTCACGCTGCCCCCCGAACACGTCGATCCGAACGTTCACCCGACCAAAAGCGACGTACGGCTGCGCTTTGGCCACCAGGCGTTCGACGCGGCAAAACGTTCGATCGGATCGACGCTGCAGCGCGCGGCGACGCAAGCGTTTCGCGAAGCGGCAAACGTGTCGTTTGCTCCGCCGGTAATGGATAGCGCCGTCGCGCACGTGCAACCGCTTTTCGAGAGCGCGGACGACGTAGGGCTCGATCCGGCCGAGCGTCACACGCCTCGTCTGCACGTACTCGCGCAACTGCATCGCACGTTCGCCGTTGCGACCGACGGCGACGGTCTCGTACTCGTTGACCAGCACGCGGCACACGAACGCATCGCGTACGAATCGATCGTGCGCGCCGCGCGGCAACGCGCTCCGAGCGAGCCGCTCTTAGTGCCCGTTACCTTCGAGTTGGGTCCGAGCGAAAGCATTCTGCTCGACCGCACGCTGGAGGTGTTGCGAGAAGGCGGTTTGGATATCGAGCAATTCGGAGAACGCACGTATCGCATCGTCGCCACGCCGGCGGGCTACGGCGCGCGCGCCTTCGACATCCGCGGTTTTCTCGACGATCTCACGGAGGATCCGAAACAGCGCGACGTCCGCGAACGCGTCTGGGCATCGTTGGCATGTCATTCGGTAACCGTCGCGGGCGAACGCTTGGAAATACAAGAACTCGAAAGCCTCGTCGAGCGCCTGCAACAATGCGACAACCCGATGCATTGTCCGCACGGGCGCCCTACCATCGTCCGGATGGATCGCGACGCGATAGCCCGCCTATTCAAACGCCTGTAAATGAGCGGCCTTCGCGAGCAAGGTGTATTGATCGTCGCCGGGCCGACGGCCTCGGGAAAAACGGAGCTGGCGATCGACCTGGCGCACGAGTTCGACGCGGAGATCGTCGGCGCGGATTCGCGGCAAATCTATCGGGGAATGCCGATTGGGACGGCCGTGCCGTCGGCGGAACAATTGAGCGCCGTGCCGCATCATCTCATCGGCTTTCTCGATCCGCGCGAACGGTATTCCGCGGCGCGCTTCGCTTCTGACGCAGTTTGCGCCATTGCGGCGATCGCCGCGCGCGGAAAACGGGCGATCGTCGTGGGCGGCACCGGCTTCTACGTGCGCGCTTTGACTGGAGGCATCGATTTAGCGCCGCAATACGACCAGTTGCTGCGCGACCGGCTGGCACGCGAAGCGCGTCTCCACGACGATGCTTTTTTGCACGAGTGGCTAGCGGTGCGCGACGCCCGTCGCGCTGCCATGGTGCATCCGGGCGATCGGTACCGTGTCCTGCGCGCGCTCGAGGTCGCCCTGTGCGTCCCGAACGCGGCGCGCTGCGACGTCGCGTACCAATCTCTGAAAACGGCCGGGGTAGCGTTCGCGACGGTTGTTTTGAAGATCGGCGACGACGAGCTGGACGCGCGGATCGCGCGGCGGACCGATGCGATGCTTGAGAGTGGGCTCGTGGAAGAGGCCCAACGCATCGGTGCCGACGCCGTAGCGTCCAATGCCGTTGGATATCCCCAAGCGCTTGCATATCTAGCTGGATGGTGCACGCGGCGCGAATTGCGCGCCTCGCTCGTGCGCGCGACGCGACGGTACGCGAAGCGCCAACAGGCATGGTTTCGTTCGGAGCCGCGCGCGCATTGGCTCGCGCCTCCCGACGTGGCTCGCGCGGCAAGGGAATTGCTCGGCTGGGCCTGAAGCGCAACTCATGCCTGGAAGCCAACAAGACACATACCTCGCCGAAATAAAACGCCAAGGCGTGCCCGTGACGATCTATTTGATGAACGGTTTTCAGCTGCGCGGTATCGTTAAGGGCTTCGACCCATTTACCATCGTGCTGGAATACGAACGCAAGATGCATCTGATATACAAGCACGCAGTCTCGACGATTTCTCCGCAGGGACCCTTCAGCGCCCCCGGCAATGAGGCCGCCCCCCAAGCGCATCCGGCCGAGATCACGTCGAGCTAATGCCGTCCGTCGCCGTGGCCAAGATGCACGGCACGCGCAACGACTTCGTCGTTGTGGACGAACGCACGCCGCACATCGCGGATCTTTCGGCTTTTGCGCGCTCGGTCTGCGATCGTCGCGCGGGCATCGGCGCCGACGGCGTTCTCGCGATCATGCCCTCGCGCATCGCGGACGCGCGCATGCGCATCGTCAATGCCGATGGCGGCGAAGCGGAGATGTGCGGAAACGGCATGCGATGCGTCGCGCGCTACCTTAACGAATCAGGCCTCGCCGAGCGCTTGCGCGTGGAGACGTTGGCCGGGATTATCGAAACGCAGATCGTTTCCAAAGGCGAAGTGTACGAGGTCCGGCTTAACATGGGCGTTCCGCTTCCGCAGCGCCGATCGCTTCCGTTTCCAGATGCGGAGTTCGTTTCCATGGGCAATCCGCACGTCGTTCTTTTTGCGGAATCGCTCCAAGCCGTCGATCTAAGCGAAGCTGCGCGCGCTTTGGAATCAGACCCGTTTTTTAGCGCGGGAACCAACGTGCATCTTGCGGTTCGGGTAAACGCGCGCCGGTTGGATGTCCGCCATTGGGAGCGCGGCGTCGGAGAGACGTTTGCGTGCGGAACCGGCGCGGTGGCGTGCGCGGCGGCCGCAATCGCGCGCGGCACGGTTAACTCACCGGTCGACGTCCACGTTCCAGGGGGGCGGTTGCGAGTGGAATGGGACGGCGTCGGGTCGTCGTACTTGACCGGGCCTGCCGTTCGCGTCTTCGATACGAAGGTCGAACTCGCCGATGCCGTCGCTGCGTAACGATCTGGAAGTACACATTCGCGAGGCGTTGATTTCGGACGCGCAGCGCATCTGCGCGCTTGCCGTTCAACTACGCTATCAGGTCCCTGTCGCTCACGTGGAACGATTCCTCGCGGGGCGTTCTGCCGACCGGGAGCTCTTCGTCGCGATCGTTCCGCGCGTCGGCGTCGTCGGTTGGATCGGCGTATGCGTACGCGCGACGTTGACGTCCGCCCCGTTCGGCGAGGTGGAAGGATTGGTCGTCGATCAGGAGTATCGCGGCGCGAATATCGGCCTCGGGCTGCTGCAGCGCGCCGAAGCGTGGTCCCGCGCGCGCGAATGCATCACCGTGCGCCTTCGAAGCAACGTGATTCGCGAACGCGCGCACGGCTTCTACGTGCGCAATGGGTACGAAGTCGTCAAAACGCAGCATCTGTTCGAAAAACGGTTATGATCGGGCTTGCGTATTGCGATAACGCGAACCGTATCTATTTCGACGAATCGCGCGAACCACTCGCCGACGGTGGGATCATCCGGCGCGCTGCCACCGGCGAACTGATCCCCGCGCCGGCGGGGACGGTCGAGACGATCCTACCGGGGCGCCGGCCAATGGTAACCGAGGGATCAGCAAAACGCCGCTACGCGCTCGCCGCTATTCTCCCCGCGGGCTTTACGCGGCTGCTCGTTCCAGCGTACGTGAAGGAAGAAGACGCGCCGGCCTTGCCGCTCTTTGGATATACGTTCGCGTGCGTGGTCGATGACCGTTTGCACGTCGCCGCGATGCGAACCGACGAGAGCGAGGACTGGCAACCGCGGTATTTCGGAACGGGCGAACTGGAACGCATCATCGACGAACGAGTCGCCGCCGATCCCGCGAATCGCGTGTTGAATCAGGTCGCACTTTGCTCGCGGGAATACGGCTGCTTTACGGCGCAGAACGTTTTCCTGGTTCGAGGCGAAGCGGCGCTCCCCGTCTCGCCCAAGTGCAATGCGCGGTGCGTCGGTTGCATCTCCGAACTGGCCCCCGACGCGCACTTGCCCTCGCCGCAAACCCGCATTGCATACGAAACCGATGCCGCGGAACTGGCGCGCATCGGCGTCTACCATCTGGAGCGCGTCCCCGACGGCATCGTATCGTTCGGCCAGGGTTGCGAAGGCGAACCGCTGCTGCGAGGCGCGACTATCGCGCGATCGATCGAGCTGATGCGCGCCCGCTGCTCGAACGGCACGATAAACATCAATACGAACGGAAGTATGACCGGCGAACTGAAGCGCTGCATCGACGCGGGTCTCCAAGCGGTGCGCGTCAGCCTGAACTCGTTTCGTCCGGCAGCATACGCGGCATATTATCGTCCGCTCGGATATGGTCTCGAGAACGTCTTCGACTCGATCCGGCTCGCCGTCGATGCGGGTCTGCGCGTTTCGCTGAACCTCCTCACGCATCCCGGCATTACGGACGACCGCGACGAACTCGCCGCGATGGACGCCTTTCTAGACGGAGTGCCGGTGACGATGATTCAAACGCGCACCCTCAATATCGACCCCGAATGGTACTTCGAGGCGGTCGGACGCCCGCGCGATCCGCAAGGCATGCGTCACGCAATCGCGGCTATTCGCAGGCACGGCGTACGCGTCGGCAATTTCACTCACACGCACTAGCAGTGAAGGGCGCGGCTTTTAGGTGAGGCTTTGGCAGATTGCGACGATGCTGATTGCCGGGGTTGTCGTCGGCGTTTTGGCGCCGGGGAAGCTTACATCGCTTTTCGGCCACGCTACGCTGTACGTGTTCTTGCCGGCGCTCATTTTCGAGGCGTCCTGGCAGCTCGATCTTCGTTTGATGCGCTCGGCGTGGAAATCGATCGCGCTGCTGGCTTTTCCCGGCGTCGCGCTGACGGCCGTTATCGTAGGCGGTGCGGTGCATTTCTTCGCCGGCGTGTCGATCGCGCTGGCGTTATTGTTGGGTGCGATTTTGAGCGCGACCGATCCGGTAGCCGTCGTCGCGATCTTCAAGCGGCTTGCAGTACCGAAGGCCCTGGCGACGATCGTCGAGAGCGAGTCGCTGCTCAACGACGCGGTCGCCGTCGTGCTCTATCGTGCGGTGCTCGCGCAACTCGCGATCGGTCTCACGTTTCCCAGCGGAGCGCACATCGCGATCCAGTCCCTGATAGGCGTCCTGCTGGGAATCGCGATCGGGATCGCGGTTGCGTACGTCACGTCGCTGGCATTTCGCCGGGGCACCAGAACCACCGTCCAGATCGGGGCCACGTTCCTGGCCGCGTACGGCGCGTATTTTCTGGCCGATCTCTTCGGATGGTCCGGTATTTTCGCGGTGATTGCTACCGGCGTCGTCCTTCGCGAACTCGAACGGCGCCACGACGTGGTGGAAAGCTCGGTCGG
Organism: Vulcanimicrobiaceae bacterium; assembly: GCA_036559125.1. GTDB lineage: Bacteria > Vulcanimicrobiota > Vulcanimicrobiia > Vulcanimicrobiales > Vulcanimicrobiaceae > JALYTZ01. Next base: position 108,862 of record DATBTT010000056.1, read on the forward strand.
TGTCGAGCACGCATGGTCGCGCGCGGGCATTGCGGCCAACGTCGTGCTGTTTTTTCTCATCGGTGCGGCGCTCGACGTCACGCGCTTGCGCACCGACGTCCGACTGATCGTGGTGACGCTGCTCGCGGTATTGATCGCGCGGTTCCTTCTCGCGTACGGCCTGCTCGCGCTGGTCCGGCCGCGGATCGATCTCCGCTGGCGGGTTGTCGTGCGGCTCGCCGGTGTTCGAGGTGCGCTTTCGTTGGCGCTCGCGCTTGCGACGCCCGCATTTGTCGCGCAGCGCGGCCTCGTGATCGACGCAACCTTCGCGGTGGTTCTCGCGACCGTTCTCGCCGGTTCGCTGACCCTCGAGCCGCGCGTTCGCAGCCTCGACTTGCCCGAACGCTGAACGTGTCCGAACGGATCATCCGTTCGGCGGCTACCGCAACGCGCACTATGCGATTAGCATGGATGCGATGTCACTTGCGTTATTGGGTGCACTAACCTGGGCTACGGTTGCCGCGCTCGCCACGCCGTCGCCGACCCCCTCGCCGGCCTCGCGGTTTGGCGTCGTCATAAGCGACTATCATCTTTCGAACGCGGATTCCGGCATTACCGATATTGCTGATTTCTTACTCTCGTACGGCAAAGATACGGGGACGTTACGCTACGATATCGTCGCCGGCACGTACGCGCTACCCGTCGTCGGTCAAACCCTCTATCCAACCAGCGCGGCGGATTCGAACGCGCAGCTCTACGGCTACATTCCGGTCGCCTTCGTTGCCTATGCCCCTACGGACAGGCTGGTGATCAGCGCCGGAAAGCAAGCTGCGCTATTGGGTCAAGAAAACGCGTTCACATACCAAAACGTCAACGTTGAGCGGGGCTTGGCGTGGTCGGCGGAGCCCTCGTTCAGCCGTGGCGTTCGAATCGGGTACTCGGCGGGGAGCATCGCGCTCGCCCTTGAGTTCAACGACGGCTACTATTCGGGAAGTTATCGCGCGATCGAGGGTCTTGCCGGAGTTGCGCTAAACGCTAGCGCCGCCGTTCAGGTCGCGTTTATCGTACCGCATCGCGACTCGCCGCCTAATCCGACCGCGAGCATCGCTAATAAAGCCGAATACGATCTGATGTTCGAGCAACGAGTGGGGAAGCTGCAACTGACCCCGTACGCACTATATATCGAGTCGCCCGCGAGTGCCGCGCTGGGCTATCGGCGTACCGAGAGCGCCTTAGCGGCATCATTGATAGCCGATTACACCGTTAACGGCTATTTCTCGCTGGGCGGACGGTATGAATACTTCGCCAATCACAGCGGCATTGCCGACGCCAGCGCAAATGCCGACCTGGTAGGTTATGGCCCCGGAAGCTGGGCGACGAGTTTGACGCTGACGCCGGAGTATAAGTTCGGCGCGTACTTTGTGCGAGCCGAGGTCTCTCGCGCGCGCGTGGGTAGCGGCGCACAAACCCGCTACGGGATCGAGTTAGGGACGCAAATATAATGGCGTTTCTCGACATGGGTTTTATTGTTTTATCCACTGCGTGTTTTGTTCTCCTCGACTACTACGTGAGGGGTTGCGAAAAGATCTAAGCGATGACGCACGATGATATCGTTGGTCTAGTCCTGACGGTCGCGGCGCTCGCGTATTTGATATTCGCGATGCTTCGCCCAGAAAGATTGTAACGGATCGCATGACGCTACCCGGATGGTTTCAAGCCGCAGCGTTCTTTATCGTCGTTCTGGCGCTTACAAAACCGCTCGGCGGTTACATGGCCCGCGTTTTTGAAGGCGAACGCACGTTTTTGTCGCCGGTGTTGGCGCCTGCCGAGCGGTTCGTCTATCGCGCCTGTGGAGTTCGCCCGGGTGATGATATGCCGTGGCACGCCTATGCGTTCGCGATGCTGGCGTTTTCGGCGGCCGGTCTCGCGTTTCTCTACACGCTGCTGCGTACGCAACAATGGTTGCCGCTCAATCCGCAGCACTTTCCAAATCTAGCGCCGGACCTGGCCTGGAACACGGCCGTCAGCTTTACGACCAACACCAATTGGCAATTCTACTCCGGCGAAAATACGATGGGCTATCTCGCGCAGATGGCTGGGATCGCGTGGCACAACTTCGTCTCGGCCGCCGTGGGCATCGCGCTGTTGGTCGCGATCGTCCGAGGCATCGCGCGCACGTCGGGCGGGGCGCTCGGCAACTTTTGGGTCGACGTGACGCGCGCGCTACTATACGTGTTGCTGCCGATATCGGTCGTCGGATGCCTCTTTCTCGTCATGCAGGGCGTCCCGCAGAATTTTAACGGTTACGTGACGGTACGGTCCATTGGGGGCTCGCCGCAGATCCTTACGGGTGGGCCGATGGCCTCCCAGGAGGTCATCAAAGAACTCGGTACCAACGGCGGCGGGTTCGTCGGCGCGAACTCCGCTTCTCCGAACGAAAATCCCACGCCACTCTCGGATTTCTTCGAGATGGTTTTGATCTTTCTCATTCCCGCCGGATTGGTCTATACGTATGGCAAGATGGTGCGGGATACGCGGCAAGGATGGGCGATCTTCGTCGCGATGTCGATCCTGTTCGCGGTTGGATTTGCGGCTACGTACGGAGCCGAAGCCGGAGGAAATCCGCTGGTGCATCGCCTCGGCGTCGCGGGCGCAAACATGGAAGGCAAAGAGACGCGATTCGGGGCGGCCGCTTCCGCGCTCTTCGCCACGATCACGACCGATACGTCGACCGGAGCCGTAAATGCGATGCACGACTCGTTCATGCCGCTCGGAGGATTGGTGCCTTTGGTGAACATGCAACTCGGCGAGGTCGTCTTTGGCGGCGTCGGCAGCGGGCTCTACGGCATGCTCGTCTTCGTCGTTCTCACCGTCTTCATCGCCGGATTGATGGTCGGCCGTACGCCCGAGTTCCTCGGAAAGAAGATCGAACGACGTGAAGTACAACTGGCCATTCTTTCCATCTTGGTAACGCCCGTGCTGTGTCTCATCCCAACGGCGGTTGCCGTCGTGTCGGCAAGCGGGCTCGCGACGCTGAACAACTCCGGTCCGCACGGTTTCTCGGAGATTCTCTATGCGTTCACGTCGACCAACGCCAATAACGGCAGCGCGTTCGGCGGCCTTGGCGGTAGTCTATTCTACAATTCAGCGACCGGCATAAACATGCTGTTCGGAAGATTTATCGAGGTGATTCCAATTCTGGCACTCGCGGGTTCGCTCTCCGGCAAGAAAGCCATTGCCGAGGGACCAGGCACCTTCACGACGCATTCGCCGGTCTTCGTCGTGCTCTTGATCGCAACGATAGTTATTGTGGGCGCGCTCACGTTCTTGCCGGCCGACGCGCTCGGACCGATCGCGGAGCAACTCTCGCTCTTGCACGGAAAGACGTTCTAAGATGATTTCCCGACGCCGTCTCGCGCGCCGTCCGAAGGCGCCGCCGTTGTTCGACCCAGGGATCGTCGCCGGCGCGGCACGCGACTCGTTCAAAAAGCTGGACCCGCGCTGGATGGCGCGCAATCCCGTCATGTTCGTCGTCGAAGTGGGAGCGGTCGCGACCTCGTGGTTGTTCGCGCGCGAACTGCTGGAGGACGGCGCGTCCGTCGGGTTCGATTTCGCGATCGCCGCGTGGCTGTGGTTTACGGTGCTCTTCGCCAACTTCGCGGAAGCCGTCGCGGAGGGGCGCGGTAAGGCGCAAGCCGACAATTTGCGCCGGACGAAGTCCGATACGGTTGCCAAACGTCTGGATGCGGGCGGCGCGATCGCTACCGTTGCGGCGTCGCTATTGCGTCGCGGAGACGTCGTGCAGATCGACGCGGGCGAACTCGTCCCCGCCGATGGAGAAGTCATCGGCGGTGCAGCGACCGTCGACGAGTCCGCAATTACCGGAGAGTCGGCTTCCGTGATTCGGGAATCGGGTGGCGATCGTAGTGCCGTCACGGGTGGAACGCGCGTGCTCTCCGACCGGATCGTGGTTCGCGTCACGGCCAATCCGGGCGAGAGTTTCCTCGATCGGATGATCGCGCTGGTCGAAGGCGCGAAGCGGCAAAAAACACCCAACGAAATCGCACTTTCGATCCTGCTCTCGGGATTGACGATCGTCTTTCTGATCGCGGTTGCGACGCTACTACCTTTCTCCATCTATGCCGGCGCGAGGCCGAGCCTCACGATACTCATTGCGCTGCTGGTCTGCTTGATTCCGACGACGATCGGCGGGCTGCTCTCGGCCATAGGCATTGCGGGAATGGATCGCGTCATGCAACGCAACGTGCTCGCCACCAGCGGACGCGCCGTCGAGGCTGCGGGCGACGTCGATACCTTGCTGCTGGACAAGACCGGGACGATCACGCTGGGGAACCGGCAAGCGGTTGAAATTATTCCCGTGTCCGGCGCGCAGCTTCTCGAAGTTTCGCGCATTGCGTGTCTGTCGTCGCTGGCCGACGAGACGCCCGAGGGGCGTTCCATCGTCGCGCTCGCGCAACGCAACGGCGTCGCCAACCCCGATGGCGAAACGACTGCGTCGACGTTCGTTCCCTTTAGCGCATATACGCGAATGAGCGGCATCGATATGGCGGGCGGCGTTCAGATCCGCAAGGGCGCGCCGGACTCGGTTCTCGCGTGGATACGCGAGCGTGGAGGAACGCCGGCCGCCGAGCTGGCCGTCGAAGTCGAGCGTATCGCGCGCAGCGGCGGCACACCCTTGTTACTGGCGCGCGACGCGAGCCTCCTCGGCGCAATTTATCTCAAGGATATTCTCAAGCCGAACATGGCCGCGCGATTCGACCGTTTGCGCGCAATGGGCATTCGTACGATCATGGTCACCGGCGACAACCCGTTGACCGCTGCGGCGATCGCGCGGGAAGCCGGAATCGACGATTTTCTCGCCGAGGCGACGCCGGAGACGAAGATGCAATTCATCGAGCGCGAACAAAAATCGGGGCGTTTGGTCGCTATGACCGGCGACGGCACCAACGACGCACCCGCGCTCGCGCAAGCCGACGTCGGCATGGCGATGAACTCCGGCACGCAGGCGGCCAAAGAAGCGGCAAACATGGTCGACCTCGATTCGGATCCGACCAAATTGATAGAAATCGTCGAAATCGGCAAGCAGTTGTTGATGACGCGCGGCGCGCTGACGACGTTTTCCATCGCTAACGACGTCGCAAAGTATTTCGCAATACTTCCGGCGATGTTCGCGGCGGCTTATCCGGCCATGAGCGCACTCAACCTCATGCGCTTGGCAACACCGCAGAGCGCGATTCTTTCCGCAATCGTCTTCAATGCCCTCATTATCATCGCGCTGGTTCCGCTCGCGCTTCGCGGCGTAACCTACGAGCCGCGCGGCGCGAACGCCGTTCTGCAACGAAACGCGCTGCTGTATGGACTTGGGGGCTTAGTCGTGCCGTTTGCCGGCATAAAACTCATCGATCTCGCGCTGGTCGCGCTGCATCTCACGTAAGGTTTATCATGATACGGCATGTCGTAACGGCTTTGCGGTTTACCGCCATAACGGCGTTGCTGTTTGGAATCGCCTACCCGATTGCGATGACGGGTCTCGCGCAAACCGTTTTCCCAGCCCAGGCCAACGGTTCGATCGTTCGGTTCCACGGCCGCGTCGTAGGGTCGGATATCGTCGGTCAGCTTTGGCTGCAACCCCAGTATTTTCACGGACGCCCATCGGCCGCCGGCAAGCGGGGATACGATCCCACCGCCACCGGTGGAACGAACCTCGGTCCTACTTCGAAGAAGTTGATCGCAACCACCAAAACTGCGCTCGCGCAACTGCGCGGTCAAAACCCCGGCGCGGCCGGCCCTCCGCCGATCGACCTCGTAACCTCGAGCGGCAGCGGCATCGACCCCGACATCAGTCCCGAAGCCGCCTACTATCAAGCGCCGCGAATTGCCGCCACGCGTCACATGTCGCTGCGCGCGGTAAAACGACTGATAGCGCAACGCGTACGAGGTCGCGCCTTCGGCTTCTTAGGCGAGCCCCGTGTCAACGTGCTCTCGCTCAACACCGCGCTCGAAGCTAGTCGGCGCCTTCGAGTTCTTGGACGCCCTCGTGACGGCGTGCCAAAATGAGGAGTTCGCGGGCGCCCGAATCGATCAAGCGGCGGGCGAAGGCGTTGGGCTGCGGCCAGCGCGGGTTGCGCAACGTTCCTCCGACCGCAACCGTGGTCTCGGCGCGCTCGCGGGCGAGGTCGAGCACGCGGTGCGGGGGATCGGCGCTGCGATCGTGATACCACGTGCCGCCGGCCGCCTTGGCCGCAGATTCCAATATTGCGAGCACCGCGGCGTCGGGATGCTCGTTGCTCGCTGCGATATGCGTGACGGCGAAGTCGATGCTCAATCGTTTGGCGATTTTGGAACAACGCGTTATCAGCGCAATATCGCTCTCACGCGCGGCGATCGTGAGCAACAGCCGTTCGAACGGAGCGCAGACGCGCTCCCGATCCTTTGCACGCATGGCCTCCCGCACCGCAAGCTCGCGCAATGCGCGCAGGTTATCCGTGCGAAAAAAATTGGCGAGGGCGGTTTCGATACGCTCCTGCGGATAAACCTTGCCCTCACGGAGGCGTTCGCGCAATGTCTCGGGGGTAACGTCGATCAAGATGACCTCGTCGGCGAGCGCCAACAGGCCGTCGGGCAGCGTTTCCCGCACCGTCGTCCCGGTCAGGCGGAAGACCGCGTCACCGAGCGCTTCGAGGTGCTGCACGTTGAGCGTTGTAATGACGTCGATGCCGGCTCGCAAGACCGCGAGAACGTCTTCATAGCGTTTGCGCGAGGTCGTGCCGGGCGCGTTGGTGTGAGCGAGTTCGTCGATAAGAGCGACCTTGGGATGACGAGCGATCAGCGCGTCGCGATCGAACTCCTCGTAGTGCACGCCGCCGGACTCCGTTTTTTTCCGCGGCAGCACTTCGAGGCCGGCGACCAAGTCTTGGGTCTCTCGGCGTCCGTGGGTCTCGATGAACGCAGCTACCACGTCGATGCCGTCGCTGCGCAACTGATGTGCGCGATCGAGCATCGCCATGGTCTTGCCGGAACCCGCGGTCGCGCCCAGGTACACCGTCAGCTTTCCGTACCCGATGCGCAGACGGTCGCCGAGCGCGCCCGAGAGTCGCGACGAGAGGGGTGGCTTCGAGATGAACGTTTGATCGACGCCGACGATGAAAACGTCGCGATCGACCTTTTTATTCGCGATCCGTTTGGCGAATTTGCTCATCGGCACGGCGACCAGCGACGCGCGCAACTCGTCGATATCGGCGGCGCAACCTTCGACGTCGCCAGGGAAGACTTCGGCTTCGTACTCGCCGTGGGAAAGCGCCGCGAACTCTTCGACGCTGACATTTGGCGCCGTATGTACTTCGAGCGCGAGGTCCAACGCCGACGCGATTGCCGCCGTGCGGCGGATGAACGGAACCGGGTTGAAGCCGGGAAGGACGATGGCGGCCGCGGTGGACACCGCATCGGCGGAAACGGCGGGAATCGTCAGATCGTCGATCGTGCGCAGCAAGAGTTCGCGCAACGCATGCAGCGTCTGCGTCTTGAACGGTCCTGCAAGCGCGCGCTGCACGTCGTCATCGTGCACGATCTTCTGCGACTGAAGGCGGCGCTGCAACAGTTGCGGCGAGATGTCGAGCGCGATTACTTCGTCCGCGGATTTGAGAAACGATATCGGGACGATTTCGCGGACCGGAAATCCGGTCGCCACTTCGGCGACGGGCGCGGCCGTTTCGAGATGCGCGATGTTGAAGGCGCCGACTACGGAAACGCCGCGCTCGCGCAGGGCCAAGGCGTCTTGCCAGCGCTTCGCATTCGCGGAACCCGGCAAGTTCGTGTGAGCGAGTTCGTCGAGGACCACCAGATCGAGGTGCATCGCGAGTGCCGCCTCGAAGTCGAATTCGGGAAACGAGTCGCCGCCGACTTGTACGGTGCGCGGCGGCACGTGGGGGATGGCGGCCGCAAGACGCTCCAATTCGGGGCGCCCCTTCGTTTCGATCCAGCCAATCGCAACGTTTCTCCCGGCAAGGATCGCCCGGTGGGCGTCGTCGAGCAGGCGCCGGGTCTTTCCGGCTCCCGAAGCGGCCGCGATGTATACCTGCAGGCGTGGTCTCGATCCAAGCTCGTCGATGGCGCGCTGCCCGGCGGCCCGCCGTCGATCTTCAATGCCCAGCTGTTCTCGGCTCATTACGTCCGCAAGCCTTCGCCCTCACCCGCGAGCCCTCCGCCGCAGGGGCTGGAAGTACCGGCGCGAACGCCGCCAGAGCCGTGAGCGCTCGGGGCACAGCGATCCTTTGTTACCTCCTCATCGCAATCGCCTGGATCGTCGATCTTCTAACGCCGCAACTTTTCGTGACGGCGATTCTTCTCAACGGTCCGATCGCGCTCAGCGGTCTTGCGCTCCGTCCGCGCTTGACGGTGGCGCTCGTCGCCGCCGCGCAATTGGCCAATCTGTTTGCCGGCTACGTCAATGGCGCGCGAGACGGATATCATTGGCAATCGATCGCCGTCGGCGATCGCATTCTTGCGGCCGCCTCGTTTCTGCTGGTCGGGTATCTTACGGTTCGAGCGCAAGAGTTTGCACGAAGCTCCGGAATAGCGCGCGAGCGCGAGCGGCGTGCGGCCTCCGAAGTGCGGCTGCGTCGCGCACTCGATGCGGTGCACGCGAGTCTCAATGTCGAACTGGTTCTTCGCGCGATTCTGCGCGAGGCGCTCTCCTTGCTGCGGGCCCGAACCGGGAATCTCATCGTGCGGACGTCGGCCCTCGACCTTCCGGAGACGTTCGCGTTCGAACGTGCGGGGAGCGATGTTACGGTAGAACGGCGCGGCCTCGATTCGCTCGCCGGCTCGCTGGTGCAACGCGTCGCCGGCGCAGCACGAGTCGTGCGGTTCGGTCCTGAGGATACGATCGCGAATGCCCTCGCCGAGCGGGCGGGCGCGCGCGCGCTCATCGCCGCGCCGGTCGCCGCCGGTGAAATATCGGCTGTGCTGCTACTTTTCGACGATCGCGCAGGCTTCGATTCGGAAAGCGAGGCGCTACTCGCGCAATTCGCCGCCGGAGCGGCCCTTTCGCTGCAGCAAGCCCGGTTGTTCGAACGGCTGGGCGCGCAGAACGATGAAATAGTACGACAGAAGAATGCGCTGCAAGAACGCGGCGGCGTGATACGCGATATCGTGTACGCCTTGGCGCACGACCTGCGCACCCCGCTTGCCGCGGCGCGCGTCACCATGCGGCAGGCGCTCGACGGCGCGTATGGGGAGCTTCCCGCAACCTATCGCACTATTTTGCAGACGTCGCTGGCCAGCAACGACGACGTCGTCAGGCTCGTCGAAACGCTCCTGCTAGTGGCTCGATACGAATCGGGTGAAGACTCGACGGTGCGCGATCCGGTCGATCTGAGCGAGCAATCGCGTCGAGTCGCGGACGAACTACGACCGATTTCCGTCGAAAAATGCGTTACATTGGAGGTCGAATCGAGTGACGAGCCCGCGATCGTAATGGGGGATGCGCCCGAGCTGCGGCGCGCGCTGAGCAACCTTGCGGCAAATGCAATCGCCGCGACGCCTACCGGCGGCCGCGTCGTGCTGCGCGTTAACCGCGACGCGGCGCACGTGCGGGCCGAGATAGAAGACACCGGCTACGGCATACCCGTCGAGCACCGGCAGCGGTTGTTCGAACGGTTCGGCAGAAGTGACGGCGAGATGGGAAGTGGAACCGGCCTCGGTCTCTACATCGTGCGCCGCATTGCCGAAAAGCACGGCGGAACGGTCTCGTACGAACCGCGTGCCGCGGGCGGCAGTCGTTTTACGCTGGCATTTCCGGGCATCTCGGACGCTCATGACTAATCGCGCGCGTTTGGTCATAGTCGAAGATCATGCGCTGACGCGCGCCGGTCTGCGTACGGCATTGTGCGAGCGTTTTGAGATCGTCGCCGAGGCTGCCGACGGGATAGCCGGATGGGACGCCATCGTTGCCCAACGGCCGGACGTGGCCGTTATCGATATCGGTCTACCCGGTATGGACGGCATCGAGCTAACGCATCGCATCCGGCGTCAATTCCCCGATACGCGCGTGGTCATCGTGACGATGATCGATCTCGAACGCGAAGTCATCGCGGCGCTGGCCGCGGGCGCGGACGCCTATCTGCTAAAAACGGCCGAACCTCATCGCGTCGTGGCCGCGGTCGAGATCGCGCGCGACGGCGGCGCATACTTCGATCCGCAGATCGCGCACCTGGTGCTCGCGCGATTTTCCGGCAGCGGCACGGGCAACGCCGCACACGACTCACCGCTGTCGTCGCGTGAAACGGAGATCTTACGTCTTATTGCCGACGGAGTCGGTAATGCCGAAATCGGCGACCGCCTGCACATCGGCCTCGGCACGGTGAAGGGCCACGTGCGCGATATCTTGGAGAAACTCTCGGCCGCGGACCGAACGCAGGCCGCGGTAGTCGCGTTGCGGCGCGGCCTTATTTAGGAGCGCCGCCGGTCAGCAGCAGGCGCAGTTGCTCGGCCGCCCCGTCGCGTACGATGGCGATCACTTTGTCGCTCGAGTGCAACTCCGTGTCACTGGTCGGAATTACGAGATCGTCTTCGCCCCGGATTACTGCCACGATAATGCTGTTGCGGGGAAAATCGACGTCGCTGACGCGCTTGCCGTCGACGGGCGAATTGGCGGGTATTCCCACCTTGATCATCTGCATCTGACCCTTGCCGAAGAGATGCATCGTCTCGATATTCGTGCCGCGCGAGGCGCTAACGTGTTCGTTCAGTACGTCGAGAATTATTTCGGTGGACGAGATGACCGTGATCGGATCCCCGGTGTCGAGCGATTCGAAGATGAGCTTGTTACGCGGGTTGTTGACGCGAGCGATGCAGCGCGCCTTCGTTTTTTTCTTGGCGATCAAGCAGACCACGAGATTGTCTTCGTCATCGCCGGTATCCGCAACGACGACGTCGGCGCGTCCTACGCCGGCCTGCTCCAATACGAGCGGATCGCATCCGTCACCCACCACCGTCGCATTGGTTTCCAGCAGCGCCTCAAGCTCTTTTGCCTTGCGCTCTTGCTTTTCGACCACGACCACTTCGTGATTTTGTTGCAGCAGCGCGCGGGTCAGATACGATCCCACCTTGCCGCCGCCGACGATCAGAACGAACATCTATGCGCTCACCTTGGATGGGGCCGCGGTACCGAACATTTGCGCGAATTCGCTGATCGCTTCGGGCGCTACGATGGCGTTGATCTCGTCGCCTTCGGTCAGTTCCGAATCGTTGGCGGCGACGCGCACCGTTTTACCCGAACGAATTGCGGCGATGCGAATGAGACCAGGCTTCTCGACGTCGCCCACGTGTTTTCCAGCATGGGCGGAGCCGACGATCGCCGTGAGCGAGGTGACTTTGCCGAAATCGAAAGACTGCAACGTTTCCCACGGCGCGTCCATAAGCATGTCGCGAATCATCTTCGCACCGATGGTCGTTGGACAGACCGTGTCGATTCCGAGGTCGCGGTACATCAGCCCGCGTGGAGGGTCGTAGATCCGGCAGACGATTTTCTTGATGTGAAACATGCGCTGCGCAATGAGCGCGGCCATGACGTTGCGGTTGTCGCCATTGGTGACCGCGATAAAACCGTCGGTTGAAGCCGCGCCGGCTCGCTTGAGTACGTCGTAGTCGATGCCGGTACCGACGACGACGTGGCCTTTGAAGTTTTGACCGAGCCGCCGGAAGGCGTTCGGGTCTTCGTCGATCACGGTGACGTCGTTCGTGTCGGCGTCGAGGAGCTTCGCGAGGGTGGAACCGACACGTCCGCACCCGACGATGAGATATCTCATGAGCGGCCTGACCTTCGAGGCTCGTTGGAGCGAGCCTGTCTTGCGGCACGATACGCCCGGTGCGTTGCAGGAAGGCACCTCGGACGCCCGAACCAATGGGAGTTTTTCCGGGGCGTGGCTCAGCTTGGTAGAGCGCTTCGTTCGGGACGAAGAGGTCGCTGGTTCGAATCCAGTCGCCCCGACCATAAAACCCCAAAAATTGCTAAACAGTTTTTGGGGAATCCCCCTCCAGTCACCGCCAGCGGGAAGAGTGTTTTCGAGATTTAGCGCCGCCTCTCGACGCGTGCTTCGCGCCGCCGAACAAGAGTGCCGCAACCATAACCATTATTACGTGGGAGCCGAGCACGTGCTGCTCGCCCTTCTCGAGGAACACGACATGGCGGTAATCGAGCGCTTGAGCGAGGACCGCATCGAGCTGGCTGAGGTTCATGCCGAGGTTCGTCGTGCGCTCGGAACCGGCGAAGATCGCTCGTGGGAGGGCATCCTCGTGACGCCGCGCGTACGTAAGATCGTGGCGCTGGCCGAAGAGCAAGCGTCCAATCGCGACGTGGACCCGGTCGACATTTTCGACGCGATGCGCAAGGAGGGCGGAAGCCTCGCTGCGGAAATCGTGCGCCGCGCCAAGGCCGGCCGTAACGCCGCCGCCGCACCCGAGTAAGGAATCCCGTGCAGCACTTCACGACCTTCGCGCTACAACTGGTAGACCACGTCGGGTACCTGGGCCTGTTCATCGCCCTGATGCTTGGTAACGTCGGCGCGCCGGTGGGCGCCGAAGTCCTGGTCCCCGCTGCCGGCGCCTTGGTCGCAACCGGACACCTGCCCAGCCTGTGGCTCACGGTCGCGATCGCAGTGGCCGGCGAGCTGGCCGGTCAGAGCATTTCGTACGCAATCGGGTACTATGGCGGCCGCCCGTTCGTGGCGCGGTTCGGCAAGTACGTTCGCTTCCACGAATCCGAGCTGGAGCGGGTCGAAGGGTTTTTCGCGCGTTTTGGGAGCTTTGCGATTTTCATCTGTCGATTCGTCCCCGTGATCCGCGGCATCGTCGGCATTCCCGCCGGGATCGCGGAGATGTCGCTTCCGGCATTTTATCTGTGGTCGTTTCTGGGCTCGCTGGTATTCTGCGGCGGTCTGGTGCTACTCGGTAATTCCCTCGGCAATCACATCGATCAACTGACGCCGCTGCTGCACCGGTTCGGCCTCATCGTGCTGGCGGTCGTCGTGCTCGCGGTAATCGTCGGCGCGATCGTCGCGCAGCGCCGCTCGAAAGCCGTCGTGCAACCTCACAACCCGTCGTAGCGCCCGCGCTCGAGCCAGCGCAGCACGGTGTGACGGCGCTCTTTGAGGCTCTCGGTCGTCGCAGCCGCGATCGGGCCGCCGAATCGTGCGTTGAGGGTGGCGTGAATTTTGCGATGCTCGACCGCAAATCGTTGCGACGCCTGCGCGACCAAGCCTTGCAGCGACCGGCGCAGTAGTTCTTTTTCTTCGGCTTTGCTTAGAACGAAATCCGGCTCGGCGGCGTCGGTTACCTGAGGCGCTTGTTCTTCCACGGCGTACGCTGCCGGGTTGAAGAGCGGACCGTAGTCCAGTACGCGTTCTTCCTGGACGACGGCATTGATCGACCTGAATTGACTGAGCGTCTCCCCGGGCGCCGGGATCGTTCGGTTGGCGAGCGCGAGCTCGTCGAACTCGCGTTGACCTTTGAGGAATGCTTTGACGTCGATGGTCACGCGCGACGCGAGTTCGCGCAGGCGCGCGTCGTCCGGGAGATAGACGAATGCGTGCTGCGTTCCCTCGAGTCGCTGCGTGCGCACGAAGCGTCCGCAAAACTGGCGGAAATACATTTCGGTGTTGACGTTGCTCGCGAAGATGCCGACGCGTAGACGCGGAATGTCGACGCCCTCGGAAATCATGTGTACCGCGACGATCCACGGATCGCGCGAACGCGCAAACTTCGAAATGCGCCGCGACGCGCCGTCTTCGTCGGAGAGCACGATAGCCGGCTCGATGCCGACGCGCTCGCGCACGAGATCGGCGACGAAGCGTGCGTGCTGTTGATTCATCGCGACGATCAGGCCGCCGGCATCGCCGTGGCCGTCCCGGCGGATTTCGCGGAGTTTTTCGTCGGCCTTTGCGATTACGTCCCCGAGCCAGGCGTTTTGGGTCAGTGCCGTCCGCAGGCGCTCGCCCTGTTGAGCGCGCGAGCGTAAAGCCGTATCGAACGAGGCCTGCAACAGCTCGCCGTCCTTGCTGATCCACTCCGCGTAGCCGCCCTGCAACGGAAAAACGAGCGGGCGGCAGACGCCATCGCGGAGCGCGTGCGTATAATCGTAGGTGTAGTCCGCTTGCGACAAGCCGTGATGGTAACGAACGAACGGAATCGGGGTTCCGTCGCTTCGAAAGGGCGTGCCCGACATCCCGACGCGATAGCGCGTGCCGCCGAAGGCATCGCGAAGCGCTTGCCCCCAGGTGGCTTGGTCGCCGGCGTGGTGGACTTCGTCGAGAATGACCAGCGTCGGCACGCGGCCGATGCTGCGATAGATCTGCGGGGAAAACGCCACCTGCTGGTACGTTACCGCGGCGCCGTGCATATCGGAGCTGATCGAACCGGTAGCATTATCGAAGTTCGAGTCAAGATGAATGCCCGCGCCGGCCATGGCCGCGGTGATTTGGCCCTTGAGGTGCTCGCGCGGAACGACCGCGACGACGCGGCGCACGTCGCCGGCTTGCAGCAGTGCGTGAGCCAAGCGTGCCGCAAAGCGCGTCTTACCCGCCCCGGGCGTGGCGACGATAAGAGCAGTCGCGGGCCGGTCCGCCCACCACGTTTCGAACGCCTCCCGCTGCCACGTGCGTAGCGGTAGCCTCCATGCCGAAAGCAACTCCATAGGAAGGTCGGTGTGTTCGAAGCTTCCTGGGGCCGCGCCTCGAAGGAATTTCCACCGATGACAACCGACCACAAGCCGCTCGCTCAAACCCTCGGCCAGATACCCGATGCTCCCGGCGTCTATCAGATGATCGGCAAGGACGACGAGGTGCTCTATATCGGCAAGGCGATTTCGTTGCGCAATCGCGTGCGATCGTATTTTCAAGAGAGCGCGGCGCATCACATTCGCACGCAGCATATGGTCGAACGCGTCGTCGACGTGCGGACGATCGTCGTAAACAACGAGGTCGAGGCGCTGATTCTTGAAGCGAACCTGATCAAGCGGTACCAGCCGCCGTTCAACGTGCGCCTCCGGGACGACAAACGCTATCCGTACCTAAAAGTGACGACCGAAGCGTTTCCGCGCGTCGTGTTTACGCGCGTGGTAAAAGACGACGGCGCACGCTATTTCGGACCGTATACGAACGCGCACGGCCTGCGCGAACTGATCGACCTCGTGCGCCTCGTGTTTCCGTTGCGGACCTGCCGCGAGCCGATCGACGGGCGGCGAAAGCGGCCCTGTCTGCAGTATCACATCAAACGATGCATGGCTCCGTGCGTGGGTTTTCAATCCGAGGACGAGTACGATAAGATGATCGAAGAAGTCGTGCTTTTTCTCGAAGGTAAGCAAGACTCGTTGCTGGCGCGCTTGCAATACGACATGGTCGCGGCCGCCGAGGAATTCAGTTTCGAATCGGCGGCTCGCCTTCGCGACCGGATCGTGCAAGTACGCCGGGTGACCGAGAAACAGACGGTCGTGTGGCGTACGCGTTTGGACATGGATTTGATCGCCGTCGCGCGCGCGCAAGGGCAAGCGTGCATGCAAGTATTTATGGTACGCGGCGGCAAGCTCATCGGGCAGGAGCACTTTATTCTCGACGGCGTGCACGATCAGCCGGACGGCGAACTTTTTAGCGAGTTCCTCAAACAGTTCTATACCGCTCGCACGGCCGGCGCGCCCGAGCCCATCGGCATTTCGGCAATGGCGCGGGTGCGCGAGGCGCGCGACAACGAGGTGCCGGTGCCTCTGAAACACCGGTCGCGCAATCGTGCGAGTGCGACCGCGATCCCGAAAGAGATTCTGGTGCAAGCTCTACCGCGCGACACGAGCGTGATCGAAAGCTGGTTGACCGAACTCAAAGGTCAGCGCGTGCGCGCGCTGGTTCCGCAACGCGGCGACCGCGCCGACTACATGCGTTTGGTTCAGAAGAATGCCGACCAAAATCTTAAAGCGTTTCTCGTGCATCAGGAAGTGCAGGAGACCGCGCAGGCTCAAGCGCTCACGCAACTGGCGGATGCGCTGGAACTCCCCGATTTACCCCATCGCATCGAATGTTACGACATATCGAACATTCAGGGCACGAATGCGGTCAGTTCCATGGTCGTCTTTCACGAAGGCCGCGCGAAGACGAGCGAATATCGCAAATTCAAGATTCAGTACGACAAGGGCCCCAACGACTTCGCGATGATGCAGGAGACGTTACGACGGAGGCTGCGCTACCTGCGCGCAAAAACCGACGAAGACGTAGCCGATCGGGAGTCCGTCACCGTGGGCCGGTCGAAGAGCCCTGCGCTACAGCACGAATTGTCGAAGAAGGAGAAGTTCAACAAGCGTCCCGATCTGCTGCTTATCGACGGCGGCAAGGGACAGTTGGGCGCCGTGGTCGACGTGCTCGAAGAACTCGACATGACCGGCATTCCGGTTGCCGGCCTCGCGAAAGAACACGAATGGCTCTACGTCCCGGGGCAAAACGAGCCGATCGTATTGCCGCCGAACTCCGCCGCGCTGCACATGGTCATGCGCATCCGCGACGAAGCGCATCGCTTCGCCATAACCTACCATCGCCAGAGGCGCGCGAAGGCGATGACCCGTTCCGCGCTCGACGCGCTCGCAGGGGTCGGGCCCGTTCGCAAGAAGCGGCTGCTCACTGCCTTCGGCTCGATCGCCGCGATCAAGCGCGCGAGCGTTGACGAGATCGCCGCAGTCAAAGGCATGACCTCGGCCTTGGCCTCCCAGGTCAAGACCGCGCTAGGAGAATGATATGCATCTGATCGTCCGGCTCATCATCAATGCGGTAGCGTTCTATCTGATCGCGATGTTCGTCCCCGGCATTCACGTCACGTCGTTCGTGGCCGCGCTCGTCGCGGCGATTATTTTCGGGCTCGTCAACGCGATCATTCGTCCGCTCGTGCTGTTGATCACCCTACCGCTTACCATCGTCACGATCGGTCTGTTCGCCATCATCGTAAATGCGTTAATGTTTTGGCTCACCGCCGTCATCGCCCCAGGCTTTAAGGTTGATGGTTTTGTGCCCGCGCTGATCGGCGCCATCATCATGTGGATCGTATCGATCGTTGTGTCGCACGTGATTGCCTCCGAAAGAGCGCACGCGGTTTGAAAGCGGAACGAACCGCGCAGCGTTGAAGGAGGGCGGTGTGGGTGGCTTTACCGTCTCCTTTTTCGATTTGCCGACTCCGGCGTGGGTATACGACCGGCAGACGCTGCATTTCCTAGCCGTCAACGATGCCGCCGTCGCCAAGTACGGATACGCGCGCGACGAGTTTCTCGCCATGTCTCTACTGGATATCCGCCCGCAGGCCGATCGCGAGGCCGTCGTTCGACTCGTCGGCGGCCCCATGCCGGGCTCTCTCGTCGACGGGCCGTGGCGCCACCGCACGAAATCGGGCGAGGCAGTTCTCGTCGAGACGATTTCAATCGAAACGGAATACGAGGGACGCGCGGCGCGCGCGGTTATGTGCATCGACATTACGCAGCGTCTGCGCGCCGAACAGGCATTGCGCGAATCCGAACAGCGCCTGGCCGACTCTCAAGAAGTCGCGCATCTCGGAACGTGGCGGCGCGATTTTGTAAAAGGGAATGCAGTCTGGTCGCGAGAGTTATGCCGCATTTTCGGCGTGGATCCGCAACACGCCGGCGACCCGGAGGTTTGGCGCAAACCGTTGACCCATCCCGACGACGTTGAACTGGTGGATCGTACCCTGGACGAAGCTATCGCGGGTGACGGAAAGTATCAGTTGGATCATCGGGTCGTTCGCACGGACGGCGCCGTCCGTTGGGTGCACGTGCAAGGCCGCTACGAATTCGACGACCTGCACGAGCCGGTCGCGCTAATCGGTACGCTACTTGATATCACCGGGCGTAAAGAAGCCGAACGCGAACTCGACTTCATCGCGCATCACGATGTGTTGACCGGGCTGGAGAACCGTGCCGCCGCCGAGCGCCGGCTCGATCGGCAGCTGGCCGATTCGGCAACGACGCGCGTGGCGGTGGCCTTCATCGATTTCGACGGTTTCAAAGCTATCAACGATACGCTCGGGCATGCCGTCGGCGACGCCCTACTGCGCGAGGCGGCGCAGCGCCTGACGCGCGCCGTTGGGTCGAAGGCGACGGTCGCACGCTGGGGCGGCGACGAATTCGTGGTGATCGCGCCTGAAATCAATAGCATTTTGGCGGTAGAATCGCTCGCATACCGGTTGTTGCGGACGCTCGAGGACCCGTACGATTCCGCCGGCCGCTCGTTGCATGCGCGACCGAGCATCGGCGTGAGCCTGCATCCCGATCACGGCGCCAGCGGCGCCGATCTGATTCGCAATGCCGATACGGCTATGTACGTAGCCAAACAACGCAAGTCGGCATTCGAAGTATTCGATCATGCAATGCACGATGCGGCACGCGAACGGCTGGAGTTGGAGAACGGTTTGCGCGCCGCGCTGAAGGAAGGGGCCTTTACGCTGCTCTTTCAACCCATTGTCGACGCAACGACAAACGCGGTGCTTTCCGCCGAGGCGCTGGTGCGCTGGCGGCATCCGACTCGCGGCATTGTCGCGCCCGCATTTTTCATGGACGTCGCAGAAGAAACCGGCCTCATCGTCGCAATCGACGAATTCGTGTTGGGCGAGGCCTGCCGCATCGCGCAATCGTGGTGCCGGTCGGGCATGGCCATCCCGATCGCCGTGAACGTTTCGGCGCGCGATTTTCAGCGACCGAATATCGTGGCGACGATCGACCGCGCGATTCGCTCGTCCGGCCTGCCCGCAAGCATGGTCGAGCTGGAGCTGACCGAGAGCGGCGTGATGCGCGACGTCGAGCACGCCGTGCGGATCATGCGTCAGCTGCGCGACTTGGGCGTTCGGCTCGCCATGGACGATTTCGGCACGGGGTACAGCTCGCTCGCACATCTCAAACGGTTTCCGCTGGACACGATCAAAATCGATCGCTCGTTCGTCGCCGACCTACCCGGCAGTGAGTTCGACCGCGAGATCACCGCGTCGATCGTCCGGCTGGGCCGCAGCGCCGGCTTGCACGTCGTCGCGGAGGGCGTCGAGACGGCCGAGCAACTCGCGGTGGTGCGCGCGCTCGGATGCTCGGTCGTCCAGGGCTACTATCTCGCCAGACCGATGCCCGCCCATGAATTCGCCGCCTTCGTCGGCCGCAGCCGCGCGGCTGCCTCGCCTGCAAACCACGACTTGCCATCCGTGTTATGATGGTTGACGGTCGCGGGGCTGAAATAGGTTCGACGGGAAGATCCGCGGTCAACGTAAGCAGGCGGAGTTGCGAGCTCTCCCAAAACGATCGCAAGCGTTTTACACGCGAACAACGAATACGCTCTCGCTGCCTAATTTAGGTTAGCGACGGGACGCGGAGAGTCGGCCCGAACCACTCCGTTTTCCCGCCACAAAGTCGGGCTGGTACGCGAAGCTGATCTGCAGCGCGTGCGAGAAACAAGATCTGCTGCGAACGATAATCCCCGCTTTGAGGAGTCCGTTCGAGTAAGCTAAAGTCAAAGCTGAGCCTGGAGAACGCGTTGGTCCGGCTTTTCGGACTCGGGGGGCAGCACCCCGACAGCTCCACCAAATTCACGCTCGACCCCAGAAATGAACTTTACAAGTCCATTTCTGGGGTTTCGTGCAAATCGAGTTCAATTTCAGGTTACGAGATGTTACGCCGTATGCAGGCGGGCTTTCCGAATTGCGGCCTCAGTTGTCGCTGGGCCAAACTCCACATTTGGGTCGTCAGCCCTTGGGTCCCGACGATATGCGTTAATTTTCGTATCTCTCGGCTTGTCGAGATACTTGTGCAGTTCACCGGGAAGCACGGCGTCTTTGAAGCCATATGCGCCTTCCAGCGGATCTTCGAACTCAGACACGCGCGTTTGAAAGAGCGCGAAGTACATCAACGTCTCCATGAATGGCGCAAAACGCATGTACCGCCAAATTCGCGTTTCGTCCGCAACGTTACGCATACGCCCTTGTAACCTTTCCGAGGTAGGCTTACCACGTTTCCACTTAGCGTCAAAGCCTACGGCCACTCGAACGGTATCAACTGCGGGCTTTAGTACTGCGCGTTTTGATGACGTCCCGTTGTAGCGAATGGGATCGATTTTCTATTAGATGCTTGTGTTAAGCGTTGCCGCGAGGATGACTACCACGCGAACGACGACGATTTGCCGGATTGCTTCTTCCGCGAAGAAAAGCGGCTGGCAACCTAGTCCTTTCTTGGGTAAGGTGGGGATTCAAAAGACTCTTGGCTGGCGTCGGTATGGCCAATATTCTAGACATTAAACGGGATAAGAGCTAGAATATTGGCCATGGCTAGGATCACAGCGGCGCTTCTGCCCCGTCTCCAACGACGGCTCGAGAGCCTTGGCGAGCGCGTTCGTGCCGCGCGTCAAAGGCGCGGACTGACCGAGGCGCTCGTCGCCGAGCGGGCGGGCATGTCGCGGATGACACTTCGAGGCATTGAAAAAGGCCGTCCCGGCGTCACCATCGGTGCCTACGCGGCAGTCCTCCAAGTGCTCGGACTCGATGCAGACCTAGACTCTATCGTCGCGGCGGATCCGCTCGGACGTGAGCTTCAAGACGCGAGCCTCAAGCAGCGCCAGAGGCTCAAAAAGCAATGAGCAATTCAATCATTACCGTTTACGCCGATTGGTCGCCCGGAAATGATCCAATGGCCCTCGGTACGCTGGAACCACGTAGCGGCCGCAGCCGTGAAATATTCTCCTTCGAGTTCTCGCAAAGAGCCGTTGGTGACCCTGCCCTTTCGAGGCAGCAACTCGATCCGGATCTAGGTCTATTCACCGGGCCCCAGTACCCGCGCGAAGGACGCGTGCAATTCGGTATGTTTTCCGACTCTAGCCCCGATCGCTGGGGTAGGCGCTTGATAGATCGGAGCTTTGCACGTCGGCGTCGCACTGGCGAATTGCCACCAAAAGCACGCCCTATGGAATCTGACTACCTGCTCGGAGTGCACGATGAATTTAGATCTGGCGCACTGCGATACAAGCTCGAAGATAACGAAGCCTTTCTCGCCGACGATATTCCAAGCGCGGCTCCGCCATTCGTGCGCCTTCGCGAGCTCGAAGCGGCGAGCCGAGCGCTTGAAGAAGGTGCCGACGACAATCCGCAGCTTGATGCGCAACTGCTGCTGCTGCTCGCTCCCGGCGCATCGCTAGGCGGAGCGCGACCAAAGGCTACCGTCAGTGACTCTGACGGGAATCTCTGGATCGCGAAGTTTCCAAGCGGCAGCGATCGCTATGATACGGGCGCTTGGGAATACGTCGTTCACCAACTAGCTCTGCGCAGTGGTATTCGGGCCTCTGAAGCGCAAGTGCGCCGCTTCAGCGATAAAGGCCATACGTTTCTCGTCCGTCGGTTTGATCGCGAGGGTGGCCAGGGACGCATTCACTACGCGTCAGCCATGACGCTGACAGGACGCGTGGATGGCGAGGATGCGAGCTATCTTGAGATCGCTGAGGTGATTGCTTCTCAAGGTTCCCAGGCAAAGGCGGATCTAGAGGAACTTTGGACGCGCATCGCCTTCAACGTGCTCGTTTCAAATACCGACGATCATCTACGGAATCACGGTTTTCTTCTAACGCCAAATGGATGGCGTTTAGCGCCCGCCTTCGATATGAATCCGGATCCCACAGGAACCGGGCTCGCACTCGATATCGACGAGAGTGACAACGCGCTCGATCTTAATCTAGTGCGCTCCGTTGCTCACTACTTTCGCGTTAGCAATGCCGATGCGATCTTGGATCGTCTCGACTCGGCCATATCGACTTGGCGCAACGTCGCTCAAACTGTAGGGATACCAGAAAGCGAGCAGGATGCTGTGGCGCTGGCTTTTCGAAATCCCTTGTAGCGTAGAAAGCCTTACTGCCGCGTAAACTCGGTCGAAAACTGAAGCGCGTTCGATCGGAGTCCGGTCCGCGCGCAACGTTTGCGGTTGTGCTCGCCCATTACCGATCATGTATGAGCGTTTAATCGCAGTCACGTTTAGTCCTAACCGACTTGCGGTGGAGTCGATCGTTTTAAGGTGATTTCCGGTACGCACCGTACATCGCGATCGATGTGCGGTTTTCACGAACGCAGTGAATTAAAGTGCCGCTTGCATGGTAGAGGCGAAATTTCCCCCATTATAGCGCCGAATCCGAGCGGCGCACGCGCCAGATGTGCTCCGCAGGCCATTTACGCGCCCACTCGTAGCTCACAAATTCTGTGTATGTCGATCGTGCATCGATTGGCGGCCGCAGCTCGATTAAATCTTCGATTATGAATCCGCTTCGCCGAAACAACTCGATCCAAGCTCCGTACGGAAGCGAGAAGCAGACGCTGCTAGCATCTACTGACTGTCGGTGGTCAAAATAGGTTTCGTGCAGCGTGTCGTCTACGGAGTTCGTTTCGCAATTCCAGCAAATGAAGTGCAACGGTGTTTCAGCCGAAAATGCGAGCAAACCGCCTTCCCTCAGAAGTCGAGCGGCTTCGGGAACGGTGCGGTACGGGTCGGCAAACGTCATT
>DATBTT010000057.1:0-94860 GCA_036559125.1 Vulcanimicrobiaceae bacterium
CACCGGCCCAACTGGATAACGCTGTCGGTGACTGCAGCTTTGGCGCTTGCTGCATCGCTGACGATGGCGTTCTCGCGGCCGGTCGAGGTCAGCGTCGACGGACAGCGGCTTATCAGCGACGTTCCGCCCGTCTCCACAACCCATGACAGAGTCTACGTCGCGCTGCGTCCGCTCGACGACGCGCTTGGAGCGCTGACGCGATATGACGAGCAGTCGGGCCGGGTTGCCGTCATTCGCGGCGATCAGACATTGCGCTTGCGCGTGGGCGACACGCATGCGACGCTCAACGGGATGCCGATGACGCTCAAGCACGCTCCGTTTCGGGTGCGCGGTCGCGTGATGGTGAACATCAGAACGATCGCCCGCGCCTTCGGCGTTCACCTCAAATTTGACAAGCGCACCGCGCACGTCGACGTGCAGACGCCGGGCGTCATCGAAGCCGGTACGCAACCCGACACGCCGTGATTCTCTCGCCCTAGAGGTTGTGCGCGGTCAGCCCGATGGCCAGCGCTTCGAGCGGCACGAATGCGAGCGTCACGACGACGAGCGCGCGATACGCCACTCGTAGAAAGGGCGTGCGCCAGCTCTGCCGCGATATCGCGAGCCAGCGTGCGACCGAGAAGAGCGTGAGCGCAACGATCGTCGCATAGATGACGGCCGAGACGAGCGTTCCATGTTCGAGATACCCAACCGTCGCGACGCCGAGAACGCCGAGCAACAGCACTTGCGCTCCGACGACGACGGGATGCATGCCGCGAGGCGCCGCAAACGGATCGTTGGCGCGCGTTTCGGTGCTCCCGAACGAGAGCACCATCAATAAGAAGAGCGCGCCGAACGCATATTCCGCCAGCGTTACGACCGGACGCGGCGCGTCAACGGCGATTTCCGCGGGGCCCGTAACGCTCGAAAACCGTTTGTCTTCGGCCATGAGCCGGTTGAAGTTGCTGTCGCCGATCCAGAGCAACTGGTGCGCGATCGTTCTTCCGGTCAGGGTGCCGTCGCGCCGGGTCTCGGGCGATTCGCCGATGGGTTTGAATGCAATAGCATAGCCGTCGGCCGCGGCGCGAGCCGCGACTGCACGAGTGGTCCGATCGACGGCAGCACGGGCTTGCGCGGGCTGCGTCGTGGTGAAGACGTTGACATTGAGATGAAGATAGTGGCCATAGAAGAGCTGGTTGCGGTCGATCGCGGCGCCCGCGACCATCATGACGGAGACGATGGCGCAAACGGCAATGGTCGTGCGCAGCGTGGCGGCCGTCCGATCCGTCAACACCGCACCTTACCAGCTACACATACTCGGTAAGGCCTTCGGGTTCTTCGACGGGACCGATTTCTTCGGGATTTGATTTGCGGAATCCGTACGAGAAGAAGAAAATAAGTCCGATTACCAGAGCGCCCGCGAACCACTCCCAGGTCGTGCGCGAGAGTCCGAAGACGGCCAAAAACAGCGAGCACAGAATACCCAAGATCGGAAAGAGCGGCACGAACGGAACGCGGAACGAGCGCGGAATGTCGGGCTTGCGGTGCCGCAAATAAAGTACTCCGGCGCACACGACCGTAAATGCGATAAGCGTCCCGATGTTGACGAGGTTCAATAACTGGTTCAAAGGTACGACCAGCGTTAGGAGTGCGACCACGAATCCGGTAAACATGGTTGTATTGAGGGGCGTCTTGAATTTCGGATGAACCTTGGCCACGACCGGTGGCAACATTTTGTCGCGAGCCATGACGTAGAAGATTCGAGATTGGCCAAGCAACGAGCTCAACGCGACGCTCGTGGTACCGGCGAGCACGCCGACTACGATGATCGCGCTGACGAAAGGCAAGTGAAGCGGCGCAAGTGCAAAGACAAGCGGATCCTTGATCGGAACCTTTGCCCACGGCAGCGCGCCGACCAGCACGACGGCCGTGGCACAGTAGATCAACGTGCCGATGCCGAGCGCGCCGAGTACGCCCAGCGGCACGTCGCGCTGTGGATTCTTGCATTCTTCGGCGGTCGTCGTTGCGGTGTCGAAGCCGATGTAGCTGAAAAAGACGTATGCGGCGATCGCGATGATCCCGTACGGCTGCACGGTTGAATTGTAATCGGCGGAGCCGCCGAACGGCCTCAGTTTGCCCCAGCCGAATGGACTGAAATCGTGCAGGTTGGAAGCGTGGAACAAGAACAGTCCCGCAACGATGAAGACCATCAGCGCGCCGATTTTCAGGACGACGAAGATGTTGTTCGTCGTCGCCGATTCGCGAATTCCGATCGAGAGCAATGCGCTTAGCGCCAACACGAATAAGGCGCCGACGATATCGACTTGTGAGTGCAGCAGGTCGTAGTGGGCAAAATCCCACCAGGGCCCATGCATCACCAGGTTGGAGGTTTGGGCCCAAGCCGGCAACGCGAGCCCCACCGACTTCAGAACGTCCTGAAGTGCGGCGGAGAATTGTTGCGCCACCGGAGCTGCGCTAATCCCGTATTCGAAAATCAGGGCAAAACCGATGATCCAGGCGAAGAGTTTGCCCATGGTCGCATACGCGTAGGTGTAGGCGCTGCCGGCGACCGGAACCATTGCGCCGAGCTCGGCGTAGCACAGAGCCGCAAAAAACGAGGTGAGTCCGGCCAGCAGATACGAGATAATGACGGCCGGCCCCGCGCCTTTGACGCCCGTGCCGATGGTCGTAAAGATGCCGCCGCCGATCATCGTCCCCAGGCCTATCGCGACGAGGTCCTTCGCGGTAAGGACGCGCCGGAGGATTTTCCCTTTACTTAATTCTCGGAGCCGGTCGACTGAACTCGTGGCAAATAAACGCTGAGTAAACGACATCCGCCAAACGGTTCGAAGCAGAGAAGGCGCGGCCCTACTCGATGGGGTCGTCACAAAAAGTCCGTGGCTAAGGACATCGTGTGGCCGCGGCTCGCAGGAAGCGCCGTGTCGGTCACCTTAGACAGCTCGTCATGAGCGGTTATCAACGGCGTGCGTCGCGGGAGATCTATCGCAATCCGTGGCTCGCATTTCAGGTACACGACGTGATCCATCCCAGCGGGGCGACCGGCGAACACGGGCTCGTCGAAACGCCCGCCGCGTCGGCAGCGATTGTCGCCGACGACGGCGACCTGCTGTTCGCGCGCCAGCCACGCTTTGCGGTCGATGCGGTGATGCTCGAGATCGTCAAAGGGGGTGCGGACGACGGCGAGGATGCGCTGGCGTGCGCTAAGCGAGAAGTGCGCGAAGAGCTCGGCGTCGTCGCCGCGCAGTGGGAATCGCTCGGCGTTCTTTACGAGATTCCGTCGATCGTACGCGAACCCGTATCTCTATTTTTAGCGCGGGGTATCGAACACGTGGAAGCCGCACCCGAAGACGTCGAGACGATCGAACTCGTGCGCATTCCGGAAGCAGTCGCATTCGCCGCCGCCGCGTCGGGCCAAATCAACGACGCGATTACCGTCGCCGCACTCCTGCGCTATGGCTTACGCACCGGCGCCCTCCGCGCGCCTCCTCATACCGACCCTTCGACAAGCTCAGGGTGACAGCCATACCCATCCGCAATCGTAAGCGCCACTCGGTCATCGTAACCGCCACTCTGTCATCCTGAGCGCCACTCTGTCGTCGTGCGCGCCACTCTGTCATCGTGCGCGCCACTCTGTCATCCTGAACGCCACTCTGTCGTCGTGAGCGCCACTCGGTCATCCTGAGCGCCACTCTGTCATCGTGGGCGCCACTTTGTCATCCTGAGCTTGTCGAAGGAGCCGGTGGTTTGGTCGAGGCTTGCCAGAGATGTTCGGGCTCGGATAGGCCGGCGTTGATCCAGCGCGACCAGACGAAGAGCGCGTCGGAGAGCCGGTTGACGTAGCGCACGACGTCGGCGGAGACGTCCGGGTCGCGTTCGCGCAGGGTAACCAACAGCCGCTCCGTACGTCGGCAGACCGTGCGCGCGAGGTGCAAGAACGCGCCTGGATACGAGCCGCCGGGGTGTATGAAATTGTTGAGCGGTTGCAGGTCTTTCTGCGTTTCGTCGATAGCGCGTTCGAGTGCCTTGGCGTCGTCTTCGTGGATCAGCGGCATGCCTTCCCACCGATCGTGCGGCAGCGTCGCCAATTCGGAGCCCAGGTTGAAGAGCGCGTCTTGCGTCCATGCAAGCCATTCGTCCAGGCGCTGTGCCCGCGGCGATTCGCGCTGCGCGCGCAGCGCCGTGCGAGCGAGCCCGATGGTGCTGGAAAGCTCGTCGACCGTGCCGTAGGTTTCGATGCGCAAGCTGTTTTTCTTGACGCGTTCGCCACCGACCAGCCCCGTCGTTCCATCGTCGCCCGTGCGCGTGTATATTCTCGTGAACTTCGGCATGCGCGCTTGCTTCGTCGCGCCCGCGGCGATAGCCCGCGGAACCTTCGCACCGTCGCCGAACGTAGAAGGGCTATGAACGACGCACGATTCGACCGCCGCGGCTTTCTCGCAGGCGGCGCCGCACTCTCCGCGACGCTGCTTCTCCCATCTTCGGTTCGCGCTCAAACGCTCGACGCTTCGATCGTCATCGACGCCAGCCATCCGATGCGACGCATCCCGGCGACGTTCGCTGGACTCAGCTTCGAAGCGTCGCTCGTCGGCGGCGGCAACCATTTCACGCCCGACAACGATCGCCTCGTCGCGGCGGTGCGGGCTCTCGGCCAAGGCGTTTTGCATATCGGGGGCAGCAGCGTCGACCATACGGTGTACGGGAACGCCGATCTGCGCGCGCTTGCGGCGTTCTCGCGCGCGACGAATTGGCCCGTACTGCTCGGCCTGAATTTGCGCGAGTCGAATCCGCAGCAGACGGTCGGCCAAGCCGAAGACGCGGCCCACGCGCTGGGAAACCAATTGCTGGCCTTCGAGATCGGCAACGAACCCGATAGATACGGCTCTTCCGACGGATCGGCGAACTCAAACGCCTACCGCGACTATTTGAGCGCGTACCTGAAGGACGCCAAGGGCATCGCGTCGCGCGTGCATGGCGCGCGGTTCGCCGGACCGGGCGCGAGCGCGCGTCCCAGCCAATGGGCGGTGCCCTTCGCGAGCGACGCACGCTCGCACCTCGCACTGCTAACCCAACACTACTACCGGTTGGGAGATCCGGCGGCCCCGGACGTCACCATCGAACGCCTCTTACACGGCCCGGACGACGCTCGATTCGAGAGCGATCTCGGAGCCCTACGCGACGCGGCTGCGAGCGCGCGCGTCCCGTATCGCATCTCGCAGTGCGCGCCGGCGAGCGGAAACGGAAAGCCGGGCGTCGGCAATACGCTCGCGTCGGCGTTATGGGCGCTCGATCTGTGCTTTCGCGTCGCGTCGGCCGACGGCGCCGGTGTAAACGTTCGCTTCGTCGATACGGATGTGGAGCGCGCGCCGCTGTATTACGGGTTGCAGCTTTTCGCGCGGTCCGCCAACGCGCGGCTTCTGCCGTTGCGGCTCGGGGGTAGTCATCCCAATTTACGTGCATACGCGGTCGCGCGCGACGACGGGAGCGTGCTGCTTACGTGTATCAACCCCGACGCGATTCACGCAGCCTCCGTAACCGTTGACGGCACGGGAATGACCAACGCTACGGCCGCCAATCTTACCGGCCCACGATTGGCGTCGACGGAAAGCGTTTCGATAACCCAGTCTCCGCTGCCGCTCTCCGGCAATCCCATCGAGATCGCGCCGGCCTCGGCGAGTCTGATTACGCTCACCCGGTAGCCGCCCAAAAGAGGCGCCATACTCAATTTCTGCGAATCGGGGCCGGTCATGTCCGAAGCCGTTCAACAAACTCCGCTGGTCAAGGAGATCCCTCCAAAAGCGGCCGACCTCTCCGCGTGGTACACCGCAGTTTGCATAAAGGCGGAGCTGGTTTCGTACTCGCCGGTGCGCGGGTGCGTGGTATTGCGTCCGTACGGTTACGGCATGTGGGAGAACCTGCAAAAGCATCTCGACGAGCGCTTTAAAGCGACCGGCCATGAAAACGCGTACTTTCCGCTGCTGATTCCCGAGCATCTCTTGACGAAAGAAGCCGAACACGTTGAGGGCTTCGCACCCGAAGTCGCCTGGGTCACCCACGGCGGCGAAGAAAAACTGACCGAGCGCTTGGCGATTCGACCGACGTCGGAAGCGATGATCGGCAGAATGTATTCAGAGTGGATTCAATCGCATCGCGACTTGCCGGTACTGATCAATCAGTGGGCCAATGTCGTGCGCTGGGAGAAAGCGACGCGTCCCTTTTTGCGCACGATGGAATTCTTGTGGCAAGAAGGGCACACGGCGCACGCCAATGCGCGCGAGGCGCGCGAAGAGACGTTGCGCATGCTCGACGTATACAAGGACTTCGCGGACAACGTCGCAGCGGTGCCCACGTATGCGGGCGCCAAGAGCGCCGGCGAGCGCTTTCCCGGTGCGGTCGAAACCTATTCGATCGAAGCGTTGATGCCCGACGGCAAAGCGCTGCAATCGGCGACCTCGCACGATCTGGGGCAGAACTTCAGTCGCGCATACGATATTACGTTCGCAGATACCGATCAACAAGTTAAGCACGTCTATACGACGTCGTGGGGAATGTCATGGCGCATGCTCGGCGCGATAATCATGACCCACGGCGACGATCGCGGCCTGCGCTTGCCACCGAAAATCGCGCCGTACGAAGCCGTGTTCGTGCCCATCGTCAAAGGCGGCAATGAGGCCGCAGTGCAGAAGGCGCACGAACTTGCCAAGGCGCTTCGCGCGGCGGGCCGTCGCGTGCGTGTTGACGACCGCGACTATTCGCCGGGCTGGAAGTACGCCGAGTGGGAGATGCGCGGCGTCCCGCTACGCATCGAAATCGGTCCGAAGGACCTTGAGTCCGGCAGCGCCGTCGTCGTGCGTCGCGATAAAACAAAAGGTGACGACGGTGCGAAGACGGTCGTGCCCTTCGAGGGACTGAATGCGGCGGTAGTCGACCTGCTCGCTGCTGTTCACGATTCGCTCTTCGCGCAAGCCACGCATTTCTTGCTCGGCCATACATACAAGGTACTGGAGCGCGAGCAGTTTTACGCATTCTGCAAAGAGCGCGCCGGTATGGTGGACATTCCGTGGTGCGAGCGCCCCGCGTGCGAGGCCGACGTGAAAGCGGCGACCGGCGCGACGACGCGCAACATGCGCCCGCTGGAAACTCCCGACGCGCCTTGCGTAGCCTGCGGCGAACCCGCGAAAGTCAATGCTTATTTTGCTCAATCGTACTAGCGCTTCCGTCACGACCGCCCTTCGACAAGCTCAGGGTGACGGGGGTGTCGCCAGCATGCGACGCTTATCGGACACGTTCCCCGTCATGCGTAGCTTGTCGAAGCACGTTCCCGTCATGCTGAGCTTGTCGAAGTACGCATTGGGGTTGCTTGCAGCGTTATTGCCGTTGGCGGCGCACGCGCAGACGACACCGCTGCAGGTCACCGCAACTTCGCCGAGCATCGACTCCTTGGACGCGGGATTGCGCGCGACGGGCAACCGAAAAGCAACCGCGGTCGCAATCGGCAGAGCGTTGTTTCGTTCGGAGTGGCCGGCACAAGTATTGAAGGTGTACGCGAGCGGAATCGACACGCACGAAGTAGCGGGTCTGACCGTCTCGGGCGTGAAGTTCCACGAGCGCCTTTCGCGGCCGCAGTTCTACGATGAAATCGTGGCTCTGGTCGCCGACACGTTTGCCGCCGCTCCCGTTGAAGAAGTGGACGTATGGGCCACCGTCCCGCTCTCGGTTGGAAAGGGTATAGTCGTTACGGGCGACATCGCTAAGCCTACGAGCCGCACCGTTTTTACGTTGACCGTCCGGCGGGGAGAAGCCAAATCCGCCCTCGTGGCGCGCCTGCGCGCGGGATCAGGCATCTTCATCGACCAGGAGTGGGCCCACGCGGCTCTTAAGTGACCAAACGAATGTATCGCAAAACAACGCTCCCGAACGGGGTGCGCATCGTGACCGAGGCCATGCCCGCTTTTCGCTCGGCCTCAATCGGCATATGGGCCGACGTCGGGTCGGCCGCCGAAACCACCGAACAGCGCGGCATCTCGCACCTCGTCGAACATATGCTCTTCAAGGGAACGCAGCAGCGCACCGCGCGGCAGATCGCCGAAGAAATGGACGGCGTCGGCGGCAACCTCAACGCCTTTACGGATAAAGAAACGACCTGCTATTACGCCAAGGTTATCGATCACCACGTTCCGCTCGCGGTCGACGTGTTGACGGACATGTTTCTGCATTCGCAGTTCGACGCGAGCGAACTAGCCAAAGAGCAGAAGGTCGTGCTCGAAGAGATCAAGATGTACGACGATTCGCCCGACGAGATGATCCACGATCTGTTCATTCAGACGATGTGGCGCAACAGCAACTTGGGAGCGCCGACGATCGGGTTCGCCGACACGGTGATGCGGGTGACGCCCGGCGATTTGCGCGAGCACATGCGCAAACACTACGCTCCCAATTCGGTCGTCGTGGCCGCGGCCGGAAACGTGGAGCACGATCGCATCGTCGAGCTCTTCGCGGATAAATTCGCGCAGTTCGCCGGCTCGTGCACGCTTCCGTCGGCCGAGTCCCCGAAGGCGACGCCCACCGGGTTATTCAAGCACAAGGAAAGCGAGCAGGCATACGTCGTGCTGGGTTCGCGCGGGCTTTCGATTCGAGACGAACGCCGCTACGTACTCAGCGTGCTCGACACGATCCTGGGAGGCGGCATGTCGAGTCGTCTCTTTCAAGAGATTCGTGAGAAACGGGGCCTCGTGTACACCGTCTATTCATTCCAAGCGGCGTATCGCGCGGCGGGTCTTTTCGGCGTGTACGCCGGAACCTCAGCGGAGAACGTGCGCGAGTGCGTCAACGTTATCGGCGAGCAATTCGCGCTCTTGCGCGATCAAGCCGTCGGAGAAGAAGAGCTGCGTCTTGCGAAAGAACACATAAAAGGCAATTTGACGCTCTCGCTCGAGAGCACGTCGAGCCGAATGATCCGCTTGGGGCGCAGCGAGTTTTCGTTGGGACGTCAAGTGACGACCGAAGAGATCGAAGAGAAAGTCGATGCGGTAACCGCCGAAGATATTCGTTCGCTCGCGCAAGAAACGCTCGCCGAGGAACAACTCGGACTCTGCGTGCTCGGACCGGTGGACGAGTCCAGCGTAGACTGGAACGCAAGCGCTGCATAGTCACGCGTACGCGGGCTTTTGGTCGTGGGAACTGGTGGGCGCCATGCTCATCACGTTCGTGGTACAGGGAGTCACGATTGGTGCCTACGCCGCGCGCTTGTCCGGGGTACTGACCGGACGCATTGCGACTTCCATCTCGCTTTTCAATCTCTTCGTTACGTTCGGCCGGCTGGCTAACATTTTTTCAAGCATCACGATCGGGCCGCTCACCGACGGGGCGGCGGAGCGGGCGCGACACTTCTACGCAATCCACGACTCGAGCGGTCTGACCGCCCTGCAATCAACGGTGCTGTGGCAGTTGCGGTTTATCGTGTTTGCGGGAACCGTCGGCATGGCGGTCTTCGCGCTATTCCTGCCGATGTTCATCCACCTGTTTCAACGAGGCGTAAAATCGTTCGAGAAACGGGGTTCGATTCCGCACTCGCTCTTCCGGCTCGCCGATCCGGCGATAATTCGAGACGCCATCGCGGCCAACCGCGTGCCGACGCCCGCGCGCATGCGCGTATTTTCGGCGGCGAACTTACCGAAACGAATGCTGGTGTTCAACGTCGTCATCACCGCGGTGTACTCGATCGGCGTGGTGGCCTCGTACTATGCGAGCCTGTTGGACATCACGTCGGCGCGAACGGCGCTCGGGCTCTCGGGCATTATCAACGGCGTCGGAACGATCGCATTTACGCTCTTCGTCGACCCCACATCGTCGATGATCACCGACGAGGCCGTTCGCGGCGTTCGGCCGATCGAGCACGTTCGTTCGATGGTCTTCTATCTCGCGTTGACCGCGATCGCGGGCACGATCGTCTCGCAGTTGATCTTGTGGCCGTCGGCGAAGATCATCGAATTAGTAGCTCACTTCTTCACGCATCTACGATGAAACATATGCCTTTTACACGCCTAGGCGGATCGATTGCCGCCGCGCTCGCCTTACTGACAACGACCGGTTGCGCCGGAAGCATCGAGAGTTGGATCGTGAATACGCGGGTCAAACAGGGCAACGTCGCCCTGCAGCGCGGGAGTCTACACGAAGCCGAACTCGCGTACCGGCTGGCCCTGCGCGTCAACCCGAAGGATCCGCGCGCGCGCACGGGATTCTCCCAAGTTTCTCTCGACATCGCCAATGCCGATTACCGGCACGGAAACTTCGACGATGCGCTGGCGACGCTCATCGGCGCGGCAAAGTACGATCCGGGCAGCGTGCGGCTGCAAGCGCTGCGCTCGGCAATCGATCAAGCGCGGCTCAAACGCGAGATCGTCATCTCCAACTACCCGACGTATTCGACGGCAGGCGAACAGATCCAGAAATCCTACGCGACGCTGAACGTGCAAAATAAGCTGATCTTACGCAGCCTCGTGCGCTTCAACTATACGTACGACACCAATGACCTCACCCGCGCGATCGAGCAGTCGTACGAAATGCAACTGGACATCGCGAAAAACACCAATCGCCTCATCGCCTACCGTCAACTCGTCGACTCCGGCGTGCCCGCATCGAAAGGCGAAACCACGACACCGGCCGCCTCTCTACTCCCACTCCCCTAAGGCTACAACGCTGCGACCCTTCGACAAGCTCAGGGTGACAGAAGCGATTTTCCGTCTACGGTACGGGAGGCATTGTTCGGTTTGCGTGCCTGTTGTCGACTACGCATGGCTGTCGTTTAGCGAGCGTAGCTGTTCGGTACGGGTGGCCTCTGTCACCCTGAGCTTGTCGAAGGGGCGCGCGTGCTCACTGCGAGAGCGGGCATAAACCGTTGGCGTCGAGCCAGGCTCGTGCGTTTCCGGCGAATTCGGCTTTGCGAAATGCGAGCCAACGGACTTGCGCGCCCGGCTTGATCTTTTTTGGGTCGGTTTCGTACACGATCCACTGCGCGTTTGGATTCATCACCGGAAAGCGTTGCATCCAGGCGCAGAGTTCGACGTTTTTGTTGAAGCGGTTTTGCTCGATGTCGATGAAGTACCGCGCCCCTTTGTGGATCGCGCTCTTCTCGTCGAACGGCGTCCACAGATATGGATCCTCTTCCCAACCGTACCGGTCGATGTAGTACAGAACCGAGGGATCGTAATGCCCCATGACGATGATCGCGTTTGGCGGGAGGGTCTTGTCGAGGAAGATCGCGTCGCGGTAGACTTGTTTGGCATAGTAGTAGTACGGCCGTATCGTCGCGCGGCTGCGCTGCACTACGAACGCGAGCAGAACGATTCCGGCGATCGCGGCCGCATACTTGAATCCGCGCGCGAGAGCGCTTGCGGTCACGGCTCCGGCTACGCGTCCGAGAAACGCACCGCCTGCAAGGGCCGCGAGCGGAAGCAGCAGGTACATGTAGTAATCGACGCGCTCCACCGTTACCACCACGTACGTGTACGCTAGGCCTCCGGCGAGCCAACCCCACAACAGCGGCGCCGAACGCGCGCGGCGCGCGACGAATAGGAATCCCAGAATCGCCAGCGCCGTGCTCGTCGTACCGAGCATGCCGCGTGCCAGCATGTCGAGCACCGCGTTGAAGCGCACCCATTTCAGCGCAAAACCCGCCACGGTGGTCAATCCGGCCTGTAACGCAGGAAGGACGTGCAGGCGCGTGATGCCGCTGGCCCAGTGCCATTCGGCGTGTGCGGAAACGAAGCTATCGTATGCGAACAACACGAGCAACGGCACGGCGACGTACAGCGCGAGCCGGCCCCATTCCAGCCGTCGACGTATTCGCAGCCGGTCGCCGGCGAGGGCCAAAATCGGTGCGAGCGCGGCGACCGAAACCGGTTTGGCGAGAAACGCGAGCGTTAATAATGCGCATGCGCCTGCGAGCCGTCGCGCAGGCAGAGCCTGCTCATCCACGAGTAGCCGCGCTATCGCGTAGAGGGCCGCGGTGAGGAAGAACACCATGGTCGTATCCGGCGTGAACGTGCGGCCGTAATAAATGCTCCCGGGCATGATCGCATAGAGCAGCGCTGCGAAAAGGCCCGCGAGCTCGCCCGCAAAGAGCCACCGGCCGAAATAGGCGAGCACGCCGACCGTACCGAGCGAAAACGCGATACTGATCAGCCGGCCGAAAATCTCGTGCACGCCGAAAACTTTGTAGAGCAGCGCGCACGCAAACGGAACGATCTGCAGTTCCAACTCGACGTAGTTGGGGGGCGGCCCGTTGTAATCGGTTTGCGGGTAGAGCGGGTTGAGTTGCAACTGTGCGAAGTTACGCGCGATCGAAGCCGTATCGCCTTGGCGCCAGCCGGGATGATCCAGGACCGGATCGTGAATGCCTTTGAGCCGCAGGACGAGCGCCAACAGCAAAATCGCGCCGAGCGCGATCCGCCACGCAAGCGTCCGCGACGCTAGCGCACGTGTTTGAACGTCCAATATTTATTCAGGAAGAAGTTGACGAAAACGCCGGCGACGGTCGCGATGAACCAAATGGTCGTGAAATGATCGAAGCGTTCGCGCGCCGCAATCCAAAAAATAAGTTTGCCGAAGACCAGCGCGATCAACGAAACCGTGAGAAATTGCGCCCCTTCGATAAGCGCGTTACGTTCGGATCGAAACGTCCAGATGCGATTGAGCGCGTAATTCGAAACGCCCCCGGTCATGAACCCTATGGCAAAATCGGCGAAGTCCGTGAGCCGCGTGCGATCGTGCAAAATGTGAGCGATAACCGCGTTGACGATCAAACCCGACGCACCGACGATACCGAACTTGACGAACTGGCGCACGCCTCGTCGCTGCGTGAGGTGGGAGATGGAGTTATGCAACCCAGTACCAATCTGCGAAAAGCACGGTGAATAGGCCGAGAAGCGGCAAAGAGAAGGCGACGATCCCATTGTTTACCGACGGACGGCCTCCCCACAGCGCGAGAATCGCGAACATGGGGAACAACACCAGGGCGAACCGTGGCATGCTCATCAGGCTCGACGTGCACATCGGCACCAAGATCGAAAGCGCCATGTACGCGATGTATGACGGCTTCAACTTGCGCCAGCCCGCGGCGAGCACGCCGATCATGAGGGCGGTGAAGAAGAGTTCGAGCGTTTCTTGCGCCACGGTTAGGGGAGAGGGTGACTGCGCGATCTTCTGGACCGTATTGATGACGGAGGTCCATGGCGCGGCCAGCTGCCGATTCCAATGGCTTTGCACGTGCGAGAAGTAGAGCGGGTCGCCGTTGAGGACCCAGAGGTAGCCCATGTAGAGGAACAGGCCGAGGGGAACGAGCGCGACGGGCAGCAGTTTGGGCCACGCTCGAGCTGCGTCGTTGCGATGCGCGACGTACCATTCGATGATGAAGGGCACGACGAGCAATACGCCCTCGACGCGCGTCATCGCGGCGAAGAGCCCGATGATGCCGGCAAGCAGCCACTTATGCTCGCGCATATAGTAGAACGAGGCTACCGTGAGCATGAAGAAGAGCGCTTCGGTGTAGACTGCCGAGAAAAAGACCGCCGTCGGAAAAATGGAGACGTAGAATATCGCGCGTCGCGCCACGGTGCGGTCGAACTCGTGCTCGACGAGTTTGTACAGAAACAGCAGGCCGAAGAAAAAGGCTGTCGTCGAAATAAGCAAGCCGGCAATCAAATAATTGCCGGCTAGATTGCCGACGAATCGAATCAGGTAAGGATAGAGCGGGAAAAATGCCATGTCCGTCCCGTGATATCCATTGTGCGCGATGTCGATGTAGTGGACGGCGTCCCAGCGGCCCCAAACGTTGAGCAGCAGATTGCGCGATTCTTCAACGTGCGTCCCCGCTCGCTGCCCGATGGTGACCGCGGCAAGTTCGGCGATGACGATGATCGCGAAACGCGTGAGCGTAAAGTCCACCAGCACGTCGCGCACGGTTTGATTGAAGCGTGCCGCGATGAGCAGCTTGCCGATTGCGAAAAGACCCGCACACGCCAGCGCCAACCCCGAGCCGTGCGTAAGCGTGAGGGGAAGGGCGAATGAGAGCCAGAGCAACAGAAACGGCAGCCACGTCAGCGCGTCGTACTGCAGCGAACGGTCGAACTTGACGCCGCTGCGGCGGGCGAAATAATGGCTATAGCCGATCCACGCCCACAACGCAAGGACCCCGCCGCCGAGCACGCACACCGGTAGTCCGTATTCGGAAAGGCTGCCGCGGTGCGCCGGCACGAGAAAGCCGAACCACGCGAAGAATCCCAGCGTGAGTCCGGCAATCAGGACGGCGGCAAGTGGCCCCAATCCTGCGGAAAGTAAAGAAGTCACGCCGGAAACGTGAAATCGCGTAGTTGAGGTACCTTCGAGTTGTGCTGACACGACCGACCACTCTTAAAAGGAATCAATCCGCTTCCCTTGTAGCCTGGGGTGCATGGCAACCACGCGCCACCAGATAGTCGTCGTCGGAGCAGGTTCGGGAGGCTTTGCCGCAGCTCGGACCGCCGCCGCTCTCGGAGCCGACGTCGCGCTGGTCGACCACGGCCCGCTCGGCGGTCTTTGTATTTTGCGCGGCTGCATGCCGAGCAAAGCGCTGCTTGCATCCAGCGACGCAATCGGTGACATTCGAGACGCTGCCGAACTCGGCATCCACGCTCGCGACGTCAGCATCGACTTCCCCCACATCATGCGCCGCAAACGCGAGTTGATACGCGAGTTTGCCGACTACCGGATCGACGGCATTCGCAAGTTTCCACTCTACGAGGGGTTCGCGAAGTTTCGCTCGTCGCACGAACTGCAGGTCGGCGACGACACGATTATCCGTGCGGAAAAATTCATCGTAGCGACAGGCAGCGTGGTCGCGCCTGCGGTGATTCCGGGCCTGGAAGAGGCTGGATTTATAGATAGCGACGACGCGCTCGAGTTGCAGGAGCTGCCGGCTTCCATGGTGGTGCTCGGGGGTGGCTACATCGGCTGCGAATTAGGACAATTCTTTGCGCGCATGGGCGTCAAAGTCACCATCGTGCTGCGCAGCAAGCATCTGCTTTCGGGCGAGGACGACGATATCGGCGACGCGCTCACGGAGTACTACCGCGAAGAAGGCATCGACGTGCAGACCGAGACGCTGGCGGTGGGCGTGACCGCGAAGAACGGCAGGAAGCAGGTTCGCTGCGTGCGCCATGGAGTCGAGGGCGAGATCGAAGCGGACGAGATCCTCTATTGTCTGGGACGCGTACCGAATATCGACGGAATCGATCTCGATAAGGCCGACGTGCCGTGCCACCACATAAGCGGCATTGAAGTCGACGAAACGCTGCGTACGTGCAACCCCGGAATCTTCGCAATCGGCGACGTCACGGGCAAGCACCTACTCGTTCACGTCGCCATCTACCAAGGAGAGATCGCGGCACGCAACGCGGTTACCGGCGGTCGCGAAAAAGCAGTCTACGATTTGGTCAAGACGCACACGGTCTTCAGCGAGCCGCAAGTGGCCGTCGTCGGTCAGACCGAAAAGGAACTGTACGCCGGCGGAATCGCCTACGTCAAAGGGTCCTACGCGTTCGCCGAACACGGCAAAGCCCAGTGCTTGAACAAAACCAAAGGTTTTGTGAAGATGCTGGCCGCCCCCGACACCGGTCGCATTCTCGGCGCCGCGGTCCTCGGGCCATGGGGTTCCGACCTCATCCACGAAGTGATTGTCGCAATGTCGTTCAACGCTACCGTTCAAGACTTCATGCGCATTCCGCACCTGCATCCGACGCTCGCCGAAATCTGGACCTATCCGGCCGAAGAGTGCGCCGAAAAACTTGGCGTCGCCGGACCGGGCGAAGTCGAACCGGAGGTCGCCGCCAGTGGAACCGCCGGCTAGCCTCTCCCGGCGCGGCGCAAACGTGCGCGTCGCCATCGTGCAGACGAAGCCGCACAAGGGTCAGTACGCTCGCAACCTTGCCGATCTCGGCGATGCGTTCGCGCAACTCACCGATACGGCCGAGCCTCCCGATCTGGTCGTGCTACCCGAAGCCGCGCTGACCGGATACTTTTTGGAAGGCGCGGTGTACGAACTTGCCCTCGACCGCCGGCGCTTCGTAGCGGATCTCGCGCGAACGTGGCGCGAGGCAACGGACGGTCGCGAAGTGGACCTGGTCTGCGGGTATTACGAGAACGACAACGGGACGTATTACAATAGCGCTGCGTACCTGCATGTAGGACCGCAAGACCGCGTCGATGTCGCGGGCACGCACCGTAAAATGTTTCTCCCGACGTACGGCGTTTTCGATGAGGAACGATTTCTTTCGCGCGGCCGGCGTTTGAACGCGTTCGAGACGCGCTTCGGCACGGTCGCCCTGCTCATCTGCGAAGATATCTGGCATTCGATCATGCCGACCGTTGCGGCGATCAAAGGCGCGCGTATCTTGATCGTGCCGAGCGCCGCGCCCGGTCGCGGCATTGAAGACGGCGAAGAACTCTCGAGCATCCTACGGTGGCGTGAAATTCTGCAGGCAACCGCCGGGGAACACGGCGTCTACATCGTGTATGCCGGTCTCGCAGGATTCGAAGGCGGCAAAGGCATGACGGGTTCCTCGTGCATCATCGATCCCCGCGGGCGTCGCGTCGTGGAGGCGCCGGCGCTCGGCGCGTGTATCGTTAGCGCGACGCTTGACTTGCGGGAGATCGACCTGGCGCGCGCCACGATGCCGCTGCTCGGCGATCTTAGAGCCGTGCTACCCGATTTGCTACTCGACGAAACGTTACCGTTGCCGCGTGCGAGGACTGCCGATGCTTCCGATCGTTGAAGCGCCGCGCGACGAATTCGCGAAGCCGCCCACGATCAATTCGCGCGTTGCGGCCGAATGGCTCGAGGCGTTCATCTACGACGAATTGGTGGTGCGGCGATCGATCGAACGCGCCGTCGTCGGACTTTCCGGCGGAGTGGATTCTGCCGTCACCGCGTATTTGTGTGCGCGCGCGCTCGGACCGAAGAACGTGCGCGCAATTCGGATGCCCTATGTGACTTCGAGCGCGAGCAGCTTGTCGGACGCGCAACTCGTCGTGGACGCGCTCGGTATCGCGGCTACTACGATAGAGATCACCGCCGCCGTTGACGGATACCTCCAATTCGAGCCGGATGCTGACGCGCGTCGCCGTGGCAACGTCATGGCGCGTACGCGCATGCTCGCGCTCTTCGACCAATCCGCAAAACACGCCGCGCTGCCGATCGGCACGGGGAATAAAACCGAGCGGCTCTTGGGGTATTTCACCTGGCACGCCGATGACACGCCGCCGGTCAATCCTCTCGGCGATCTGTTTAAGACGCAAGTATGGGAGCTCGCGCGCTATTTGGACGTTCCCGACGCGATCGTGCGCAAAGCGCCGAGTGCCGATCTCGAAGCCGATCAAACCGACGAAGCCGATCTGGGCATCTCGTACGCACGCGCCGACGCGATTCTCGCGCAACTGTTACTCGGATACTCCGACGATCAGCTTACCGAGCGCGGCTTCGATCCGCACGACGTTCGACTCGTACGCCACCGTGTCGACACCACCCACTGGAAACGCCACCTGCCGACAACCGCCATGCTAACCAATACCGCCATCAACGAGTTCTACCTCCGCCCGGTAGACTTCTAACCCGCCATGCTGTCCCTCTCGAAGCAACCTGTCATGCTGAGCCCCTCGAAGAAACCTGTCATGCTGAGCCTGTCGAAGCATCCGGTATGAGAGTATTTTACCCGGTTAGTTTGAATCTCGCGGGACGGCCGTGTGTCGTGATCGGTTCGCACGACGATCGCGAGGCGATCGAGAAAGCGGAGGCGCTGCGCGAAGCCGGAGCCGACGTCACGCGCATTCACGATGTCGATGCGTTGCGCGACGAAGACGTCGCCGATGCGTTTTTTGTCGTGTCCACGCCGCAAGACGCGCGCCTCTCCGCGCGATTGCGTGCGCTGGCGGATCAGCACCGATTCTTACTCTGCTGCATCGATCAGCCGAAGTACGGATTCGTCGCGATGGCGGCGATCGCAAAAGCCGGACCGGTACGAATCGCGATTTCAACCGCGGGCCTCGCGCCGCGCGTCGGCAAGGCATTCAAGACCGCGCTCCAACGGGTCATGGACGATAAGTTTGCCCGTTTCATCGACTGTCTTGCGACGCAACGCGCTCGCGTGCAGCGCCAATTTCCTGCGCCCGCGGAGTCACCGCAACGACGCAACGCCATGATCGACGCCGCCAAAGGATTTCACGCCGACGTACGCATCGACTATCCCGACTGGTTCGAAGCAGGACTGCCTCTTCATCCCGAACCGATCGAAAAAGCGCCCTAATGCCTTCAGTCGAGATTATCGCAATCGGCACCGAACTGCTGTTGGGCCAACTCGTCGACACGAACACGGCTCACATCGCGCAAGCGCTTGCGGCCGAAGGGATCGACGTCTACGCAACCCACAGCGCCGGCGACAATCGAACGCGCATCGCCGCAACGATCTCCGCGGCACTGGAGCGCGCCGACGGCGTTGTAACCTCCGGCGGACTCGGCCCCACCGTGGACGATCTCACCAAAGAAGCGGTCTGCGATGCGCTCGGCCTCGAAGCCGAACTCGATGCGCGCTCGCTCGAACTAATCGAAGCGTTTTTTACCAAGAACGGCGCCTCGATGCGCGAGAACAATCGCAAGCAGGCACTCATGCCGCGTGGCGCGCACGTTCTCGAAAACCCCAACGGGTCGGCCCCCGGCTTCGTCGCTTTTCGCGGCGACGGAAAGTTCGTCGCGTGCATGCCGGGCCCACCGCGCGAAATGCAGCCGATGCTTTCGCAACGGTTGATTCCGTATTTACGCGAACGCCTGGACGTACGTGACGCGATTTACACGCGCGTCCTGCATACGATCGGTATCGGCGAATCCGAGATCGATCACCGCATCGACGATCTGTTCCGCACCCTTGAAAACCCCAAAATCGCCGTCCTCGCGCACGACTACCGTTGCGACGTCAAAATTATGGTAAAGGCGGCGTCCCGCGACCAGGCGGACGCAGCGATCGAACCCGTGCAGCGCGATTTGGAACGCCGGCTCGCCGGTCACGTCTATGCGTATGACGAGCAGACGCTGGCGGGGGCGGTCCATGCCCTGCTGCAGCAACGCAAGCAAACGATCGCGGTCGCTGAATCGTGTACGGGAGGAGCGATCTGCGCGGCATTGACTGCAGTGCCGGGATCCTCGAAGAGCTTCTTGGGAGGCATAGTTGCGTACGACAATGCGATCAAAACCGCGCAACTCGGCGTCGAACCGGCCCTACTCAACCGGTTCGGAGCGGTGAGCGAAGAAGTTGCGATGGCGATGGCGGCAGGCGTCCGATCCCGT
The DNA here is from genome assembly GCA_036559125.1 of Vulcanimicrobiaceae bacterium. Classification (GTDB taxonomy): domain Bacteria; phylum Vulcanimicrobiota; class Vulcanimicrobiia; order Vulcanimicrobiales; family Vulcanimicrobiaceae; genus JALYTZ01. The sequence goes on from DATBTT010000057.1 coordinate 19,367, forward strand.
TTGCACGCAACCGTGGGAATCGCGACGACGGGGGTGGCCGGGCCCGACGGGGGAACACCCGAGAAGCCCGTAGGTCTGGTGTGGCTCGGGTTCACCGCGGCCGATGGTATGGTAACGGCGCGGCGACTGCAATTGCGCGGAGGCCGGGCCGCTATACAGTCCCGGGCTACGACTGCGGCGCTCGGGCTGCTATGGAACATGCTGCGCGAACGGGAACCAATGGGTAAGGGACCCTCGTAGATACAACAACGATGCCCACGTGTGGGCGGCAATAAGGAGTACGGTATCGTGAACTCGTTGGTACGTTTGGGCGCGGGGCTCGCGATTGCGGGTCTTGTATTTACCGGTTGCGGCGGAGGCGGCGGAACGCCGCCGACCATGAGCTCGCCGACGCCTCCGCCACCGCCCGCAACGCAGGCCGAGCTGTGCCCGACTAGCGGCGCTTCGATTCAGAGCTTCGCGAGCTCGGCGACGGCCGAAGCGACGCGTCGCCGGCCGGCGCACGTCGCGGCCCAAAGTACCGTTCCTGGTTTGCTCGCGGTCACGTATTCGACCGGCGGTGGGAAAACCGCGCAGTCTATCTCGCGCCGGTCCGCGACCGAGCCGGAGACGGCCGCCGGCGCGACCTTGATGCGCTCGATCTCATTTGATAACGAAGCGGTCGTGACGCACGTCGTGCACGTCGATCCCGCGAACGTTCAAACCGCCATGACGGCGCTGCGCTCGCAACCGGGCGTGAAGAGCGTCGCGGTCGTGCATTACCGCCGCGCGCTCTCGACGACCGAGGTCCCTGCGAACGACCCGTACTACGATGGCTTCAACGGCGACAAGGCTCCCTATTTCGAATCGCAAGGATCTCCCGGCCAATGGGACATGCATGTCATCCAGGTCGGCAAAGCCTGGGGCTATAGCAAAACCAACACGACGGGTCGAGTCTTCCCCGGCGCGGTCCAAGGCGCGCCGATCGCGGTGCTCGACACCGGCTTCGATTTGGCGCATCCCGAGTTTAGCGGCGGGAAAGTCAAGCTTGCGAAGTGTTTCGTAACGTTCGGTGGCGTCGCGAGCACGAGCGCGTTCGTCACCGACAACGACGGTCACGGAACCGACGTTGCCGGCTACGCGTCGGGCGACACGAATAATGCCGTTGGCTTCGCATCGGTCGGGTTCAATACGCCGCTGCTGTTGTACCGAATATTTCCGACGCCGCCGAACGACCCCAAGAGTGGATGCGATTCCAACCCAATATATAAAGACGATCCTCGCTGCAGCTTGACGGCCGCCGACGAAGCCAAAGCGATCGAGGATGCCGTCGCCAACGGCGCCAAGGTCATCAATCTGAGTATCGGAGCCGAAGGGCCGAATTGCACCGATCAGACGGAGTATGCCGCAATCGAAGACGCGATCAATCATAACGTTGTCGTTGTCGCGGCGGCGGGCAACGGTAACCAAACGACCGGCGTCGGCAATCCGCAACTCGCATGTCCGGCAGCGTATCCGGGCGTGATTGCAGTAGGTGCATCGGCACTCGACGACACGACCTCGACGATTAGAGAACGCGTCGCGCATTATTCCGATTACGATGCGGCCCATCCGACCACGTGGGGTCTGGTCGCGCCGGGAGGCGATCCCGATTCCGTTCAAGCGAACTGCGGCACCACGTGCACCATCGATTACTTACAATGGGTGTACGGCATCTATTCGAGTCAGGCGTTTCAACCCGGCAAATGCGGCGGAGATTATCTCAACCCGACCGGCCCGAGCGATTGCCGGACGTTGATCGCCGGAACGTCGATGGCGACACCGCATGTGGCGGGAGCTGCCGCCTTGCTCTTGGGCGTCAATTCCGCACTAACGCCCGCGCAAGTCGCCCAAATCCTCTGCTCGACTGCGGACAACATCAACGATCCGCACCAGGGATGCGGACGCCTCAACGTCTACCACGCGCTAGCCAAAGCCGCGGGCGACACAAGCCCCTAGCTTCGATAGGCTCATGCTTCGACAGGCTCAGCATGACAGGAAACCCCCGTCACCCTGAGCCTGTCGAAGGGCGCGTGTCGAAGGTTAGGTGCCGAAGCCGATTGAGGCTAGTACGCGTTGGGTCGCGACGGCTTCTTCGAAGCTGGGCAGTGCGCTCGAGCCCGTTTCGATTTGCCGTACGAGTTCGTCGAGCAACTGCATGATGAGCGGCACGTTGCCGCCGACCGGTTCCAATTTTGCGTACGGCGACGGCTTGCAATCGAGTTCGGACGTTTCATCGTGGTCGACGGCGAAGAGCCGCAGCTCGGTCATGCCGGGCCCGCTCGCGACGGCGGTGCGATTCTCGGCGTGTACCGAGAGCGTGAACGAATCGACGGATGTCGTGGCGTCGGCCGTCACGCGAGCGATCAATCCGTCACCGTAGTCGATAAGCGCGAAGCAGCCGTCGTCCACGGTGCTTTCGAAAGCACCGTTTGCATCGTGCCGCTGCGGGTTCGCCGTGCGAACGTATCCGGTGCTGCGTACGGGCGGCCGTCCCGCAAGCCACGAGGCCGAGTCGATCAGGTGCGAGAGCAAAGCGCCGGCAAGTCCGCCGCCGCGTTCGCGGTCGAACCACCACGAATTGGGACGCGCCGTGTCGCTCGCCCGCAGCCACGTCGCGAGCTGCGTGATTTCGATCTCGCGCAACGGCGCGAGATGACCGTTCTCGATCAATTCCTTGATGGCCGTTCGCTGCGGAACCCAGCGAAACTCATGCATCACCCCACAGGCGGTTCCGGCCTCGCGCGATGCTGCCAGCATGGCTTGCGCTTGGGCGACCGAGAGCGCGAAGGGTTTTTCGCACAGTACGTGTTTCTTTGCCGCTAGCGAAGCCAGCACGTCGTCATAGTGCGTAAACGGCGGAGCGGCAATCGAAACGACGTCGAGTTCGCATCCCTCAAGCATCTGCGCACAGCTCGTAAACGCATGCGGGATCTTGCGTTCTTTGGCAATCGACGCGGCGCTGGTGGGTGAGGCCAAGGCCACCACCTCGAACTGCGGGTGCGCGACGAATGCCGGCAAATGCGCGCGCGCGCCGAATCCGGTGCCGACGATGCCGACGCGATAGCTCATGTTTACAAGGCCTCCTCAATGATGTCGATTGCGTGAAAGAGCTGTTGCTCGCCGATCACCAGCGGCGGCGTAATCGAAAGCACATTGCCCTCGAGCCCGGCCTGGAGCAGCACGACGCCTTTTCGCAGCACCGCCTTGACCACTCGCTCGGCATGCGCGCCGTCGCGCAGGCCGATACCCCACATCAAGCCGCGTCCCGTAATCGTCTGCGCTTTGCCCGCCTCGCGTATGCGCTGCAAGCGGGCACCCAGCGCGATACCTATTTCGCGTGCGCGCGCGGGCAAGTGCAATCGTTCCATCTCACCGATCGTTGCGAGCGCCGCCGCGCACCCCATCGGATTACCCAAATACGTCGACGTGTGCAAGGCCTCGCCGCGCGAGACCGGCCATGCGTCCATAATTGCGGGCTTGGCGATCGTCGCGGAAATAGGGAACCCGTTGGCCATCGCCTTGCCGAGGCAAAGAATGTCGGGAACGACCTCGTCGTGCATACATGCAAACGTGTATCCGGTGCGACCGAATCCCGTATAAATTTCGTCGAAGATCAGCAGAAGGTTCAACTCGTTGCAGAGCGCGCGCAGGTCGGCTAGGTAGCCCTTCGGAGGAACGACGCAGCCGCCGCGTCCCTGCAGCGGTTCGACGATGAGCGCCCCGACGTCGGCGCGGGTACGCAACCGTTCCCGCAGTGCATCGACCGGCTCCCCGTAATCGAAAAAGAGCGTCGTTTGCGCGACGGCGCTCACGAAGGGTTCGCGGAACTTCGCAATACCGGACACGGCCAGCGCGCCGAGCGAGAGACCGTGATACGCGCCGCGGAACGCCGCGAACGCAGGCTTGCCGGTGGCGACGATCGCGGTTTTGAGCGCCGCTTCGACGGCCTCGGATCCGGTGGAAGCGAGAAACGTTTTCGACAGGTCACCCGGAGCGATGGCCGCGAGCTTTCGCAGCAGCTCGACTTTGACTGCGGTGGGATGCACGTCGCCCATTGCGTGCATGAGCCGGGCGGCCTGATCGGCGATGGCCGCCGCGACGCGCGAGTTACTATGACCGGCGTTGGCCACGCCGAAGGCGGCAGTTAGATCGATGTAACGATTGCCGTCCACGTCGGTGACCGTTGCGCCGCTCGCAGATTGCCAGAATACCGGAATCTCGTCGTCAACGAAGGTAACGTTACGCGACTCGAACGCTCGCAACGGCGGCGTCAACTCGCGCGTCGCGGCGCCCGGAACCTCGGTACGCAGTATTTCGAGATCGTCGTTCACAAATCGTTATCGATCCAGCGGATGAAGTCGGCGATACGCGGCCGTCCTCCGTGATCGCCCGAGAGTGGAGGACGCTGCAGTTCGCCGAACTGCGCGAGGCGCACTGCTCCGGAATCGACGGCCATTGCCACGACGTCGGACCGGCACTTGTCGTGTAGCGCGAAGGCTTCGAGCGCGATACCGTGGCGGCGGAGATATGCCGCCGCACCGGCGGGCGATTCAACGGCATGTATGCCGACCGAGCGCGGTAGAAACAGCGGCGCTTCGTCAAACGGCGGATTCAGGAAGAGCGCATAGGTCGCACGTTCGTCGGCGAAGACGGTGCCGTGTCCCGTTGCGGATCGAAATGCCGCGAGATTGCGCGCGTTGGCTACCGATGCCGCGGCCGCCGGCTGGCGTTCGCCCAGCGGAAACTCGATCGAGGCGCGTTCCACTTGTTCGGCGAGTAGCCGCCCGAATTCCGTGGGCGATACGCTGCCGCCGCTTTCGACGAAGAGCGCGTGTAGCGACATGCATCCTTCGGCATCGTACAATACCAGGTCGCGCGCGGCGCCTTGTGCGATCGCGCGCGCCGAGCCTTCGTCGCACAGCTGCTCGCGCGCCACGTAGCCTGCGCTCGCCCGCGGGCCGTATGCGATGAAACGCATTTCCGGCCCCACCGTCGCACGAATTTCCGCGAGCGTCTGCGTGCGTCCGAACGCCACCACGGCGTCGAACGTCCGCAAATCTTCGGCCGTGGCGTTCGAGTCCCAACTTTGCGCTCGGGCAGCCTCCCGAAAGTCGTCGAGTTCTTCGGCAAGCGTTGCGAAGAACGCGCCGATGAGTCCGTCCTCGCGGTCTTTGACGAGAACGCGAGCTTTGGCGCAGAGCGCAAAGACGGCCGGTGCGACCGCCACGCCGATCGTCGTCCGGCTCGAGATAATGGCGACCCGCTCGAGTCCGCGCGCCCACGAGCGCGGACGGCCTTCGCGTCGCACGAACCCGTCGAGCGCCGCGAGCGAGCCGAGTTCGCCCTCGATCGTGGCCCGCAGCGCAGGCTCGCTCATGGAAAAGAAGAGCTGGTCGAGCGCGTGCTCGACGACCGGCACGGAATACCCGGTGCGCTGCGCGATGCCGTCGAGCAGCCGGACGCGCGGCGGAAAGTCCGCGTCGCTCCAGCGCTGGGCGGCGTCGGCGACCGCGCGCACGATCGCATGCGCGGGAATCTCGCGCAGGCTCACGCGTGGAGCGCCGCGCGTAGTTCTTGGGCATCGAGCGAGCAGCCCCGCAGCGCCGCTCCGCGCTCGCGTCCGATCAATACGATGCCGCCGTCCACCTCGAGCCCGAGATCTTCGGTGAGCAGCGCGACGCATGACGAGCGGTTCGCAAGATCGACGTGCGCGAGCGCGCCGACGGTGCCCGGGGCCAACGTCTTGCCGTCGGGACCGACGACTCGCGGTCGAAGCCATGGCGGCGACGCTTTGACGCGCGTCGCCCGATTGCGCGAATCCACCGCGTCGTAGTATTGACTGCTCAATTCGGTCATTCCATATTCGGCGAAAATCGCTTCGCGCGCGAGGCCGAACCGGCGCGCGCTTTCGGCGTACAATTCGTCGCGCGATACGGCGCGCGAGCGGCCTTTGAACCCGCCCGTCTCCATGATGCGCGAACCCGGCGGCAGCGCGAACCGTACATCGTCGCGCGAACAAAGATCCAGCACGTGAACCAGCGCGAACGCGGTAGTAGCGATGCACACGGGAACGGCTCGCGCGCTCGCGGCGCGCACGTCGTTGACGAACGCATCAAAGAACAGATCGTCACCGCGCACGTACCAGCCGGTTTCGCCGTCGCCGCGCGCGGATGCAACGCGCGCCATCATATAGCCGAGCGACGACTCCGGGCGGTCGTGCGGATTGGGCACGAGATTCAAGTAGCGCAGCTGCAGACCGTCCGCGAGCACGAATCGATCGAACGCAGCCAGCAGCGCGGCGTCGTACAGCGCGCTCGTCTCCATGTAGTGGCGTCCGCCAACGTCCTGCGTGGTGCCGCTCGTGGTAAAGGCCAATGCCGAGCGCGCGGGATCGAACGTCGCAAGCGTTGCTTCCTTATATGCGCTGGCCGGAACGGGCGGGATCTCGGCCCACGTAGCCGGAAGCGCGCGCAGCGTTACGCCGAGGCTTCCGCAGTAGCGCGCGTAGGCCGCGTTGTATCGCAGTTGGTGCGCGAAGATGCGAAGCGCCAAGTCGTCGAAAGCCGCGTCGTCGAGCGGCCGTCCGCGACGCCAGCGGCCGATGACGCGCAGAACGTCGTCGTCCAGCGCCGCCGCTTCCGTCCCGTAGCTCATCGGCGGTGACGCGAGGTGATTAAGCCGCTGTTGAGGCCGTTAGTCGCGAGGCCGCCGTTAAACCGCGCGGATTCCACTTTGATGCAGCGGTCGACGACGACGTCCAAGCCGGCCCGGTCGGCGAGATCGATGGCTTCGCGATTGATCACGCCGTACTGGAACCAGATCGCCTTGGCGCCCACCGCAATCGCTTCCTTGACCAGCTCCAACACCTCACTCGGTTTGCGAAACACGTCGACGATGTCCGGAGCGCCTCGCCGCGCGGCATACGCGGTTAGCGACGGATACGCCGCGATGCCGTCGATCTGGGAGAGCGTTGGATTGATCGGCGTGACGTCGAGCTTCCCTTGCGTGCGCAGATAACTGAAAACCGTGTAGCTCGGGCGTAGGGGGTTGGCGGAGGCTCCGACCATCGCCACGGTCCGGCTGCGATCGATCAGATCGCGGCGCGCCGATACGGTATCGAGTATCATGCCACCGCCGTTTGCGCCGGGCACGCGGCTTTGAGGCCGTTGTCCAAGTCCCAGACGAGATCCTCGACGTCTTCGAGTCCCACCGAGAGCCGCACCGATTCGGGCGCGACGCCCGACTTGCGCATTTCGTCGTCGGTGAGTTGCGAATGGGTCGTCGATGCTGGATGAATGACCAAACTCTTCGTGTCTCCGACGTTTGCGAGATGGCTCCATAGCTCGAGGCTGTCGATGAAGCGGCGTCCGGCTTCACGTCCGCCGCGGATGCCGAAGGTGAATATGGAACCGGTGCCGCGCGGCAGGTACGTCGCGACCAGCTTGTGCTGCGGATGGTTCGCAAATCCGGGGAAGCTCACCCACTCTACTTCAGGCCGCGTCTGCAGGAACGCCGCGATCGCTTCGCCATTGCGAACGTGCTGCTGCATGCGAATGGGTAGCGTCTCCAGACCGATCATCAACAGCCACGCGTCCATCGGCGACATTTGCGCGCCCACGTCGCGCAGAACTTCGGCGCGGGCCCGCATCAAAAACGCGTACTCGCCGAAGGTCTCGGTGAAGACTTTCTTGTGATAGCCGGGGCTGGCTTCGGAAAGCAACGGAAAGCGCCCGTTGTCCCATGGGAATTTTCCGGATTCGACCAGGATGCCGCCGATCACGTTGCCGTGGCCCGATATGAATTTGGTGGCGGAATGTACAACGATGTCCGCGCCGTGCTCGATCGGACGGCACAAGTACGGCGAGGCGAACGTGTTGTCGATTACCAGCGGCACGCCGGCGTCGTGCGCGATTTGCGCGAGTTTTGCGATATCTGCGATCGTACCCGACGGGTTGCCGATCGTCTCGGCAAAGAGCATGCGCGTGTTGGGCGTCATCGCGTCACGCAATCCGTCGAAGTCGTCCGCGGGCGCGAACGTCGTTTCGATGCCCAAGCGTTTGAGCGTTACGCTGAACTGCGTCACGCTGCCGCCGTAGATGTTCTGCGAGCTTACGATGTGGTCGCCGGTTTGACAGAGCGAAAGCACCGTTGCCAGTTGGGCCGCCAGACCGCTGGAAAACGCGACCGCGCCGAGGCCCCCTTCCAAACTGGCGACGCGTTCTTCAAAGGACGCGACGGTTGGATTGCTGATGCGGCTGTAGATGTGGCCGTATCCGCGCAATTGAAAGAGCTCGGCCGCTTGTTCGGTCGAGTCGAAGACAAAAGCCGCCGTCTGGTAAATCGGTGCGACGCGCGATCCGGTGGCCGGGTCGGGAGGCGTGCCCGCGTGTATCGCGCGGGTTGAAAACCCGAATTCTCGATCCTGCATGATGCCGGTGCTTCGACGGACTTACGAAAAGATGCTTTGGGGTCCGGCGGCGAATTACCGTTTTATGGGCCAGACCTTGACCGAAAAGATCCTCGCGCGCCACGCAGGGCTCGAGCGCGTAGAACCCGGGCAGATCATCAACGCGCGAGTCGACCTCGTGCTCGCCAACGAACTCTCCGCGGCCGTCGCCATCGGCGTCATGCGCAATATCAAGGGCGCGAGCCGCGTCTTCGATAACGAAAAAATTGCGCTGGTCGAAGACCACTTCGTCCCCGCCAAAGACGCGCAGTCGGCAAAGCTCGCGAAGCTGATGAAAGACTTCGCCAAAGAGCAGAACATCAAACATTTCTTCGACGTCGGACGGGGCGGCATCGAGCACGTCGTCCTCCCCGAGGAAGGCTTGGTCGCGCCCGGAGAGTTGATCGTCGGCGGCGACTCGCACACGTGTACGTACGGCGCACTCGGCGCTTTTGCAACCGGCATGGGCTCGACCGACATCGCAGCGGCGTTCGTTTTGGGCGAAGTCTGGCTCAAAGTGCCCTCGACGATCAAAATCGTCTACAGCGGTACGCTGAGCGAGATGGTCGTCGCAAAAGATTTGATGCTCAAAACGGTCGGCATGCTCGGCATCGACGGCGCGACCTATCGCGCCATCGAATACCACGGATCGACCGTGGATGCGCTCTCGATCACCGGCCGCATCACGATGGCGAACATGGCAATCGAAGCCGGCGCCAAGAACGGCATATTCCACGCCGACGAAAAGGCCATCGCATACGTGACCGAACGCACCGATCGTCCGTTCACCGTAGAGCATTCCGACGCCAATGCGCGCTACGAGCGCGTGCTCGAAATCAACGTCGACGACCTCGAGCCGCAGGTCGCATGCCCGCACACCCCCGACAACGTGCATCCGATCTCCGAGGTTACCCGCGACGAAATCTCGCTCGATCAGGTCTTCATCGGCTCGTGCACCAACGGGTACATCGAAGATCTGCGCATCGTCGCGAAGATTCTCGACGGCAAGAAGATCGCATCGAACCTTCGCGTAATCGTCAATCCCGGCTCGCAGAAAGTCTGGATGCAGGCAGCTGAAGAAGGTATTCTCACTAAGCTGGCCGCCGCGGGCTGCGCGGTCAACACGCCCGGCTGCGGCGCGTGCTTCGGCGGTCACATGGGTACGCTCGGCGACGGCGAGCGCTGCATGTCGACCACCAATCGCAACTACGTCGGCCGCATGGGTTCGCCGAAGGCCGAAGTCTATCTCGGCTCGCCCGCAACCTGCGCGGCATCCGCGCTCGCCGGCAAAATCGCCGATCCCCGCGCGCTCGATCTGGTAGGTGTGTAACTATGGAAAAGCAACTGCGCGGCCGCGCCCATAAGTACGGTAAAAACGTCGATACCGACGTGATCATTCCGGGCAAATACTGCAACATCATCGACACGGTTGAATTGGGTAAGCACGCGCTCGAGGGCATCGACCCTGAGTACACGAGCAAGATGAAACCCGGCGACATCATCGTTGCCGACACGAACTTCGGTTGTGGTTCGAGCCGGGAAGTCGCTCCCATTGCGATCAAAGGTTCGGGGACGTCGGCCGTCATCGCGAAGAGTTTCGCTCGTATTTTTTATCGCAACTCGCTCAACATCGGCTTGCCGATCTTCGAGTCGGCCGAAGCCGTGGACGGCATCGCACCCGGCGATGAAGTCGAACTCGAACCCGCAACCGGCGTCATTCGCAACCTGACCAAAGGCACGACGTTTCAAGCCGCTGCCTTTCCACCGTTCATGCAGTCCCTCATCGAAGCCGGCGGCCTCCAACCCTACGTCGAACGCCGCCTAGCCGAAATGTCCGCGTCTACAAACTGAGCGAAGCGCGACGTGCTTCGACAGGCTCAGCATGACGGGGACCAATCCTTGTGAATCTATCGAATGGCGCGACATGCTTCGACAGGCTCAGCATGACGGGGGACCAGTCCTCGTAAATCTATCGATGGCGCGACATGCTTCGACAGGCTCAGCATGACGGGGACCAGTCATTGCGGGCCTAACGAATGGCGCGACATGCTTCGACAGGCTCAGCATGATGGGGGACCAGTCCTTGTAAATCTATCGAATGGCGCGACATGCTTCGACAGGCTCAGCATGACGGGGACCAGTCCTTGTGAATCTATCGAATGGCGCGACGTGCTTCGACAGGCTCAGCATGACGGGGGACCAGTCCTTGTAAATCTATCGAATGGCGCGACGTGCTTCGACAGGCTCAGCATGACGGGGACCAATCCTTGGGAACCGGTCGAAAATCCCCGTCACCCTGAGCCTGTCGAAGGGCGGCCTTGCGAAAGGCTAGGGTTTAAGGGCCGAGACCCGGGTTGGGGCTGATGTTGTCGATCCATTTGTATTTGGGACGGTAGGTAGCGGTAAATGCTACGTTCTCTTTGGACGTTTGCATCATGCCCAACATGTCGGTCGTGCCGTCGAGGCTGCCGGCGAACGTCGTCGTCGTGCCGTCCGGCATCGAAACGACTACTCGTATGTCCTTACCGCTGAGCGAACCGGCGAGTGGGTACTTCTTGCCGTTTGAATCGAGGTACTGGCCGGTAAGGATCGTTTGTTTCTGCGCGAGCTTGAAATGCGTGTACGTCGTGTTCGAATCGCGCTGGATTTGGACTTCCCACACGCCCGAAATGCCGATGCGGTTCGGGTCGCTCTCATTCTTCGGAGGCGCGGGCGTCGCCGTGCCTTGGGAAATCGGAATCGTCAACGTCGACGATGTGGGGGTCGGTAACGTGCCCGGCGCAACCGGGGCAGGCGTGCCCGACGCATTCGGTTGCTCCGGAGGCAGCGACGGCACGCTCAACGGCGGCGGAGACGGCGGCGGCGTTGCGGGACCGGCGCCGATCGCACCGGCAGCCAGCGCCAGCAACGAAAAGCTAGTGAGAAAACGCTTCACGGTTGTGGTGTTACTCCTTCAAGAATGCCATAGGCTTCGCGTCGGGGTGCGCATCTTCCGGTCTTACTCCGGCGTCGGTTGCGGCGAAGGACTCGATTCGGGCGTCAACATGCGCGGTTCGTTCGGCAGCAAGCCGCGGTGCGGCGTCACTATCGCGGTGCCGGTAGCGGCCTCAATTGCGCGAACGTCGTTCGCAAGAGCGACGGTTCGCGCATCGGCGCCGGGGCAGCTGAGATCCGGGGACGTCCACCCATGCCACATCACGTTTATGCGATAGCCGAACGACGCGCTCTTCATGCAGGTCTCGCCGGTCGCGCGAGCGTCTCGCGCGATCTTGAGGTCGCGCATGAAACGTTGCGCGAGGGCGGGTCCGACGGTGGCTCGTCGCGGGGAGCCGGCGACCGACCCGAGCCGATTCGAAGCAACAGCGCTGGCGTTTCCGTCGGACCACACTTTTAGCGTGTAACCCGTCGCGTTGGTTGAACCGCTATTTTGAATGACCGCACCGTCTCGCGTGAAAGCCGCAAGCGCGGGAGACGCAAGTGCGAAGAAGGCGAGCGCCCCAAGCGCGGTGATCGTGATCTTCATCTATCGTTTTAACGGGACTGCGCGCCCGGACGTTTCAAAGCCGGCGCACGCTTGCTCTGAAAAGACTTTTGTCGGCTCACGCGAACCCACGACTCAAATTTCTAGTCGCTTACCGGGGAGCACTTGTGAAAACGCGATTTCTACATCTCGGGCTTGCCGCCTTAGCGGCGAGTCTCGTCGCCTGTGGAGGCGGCGGATCATCGAGCGGAGGCGGGCCGATTCCTCCGTCCTCGCCGACACCCTCGCCTACGCCGGCGTTCTTTTCCCAACACCCCGCCAATGGTGGCGATGCGTTCGCGTTCGCAGGCACGCTGCGCCTTCAGAACGCATACGCGTATCCCGCCGGTTCGCCGTTACCGTCTACGGACACGACGGCTCAAGTGCAACAACAGACGACCGTTTCGAGGAGCGGCGCGCTCACGTCGAACTTTCACACCGTTGAAAACGACGCGTACTCCTTGCGGACGTCGACGACTACGAGCGATGCGCTCTATTCGTTCGTGCCGGCCGGCGCCGGATTCAATTTCGTGCTCGACAGTTTGAACGCGAGCGATTCGAACGCGCCGACTGCGGATACGTATCAATACGCGTACGCAACGCCCATGGTTCTGGACGAATTGCCGGAAACCAACGGCGCGGTGTGGTCCAACTCCGGCGCGGTGACGATTACCGAGAAAGACGCCGACGGAACGACCGCAACGCGCATCTACAAAGCCGACGGTTCGTATACCGAAGCGCAGAATCAACCCGGCGGCCAAGTCGCGAATATTGCCGAAAACGCCGACGGGGGCGGGAGCTACGGCGGATCGTATCTGTTTACCGGGACGCTCGCATCGCTAACGTTTAGCGCCCCGTCGCCGGTGCCGTCCGCGCCGCCGCAAATCACCATCGCGTTGAACTTTCCTCCGGCGCCGACGCCGGATCCGAGCGCATCGCCGGGCGTTCCGACACCGAGCCCCGCGCCGACGCCGCAAACGCTGAAGCTGTCGACCTGGTACGGATCGGCGCCCACGTTATACGCCGAGAGCGATACGGTCGCTACCGGTGTTGCTTTCCCGGCAACGTGCTCGGTGCCGAGCGGCTACGGTACGAACGGAGCCGACGTGAAGCAAACGATCGATAAAATCGACACGATCCTCGGCTATAAAGATCACACGGTCACCGACAGCTACGTCGTGCAAGGTTTCGGGCCGGTCTGCGTTCTCATGGCCGATACGCAAACCAACTACTACGACTATTTGAACGACACGCAGTTCTCGTTTGTGTTCAGCCACACGCCGATCTCGACTTCGACGATTTCCGAGACGCTGACGTTGCAACCCGGCGCGACGATTAGAAGCGCAGGACGCAAGGCGCAATCGTCCGCCGGCGCGATATCCTTGCAGACGTTCGCAGCCGGACGCGCTCGATTCGCAAATGCGATAGAACGCGAACGGCATAACCGCGTCCGCGCACTAACGCGCTACTTCAAGCGCGCCGTGCAAGCCAGAGCGAAAGGGAGCAACGTGCGATGACGAACGTCAATAAACGGTACCTCGGCGCCGCGCTCGTCGCGTGTTTGAGCCTGGCGGCATGCGGCGGTGGTGGTAGCGGCTCGTCGGTACCCAATGCGCCGGCACAACCGGCCACGCTCAAACCCTACACCGGCCCGGCGGCCCTCGCGGCCTTTACGTGGGGTAAGAGCTACCTCGCGCAGTCGCAATACGTCGGGCCTGCATCCGGTGCGACGCTTGCGGTCAACGTTTCGGTAGCCATGCGCGACGAGCCGGGATTGCTCGCATACGCGCAACAGGTGAGCGACCCGCATTCGGGTCTCTACCGGCGTTTTTTGACGCCGCTGGAGATCGGCGAACGATTCGGCGCCTCGCAGAGCGACTATGCGAAAGTGGCCGATTATTTCCACGGGTACGGACTCTCCGTCGGGGGGTGGCCGCAACGCGAAGTACTCGCCGTCGCCGGATCGCAAGCGAATATGGAGAAGGCCTTTGGGACGACGTTTGGCGTGTACAGACGCGCGCGTGAAACGTTTGTTGCGCCCGTAGAACAACCGCACTTCACGCAGGCGTTACCGGTGACCGGCGTGACCCACCTAGTCGGTGCGACCATTGCTAAAACGCATTTGATCCGCGGTTCGGCAGCGTCGTTTCTCGGTCTCTCGGCCTCGCAAATCGCAAATGGGTTCGACTACTCCGGCGCATATGCGGCCGGTTACGACGGTACCGGGATACGTATCGGCATCGTGGGCACGGGCGGCATTTCAACCGATCCGTCCAAAGGCGACGTAAAAGTCTACGGCGCGTTGTTCAAAACGCGCGTGGCCGCGGTAACGCTCGTTCCGGCGAGTCCGCAACCTGCTTCGACGCCCAACGGCGGCACCGGTACCGGCGTTTTCGATGCGCACCCGAGCGGACTTGCAACGCCGCCGCCGGTTACCGACGCGTTGTGCACGGGCGGAACCGCGCAAACGCCGACCGCGACGTGCAATCCCGAAGACGGCGAAGCCCAGCTCGACACGGAGCAAACCGCGAGCCTTGCGCCCGGAGCCGGCGTGCTGTTCTACCTCGCGTATAATCCGGCAGATAAATCGTCGTGTGCGAGCATTCCCGGCGGCGTGGCCGCCTGCACGGGTTTGCAAGGCCTGGCGCTTGCCGACGACGAGATCCAGCAGGCGATTGCGGACAATGCCGCCGACGTATTGACGCTGAGCTTCGGCCAGGGTGAAACCGACGCCGAGGCCGGGGGCTTCTTTGATGCCTCGGGCAGCGGCCCCGGACCGACGGAGTTTGCCTCCCTGGTCACCGAAGGTATCGCCGTGTTCGCCTCCTCGGGCGACACCGGCGCCGAAGAATGTACCGACCCGAACACCGGAGCGCCCGTCCTTACGCCGTGTCCGACCTATCCGGGCGGAGATCCGTCGGTGGTTTCGGTCGGCGGCGTAAATGCGCCGTTCGACAATACCGGAAAACTGATCGGCCAAATCGCGGCCTGGGGCGATCAAACAACCGGTGGCGGCGACGGAACGTTCGCAAACAACATCGGTTCGGGCGGCGGCGTCTCGACGATCTTCCACGCGCCGCCGTGGCAAGCGGCCGCGCTCGGGGTCTCGATGCGCGAGCAACCCGACATCTCGCTGCTGGGAGATCCCGCGACCGGAGCGGCGCTGGTGCTCAACGCGCCGTTCGGGCTGGCCGTATTCCCCGTCGGAGGTACCAGCGTGTCGGCCCCGGAGGCCGCCGCACAGTGGGCGCTGGTTCTCGAAGCATGCTCGAAGAGCGCAGTCTGCGCGAAGGCCGCCGGAGCCCACCCGTATCGTCTCGGAAATCCGGCACCACTGCTCTATCCCTTGTATATGACGTCGGGGAAATCGCCGGATACGTACGCGAGCACGTTCTACGACGTGCTGTATGGGACGAACCAGGCGGTTCCAACTCCACACGCGACGCCGCTGCCTGGCTGCTGCGCGTCGGGCAAAGGCTACGACACGGTGACCGGACTCGGCGTGCCCTTCACCGGCCACCTCATTAAGGCAGTCACCGGCCAGGCGGCGCAGTAGGCGCATGGCCCTTCGTCACCCTGCCCCGTTCGGCGGGCTCAGGGTGACGAAGGGCCGGGCCCTCTTGCCACGGCTGGTATAATGGTGTGGCTGTGAAAGACAAGATTCATCCCAAGTGGTACCCCGAAGCCAAGGTGCATTGCGCCTGCGGCAGCACGTTTACGACCGGCTCGACGATGCCGCAGATTGCCGTTGAAATTTGTTCGGCGTGTCACCCGCTCTTCACCGGACAGCAGAAATTCATCGACACGGCAGGCCGCGTCGATAAGTTCAACCAGCGTGCCGCCGCCGCCAAGAAGAAGCAAGAAGAAGCCGCCGCTCGCCAGGCGAAGCGCGAGGCTGAAAAAGCAACGGCGAACGCGTAGCTACCCGGACCACGTGAGAGCGAGCCGCACCTTTGCGGCTCGCTTTTGTTTTACACCATGACGAATTTTTACGACCGACTAGAGATCATCGCCCGCCGCTTCGACGAAATCGAGGGCGAACTCGCGCACCCCGGCGGCGAGTTCGATCAGGCGCGCTTTACCGCGCTCGTCAAGGAACGTTCCTCAATCGAGGAGACCGTCGGCGTCTATCGGCAGTACAAAAAGATCCTCGAAGAGATCGCAGCGAACGAAGAGCTGCTAAAAGATCGCAGCGATCCCGACTTGCACGAGCTGGCCGAAGAAGAGGCAAAGAGCTTACGGGAGCGGCGCAAGGGACTCGAAGAGCGCTTGCAGTTGCTGATGATTCCCAAGGATCCCGACGACGACAAGGACATCTTCATCGAAATCCGCGGCGGAGCGGGGGGCGACGAGGCCGCGATCTTCGCGGGTGATCTCGCGCGCATGTACATGCGCTACGCCGAAGCGATGCGCATGAAGGTTGAGGTCGTCTCGATCAGCGATAGCGACGCGGGCGGATACAAAGAGATCACGTTTACCGTAACCGGCAACGATGCGTACAAGCATTTCAAGCACGAGTCGGGCGTTCATCGCGTGCAGCGCGTGCCGGTCACCGAATCGCAGGGACGCGTGCACACGAGTACCGCCACCGTGGCGGTGTTGCCGCAGGTCGACGAAAACATCGACATCGAGATCAACCCAAAAGATTTGCAAATCGACACCTACAAAGCCAGCGGCGCGGGCGGGCAGCACGTCAATAAGACGGAATCGGCGATTCGCATCACGCACGTGCCCAGCGGCGTCATCGTGGCCTGCAGCGAGGAGCGCTCGCAGATGCAAAATCGCGAAAAGGCGATGCAGATGTTGCGCAGCGTTCTGTACGAGCGCAAGAAACGTGAAGCCGAAGAGGCTGTCGGTTCGATGCGGCGCAGCCAGGTGGGCACCGGCGACCGTTCGGAAAAGATTCGCACGTACAACTATCCACAGGACCGCATTACCGATCATCGCATCAACCAAAATTTCGGTAACATGCGCACGATCATGGACGGCGATATGGGGCACATCGTCGAGGAACTACTCAAAGACGAACGGGCGCGTCTACTCGCCGGAGAGACCTCGGCTGCATAAGCCCGCGACCGTCGCGCACGCCCTCGCGCGCGCGACTGCGTCGTTGCAACGCGCCAGCGAATCGCCTCGTCTCGACGCGCAGATTTTACTGGCGTGGACGCTCCAACGTGATAAGGAATGGCTGATCGCCCACGGCGAGTGCGATCTGACCGACTCCCAAGCCGAGATTTTCGCGAAGCTCTGCGAGAAGCGCGCCACGGGCATGCCGGTCGCGTACATTACCGGACGCGTGGGTTTTTACGGTCGCGAGTTCGTCGTCAGCGACGCGGTCTTGATCCCGCGACCGGAGACCGAGCATCTGACAGAGGACGCCATCGCGCACCTGCGTTCGCGCGCAACCGGGAGCGACGTGCTCGACGTCGGCACCGGTAGTGGCGCAATTGCCTGCACCATCGCCGCCGAATTTCCCGGCGCGATCGTCGATGGAACCGATACGAGCGAAGCCGCTCTCGAGGTCGCTCGGGGGAATGCGCGTCTCCTCGGCGTGCGCGAGCGCTGCACATTTTATCGCGCGGACATCGTCGACGAACGTAACGGCAAGATGTTCGACGTAGTCGTCGCGAATTTGCCGTACGTTCCCACCAACCAAATTCCGCGGCGCCCCGACTCCGTCGGGTTCGAACCGCTGGTCGCGCTCGACGGCGGCCCGGACGGGCTCGGGCCGTATCGGAAGCTGCTCGCGCTCGCGCCGCGCCTGCTTCGTCCGGGAGCGCTGCTGCTCATGGAAGCCGCGCCTCCAACCATCGAGGCCCTCGCGATCCTCGCGCGTTCCGCATGTGCGGGGGCGCTCGTCGAGGTGCGCCCGGACTATGCCGGCCTCGAACGTTACGTTTCCGTCCGCGACGGAGGGGGGCGGTCCGGCTGACCGGAATACCCTACTCCCGAGATGGCGAAGTATATTTTCTTTACCGGCGGCGTCGTTAGTTCGCTTGGTAAAGGTATCACCGCAGCGTCGCTCGGACGATTGCTCAAGGCGCGCGGGATCAGCGTTTCGGTTCAGAAACTCGATCCGTATATCAACGTCGACGCCGGGACGATGAACCCGTATCAGCACGGCGAGGTCTTCGTGACCGAAGACGGCGCCGAAACCGACCTCGACCTCGGCCATTACGAGCGGTTCATCGACGAAAATCTCTCGCGCGCGAATAACGTCACGACCGGGCAAGTCTACAACTCCGTCATCGATAAAGAGCGGCGCGGCGACTATCTTGGCGCGACGGTCCAAGTCATCCCGCACATTACGAACGAGATCAAAGCGCACATCAAGCGCGTTGCCGAAGAATCGCACGCCGACGTCTGCATCGTCGAAGTCGGTGGTACCGTGGGCGACATCGAGTCGCTGCCGTTTCTCGAAGCGATTCGTCAGATTCGATACGACGTCGGTGAGGAGAACGTCATGTTCTGCCACCTGACGCTCATGCCGCATCTCGGGGCGGCGGATGAGTTGAAGACTAAGCCCACGCAACACTCCGTGCGCGAACTGCGCGGCATCGGCATCGCGCCCGACGCCATCGTGTGCCGCACGCAGTCCTCGCGCCCGATGCCGGTCGAGCTCAAAGAGAAGATCGCGCTTTTTTGCGACGTGCCGACCAGCGCCGTCGTGCAAAATGGCGACGCGCCCACGATCTATCAAGTGCCGCTCAACCTCGAAGCCGAAGGATTGGCGGAAGCGGCGGTCCGCAAGCTGCGCCTGCCGCAGAACCGTCCGGAGCTTGAAGACTGGGCAGCCGTCGTCGAACGCATCATGCATCCGGAGCGGCGCGTCAAAATCGCCCTGGTCGGCAAATATGTCGAGCTGAAAGATGCCTATATTTCAATCAACGAAGCGCTTTATCACGCGGGCATCTATCACAATGCGGCAGTCGAGATCGTGCGCGTCGATTCGGAAGACCTCGAGAACGAGGGACTGGCGGTACTGCGCGGCGTTCACGGCATTCTGGTAGCGCCGGGCTTCGGCGCGCGCGGCGTCAAGGGCAAGTTGCGCGCGATCGCGCACGCGCGCGAAGGCAAAGTTCCATTTCTCGGCATCTGCTACGGCATGCAGCTGGCATGCGTGGAATTCGCGCGTAACGTGTGCTCGCTTCCCGAAGCGATGACCAGCGAAGTTGACGAGACGACGCCCGATCCGGTTATCGACTTCATGCCGGATCAACGCAATCTGGAGGTCTACGGCGGAACGATGCGCCTGGGTTCGTACGCCTGCACGCTCGAGCCCGATACGCACGCGGCGTCGGCATACGGTCAGTTGCAGATCACCGAACGCCATCGCCACCGGTACGAGTTCAACAACCGGTACCGTTCCATTTTCGAAGAGCACGGCATGCGCTTTTCGGGGTACCACACGGTCGGCAAGACGCAGCTTGTCGAGTGCATCGAACTACCCGCCGACTTGCACCCCTGGTTCGTGGGAACGCAGGCGCATCCCGAGTTCAAGTCGCGCCCCAACCGTCCGTCGCCGCTCTATCGCGACTTCGTCGGCGCCGCGCTCGCGCGCGAAGAACGCGCGCGAGAAGAACGCGAGTTCGCGCCGGCGACTCCTACGGGCAATTAATCCACAAGACGTGACCGCCGTCGTCTTGACGCGCAACGAGGAGCGCGCGCTGGCGCGCGCCTTGACGAGCTTGCCGCGGGGCATGGCGGTGCTCGTGCTCGACGCGCAATCGACCGATCGAACGCAGGAGATAGCGCGATCGCACGGCGCTACGGTTGTCGAGCGGCCGTGGTCGGATTTCGTGGATGCGCGCCGCTTCGCGCTCGAACGCGTGCAAACGCGTTGGGTGCTAATGCTCGACGCGGACGAAGCGCTCGATCGCGAATTGCGCGACGCGATCGTCGCCGCGCCCCGCGATACCGACGGGTATCTGCTTTCGCGAACGACGTTTTTCTGCGGTAAGCCGATTCGAATCTGGAGTAACGAACGTTTGCTGCGACTTTTTCGCCGGGACGCGGTCTGGCTTGAGGCGCGTCCTGCATCCGGAGGCCACGCAGCCCTGCACGAGCGATGGATGTGCTCGGGCTCGGTTTCGACGTTACCCGGCGTGCTGCTGCACGAGTCGTATCCGGACGTAGCGGCGTACCGGCGCAAGTTCGACCGTTACACGAGCATCGAGGCCGAAGGTGTAAACGCGTCGCGATCCTCGGTGGCGGCCGCGCACGCGAAAGCTCTGCTGCGTTTCGCGTGGCTGACGATCGTCCGGGCCGAGCTGCTCGATGGATGGCGCGGCATATACGTTGCGTGGTTCTCGGCGTTGTATCCCGCAGTCGTCGCGCGCAAGGCATGGCGACGATGAGCCGCATCGGACTCGACGCGCGCCTCACGCGGCAGATGTCGGTCGGCATGAAAGCCTACGCGCGCGAATTGACGGCACGGTTGCCGCGCGTCGCACCCGATCTCGAATTCGTCGCGTTCGATCGCGGCGCGAATTTCGGTTGGGACGAGCAGGTTAGGCTGCCGGCGTCGATGCGTGCCGCCCGCATCGACCTCGCGCATTTTCTCTCACTGTACGCACCCGTGCTCGCGCCCACGCCGTTCGTGATCACCATTCACGATTTGATCCATTTGCGTTTTTCATCGTATTTCAAAGCGAAGGTCGGTCCGTACTACCGGACAATCGTGCGCCGGGCGTGCGCGCGGGCGGCGCGCGTGATTACCGACGATGAACGAACGATCGCCGATCTCGAGCATTTCCTGGGCGTCGATCCGGCAAAAGTGCGCGTCATCGCGCTCGGCGTGGATGATCTCTTCTTACAACCGGTGCAACCGTACGCCGCGGCGCGCCCCTATCTCTTGTACGTCGGCAACCACCGCGAGCACAAAGACTTGACGACGCTCTTCGCGGCCTGGGCATTGCTCGATACGTCGTATCCCCTCGACCTGTACGTGACCGGCCCGGACGATTTCGGCGACGCGCTCAAACCGTTCGCGCGCGAAGCGGGGCGCATCGCCATGCTGGGCGACGTCGAGGACCGGGCGCTAGCATCGTACTACGCGGGAGCGCGAGCGCTCGTCCACCCCGCACTGTGCGAGGGTTTCGGGCTGCCGATGCTCGAGGCGATGGCGTGCGGCTGCGCCGTGATCGCTTGCGACGACGCGGTTCCCGGCGTGTTGCGCCCGGCGTCGCGCACGTTCGCCGCACGGGACGTCGCGGGGCTGCGTCGCGAAATCGAGCGCATTTTGTTCGACGAAGGGCTTCGTGCAGCGCTCGTCAATGAAGGGCGGACCCTGGCAGCATCGCTAACGTGGGATCGGTGCGCGACCGCGACGGCCGGAGTGTATCGCGAAGCATTGGAGGAAATTCGAGCGTGATCTACCGCCTGGCATGCGCGCTGATCGCCCTGTCGCTCGCGTCGTCGCCCGCCGCGATGGCCAAGCCGGTGCATAGGGCGACGCACAAAACAATGCACAAAACGGCAAAGGCCGGAAAGACGGTTCGGCCGATTGCGATCGTTATTAACGGCACGCCGCTTTCCGTCGATCCGCCGCCCCATTTTTTGAAGTATCATCTCTTGGTTCCGGTACGGCGCATCATCCAAGCGCTCGGGCTCGATTTCGACAAGGAAGGGCGCCGCATCGTTACCCACGCGGGATATAAGACGATAGCCTTGACGATCGGAAGCACGCGCGCCGAAGTCGACGGCAGCCTCGTAACGCTGGACGCGCCGCCCGTCGTCATAAAAAACACCCTGTACGCGCCGCTGCGTTTCTTCACGGCAGCGCTCGGCGCGCAAGCCATTTTCAATCATCAAACCAATAGCGTCGAGATCATCTCGACGCTGGTAGGCCGCTCGGGAACCGGGGTTATCGCGACGGGATCGAAAACCGAGCAAATCGGCACCGTCAGCGCGGTCGACCTCGTTTCGCAACCACCGACGATCACCATGACGTATAACGCATCGGTCCGGACGCTGCCGATCGCCGACGCCGCGAAGGTCGTGATTCAGGACGTCAACACGAATACGAGTAATGACGGTCAGCTCGACGACATCCGCGTGGGCGACTTCGCGCACGTGTATTTGAACGCCCAAATGCAAGTCGATCATATCGTTGACGCCTTCGGATCGCGCGTCGGTACGATCGCGGCCGTCGGCAATAACCAGGTAGTGCTCGACGACGGCCATGTGATCGTACCCGGAGGAACGACCGACGTGTCGCTCAACGGTGCCGCTGCGACGATAGCGGATTTGAAGGTTGGCGACTCCTTGATGGTGCGCTACAACATCGACTCGTCCGAAATTCGCGAGGTCATCGCAACGCGCGCGTCGACCGGTACGGCCCCTCCGCCCGGCAACGTACAGATTTCGAGCATCGAGCTGACCCCGACGACTCCGCTAAAAGCGGGAGATCGACTGTCGGTAGCCTTGCACGGTACGCCCGGTGGAACCGCCGGCTACGATATCGGGACCTACGTGCAAGATCTGCCGTTGCAGGAGACGTCGCCCGGTCTCTACTCCGCTGCGTATACGATTCCGCCGGGCGTAAACTTTGCAAACGTGCCGGTGTTCGGCCACCTCAACGTGCGCGGAACCGATGCGCCGCGCGCCCAGTCGACGATGGAGGTGTCGGTTGCCAGCGTGCCGCCCGGCGTACCGGATTTCGCGCCGGATAACGGCGCGACGGTAAACAGCGACCGGCCGAGCATCTACGCGACGTTCTCGAGCGATACGGTGGCAATCAATCCTTCGAGCGTCGTTCTGATCGTAAACGGACACGACGTCACCTCCGAATGCACGCGCACCGCGCGCTTCATCGAATACTCGCCGGGAGTCTCCTATCCGAACGGTAAGGTTCGCGTGACCGTTCGCGTGAGCGACTTCGCCGGCAATACGACGGCCAAATCGTGGGCGTTCTTCATCAAGGCAAGGTGACGACATGAATCGGAAGGAGAGTGCCGTAGACCCTGGTTGTATTTTTTGCAAGATCATCGCCGGCGAGATTCCCGCGCAGTTCGTGCATCGCGACGACGATATTGCCGTCATCGTCGACGTCAACGCGCAGGCGCCTAAACACGTGCTTATCATGCCCATCAAGCACGTCGCGAACCTGCCCGCGTTCGTGCAACGCGAATCGCCCGAGGCGCTCGCAAAGTTTCTGAGCGCTTGCGGAAACGTTGGAGCGGAGCAGGGCCACAACGGCTTTCGCGTCGTGTTCAATACGGGCATCGACGGCGGTCAGACCGTCGATCACCTGCACGCGCACGTGCTGGCGGGGCGGCACCTGACCTGGCCCCCGGGATGACTCGCTAAAGGCGCTTGCATGCCGCGGGGGCCTATGATAGAGTATGGCGTCGAGGTCCGCTGCGGGCCTCGCGCGATTTTCGTGCGCCGCAAGAGGCCGCACGCTTGAAGGGGGGTTTTACAGAATGGAAGTTCGCATAGCTCCGGGCGAATCGATCGAAAGCGCGCTGCGCCGTTTCAAAAAGGCCACCCAAAAGGCGGGCGTTTTGGCCGAAGCGCGCAAGCACGAGCACTACGAAAAACCGAGCGTTCGCAAGAAGAAGAAATCTGCAGCCGCTCGCAAACGCCGCGCCTAATGGGTGCGCTCAAAGATCGCATCGCCTCCGATTTGAAGGAAGCGATGAAAGCCCGGGATCAGCTTCGTCTCGATACGTTACGATCGGTGCTCTCGGGCTTTACCTATAAGCGGACCGAAGCCGGGGCGGAATTGAGCGACGCCGACGAATTGGACGTCGTACGCAGGCAGGTCAAACAACGCAACGATTCGTTCGCCGAGTTCAGCAAAGCCGGCCGAACGGACCTGGCTGAGAAGGAAGCGCGCGAGCGCGACATCTTGACCGCGTACATGCCGGCGCAAAAATCCCCCGATGAGATCCGCCAAGTCGTCAAGGCGATCGTAGCCGATCTTCCCGCGGACGGCGTCAACCAGGGCTCTCTAATGAAGCTCGCGATGGCCCAGCTCAAAGGCGTCGCCGACGGAAATCTCGTCCGCCAAATCGTAACCGAAGAACTCGCCTAACCCACCGTCAGGGCTTGTCGAAGGCTGTCCTTCGACAGGCTCAGGATGACGGGGAAGATGTCCGCCTTCCTTCATGGCGGCTTATAGCAGCGCCATCGGACACAGCAACCCCCGTCACCCTGAGCCTGTCGAAGGGGGCCTTATCCCAGGCAGCGGGCGGCCTTATCCCAGGCAGCGGGCGGCCTTATCCGAGGCAGCGGGCGGCCTTATCCCAGAAGTGCTTGCAGCATGACAAGGGTCACCCCAAGCTTGTCGAAGGGTGGTGCAACCTCTTGGGGTCGCGTGAGTAGCTAGAAGCGTGCTTGGTTCGGTTCGTATACGGCTCGTGGTCGCAGTTGCCGTTCTTTTGGCGGGGGGCTTCGGATTGTTTAGAGCCGGAGCGGCTCCCCAGGACCGGCCCATCGTCGTCATACCGATTCACGGAACCGTGGACGAAGGGATGGCGCACCTGATCGAACGCTCCGTCGCGCTTGCCCAGAGCGAGCACGCGCGGGCTATCGTGCTCGACGTCAACTCGACGGGTGGCGTGTTGTCGGCCGCTTTCGATAGCCGCGACGCGCTGCTCAACGCGCATGTCCCCACGATCGCGTACGTTGCCGAACGCGCGTACTCGTCGGCGGCGCTCATCACGCTCTCCGCGCAGACGATCATCATGGCGCCCGGCGCATCGATTGGCGAGGCCGAGCCCAGCCCGAAGACATCCAAGACCATCTCCGCGGTCAAAGCCGAATTCGAGTCCACCGCGTTGCGCAATCATCGCGATCCGAAGATCGTCGCGGCGATGGTCGACGCGACGCTCCCATTGCCGCAATACAAGAGCTCGGGACAGAACCTTACGCTCGACACAGCCGACGCGCTGCGAACGAAGATAGCCGATGGGCAAGCCGCTACGTTCGCCGACGCGTTACAACGCCAGGGATTGAGCGCGGCGCCGGTCGAGACTGCGAACTACAGCTTTGGTGAATGGCTCGCGCGCTTCGCTACGAACCCCGAAGTCAGCGGATTGCTGCTCACGCTCGGATTGCTCGGGTTGCTCATAGAGATGCAAACGTTGCACGGAATCGCCGGGTTTATCGGCATCGCTTCCCTCGCATTGTTCTTCGGCAGCCACGTGTACGCGGGATTCAGCAACGGCTTCGTCATCGTGCTTGCGATGCTCGGTCTGGCCGGAATACTCTTCGAACTGCACGTCGTACCCGGCCACGGAGCGCCCGGCATCTTGGGCGGCATAGCCCTCCTGGTGGCAGTCTTGCTCGCCTTCGGCATTCCGTTTTTTTTCATCGCACTACAGACTATCTCGACCGCGATTCTGCTGACGATCCTTTTCTTCTACCTTGCCACTCGCGTTTGGCCCGAGAACGCTTTCATGCACAAGATCACGTTTGCGGTCGAACAAGGCCCCGAATACGTTTCGAGCGCGGACTTCACGTCGCTGCGCGGCCGAACCGGCAGCGCGACGTCGTTCCTTCGCCCGGCAGGCGTCGCGTCGATCGACGATCGGCGCGTCGACGTCCTGACGGAAGGCGATTTCATTCCGGCCGGGACGCCCATACGCGTTACGCGCGTCGAAGGCGCCCGCATCTTCGTCGAACCCGTGACCCTTCCGAGCTACAAGGAGTAAAACGTGGCGACTGCGGGCGTATTCATCGTCTTTTTCGTTATCATCATCGGCTTCTTCGTATTTCTGTATTACTTCCCGATCGGGATGTGGCTGCGCACCGTCGCCGCGGGCGTTCCGCTTTCGATCGGATCGCTCATCCGCATGCGGATCATCGGCATTCCACCGGGCGTAATCGTCACCAACCTCGTTCGTGCGCGCAAGGCGGGCCTGCCCCTCACCGTGGATCAGATGCAATCGCACTTTCTGGCCGGCGGAAACGTCGAAAACGTGACGCTCTCGATGATCGCAGCGCAGCGGGCGCAAATTCCGCTAGAATGGCAGCGCGCGGCGGCCATCGACCTCGCCGGCCGTAACGTTCTCGAAGCATTGCAGACGTCGGTGAACCCGAAAGTCATCGAAACGCCGATCTTTCAAGGCGTCGCGCAGAACGGCATCCAGCTCAACGTCAAAGCGCGCATCACGGTTCGCAGTAATCTGGACCGCTACGTCGGCGGCGCCGGTGAGCCGACCATCGTCGCGCGCGTCGGTGAAGGCGTCGTTTCGGCGGTGGGCGCGGCCGTCGATCATAAAGAAGTTCTCGAATATCCCGACCGCATCAGCAAAGCGGTGCTCGCCAAGGGACTCGATGCGGGTACCGCCTTCGAGATCGTCTCGATCGACATTGCCGACGTCGACGTAGGGAAGAACATCGGCGCCGAACTGCAAACCTCGCAGGCCGAAGCCGACCGGCGCATCGCGCAAGCGAAGGCCTCCGAGAGGCAATATGCCGCGCTCGCCGCCGAACAAGAGATGAAAGCCGAAACGCAGCGCATGCGCGCGAAGGTCGTGGAAGCCGAAGCCTCCGTGCCGCAAGCGATCGCCGAAGCGTTTCGCGAAGGCCACCTCGGCGTGATGGACTATTACCGTCTCAAAAACATTCAGGCGGACACCGATATGCGGGGGTCGATATCGGGCAGCGTCGATAAGGGCAGCGATGATACGGCGCAGCCGCCGCCGCAGAAGTAGCCCATGGACGAGCGCCCGCACCTCGACACACTTCCGGGTCTGATCGGACCGGCCCCGACTCGGCGGCCGGCCGGAGGATTGGGTCGACTCTTCGAAGATGGGAACAGTCTCCTACGAGCCGTCATCGCGGCCGAGGTCCTCGCGCCACCCATCTCGTTGAGGGAGCAATCACCCTGGAGTCCACGACCCAACGTTCCATCGACCTCAGTGACCTAAGCGACCATTTTCGGCTCTTCGGAAAGTTCGATCAGAATCTCTCCGCATTGGAGGGCGCGCTCGCGGTCTCGCTGCGCGTCGACGGCAATCACCTCGTGTTGCACGGCGAGCGTAATTCGGTCGACCGCGCGTACGACGTGGTCGAACGCATGCTTCAAGCGGCCCTCGGCGGCGCGCAGATGACGCCCGACGACGTCGCGCTCGCCGCTTCGGACGTCGTCGGCAGAAACCAAACGACGCGGCTGCCCGACACGCTCTTTCGCACGCAGCGTGGCCGCGAAATTCGTCCTAAGACCGACGGACAGCGAAGCTTCGTTCGCTCGATCGGCAACAATACGCTCACGTTCGGGATCGGACCAGCCGGCACGGGAAAGACCTTTCTCGCGGTCGTCATGGCCGTGCGCGCGCTGCGGGCCCGCGAAGTCGCGCGCCTGATTCTTTCGCGCCCGGCGGTTGAAGCCGGGGAAAAACTCGGCTTCCTCCCCGGCGACTACAAAGAGAAGGTCGATCCGTATTTACGGCCGCTCTACGATGCACTGGCGGAATGTTTGGACGATGGCGCGGTTGCAAAATACATCGAACGAGGCACGATAGAAGTTGCGCCGCTCGCATACATGCGCGGCCGGACCCTTTCGGATGCGTTCGTCATTCTCGACGAGGCGCAGAACGCGACGCGCGAGCAATTGAAGATGTTCCTCACGCGATTGGGCGCAAACTCGAAAATGGTCGTCAACGGTGACGTGACGCAAATCGATCTGCCGCGCGGAGCGACCAGCGGTCTGCCCGAAGTTCCGCGCCGGTTCGATGCGATCGACGACATAGGGGTCGTGGAGCTTTCCGACGCCGACGTCGTGCGCCATCCGCTAATCGCGAAGATCATTCGCGCGTACGCGAAGGACGACGGGATGCGCTCGTGATCCACTATCGTAACGCGACGCGGGGAACGGGCGTCGATTCCAGAGCGCTCAAACGGGTGGCGCGCACCTTATTGGTGGCCGCGGGTGAAGAAGACTCGTCGCTCTCGCTCTCCCTGGTCGGCGATCGCGAGATTCGCGCACTCAACAAGGTGCATCGCGGAAAAGACAACGCGACCGATGTATTGAGTTTTCCGCTCCTCGACGAAGATGATCCGGACCTCTCGACCGGCGCAGAGCGGCTACTGGGCGACGTCGTCATCAGCGTTGAGACGGCGCGCCGTCAGGCCGGCGACTACGATGCGACGTTACAAAGCGAACTGTACCGGCTGTTGATTCACGGCATCTTGCACGTCCTGGGACACGATCACGAACGGCCCGCGCAACGCTCTCGCATGGAAACCGAAGAGCGGCGCCTGGCCGCCGCGATCGACATGCCGTGGCCGTACGACGTCGCGCATGAGTAACGTGCCCGACCCGCATCGCGACCAGCACGATCCGTCGTACGTGCGGATCCACGAGACCAAAGTATGGAGTTCGTTTCACTACGCGTTTGCGGGCGTGCTCTATGCGGTGAAAACCCAGCCGAACATGCGCATCCATCTGGTTATTGCCGCAGCCGTCTTACTCGCGACGCTGGTGCTGAGGCTCGAACGCGCCTACGTGATCGGTATCATCGTCGTCATCGCGCTGGTACTGAGCTTGGAATTGGTCAACACGGCGGTCGAGGCGATCGTGGATCTTTTGACCGTCGTGCACCATCCGCTGGCTAAAACCGCGAAGGACGCCGCGGCCGGAGCGGTCTTGATCGCTACGATCGGGGCGGTCGTCGTCGGGTACCTCTGTTTCTACCAAGGCATCCAGAGCGGTGGCGAACGCGTCTTCACGGCGCTAGCCACAGTGCCGGCGAACACTGCGCTGATCATTCTCGCCGTAGCCGCAATCGCGACCATTTTCGCGAAGGCCTTCGTCGGGCGGGGCTCCGCGCTACAGGGAGGCGCGGTCTCGGGCCACGCAGCGCTGGCCTTCGCGGGCGCCACAATTCTGGCGCTCTTCTATCAAAAGCCGTTGGCTGCGTTAGTGGCGTACTTCGTAGCGTTTTTGGTCGCGCAGAGCCGGGTCGAGGCCCGGATTCACAGCATTTTCGAGGTTTCCTGGGGGGCGATTTTGGGAACCTTAGTGGCGCTTGCCGTCTACCTCTTGGTCCGACCCCACGTTATGCTATAATGGCCCCGCATTGAAAAAGGACCCGCTACCCCCAACTGACCGGTATGCCGGTCCAGAGTTAGCACAGTGGTAGCCCAGCAAGATACGGTTGAAATCGTGGCGCTCGTAGTCCTCGTGCTACTGGCGGCATTTTTTGCCGCGTCCGAGGCGGCGCTCGTGGGCGTTTCCCGCGTTCGGGCCCGGGCCATGCTCGAGAGAGGCATCAAGAGCGCGCGCGATATGGTCGACCTGATCGACGATAAGAACCGTTTTCTGACGTCGGTCTTGATCGGCAATACCGTGGTTTTGCTGGCCGCCGACTCGCTCGCCACCTACCTGTTCATTCAATTGGGCATTCCCGAGGGGGCGCTGATCTCTACGGTCGTGATGACCGTCGTGCTACTGCTCTTCGGAGAAATCATCCCTAAGACGGTCGCGGTCTCCGATACCGAGCGGTGGGCGCTTCGCTTGGCGATGCCGATGCGCTGGGCTGCATGGTTCCTGACGCCGCTGGTTCGTGCGTTTCAATGGGTGACGAACCTGTTTTTGCGTCCTTTCGGTATCAAGCCGCATCAGTTGTTCGTAACCGAAGACGATATCCGAGCGCTCGTCAACGTGGGCGCCGAACAAAAGGTCTTGCAAGAACAAGAACGCGAGATGATTCATTCGGTCATCGAGTTCGGCGACACAATCGTCCGCGAGGTGATGACGCCGCGACCCAACATGGTGGCCGTCGCCATCGACGATTCGCCGCGCCGCGCGCTCGACGTGGTTATCGCCGAGGGCTATTCGAAACTTCCCGTCTATCAGGAATCCAAAGACGACATCATCGGCGTGGTGCACGATCGCGAGCTATTGATAAGTCTGGCCAACGGCACGCTCAGCTCGACGCCGCTACGGCTGTTGATGCGTCCCGTGACGCACGTTCCGGAGAACAAAAAGATTGCCGAATTGCTTCGCGAGATGCAACGCGACAAATTTTCGATGGCGATCGTCGTGGACGAGTACGGGGGTACCGACGGACTCGTCACGATGGAGGATCTTCTCGAAGAATTGGTCGGCGAAATTCGCGACGAGCACGATGAAGACGAGATGGATCCCATTCGGTCGATCGGCGAAGACGAAGCCATCGTCGATTCCGGCGTCAATATCGAAGACGTCAACGCGAAGCTCGGAACGCATTTGCCGCACGAGGAGTTTGAGACGCTCGGCGGATATACCGTCGGTCTTTTCGGCCGTTTGCCTAGCGAAGGTGAAGAGATCGAAGCCGACGACCATACGCGGCTCAAGGTCGAACGCATGCGCGGCCGCCGCATCCTGTCGCTACGCGTCTATACCAACGGCCGTTTGCGAGCGCTCGCGAGCGAAAAAGAGACCGAAGAAGATGTCGTCTGACGAATTGCTCGAACACGCGAAACGCGCGCGCGAACGGGCGTATGCGCCCTATTCCAATTTTCGCGTAGGCGCCGCGGTCGACGTCGGCGACGGGAACGTAGTAATCGGTTGCAACGTCGAAAACGCGAGCTACGGTCTTTCCATCTGCGCCGAGCGTGTCGCGCTCGCAAGCGCCGTCGCTGCGGGCCATCGCCGCATTCACGCCATCGCGATAGCGGGCCCCGAATCGATGGAAACGGCACCGTGCGGCGCTTGCCGGCAATTCATCGCGGAATTCGACTCCGCGATGCCCGTTACGTTCACGACCGCGGGCCGGCCCGAGCGCACGACCGTTTCCGAACTCCTGCCGCACGCATTTGGTCCCAAGAGTTTGAAGTGAGCACGCCGCCGCGTGCGTATAAGACGCTTGGCGTTGTGTTGCGCGGGCGCAATCTCGGGGAGGCGGACCGAATCTTCACGCTTTTTACGACCGGCCGCGGCAAGATGGACGCGGTCGCCAAGGGTGTCCGTCGCACGAAGAGTCAACTGGCCGGACGGCTCGAGTTTATGAACGAGGTGCAATTGGGTTTGCACCGCGGACGCAATCTCGACGTTATCACATCGGCCGAAATCGAGCACGAGCATTGGAGCCGCATCGTCGCACCGGAAGCGTTTGCCGCCGCGAACCTGGTGGCCGAGCTGGTCGACGCCTTTTGTGAGCCGGATTTGGCCATGGGAGATATTTATGCGTTATTGACCGGCGCGATCGCCGGCATCGCCGCGTCTGGAGCGCCGCTCTCGCTCTTGCCCCGCTTCTCATTGCGTCTTTTGGAAGCGCTCGGTCTGGCGCCGCCGCCACAAAATTGCGCGCGCTGCGGCGAGTCGCTGGCGGGCAAGGCGGCGTGGCTGGACCCGGAGCAGGGCGGCTTGTGCGGGCAAGAGTGCCGCCTCGCGTGGCGCGACGTTTTAGAGCTCGACACCCTTGATGTCGAGAATTTCTACGCGCTCGGCGCCGCGAAAGGTGGTACGGTGCGGCCGGTTGCGCGCGCGACTCCGCGCGTCGCCAAAGCGATCGAGACCCTCGTCAACCATCACCTCGGCCGCCGCCCAAAAGCGGGACTGCACGCGGCCGAGTTCGTAACCGGATAGGCCATGAGCGTCCTCGCCCTCGACGTCGGCAGCAAACGTATCGGCGTCGCCGTAGCCGACCCTACTGAAAGCTACGCCCTCCCGCTTGCGGTTATCGAACGAGCGAACTTGCGCGACGACCTGGCCGAGATCGTCCGGATCGCATCGGAATATCTCGCAACCGAGCTGGTGGTTGGCGACCCCGTGCGGCTCTCCGGCGAGCGCGGTCCCGCAGCCGAAAAGATGGACCGCTTCGTCGACCAACTCCAACGAGTATTTTCGGGTACCATCCACCGCGTGGACGAACGGCTGACGACCGCACAGGTAACCAAATCGCTCATCGCCGCCGACGTTTCGCGGACCAAGCGCAAAACGGTCGTGGATAAAATGGCCGCGGCATTGATCTTGGAGTCCTTTCTCGCCCGCCGCCGGAGAGACACTTCCGCGTGAATCGTTTTATCGGCGGCATCGCCGCTCTCATCGTACTATGCCTTCTGGTTGCGGGTGCGTGGTTCGGGAGATCGATGTTTAGCGACCGGTCGCATCCTACGCAGTCCACGCAAGTGATCGTTCCGCGCGGCTCAACGTTCCACGACATCGCCAATCAGTTGGCAAGCGCCGGCGTCATCGACAACGCGTTAACGTTTCGGCTCTTCGCGAAAGCCGAACGCAAAGATACCGCCGTCCGCGCCGGCGAATATCGTTTTCCTCCCCACCTGACGCAGGCGCAGGTCCTCGACCAATTACTTACCGGCGGCGCGCAGATCGCCAAATGGGTGACGTTCCCCGAAGGGTTTACCGCAAAGCAAGTAGCGACGCGTCTCCAAGAAGAAGGCTTTGGGGATTCGCAGCGCTTCGAAACGGCGTTCATGCACGATACCATCGTGGTGGGCGGCACGCGCACGAAGAACCTCGAAGGTTATCTTTTCCCAAGTACGTACTTGGTGCCGGTTGGCGCGACGCCGCAGATCGTGGAACGAATCATGACCGGGCAATTTCTCAAAGAATTGCCGCCGAACGCCGCTGAGTCCGCAAGGGCCCACGGCCTGACCGTTCCGCAAGTCATCACGGTCGCATCGCTCGTGCAGCAAGAAGGCAAGGTTGACGGCGAGCGGCCGGTTATCGCCGGCGTCATCTACAATCGCTTGCGCGACCGCATGCCCCTGCAAGTCGACGCGACGCTCGAATACACGCTGCCCAAGCACAAAGATGTCCTCACCCTGGCAGACGTTCGGGCGGATTCGCCGTACAATACGTACAAGCACGATGGGTTGCCGCCCACTCCAATCGCCAACCCCGGCCAACCATCGATCCTTGCCGCGTTCGATCCGCGACGCTCAGACTATCTCTACTACGTCGCCAAAGGCGATGGTCACCATGCCTTCGCGACAACGCTCGCGCAGCATCAAGCCAACGTCCGCAAGTATCTCAAGTAAGGAGTCCCCTATGTCATCCAACGGCGAGTCGAATCAACCGGCCGCGGCGCTCGAGCTCCGCGACGTGTTGGTCATCCAGACTACCGACGAGAAGCAACTCGAATTCGAGGTCGTCGGGCTCGTCGAAGATGACGAAAAAAATGCCTACGCCGTCCTCTACTGCGAAAAAGAAGACGAGTTTGTCGTGACCGACGCAAAGGGCAACTTACTGAACGACGACGAGCTGGCGCAAGAGATTCTAGACGACTTTTTCGTTCTTGCCGAGGAATCATCCGAAGAAGGGAGCGACGCCTAATCCGCGTCCTGTTCCTCTCGGCGAACGTCGGCGTCGGCCACATGGCGGCCGCCACGGCCGTGAAGACCGCGTTGCAAAGCATCGATCCGCTCGTCGAAACGCACGTGGTCGATTCCTATAAGTACGCGGCTTCCGTCGTCTCGCGAGTTGTCTCGAACGGATACATCGGGATGGTCAAAACGATCCCCCAGATGTACCGGTTCCTGTACGATAGGGCGGAAAGGGCCACCGAGGTCGGGCCGTTCCGGACGTGGCTGCATCAGTTTACGGCAACGAATCTGCGCGCGTTGATCGAATCGGAAAACCCGGATGCGGTCGTGTGCACGCACGCATTTCCGTGCGGAGCCATGGCCGAATATAAAAAACAATTCCCCGATTCTCCGCCCGTAATCGGCGTCGTGACCGATTTTTGCGTGCACTCGTTTTGGATTCATCGCAACGTGGACGGCTACGCCGTCGCCACCGACGCCATGCGCGACACGCTGATCGCTCGCGGCATCAAGCCCGAACGCATCGTCGTTTCGGGTATCCCCGTACAGACGGCGTTCGCGATGCCGCACGGCGATCGCGGCGAACTGCGCGACCGGCTGGGTCTGCCGCGCGACCGATTCGTCGTCCTGATGATGAGCGGGGGATTGGGCATCGGTCCGCTAGAGTCAATGATGCGCTCGCTCGACGCGATGGATTTGCCGATCTGCACGGTGGTTATCGCCGGACGTAACGCGCGCCTCGAACAGCGGGTGCTCGAATCGGCAAATCACGTGCGCTATCCCCTGCGGGTGCTTCGCTTCGTGAATAACGTGCACGACTACATGCACGCGAGCGATGTGCTCTTGACGAAACCGGGCGGACTTACATCGGCGGAAGCGCTGGTTGCAAACGTTCCGATGGTGCTATTTAAGCCGCTGCCGGGCCAGGAGGAACGGAACACGCGCTATCTGGTGGAACGCAAAGTTGCGCTACGGGCGAAGACCTCTGCGGATCTGACGCGTACGATTCGCCGGCTCTACGACTCGGAGAATCTGCGCAGTGAAATGCGCGCGGCGATGCGTACGTTGGAACGGCCCCATGCGGCGCGTGACGTCGCGGCGCTCATCGAGGCGTTGGCGTTACGCCACGGAAAGGAAATGCTCGTTTGATACTACCATCCCCGCGATACTATGCAACGTGGCTTGCGATTCTTCGGATATTCACCGGGCTCTTTTGGCTCTCGCACGGAGTCGGCAAGTTTCTCAATAGCTCCCAGTATCTTCCGCCCAATGGATTTCTACCGCAATTCGTCGCCAAGGCCACGCAAGGCTCGTCGGGTTTTTATCACGATTTCTTGGTCGCCGTGGTTGCGCCGCACATCGGAATCTTCGCCGAACTGATTCGATTAGGCGAGGTGCTCGTCGGCTGCAGCTTGCTCTTCGGCTTGTGGACGCGATTGGGAGCCCTCGGCGGCGTCTTCCTGGCGCTCAACTATATCCTCGCGAAAGGTGGTATCACGTCGTTTGACGGCGTCGGTTCGCTCGACATGGCGGCCCTCGCGTTATCGTTCGTCAGCCTCGTCATTCCGACGGGACGGATGTTGGGCGCGGATGCGTTGCTCGTGCGTAAAGTTGGTTCCCCCGCGATCGTCCCGGAGTTCGTTGACGAGCCTCCGTTGCAAGCGCCGACCCCGCCCGAGTAGGAATTGCTCGGCCAGGCCATGTATATGGGGCGGTCGCCTACGGAGAGGTGGGTGAGTGGCTAAAACCAGTCGTTTGCTAAATGACCGAGGGGCGCAAACCCCTCCGAGGGTTCGAATCCCTCCCTCTCCGCCACTATCTTCCAACGGACGACAAAAGTTGGGAGGGAATGAAAAAAGCCGCAACGTAACCTGTGCGGCTGTGCGCGGTCGTAGCTCAATTGGATAGAGCAACAGGCTACGAACTTGTAGGTTGGGGGTTCGAGTCCCTCCGACCGCACATTACGCGAGAAGAGCATCGGGAGTTCCGATGCTCTTTCGTTTCGTTTTGCATTTTGGG
Organism: Vulcanimicrobiaceae bacterium; assembly: GCA_036559125.1. Taxonomy (GTDB): domain Bacteria; phylum Vulcanimicrobiota; class Vulcanimicrobiia; order Vulcanimicrobiales; family Vulcanimicrobiaceae; genus JALYTZ01. Next base: position 54,598 of record DATBTT010000057.1, read on the forward strand.
TTTCGAGCTGTTAGACGCCATTTGGAGTTAGCGTGAACCTCGCATCGGGGTAATCGATCGTCCAATTGAAATGGCGCAAGAAATCCATCCCGATCAGCCCGCGATTTTCGCCGAAGATATTGCTTCCGCCAAAGCATAGCGGCGGATTCGCGTATTTGTATGGGCCGATTTGAATTAGTGGAACCCTTACGCAACTTCCCGACGTGGTCGCAGTATTCCAGGAAATGTAGGTGATCTGCATTCCGATCGAAGCGATCGGATCGCCAGTCGGTCCTAGTCCCCCGAAACCGATCGTCGCCACGTCATTTATCGCCGCGCCCTCGATTTGCCGGCTGTCGCTGAGCTGTTGCGAGAGGATCATAAAACCGCTCAACCCCGTGTCCAGCGTCGGGAACGCATAGCCGCCCTTGGGTAATTGCATCGCGATGGCGGGCGTGTGGTCGGTCAGGTCGATCGGAAACGCGTACGCGCCCGCTGCAAGCGTAGGAGCGTAAAGGGCCGGGTCCAAAATCTGCATGCGCTGCTGCTGCAGATCGACGTTGACAAGCGCTCGGGCTAGAAAATCGTAGCCGAGGACCCCGGCGATGCGAGCGTTCGGTGCGCGGATTTGCGCAACGACGACATCGCGCAAGATCGCCGAGCCAACCTGGAGCGTCTTCGCCCTGGCGTATCCCTGAAATTGACTGTTTCCGATATACGGTGAAAAATCGCTCGTCCCCAGATCGGTTACGCCCGCTTGACTACCAAACGGTTGGTAAAGAACGATCGAGGGCGCGTCGGTGCTGAGAAGGAAAATGCCCGCGTGACCGTTGATCGACGCGTTGATCTTGATTTGCCGGCTATTGTCGGTCTCCGTCGTGTAGATAAACGGGATATCTTGCGTGCTGTAGGTCCACATCGCTCGCGGCGCGGGCGGCGCGATTGCAGAATCGAGTACCGGACCGGCGGTATCGAATTTGGTGAGCGCGTAGTCGTGATTGTCGACGCTCCATTCGCCGATAACCTTGCGTCCCTTCGCGGTAGCAACGTAACCCAAGATCTCAAACGTCTGGGCGTGCGCCGTGCCTGGATCGACAACGACGCGAAGGAACGCACCCGTTGCGCCATCCTCGTACAAGTCCATCGGGACGCCGCCGGGCGCCGCTAGGCGCAGTATCGAACAGCGAGTCCCGCGAACGTCGGCGTTCCCCTGGAGCGAGGCGCCCGCAATCGACCCGATCGCTTCGGATCGAACGATGTCGAAGTCGATTGCCGCCTGGGCCGTCGGGCCGAGAAGTGTCGACGTAAAACCGTTTGCGTCGGCGTGCCACACCGAGCGGCCGGAAAAGCCGACGTCGTCGCTTACGCCGGCGGTCGTCGAGATCGTGTCGCGGAATAGTAATCCCCGACGGGCTTCGGTAAATTTATCGACGGTTCCGCGGCTAGTGCGCGTACCCGTAGCATTCCAGGTAGCGCCGGCCGCGGTTGGCCCGGTAAACTCTGCGTGCTTGGAAAGCAGGGCACTTGTCTGGCTTTGCTGGGCCCGACCGGCTAGTGGGCAGGAAAGAAGCACGGCGCAACAAGTGGCCGTGATTGCAAAATCTACGCGCATGAAGTACGTCCCCCGAAATCGCACACCGATATGCAAGAATCGCAGGCCGCAAAGCGGCCGTCACCTCGGACGTTTGCGAGTTCTCCCCTTGAAACCTGGGCTCGGGGTCTGATACAGTAGAGCGTCGAAACGCTGTTATGGTAACGGCTCGGTAGCTCAGCGGTAGAGCAGGGGACTCATAAGCCCTTGGTCGGGTGTTCAAATCACCCCCGAGTCACCAAATGTACGGGCACGGTCGCCGCGAAGGCGGCCGTCTCCGCTTTCCGAGGTAGGCTCATGTCAACGATTCCGTGCGATTTCTGCCCTCACCCCGTCGACCGCGCTCAGATGGAGGAAATTGAAATATCGCACTACGTACCGGATAGCTCCGGCGACGATTTGGCGTATGCGCGAACGTATTTTTTCGGCCATCCCGACTGCGTTCGTAAGTTCTACCGAGGACTTGTCGACCATAAGCTCGATTTGTTCAAACACATCCCAAGCGCGGGCAACTCTTCGGAAGGTCCGCGTTCGTAACAAGCCTTGTGCGCCCGTAGCGTAGCTGGATAACGCGCGGCCCTCCGAAGGCTGAGATCGGGGGTTCGAATCCCTCCGGGCGCATATTACGATCGCTTGAATGTCGACTGACGAAGACTACATCCGCCGCGCGATGGAACTCGCCGCGCAAGCGCAGTCCGGCGGCGATGTGCCGATCGGCGCGGTGCTGGTTTGCGGCGACCTCCAACTCGAAGCCAAAAACGAAAAGGAACTGCGCCCGGACGCAACCGCGCATGCCGAGATGCTGCTCTTGCAAGACGCGGCGCGACGGCGCGGCGCGTGGAGGCTGTCCGACGCAACGATGTATGTTACCAAGGAACCGTGCGTGATGTGCGCGGGTGCGATGGTCGCGGCACGTCTCGGACGCCTCGTGTACGGCTGCGCCGATCCCAAGGGCGGCGCTGCCGGAAGCGTGATCGACGTGTTGCGCCACCCCTCCTTGAATCACCGAGTCGAGGTTGAAGGAGGCGTGCTCGAAGCGGAGACGGCCGCACAACTGCGTGGGTTCTTCCGCGCACGCCGTTAAACCGCACGCATAAAAAAGGATTCCGACGGCCTTCGCGAATCAGCGGTCCTTTGTGTCGAGAAGACACGACCACGGAGAGGTGGTCGAGTGGTTGAAGGCATCCGCCTCGAAAGCGGACAGACGTGATGAGCGTCTCGAGAGTTCGAATCTCTCCCTCTCCGCCACGTAACGCGCGCCGGCCCTTCGATAAGCTCGAAGGGCCGAGCCGTGTCTTAAGGGGACGGCGAAGGCGCTAGGCGTGGATCGGGCGGCGTCGCGGGGAACGCGAATTGGTCGTACGTGACGTTCGCGATCACTTGGAACGTTAGGCCGAAAGTGTGTTCGGTCGCGGTGAACGCGCCGTGCGTTATCACCCAATGATGATCGATGACGGCATAATCAAGCGAAATGATCTCGTCGCCATTGGTCGTTTTCATTTCGATGTGCGAGAAAAGCTGCGACTGCGGATCTTCCACAACGTCGCTTGGATAGAAGCCGTCGCCGGCGCGCGGCGTCGGCGAAAGCTGTAGATGCACGCGTGCGTCGGTGGAGTCCGGTGCATAGCGAGCCGCCCAAAAACTGTTGTATGCCACCACCGCGTTGACGCTCGGATCGGGCGACGGTAGCGGAAAATACGCTAGGTCTTTACGCGTGAGTGTTATGTCGACGCGCTTGAGGTTTGCAAAGTAACTAAATCCGAAATTCGATATCGGATCGAAGTACGGAATGATCGGAAACGCTTGCCCGGTCCGTTGCGAGCCCTGTGGTAAATCTTGCATGACGGCAAAATCGTCGGCGACGCGAACCTGGACCGAGCGATCGATGTCTTGCGAACGCCCCAACGACGGCGCCGTCACGTGCGTGCGCTCGCGATAGGCAATGTAGGTGGGAGCGCTGTTCTGATAGACGAGCGCCGTCCGGTTGGTAAGCATCGCGAAGGCGAGGTCGGGCGGAATCATCGTAGAGCGCCTTCTCCAAAAGGGGCCGCAGTACCGCCGCGTAAACCACGCGGTATGACCGTCATCGTTCCAACGCAAGATATTACCGCGCGCGTCGTCGAACTGCGCCGCGCGATTCATCGCCATCCGGAGCTGGGATTCGAGGAAGTTCAGACCCAGGCACTCGTCGAGGGCGAACTCGATGCGCTGGGGATCGAGCATCGCCGTATTGCGAAGACCGGCGTTGTCGGCGTCGTTCGCGGTAGCAAACCCGGACGAATCGTCGCACTGCGCGCCGATATGGACGCGTTGCCGATCACCGAACGGTCGGGCGAACCATTTAGCTCGCAGATTGACGGGAAGATGCACGCGTGCGGCCATGACGCGCACACGGCGATGCTGCTTGGAGCCGCGCGCGTGCTCCAATCGCGACGCGACGAACTTGCGGGCACGGTCGTGCTGCTTTTCCAACCGGCGGAAGAAGGTCCGGGCGGCGCCGAGCCGATGATTGCCGAAGGTGCGCTCGACGATCCGAAAGTCGAGGCGGTCGCTATGCTGCACGTCGATCCTCGTCTGGAACCGGGGCAAATCGGGGTTACGCCGGGACCCGTCAACGCGTCAGCCGATGAATTTCACATAGCGGTCGAAGGACGCGGCGGTCACGGCGCGTACCCGCATACGGCAGCCGACACCATTCCTGCGACGGCTGCGATGATTCTGGCCTTGCAAAATATTGCCGCTCGCGAAACCGACCCGCTCAAAAGCGTCGTCGTCACCATCGGTACGATTGCCGGAGGCTATCGCAATAACATCATCGCCGACGAAGTAAAGATGACCGGCACGTTTCGCGCGCACGATCCGGAAATTCGCGATGGTCTCGAGGCGCGGGCGCGACGCATTCTTGAGGGCGTCGCGGCTGCGTATGGCGTTGAAGCGAAACTGGTCGTAACGTACGGCTATCCGCCGGTCGTCAATAACGTAACGCTCGCCGAAAATTTTTCCCGCTATATGCGCACGCATTCCGCGCTGCGCGTAGAACGCCCGGCGCCGACGATGGGCGCAGAAGACTTCGCGTATTTCGCACAGCGCGTACCCGGCGTGCACGTTCGGCTAGGCATTCGCAGCGAGCGCGCGGGTTCGACCTATCCCGGACATTCCGCGCAATTTCGCATAGATGAGTCTGCGCTACCCGTCGGCGTGCAGACGCTGGTCGCGTTTGCCATGGGCGTCGGCTCCGGCGATGTAGCCCTCGGTTGACCGCCCTGCGCTATAGGTTGTGTATGTTTGATAGAAAGGCACAAGATATAGTGCCGAAGAACGCTTGGCAATGGCTATATTGAGCGACGCGGTTAGCAAATCCGGAACGCGGTCACTCTCTGGTTCGCTCGACATCGAATCCAGCGCCGAATCGGCGTTTGCGCTGATGTGCGCGGTCGAAAAGTGGCCGGTGTGGCTATCGTTCCTTCGCAGTGCCGGGCTGGGCGACCCGAAGGTCCCGATCGGGCCGGGCAGCGAGGTGGTCGTACGATCGATGATTCCCGGCGAAGCCGAGCAACTGTATGAAGTCGATCAATTCATCGCCAATTACCACTTGTCACTGGTTGGCGCGTATTCGGTGCGACGGCGAATCGATTTTCGGATAGAGCGCAAGACGACGCGTGCGAAGGTTCATGTCCGCGTTGACTATCCCGCCTATCATGGGTGGTTCGGTGCGATCTACGACCACGTGACCGCCGGCCGACGACTCTCGAAGCTACTCGACGATTCCTTGCAGCACTTCAAGGGCTTGGTCGAGTTCGAGAACCGAACCGACGCCGTCTTGGCGGATTTTTAGGCTGCATTAGCAATCGTTGACGCGGTCTGCTAAGCGCGGGTATACTTCTGAGCATGCCCTTGTACGACTATCGATGCACGACATGCAACAACGTTACCGAAGTACGCCACGGCTTTGACGACGTCCATAAAGAGCCGTGTCCGGCTTGCGGCGGCGCTCTGAGCCGCGTCTTCAATCCCGCGCCGATCGTTTTCAAGGGTTCGGGCTTCTACGTCACCGATTCGCGCAAGAGCGGCGAAGCCAAATCGCCCGCCGCCACTCCGCCGCCGCCAAGCGGCGCTCCCGCTGCGGCATTGCCTGCAGCGCCGGCGCCTGCGGCTGCGTCGACGAGCTCGAAAGAATCCGCAGCGTAGCGGGATGGCGCTCGTAGAGCATCCGGGTTGGATCCTGTTGATCCTATGCGTGGCCGGCGTCCTCATCGCCGGGGGCTCGATGATACCGGTTGCCGTCGGCACGATGCGCTTGCTCAAACACGTTGAGCGGCTGCTGGAGGCGCCGATACTCGCCGATCTCGGAGCGCTCTCCGCCCAGACCGAGCGCATAACGCAGAGCGCAAATGCGATTGCGCCCCTGGCCGAGCGCGCTGCGGCGGCTGTGGAAGCCATACGGCGCGACGCGAGAGAGACGGGTCTGGTTCGCGTTGCCGCGGCGCTGAGGGGCGCTTCAACGGCGTTTCGCCTTCTCTTGGCCGACCTTCGCTAATTTTCGGGTTTCTGCTCTCCCGGTTCCGGTGGCTCCCACTGCCACCCGGGTCCCGGCATTTCCGGCGCGGGTCCCAGGGGTAAGCCAAAGCTAGCCGGCGCCGCTCCGGGTACCGCGAATGGCGCGCCGAACGGCGTGGCCGGCGGCGCAGACAGTTGCTCGATGTCGGGCGGCTTGGGCGCCCCGAAGGGTAATCCGGGGACGAATCCCGGAGGCGGGTCCGACGAGGCCGGAGGCACGGCAAACGCTGGGCGTGACGGAGATGCTACCGGCGGCGGGGGATGGATCGGTGGAAATTCGTACCCCGCGGCTTCGCTGACGACCGGCTCCGCCGGCATTTGCTCGGGCAATTGCACGGCGACCGCACGCGCGATGCGCGGGGTCGGGGACGGCTCCTCGCGCGGGGTGAAGACCGGCTGCGGAAGGCTGCCGGCTGCCGCGCCCATGAGAACGAAGCGCGCCGGCGGCAATATCTGCGCGTCCGAGCGTCCGGCGATTTGACGCAACTCGTCGAGGTAGCTGCGCGGGGCCTCCTCAACGGCCATCGTGTCGAGAATTAAGGCGATCGTGTCGATCAGATACTCGCGTGGCGGTACCTTCGCGAACGCGAAGACGTGCTGCGAAACATCGGCTTTAACGGCTTGCAGCAGCTTTTTCCAATAGTCGAGCGGTTGATAATATTCGAACTGCCCCAACTCGCGCTTGGCCTGAGAATAGAGTAGCGAAATCCGCTTTCCGAGTGGATCGGCCGGCGGACCGGGTTCGACGACCGCGACGCGTTTTGCGACTCTGGAGAGCTCGGAGATAATCTGCGCGTGAAAAAACGGGTCGGTTTCGTGCAGGTAGTGAAACGAGATCGCCTGATCGAACGAGCCTTCCTTCGCCGGGATGACCGACGTGCTGCCGCGCACTAGGGTAGCGTCGATTTCCGCAAACCGCCGAATGACGTCGTCGCGGTGCTCGATGACGCTGACTGCGGCACCGGCCTCAATCGCGCGCTTTACCCACTTCGCGTCGGGCCCGTAGCCGCAAAAAAGTACGCGCTGACCCGGGCCGACGACCAGTGCGTCCCAGACCAGATTTTCGATATAGCGCGCTTCGCGCTCGAATTCGTCCGGGGAGTACCGCGGTTCGCCGTTCACGCTTGCGCCTGCCGCAGTGTTTGTTGGAAAGTCGGAAAGCTCACGTCGATGCTCTCTTCGCTATCGATGCGCAAGGGCCCGGCTCCGGCGGCCAGGGCCGCGACGCTCATGGCCGTACGATGGTCGTGATGCGTATCGAGGACGGCCCCGGACGATCCGGCGGGCGTCCCGCCCACGATCGCAATGCCGTTAGGCAGCTGTTCGACGGCAATTCCGACCGCGTCGAGCATTCGTTCGATCGCCGCCACGCGGTCGGACTCTTTGGCGCGTAACTCGCGTATCCCGGTAATGCGCGTTTCCCCACCGGCGAACGCCGCAGCGACCGACAGAACCAGAATCTCGTCGATCGCACGCAATGCCAGCTCGGCGCCTACGTGCGTACCGTGCAATGGCGCGTGTTCGACGACGATATCGGCGACGGGTTCGCCGCACTGTTCGCGCTCGTTTTGCAGTTGAATATTCGCTCCCATTTGCCCGAGCGCGTCGAGCAGTCCGGTGCGCGACGGATTCACGCCGACGTTTTCGATCGTGAGCCGGCTCCCCGGTGCAACCGTCGCGGCGACGATGAAAAAGGCGGCCGCGGAAAAGTCCCCGACAACGTCTATGTCGCGAAAGGCCGCCGACGCGCGACGAAGTTCGACGGTGGAGCGATCGAAAGAAATGTCCGCACCCAAATACCGCAACAAGCGCTCCGTGTGATCGCGCGATCCCTTGTCGCCCATCGTAGTTACGGCGACGTTGCCGAATACGCCGGCAAAGAGCAGCGCCGATTTGACTTGCGCCGACGGCGAAACCAGGATGAAGCGCCGCGTTTGCGGCTCGCTCGTACCGGCGATCGTTGCCGGTAGCGTTCCGTCGGACGTTTCGAGGTGTGCGCCGAACGCGCGCAATTGCGCGGCTACCGGCTCCATCGGACGTTTGCGCAGCGATGCGTCCCCATCCAACCGCGCCGTAATATTAGCGCCCGCGCAAACACCGAGCAACATCCGGGCAGTCGATCCCGAATTCATGCAATCGATCGCATCGTTCGCCCCCCGCAAACGCCCCCCAGTAACCACAACGTCATCCTGGGCCTGTCGAAGGACGCTCACGCCGAGTGTTTGCAATGCGCCGGTCGTCGCATGCACGTCTCTACCGGGATTAAGATTACGGATGGTTACCGGCTCGCGTCCTGCGGCAGCAAGAATGAGCGCGCGATGCGAGATCGATTTGTCGCCCGGCACTGCTATGTGCCCGCGGAGGGCACCCGGGAGGAACGTCGTTTGCGTGCTCATCCTCCGCACAATCGGCAAAAAAAGCCGCTCATCCTCCGATTAAATCGCGAACGATGCGAACTATTGCGCGGTTGCAGCCGTTATCGGGGGGACTATAAGCCGAATTCAAGCACGGAGAACGACGACGTGAACGTGACGGATGGCGCCCGAGACTTTTTTGAGACGTGGGCAGGCATGACGCCCGATGAAGCGGTCGACCGCATGGTGAAAAGCGGCGGCATCGAACGTGAAATTGCCGAGAACAGCGTAGCGAATTATTTTAAGCGGGAGCGGGAACGGAACGCGTTAGTTGACCGAAGGTCGCGTAACTTCTAAAAAGAGTTGCGCCATACTCCCGACTGGGCGCTTGCACGCGTCGTCGTAACACTGCTGGCACACGGCAATAAGGGCCCCAAACGCATCTATTTGCAAGCAGTCGCACTGAAGGTCGCACAGTCGGCAGCAAGTAATCGGCACGCTCGTCATCTTTCCTCTCAGCCGCGCAATGCGAGGCGAAGCATGGAACACTCCGGCAGAGTAGCAATGTATGATGCTAACACTTGAATTTCGGATTACAAGCGTCCCGACCGTTCTATTTCACACGGGGCAAATTGGGTAAGCTACCGTCGAACCGTTGACTTATATCACTAATCCATCGCGATCGTTATTCACAGCCTGGGGATAAATGCGCTCGGGTTCCCTCTGTCGCGGCAAGAAATGGCCGATGAGTTCCGGCGCGACATCGCGCCCGTCGGGTGGCGACCCGTTTCACTGCCCGAAACTCGCGGCCGGTCGCGCGAAATTCGCCGAGTGCTTCTCCGTTTCGATCCCTTCAGCCAGAGCCGCGGGTTCTAGATTGTGCGCGCATCGTAACAAAAAGCCCGTGGTTATGCGCTTTTGAAGCGAACCACGGGCTTTGCGTATTGGTGGGGAAAGTGGGATTTGAACCCACACGAGTTTTGCCCGGCCGCTTTTGAGGCGGCTGCGTCTACCGTTCCGCCATTTCCCCAGGAAAACGGACTTGGGGCGATTCGCGTCCGCCGCGCGGCGTCCTTGTCGGCTTGACCGCTATAGCCAGTATGACTATTATTATTGTGGGCATAGTTATGAAGCTCGACCTAGCCGGGAGTGCACATGAAGAAGACTGACGTGCGCGAGATGCTGCCTTTGGGCAGCACGATGTTCTATATTCTGCTTACGCTCGCAAGCGGCGAGCGCCACGGATATGCGATCATCAAGGAAGTCGACGACACGACCGCTGGAGCGATCAAGCTCTCACCGGCGACGCTGTATCGATTGATAAAACAACTCCTCGCCGATGCGTGGATCGACGAAGTGCCTACCGACGCCGACGATGACCCGCGACGCCGGTACTATCGGTTGACCTCGCAGGGGCGCGACATCGCCAAAGCCGAAGCGCGGCGCCTCGCCGATCTCGTGCGCGTAGCCCGCGCCCGCCATCTCTTACCGTCGGCCGCGCTATGAAATCGCCGGCCGTTAGTGTGTTCTTGTACAGGTTGTTCATGCTGGCTTGTCCGCCGCAGTTCCGCCGCGAGTACCGCGAGCAAATGACGGCGGACTTCGAAGACATCGTTCGGTCCGAACGCCGCCACAACGGCATCGCCGCAGCGTGGCTCGCGTCGATCCGTGCGTACGCCGACCTGCTCGCGACCGGATGGGCGGAATACGCCGCGGCCTTCGGTAGCAACGCCGCGCAGGCGTGGCGGTTTATGGCGAAATCGCCGGGCTCGTCGACGGTGATTATTGCTACGCTGGCAATTGCAATTGCGGCGAACGCGATCGTGTTCGGGTTCGTCAACGCGCTCATTCTGCGGCCGCTGCCCTACGTCGCACCCGAACGCCTCGTCGCCATCCAAGAATACTTTACGAACGAACCGGCTATATCAGGCAGTTCGTTGCAGGACTCGATGGATTGGGCGCAGCGTAATCGCGTGTTCGATGGGCTGGCCGCCTACACGAGTACTGAGTTTGTAGAAACGGGGAAAGGCGAGCCGCAACGCATCGAAGGGATGCGCGTCACCAGCGATTATTTTCATCTTGCGGCGGTCAAACCGTCGCTCGGCCGCGCATTTTCGCCGAGGGATATGCGCCCGGGTGCGCCGCATGTGGCCGTTATATCCGATGCACTGTGGCATGCGCAATTCGGCGCGGCTCCCTCGGCGATCGGATCGGTCTTGCGATTGAACGACCGCTCGTTCACCGTAATCGGCGTTGCTCCGGCCGGATTCCAGGCCCCGGGTTCGTTCGGCAATCCGGCGCCGCATGTATGGGCGGCGTTTAGGACCGACGACGCCTCGCGAGGTGCGCGCAATTTCGAGACGGCAGCGCGCCTTCGGCCCGGCGTGTCGGTGGGTGCGGCGCAGGCCGACGTCGATCGAATGATGTCGCAGTTGGCGCGGCAATTTCCGCAGGACGACCGGGGATCGTTCGCACGGATCGTTCCACTGCGTCAGGCATATTTCGGGGACGTGTCGAGTCTGGTTCCGCTGATCCTCGGCGCGATGTTTTGCCTCCTGCTCATCGCGTGCGCGAACGTGGCAAATATATTGCTCTCTCATGCGTCGTCGCGCAGTCGCGAGGTCGCCGTACGGCTGGCGGTGGGCGGTTCCCGCGGTACGATCGTCGCTCAGTTTCTGGCAGAGTCGTTGTTGTACTCCGCAGTCGGTGGAGCGCTAGGCATTGCGCTCACGGCGATCGCCCTGCATGCGATTCGCGCGTTACCGTTTCCTGAAGGTATCCGTGCGGAAACTATCGGCATTGACGCGCAGGTCGTGGCGTTCTGTTTCGTTATCGTTGCGTTGGCGGCGATCTTCGCGGGGGTGCTACCCGCGGCCACGCTGGCTAGAACCGATCTAACCGTCGCGTTGAAGAGTGCGGAGCACGGCTCGCCGGGCCGCGTGCAAAAGGCGACGCGAGGCGCACTGGTTGTGCTGCAAATCGTGCTCGCCGTTACGCTGGTGTTCGCATCGACGTTGCTCGTGCGCAGCCTAATGTCGCTTTCGTCGGTCGATCCGGGCTTCGATTACGCGCGAGTCGCGCTCTCCGACACCGAGCAGATGCCGCGTGGGGCTCGTACCGATCGGGAGCGCGCCGCGTACGGCTCGGCAGTCTTGCATGCGATTCGCGCAGTGCCCGATCTTCGCAGCGCCGCGCTGATCGCGGAAACGCCGTTGACGGCGAGCGGCGGGTACAATTGGGGATTTAGCATTGTCGGTCAGGGACGGAGGGCTCGAATGCAAATAGCCAGTTTCAACGTCGTTACTCCGCGCATGTTCGACGTCTTTGGGCTCAGAGCGCTGCGAGGGCGACTCTTTGGCAGCGGAGATTCGCTCTCGTCGCAACCGGTCGTGGTCGTCAACGAAGCGTTCGCCCAAACGTTTTTTCGGAGCGCCGATGCGCTGGGGCGCCGACTGCGCGTCAACGGCGTCTCCCGGCGAATAGTCGGCGTCGTGCCGTCGTACAAAATCGACAGTCTCATGCAACCTGCGCCACCGCAATTTTTCCTTCCGTTTGCGCAATCGCCGCTGACCACGTTCAGCCTCGTCGTCCGGTCAGGCGCCTCGCTCTCGACCATCGGGCGTGAGGTTACCGGTGCGTGGCGGAGCGTCGATCCCGAGATCCCGCGGATCGACGTGAAGAGTTATAGCGGGGCAGTTTCAATCCAGACATTGATTTCTCAAATGGAAGCGGGTTTGTTTTCGGCGCTCGCCATCGTAGCGTTGCTGCTTGCCGCGACGGGAGTGTACGCAGTCATGGGATACAGCGTGTCGCAACGTTCGCACGAAATCGGGATTCGCATCGCGCTAGGAGCGGGCGCAGGAACCGTCATATTGCTGGTTTTGCGCACGGCATTCGCCTTGATTGGTATCGGTATTGCTGCGGGTCTCGTCATTTCGGCGTTTGCGGGACGGCTCTTACAGAGCATGCTCTATAGCGTCGGGCCGGACGACGTTCTAACGTTTGCCGCCGTCGTCGTCGTTATTGGCACGGTCGGCTTCGTTGCGAGCGTAATTCCTGCGGCCCGAGCCGCGCGCCAAGATCCGGTAACTGCGCTACGGTACGAGTGAGTCGCCGGTTCCCGGTCCGGCATTCGCGGAAAACGCATCGAGCACGCTTTGCGCCGCGACCGCCGAGATGACCGGGCGCTCGGCATAGACGGTACGCCGCCAGCCGTCGCGCGCGAACGTCAGCGTTAGAAGCGCGCTTCCACCGGTTCGGGCGATCGCATGCGTGGTGACGTCGCCCGCGTGCCAGGCTACCAGCACGACGCGGCGTTTTGCCGGATCGAAGAAGCCGCAGCCACTGGTCGCGCCGAGTTCGACCGTTTGCGGCGTAACTGCAATCGAACTGAGCACGACTGCCGCTTGGGTCGCCGGAACGTCGCTTCCATGGAAATCGGCGCGTTCGTCGACGGTAAAGCCTGCATCGTCAGGGAGCATGCTGACGATTTTGACGAATCGAACGCCGTGCGGGGGCATGTCCGGGGCGTCGTACGCAAACTCGGCGGAGGCACGGGTGCCGTTCTTGAGGACCGTGGCTGCGTACGAACGATTGAACGTCCCCGCTGCGATGGGATGCGTGTATTTGCCGATGTAGTCGCGTGTGGACATCGGCAGCGGTTGTGCGACGTCGTCGCGCAGCGCGCCTACGGTCGTAAAAAGGTTGTCGCCGGTGGCCTTATCTTCGAACACGAGGCTGCGCCCGCCGGCATCGGGCGACACGAACAGTCGCACGGAGGCGTTTTCGAAAACGGCCGTTTGCGAGCCATCTTCGAATGCGTCTACCAGCCCTACGCGCGCCGCGTGCGGTGGCACGAATGCGAAAAACGTACCGGTGTCGATAAAAGCGTCGCCACGCAACGGGATCGCGTAGCCCGAGGGCGTGACCGCGGGAGCAAAGTAGCTCAAGGGCGGGCCGTTCGGAAATCGATGAGCGCGTTTCCCGTGTAGTACGAGATCGATGCTGCAGGTCGTGGATTCTTTTGGCGTAGAGGTGAAGAAGAACGATTTTCCTTCGAAGGATCCGAAGTCGGCCACTCCGCAGGTCGAACTCAAGCGATCCGAAGAGCCGAAGCCGTGGCCGGTCTGTGCTAGTGGCACGTTTATAGGAATCGTCACCGCGCCGCGCGCCGGTATGGTTAGGACCGGTAAGCGCACGGATCTGCCGCGTAAACGGATCGTCGCGACGGGCGTTCGGCGCGCCACGGTTTCGTAGTTGACGATGTCCAGCAGGCCCGACGTTTCTAACGGATCGGCAAGTAGCGTCGCGTTGGGGATCCCGCCGGCTGCGGGTCGCGTCACGCGTACCTGCGCGAACGACGCGGTCGTCGTGCCGCCCGCGGAGCGAAAGGCGTCGAGTTTGCTCGCGACACCGGATATAACCGGCAGCGCGATCCCGTTCGGAGGCATGATGATTGCTGGATACCGCTGCAGATCGTGGAGCGATGCGTACCGCAGGTCGACCAGCGCGCACGTTAGGACGGCCTCGCGGCAGCGTTGCTGCGCGACGATCGTCGCCGCCGCGATTTGCGCGATCTGCGCGTTCGTGAGGGCGGATGGGTCGTAGGCGCTCGTCATGTACGCAATCGCGAGATCAGGCTTGCTGTGCAGCGTCGCAAGATACGGCCCATAAGAGTTTACCAACCCGCCGAAACGTTGCGTCGGGTTCCAGCGCGGTTGCGCGGAAAGCTGCACGGCGCTCGCAGCGTCCCAGCTGTAAAAGGCGTTCGTCCAGGGCGCTTCCCATCCGGCCGGGTCGAGCGTGTCCTGCACTGGAAAGTTTACGACGCCGCGCGCGCCGGCCTGGAGCATCGTGTGCAACGCAAGCGTCGTATTCGTCGGATCTGCGGGGCGCGGCCGCGCTTCGCCAGCCCCTTGCAACCAGCCGGCCTGAAATTCGCTCGTCATGATGGGCAGGCCCGGCTGCGTTCCGATGAGCCCGGTCGAGAATTCGAGTTGCGAGCGGTCATGCTCGCCGATGCTGTAGGCGTCGCTCTGATACCAGTTGCCCCACGCCCATACCGGTGCCGATGCGGTCACTTTCATCTGGTAGGTGTTGATGAACAACGGCATGGCAGATCCGACGCTGCCCTGCACGACCGAACGCAGCTGCGATATGTATTGTTGAAAATGTGGTGCCGGCCAGGTTTGATTGTCGATGTATGCCCCCTGATCGTCGTCCAGCGCGACGGCTATGACGTCGTCTTTAAACGGTGCAACGGCTTGCAGGGCGGTCTGCAGCCAGCGGGTCGCATAGCGCATGTGCGTGGCGTTGGCCATCCATTGCGCGGCCGCATCATCGGAGCGCGTGTTCTGCAGCGTGGCGGTAGCCGGGTAGCGACCTTCGAGGACGTCGTGCAGCGGCATGTCGTATTCGGGCCGCTCCAAAAGCCATGCGGGATATCCGCCGTTACGCCATTCGTTACGAATGACCGGTCCCGGACGCACGATCGTCTTGAACCCGTAGCGGTGAATTAGCCGCAGCAAGCCGACCAGATCGCGACGTGGGTTCGTGCGTCCAGTGAAGTCGAAGTCGCCGTCGCGCACCTCGTGCCAGTTCCACATGACGTACAGATCGATGGTGTTGATGCCGAGGGCGCGATACAGAAGCAGCGACTGCTCCCATTGGGACCGCGGAATGCGCTCGTAAAAGAACGCGGCGCCGTACACAAAAAAAGGCCGATTATCGACGATAAAGACCGGATAACCGGCAACAGTCGTTACGCCGCCCGCGTGCCAGTCCCCGGCGGTTGCCGCTCGGGCGTGCGCAGGCCAGCTGCAGGCGAGCACGAGCAGCACCACGGCGGTTACGATTGCGAATGGCCAGGCGCGTTGCAAGCGCGCCGCGATGCAATAGACGGCGACGCCGGCGAGAAGCGTGAGGATGCCATATCGCATCGCAGCGGTCCCGGAAGAGTAGAAGATGAACGCCCACGCGACCAGAGCGACTACTGCCGGCAACGGGTATAGCCACATGCGGAAGGGCGCGGGACCGCGACGCCGCAGCAACGCGAGCGCGCCGATCTGAGCGATGGCTTGGATCACGACGATGCCCGCGGTCAGAAATTGAATGACGCGGTCGAGCGTGAAGAAACACGCCGGCAGTGCGAGCAATCCAACCGCGAGCAACGAGACATGCGGAAAGCGGCCTTTCGGATGCAACCGCGCGAAGATCGGGAAGAACGCGTCATCGAGCGCGGCGGCATACGGAATGCGAGAAAAACCTAGCAGCAAGCCGTACGTGGAAGCGAACGCGGTGATCAATATCAGCACCGTCGCTACGCGCGCCGCGGTGGGACCCCAGGCGGTCGCGACGGCGGTGGAAGCGACGTACTGCGACGTCGACGAGCCGATCATGTGTTGCCACGGCACGAGACTCAGGATCGAGGTTTGAAGCAAAACATAGAGCACCCCGACGATGCCGATGGAAAGCAGAATCGCTCGCGGGATCGTTTTGACCGGACCGATCACCTCGTCCCCAACAAGCGCGGCGTTGTTGTACCCGCTGTAATCGTAGAGCGTGATAACCAGAGCCGCCCCGAGTGCGCCGACGAACGCGGAACCGAAGTGCGAGCCGCCGGGCGGCACGAAGACCGCCGCGCGAACGTGCGGAAGTCCGGCGGCGATAACGACGAGCAAGGTTACGGTAGCGGCGATCGCCAGAATGAATCCGACGTTCGCGACCGCGGTTACGCGCCGGTAAAGCAAGGCGAGAACGATCAATCCTAGCGCTGCGCCGAGAACGTGTTGCGCGCCCGGCGAAGCCGCCAGCTGCGGAAAAAGATAGCCCGCGTATTGCGAAAAGCCGATATACCCGCTGGCGAGAAGCAGTGGCGCGGAAAATAAAAACTGCCAGTTGAACAGAAACGCAAGCAGACGTCCCCAGCGATCGCGACCGAACGCTTCGCGAAGGTAGACGTACGTGCCACCCGAGCCGGGATAGCGCGACGCGAGCTCGGCCCAGACGAGTCCGTCGCAGGCCGCCACGACCGCTCCGACGATCCAGCCGGTGAGCGCGAGCGATCCGTGGAGAGAAGCGATGACGAGCGGTACCGTGATGAGCGGGCCAATACCGATCATCGTGATCATATTGACGGCGACCGCGCCTCGTAATTGGATGCCGCGTATCATCGGGCGCTTGTTCGGTGCAGTCGAGGATGGCCCTGGCATCGAATGACGGTCGTATGGCAGGTACACGTTCGGATCTTTCGCGTTTGCTGCGTGTCGCCGGCGACGTTCGATTGGATGTTGTCGAAAGTGTCTCGCTACGCGACAACGCGCTCGGCGATCCTTCGAGCCGGCCGGTGGTCGCATACCTCCCGCCTGCGTACGACGTTGAAGGTTCGCGCCGCTATCCCGTGCTGTATTGCTTGCACGGATACACCGGCGACGCAGCGGCACTCGTCGGAGCGCGTCCGTGGGAAACCAACGTCGTGCAGTGGATGGATCGTTTGATCGCGGATCGGGCCATGCCCGAGGCGATACTGGTCATCGTAGACGGTTTCACTCGTCTAGGCGGCTCGCAGTACGTCAATTCGATTCATAACGGCGACTATGCGACCTATGTAATCTCGGATGTAATCGGTCACGTCGACCGTACCTACCGTACGATCGCGAACGAGGGCGGACGCGCGGTGCTGGGAAAATCGTCGGGCGGATTCGGCGCGATGTACCTCGCGATGAAATATCCCGGCGTATTCGGAGCGTTCGCATCGCATAGCGGCGACTCGTATTTCGCTTACGCACACCCGCCGTCTTTTCCATCGGTGGCGCGTACGCTCGAGAGCTTCGACTGGAATGTCGCACGATTCGTCGAGCATTTCGAGCGGCAACACAAGCGGCCTCAACACGAATACGTCACGATGGAGATGCTGGGTTACGCGGCTGCATACTCGCCGCGCAGCGCGCGGGCCTTCGACGTCGATCTCCCGATCGTGCGGTCGAGCGGGGCGCTCGACGAAGACGTGTTCGCACGCTGGCGCGCGTTCGACCCGGTCGAGATGGCCGGCTCCAAGCGGGCGGAACTCGCCCGACTACGGTTGCGTTACCTCGACTGTGGCCGGCGCGACGAGTACGGATTGGATATCGGAGCCCGTCTTATGACCGAGCGGCTGCGGGAATTCGGGCTCTCCGTGCAGCACGAAGAGTTTGACGACGATCACCGCAACGTCGGCTACCGGTACGAGGTCTCGTTACCGGCCCTCGCACGCGTCTTGGAGAGTTCATGAAGCGCACTATCGGCGCAATCGCCGTTTGTCTATGCATCGCGCCGACGGCCGCAGTTGCCGCCCTGCCGCCCGCCCCGATACCGGCCGCATCTCCGTCGCCTGCCGTGGCCGAATTCGCCGACCCCGCAATGGCGTTCAAAGCGGCGCCGGGCTTTTTGAAAATCTACGTCCCGCCGCATGACCCCGCGAACTTCGAACAGCCGACAGTCGTCGCCGGATTCGTCAAGAATCCCGGAAAGGACGATCAACTACTGCTCACGATCTCGATGCAAAATTGGGACGGCTTCAATCTCGACGGATTCGAAGGCACGAACGAAAACGAAATGCGCGGCCAAGTCCAGTCACTGTTCGTATCGAGAAAAGAACGCGCGCAACTGGCCAACGGAATGCCCGCGTATTGGATGGTCATCCTGGTGGGCTCGGGATTCTCATCGCAAAAATGGTATGAGTACGTCTGGCTCGACGGCATGCGAGCCGTGACCGTCGCGATCAAATCGCGCCTTGGCGCCGTTAGCGAAAAAGACGCACGCGACGACCTGGCCGGCCTAACGGCAGTGGCCTACCCCCGCAACCGCCAGTAGCGTCCCACGGGAAACGCGGGCGGCCGTCGAATGAGATAGCGGTCATGAAATTCAGCACCAAAGCCATTCACGCCGGCCAAGGCGCGGATCCCACCACGGGCGCGACGATCGTCCCGATCTATCAGACGTCCACGTACACGCAGGATGCGGTCGGATCCCACAAGGGCTTCGATTACAGCCGCACGGTGAATCCGACGCGCGTCGCGCTCGAAACGCAACTAGCCGCTCTAGAGAACGCCGAGTACGGCAGCGCCTTTGCGAGCGGAATGGCGGCGACGGCAGCGGTACTCAACGCGCTCTCAGCCGGAGACCACGTCGTGGTTACCGACGATCTATACGGCGGCACGTACCGGTTGTTCTCGCGCGTGCTCTCGCGATACGGACTCGAATTTACGTACGTCGACATGGCCGATCTTGGCGCCGTGCGAGCGGCGGTTAAGCCGAACACCAAAATGTTTTGGATCGAAACGCCGACGAACCCGTTGCTCAAGCTCATCGACGTTCGCGCGATCTGCGATCTACGCAAGGCGCAAGCCGAAAAAGCGATCGTCGTCGTGGATAATACGTTTGCGTCGCCGTACTTTCAGCAACCGCTCGCGCTTGGTGCCGACGTGGTCGTGCACTCAACGACCAAATACATCGGAGGCCACAGCGACGTCGTCGGCGGCGCCGCTCTGACGAGCAACAAAGATTTGTACGACATCATAAAATTCCATCAAAATGCGGTCGGCGGCGTTCCTAGCCCGAACGACGCGTGGCTGACGATGCGCGGCGCTAAAACGCTCGCCATCCGCATGCGCGAACACGCCCGCAACGCACAAGCCGTCGCGGAATTTCTGGAAGCGCATCCCGAAGTGGATCGCGTGTACTACCCGGGTCTGGCGTCGCATCCACAACACGAACTCGCGAAGCGGCAGATGAGCGGCTTCGGCGGCATGGTGAGTTTCACACTGAAGGGCCCCGAAGCGCGCGCGCTCGACTTCGCCAACCGCATGCATTATTTCAGTCTAGCGGAGAGTCTGGGCGGCGTCGAATCGCTGATCTGCCATCCCGCGCGCATGACGCACGGGTCCATACCCAAGCAAGAGCGTGAAAAGCGCGGCGTAACCGACGGGCTGCTACGGCTCTCCGTCGGCATCGAGGACATCGACGACCTCCTCGGCGACCTACGCAGCGCCCTCGAAGCCACGCAACGCCAACCCGCAACGGTGTAATCACAGTCCTTCGACAAGCTCAGGATGACGGCGTCCTTCGACAAGCTCAGGATGACGCGGGGGTGCGTTTGTTCAGAGCGAGCCTGTCGCACGGTGAGTTGCGGGAGCTAGAGTGCCGTTGCTTCTGACGACGTCGATAGGAAGCTGATAATGTCTTGGCGCGTGAGCACGCCGATGGGTTCGTCCGCGTCGGTGACCACGACAGCGGGGTTTGCGAGCGTCAAGAGCTTGTACGCTTTCTCGATTTGGTCTGCCTGATCGGCCATCGGGAAGGGGCGTCCCATGACTTCGCTCACGGGTTTGTGCAGAATGTCGGCGCGATCGAAAACGGCTTGCATGACGCCGATATCGTTGATGCTTCCGACGTTTTCGTGACCGCGAACGACGGGAATCTGCGAAATTTCGTACTGACGCAACAAGTCGAGCGCGTGTTTGACGACGTCGTTCTCGTTGACGGTAATCATCGGCGGAAGCGGACGTTTGCTGCGCAGCACGTCACCGACGGTGGCCCGTCGCTTACCCTCGGAGAGAAAGCCGTTGGCAATCATCCACTCGTCGTTGAAAATCTTGGACATGTAGCCGCGACCCGAGTCCGGGAAGAGCACGACGAGAATCGCCTCCTTCGGCAGGGTCTTCGCAAGTTTGATCGCCGCAACTGCCGCCGTACCGGACGATCCGCCGACCAGCAAACCCTCTTCGCGCGTGATGCGCCGCGCCATCAAAAACGAGTCGCGGTCGGAGACGCGCACCATCTCGTCGATCACCTTGAGGTCGACGGTTTCGGGCAAGTACGACATGCCGATGCCTTCGACGGCATACGATTTGGGCGTGTCGCCGGAGTAAATTGACCCCTCCGGGTCCGCGCCGATGACGTGAATCTTCGGATTTTGCTCTTTTAGATATCGCGCGGTGCCGGAGATCGTGCCGCCGGTTCCGATTCCCGCGACGAAGTGCGTCAGGCGGCCGCCCGTCTGCTCCCAAATTTCCGGACCCGTCGTGTGATAGTGGGCTTGCGGATTGTGATGATTGTGGAATTGATTGGGTTGGAACGCCCCGGGAATTTCCGCGGCCAATCGATTTGCGACGCCGTAATACGATTCTGGCGAATCGTTGGCCACGTTACTTGGCGTGACCACGACTTCGGCGCCGTAGGCGCGCAGCAGGTCCACTTTCTCTTTCGACATCTTGTCGGGCATGACGAGGATGCAGCGGTAGCCGCGAATTGCAGCGGCCATCGCCAGGCCCGATCCGGTGTTGCCGCTGGTCGGCTCGACGATCGTTCCGGCCGGCTTAAGGTATCCGCTCTGCTCCGCGGCGTCGAGCATGGCCAGCGCGGGCCGGTCCTTCACGCTCCCGCCGGGGTTCATGTACTCGACCTTCGCCAGCACCAGACACTGCGCACCGTCGGTGACTTTATTCAACTTTACGAGCGGCGTGTGACCGATTGCCTCGAGTGCGTCGTTGTAATACTGCAGGCCGGACTGCCGGCTCGCAGGTACCATGGTGTCCAAAAAAGGGAACCTCCAAGAGCGGGGGACTCGGAACGCGGTTCCGCATGCCGGGGCGCGCGCCCTTTGGAAAGGCGTCACGCCGGCCGGAGCCGGTGCGCTAAGGAGCGAACAAATGGCTATGAAAGTTGTGCGACTGCTCGGAGCGCTCGTCGCGCTCGCCGTACTCGTTGGTTGCAACGACGACGCGCTGCCGCCCGGCGGCACGTACTCGACCGTGCAAGGCGTCGTCCTCGATCGTGCAACGAGTCACCCGGTGGCCAATGCCACCGTCACCGTCGACACAGTGCTCAAGGCCACGACGGATTCGAGCGGCAAATTTACCCTAAACGTACCGAGCGGCGAATTCGATTATTTCGTGCAAGCCGAGGGCTATAAAACCACTGCCCCTCAATCCGGCCACGGCGACCCCGGCAAACCCGTTTCCATCAGCGTGCTGTTAGACCACTGACGCGCATAGTAATCGCTCCCGATAAATTCAAAGGGAGTTTGACCGCGATCGAGGCGGCGCAAGCGATCGAACGCGGGATGCGTTCGGTTTTCCACGATGCTCGATTCGATCGATGCCCCATGGCCGACGGTGGCGAGGGAACGGTCGACGCGTTCGTGGCCGGCGGCGCGCGGCGGCATAGCGCGCGCGTGCGCGGGCCGCTCGGAAAACCGGTCGATGCTGCCTTTGCGATGCAAGACGATACGGCAATCGTCGAGATGGCTGCGGCGTCGGGCTTAGGCTTGTTGACCGCGCGCGAGTACGATCCGCTGCATGCCGACACATACGGGACCGGCGAACTCTTGCGCGCCGCGCTGGAAGCGGGTGCGACGCGCGCGATCGTCGGCATCGGCGGAAGCGCAACCAACGACGCGGGGACCGGCATGTTGCGCGCGCTCGGCGTGCGCTTTCTCGACGAGTTTGGTGATGAACTCGACGACGGTATCGTCGCATATCAAAAGCTCGCCGAGATCGACATGACGCATTTGGACGAACGCCTCGACACGCTCGATATTCGCGTCGCAGTTGACGTTGATAACACGCTGTGCGGACCCAACGGCGCGTCGCGGACGTTCGGGCCACAAAAAGGTGCGAACGAGGCGCAAGTTGCGTTGCTCGACGCGACGCTCGAGCGAATTGCCGACGTTGCGGCGCGTACGCTCGGACGCGACGAGCGCGACACGCCGGGAGCCGGCGCGGCGGGTGGATTGGGATTCGCGCTGATGGCATTTCTTCGCGCGAAAACCGAGCCAGGCGTGCGATTGATCGCCAAGGAGCGCGGACTCGACCGGCTGCTCGACGGGGCCGCGCTCTGCGCAACCGGCGAAGGCAAGATCGACGAGCAAACCTTACACGGAAAAACGATTTTCGGGGTAGCGGAGCTGGCGAAGGCGGCCGGCACTCCGGTCGTGGCTTTCGGCGGCGCAATCGACGCGCGGGCGAAGGAGCTGCTTGAGAGTAAGGGCATTGCCGTACGGCCGATCGCGCCGGCCGGGACCGCGGCCGAAGACTCGATGCAACATGCTGCGGCGTATCTGGAAAAAGCGGCCGCCGGCTATGCGGGGCTCTTCGAGCGTTCCATGCGCGCTTGAGCTGGAGACGGCTTCATAAAGGAAGCGCGCTGCGCGATGGTGCGATCGATGATACCAATGACGACCTCGGCCAGCCGTTGAGGATCGTGGCGGACGTTGATCGTTTCGCTGATTACCTGCGCGCGCACCGGGATGACGTCGAGATCTTCGATGCGGGCGATGTCGGGCTCGACCGGGACTTGCCCTTCCTCGGCATACGCTTCCAATAATTTCGAGGGCGGCTGGTCGTTGACGATCGCGTAGTCGCAGACGCGTGCGCCCGCATTTTGCAACAGCGCTTCGACGTGCTCCGCGGCCGTGAGTGAGTCCGTCTCGCCCGGTTGGGTCATGACGTTGCAAACGTACATCTTGACGCCGGGCGCCGCGGCGACTTCGCGCGCAATTCGATCGACCAAAAAGTTTGGGAGAATCGACGTAAACAGACTTCCGGGACCGAGCACGATTGCATCGGCTTCGCGAATCGCCGCAATGACCTCGTCGAGCGGCGCCGCGTACGGCGGATCGAAATAGACGCTTTCGATACGCTCGCGCGATTTCGAGATGTTCGATTCGCCTTCGACGATCGTCCCGTCGGCCAGCTTCGCGCATAACCGTACGACGCCCAGCGTCGCGGGCAGCACGCGTCCTTTGATGTTGAGGACGCGGCTCGATTCCTTGATGGCTTCATCGAAATTGCCCGTGATGCCGGTCATCGCCGCCAGAAAGAGATTCCCGAAGGAATGCCCGCTGAGCCCCTCACCTTCGTGAAAGCGATAGCGGAAGAGATCGGTGACCATCGCTTCGTCGTCGGCGAGCGCGACGAGGCAATTGCGCACGTCTCCCGGCGGCAACACACCGAGCTCTTTTTGCAAGCGGCCGGAGCTACCGCCGTCGTCGCTCACGGTTACGACCGCGGTGAGATTGCTCGTCTTGCGCTTGAGGCCCCGTAGCAGGGTCGATAGTCCGGTGCCCCCGCCGATTGCGACGATATTGTACCCTTGTTGCAAGCGCATTTCAAAGAGCGTATCGACGATGCGATTTTGCCCGCCCATTGCGCTCGCGCGAATGATCGCCCGCAACCACTGACGGATTCCGAAGAAAATCAGTATCAGGCCAAATGCGCCGAATATCCACGATAGATATGCGGGCGAAAAATAGTCGTTGACGAAATCGTCGATGATCTCGTTGACGTGAAAGTGCATTCCGCGTGCCACCAAGTACCGATCGATAGCGTTGACGAGCAAGAGCAATCCGGCTATCGCGACCACGAGCCAGCGCTTGACGCCGAGGCCCGGATAGCACCACCGGGCGATCGGCAGCACGCGTTCGCGCAAGGCGTTCATCGCGTCGTGTCCCGCATGTCGAAGTGCACCTGTGCGAGGCCTTGCGCTTCGATGTGGCTGAAGAGCCGGCGCGCGACGTACACGGAGCGGTGCCGGCCTCCGGTGCAGCCGATTCCAATGGTTGCTTGCGACTTGCCTTCGGTGACGAAGCGCGGCAGCAGAAAATCCATCATGTCAAAGAGCCGGTCCAAAAACGGAATCAACGCGGGATCGGTTTCGATGTAGGTACCGACGGCCGGGTCCGCTCCGGTGAGCGGGCGCAAGGCGTCAACGTAATTCGGATTGTGCAAGAAACGCACGTCGAAGAGCATATCCAGATCGAGTGGGATGCCGTATTTGAAACCGAAGGCGACGATCGTGACGGCGAGCCTGCGCTCTTTTTCGTCGGGCGAGAACGCTTTGATGATGCGCTCTTTTAAATCGGCGTGCGTCAAGCTGGTCGTGTCGATGACGTGGGTGGCGTGCGCCCGCAACGACGCCAGCGTCGTGCGTTCGATCGCGATGGCTTCGCGCAGCGAACCAGCGGCCGCGAACGGATGGCGGCGGCGCGTCTCGCTGTAACGCCGTACCAATACCTCGTCGCGCGCGTCCAAGAAGAGCGTTTCGGGCGTTGCGCCGTTGGCAGCCATGCGCTCGATTACCGGAAGCGCGTCCCCCAGCGCCCCGCCGCTACGCACGTCCAGGGCCAATGCAACATTGCGAAGTTGCGCTTCGTCCAGCAAACCGAGGGTCGAACCAACCAAGACGGGAGGAAGGTTGTCGACGCAGTAAAAGCCCAAGTCTTCAAAGGTCTTCATCGTTTGGCTCTTGCCGGCGCCGGAAAGGCCAGTGACGAAGATGAGCCTGTCTACCGCCATGCGTGCTGCCCGGAGCCTTCAACGTCCATGAAGTTGTTTTCGCCCGAAAAGGCCAACGCCCTCATCCCCAAGGTCTCGCCCCTGTTGGAGGAGCTGTGGACGAAGCGGCGCGACCTCGCGATCAAGCTCCTTGAGAGCGACCCCGACGTCGGGGGCGTGCAGCCGTCGCCACATCCGCGCATCGCCGGGCTGCGTTCACCGTTCGCGCCGGGACGATTCAGCGAACGCAAAGCCGAGATCGTCCGGCTCATCAATCGCATCGAAGCATACGGGTGTATCGTCAAAGATATCGACCTCGGTTTGGTGGATTTTCCGTCGATGCGGGAAGGGCGCCCCATCTATCTCTGTTGGAAGCCGGGCGAGTCGCAGATTTCGCATTGGCACATGATCGACGAGGGCTTCTCCGAGCGCAAGACGCTCTGAACGCAAAACGACGGGGTTCCCAAACTGGGTGCCCCGTCGTTCGTCGAATGGTTGGAGATCGATTTACGCCGGCGTCGCGCTGGCCTGCACCGGAATGAAGTCCTCGGCAAGACCTTGGAGACGAACCTCACCGAACTCGGCGGTGTACGCGCCCGCGTCGACCGCTTTGATTTCTCCGATTTCGGGGACGCCTGCAAGCTGCGGAACCTTGGCGCGGATCTCGTCGGGAATGCGCACTTTGTCGCCGACCATCAATGAGGCGCCCTCGTCGAACAAGGCGTTGAGGCCCTCCAGCAACATCGGGAGCGGGATACCGTAATCTTCGCTGATGGCGCCGATGGTGTGCGATTCGCTGATCGCGCAATTCGAGCAGCCGCCAAGATGGAAACGCGCAAAAACGCGGCGCGCTCCGGCGTGCAGCTTAAATGCCTGATCGACGGTCATTTCCGGGGTAAAGTGTTGCTCGCTCACAGGTAAACGTGTCTCCTCGTGGTGTTCATTGGCTACAACGCGCCGCCGGCCCCGCCGGTTTCGCTTGCTTGACTATGCTAGGGCGAATCCATCGTCCCGAGCCAAACGCGCCAGGGCTTCCCGCGCCGCCTCGAACGCCGTTGCATCGGAGAGTGCGCCCGCCACCGCCTGCCTAAGGGTGCGGATGCGTAGGCCGTCGATCGAGTTGCCGACGGAATGCGCCATGGCTTCGAGTGCCTCGCGTTCGTCGGGAGCGTACGTTTGAGAGCCTTTTTTCACGCCACAAACGAGCGCGCCGATCAAGCGCCCGCGCACGATCATTGGAAACGCATACGCTCCCGGCAGGTCCGAGCGCACGTCGAGCAAGTCGACCGCGACGTGACGCGAACGCATCGCCAGAACGGCGGGATCGTTTTCGCTCACCGCTGGGGTAGCGATCGGGGTGCCGGACGCGGGCGCGAAAGCGCCGGCTTCGTCGCGCAGCCAGATGCCTGCGCCGATTGCCTGCCCGTGCAACTCGGCGGTCTCGACGGCTCTGCCTAACAACGTCGCCTCATCGGTTATCAGCGGCGCGTCGTGCGCGAACGTGCGAATTGCCTTCTCCGCGAGATGGCGCTCGCGAAAGAAGACGTCGTCCACGAAGCGATCGATCCGCGAATGAAGCGCACGTACCGAAAGTCCGAGCGAAAGCGCGACGACGAGTTCCACGACGGTGCTAGTCGTGTGACTGGCCCGTTCGACGTACCGGCCTAAGAGCGTTTCCAACACGACGAAGGCCGCAACGATGACGAACGAAACAATTGCAAAAACCACGGCGCGGTTTATGACAAACGTAATATCGAGCAGACGGTGCTTCAACACGACATATCCCAGGCCGACCGGGATGCAGGCGATGGTGAGCGTAGCCAACTGCGTGTAGGTCGACACGACATTAAAGGCCAGGCAGACCACGTTGACGATCAGGCCGCTGAAACCGACGGCAAACGTGGCGGCCACCCAAAGAAGGCGCTGTCGATCGATCCCGCTCGAACGCAAGAGGGCAATCGTCAAGGATGCGACGACCGAAACGGCAGCGTACACCCAAAACAAAACGATGACGTAGATAAGCTCGTTAAATTCTTTTCCGAACATCGACGCGACGATTCGAACGATCGTACACCCGATGAGAATCGCCACCAGCGGCGGCGTAATCGTGCGCAGCACCGCGCGTAAACCTGTTCGATCGGGTTGGGGAAAACATGTAGCAAAAAGTACGGCCGCGCCGCCTCCGATAACGAACAGCGATTCCACCGCGATATATGCAATCGCTAGTTGCCAGGCGGCGTGAAATCGCGTGAAGCCGGACCCTGCTGCCAGACCGAAACAGATGAAGAACGTGCTCAACGAGCGTGCTGCTCGTTCGTCGGCTCGTTTCCAGACCAATAGGGCGCCCATAACCAAAAAGGTCAGCTTCACGAAAATCAGGGCAATCGTCGCATATAGCGGCGGTACCGAGCCCTTGGACGCGTTCAGCCGCGCGTGCCGAACGGAACCGAGATGGTCTATCGTCATGTGACAGGTATCGTCCGGGCGCGGATTGCGACACGCTGCGATGTCGCGCAGCGAATAGTGCAGGGCGTCGCCCGGGGCGATCCCGGCGCGCGCCGCGCTACCGCCGCGATCGACCTGAAGGACGCGTAGGGAACCGTTGGGGAGCGCGGTCGGTGCGGTCGCGAAACCAAAATCGCCCGGAGTCGCTGGTACGGCGGCATCGACGATAGCGTAAATCAGCCCGATGCACACGAGCGCGCCCATAGAGGCGCGCCAAATCGCTTGCTTCATAGAGCCATTGTAGCGAAAGGCGCGGAGTACGCCTATAAGCCGGATTCTGTCGTGGACGACCATCTATCTGGGGCGCGCGTTACCGCGTGCCTCGATGCGACCTGGCTCGTGCGGACGGGCAATCCGCGTTCCCGTAGGAACGATATCGAGCGCGTCTTGCTTCAGGTGGGGTTTACCCGAGCGCGCGTCACCGCGACGCTCCGTGAGCTCTTACCTCACGATTTCACCCTTGCCGCGCGTCATAGACCCGCGGCGGTTTGTTTCTGTGGCACTTTCCTTCGAGTTGCCCCGACAGGACGTTATCCTGCACCTTGCCCTATGAAGCCCGGACTTTCCTCACCATACCGCGTACGGCGCGGCCGCCCAGCGTACTCCGCGACCGCCAGTATACGGCATAGCGGCAAGCGGGTAAACCGCGGCGTTCATTCTTTTTTGGGATTCGCAGATACTGGTGGAGGCAAGGAGACTCGAACTCCTGACCCCTTGCATGCCATGCAAGTGCTCTACCAACTGAGCT
Source organism: Vulcanimicrobiaceae bacterium (assembly GCA_036559125.1). GTDB lineage: Bacteria > Vulcanimicrobiota > Vulcanimicrobiia > Vulcanimicrobiales > Vulcanimicrobiaceae > JALYTZ01. Next base: position 82,642 of record DATBTT010000057.1, read on the forward strand.
ATGCCCCCAGGTTGCGTCGCGCGGCGGCGGCGACCCGCCTCGATTCGCGGGCGCAGGTGCGAGTCCTTGGTGGAGACGAGGGGACTCGAACCCCTGACATCCTGCTTGCAAAGCAGGCGCTCTACCAGCTGAGCTACGTCCCCAAAGCGCCGACGCGCCTGTTTCTAGGTCGCATCCGGCTTTCCCGCAGAACGCCGGCGCTTTGAGTAACACGCTTCGCACAGCTGGATGTTGCGCTCGGTTTGCGCGCTCGCGGCCATCGGCACGATCTCCAAGGGCGCGTGCGCCCCGATCCAGCGATGTCCTCGCTCGTATTCGCGGCTGGCGCAATCGTAGCACGGGCTGGGCAGGCCATTCGCATCGGTTAATAACGGCAAACCGTCTGTAGAACTCATCACACCTCAACGTAACTCTACCGGCGATACATGCATATCCCGTAGATTTTACGCGGTTCCACGACGCCGCGCTTTTTCCCCGCGCCGCCTGCCGCTTCTTATTAATGTAAGGCTTGCGCGGTGAGCGGCGGAGGAAGATAATGGGCCTACTGACGATGGGAGGCGAGCGGCCCATGTTCGCAACCGTGCTACTGGCGGCGGCCCTCGGTGCCCCCGCATGCTGGGACATCTACGACGGTGCTTTGCGCCATCGCGCGGCGGCGGCGCATCCCGCCTACGTGTCGTATGACGAACGCCAGCAGCTGATCGACGATAATTTCCTACTGGTCTCGAGTTCCGCGCACGTGGAGTATCGCGACGACGGCGTCGCGCGCGTGATGGACACGCGCTTCAATAACGAACCGTTCGTAACGCGCCGCGCCGACCCGGGGCCACCCGAGCTCGGTCCGTACGGAAAGGATCGCGAGTCGTGGCTTCCGGTCGATGAGCTGCAAATGCCGTTACGCGTGATCGGCGATGTCCGAGCCCACGGCGACATTCAATGCGTGCTTGCCGGCAGCGAAGTATATAAAGGCCACAATACGTATCACTTGGTCTTTCAAAATACCCCGCGCGACCGGCCCGCCGTCAAAGCGATGTGGGTCGATACACGAAGTAAAGATATATGGAAACTCGTCGTCAGCGGATTCGTGGTGTTCACCGACATGGAGACGCCGCCGCTTACCGATTTCGAAGTCGAGTTGCGATATGCAGGACCGTATCTCGTCGTCGACCACGTGACCTGGAAATATCGGCTACGCGAGTATTCGCAGTACGACAATCTTTTCGGAGAATACTATTTTACCGGCTTCGACTTCCCTCCGTCGTTGCCCGATTCGCTCTTCGCGCAAGGCACCGCCGGTGGAGAAACCCTAAAGAAGAACTAATCTACTGCGCGTTCACTGGAGGTTCGTATGTTTTTCCGTTGCTTTGTTTTCTTATCCGCGTTCGCACTCACGAGCGCAGCCGCTTTCGCGGCCGGGACCGGACCAACGATCGTAACGCCGTCGCAAGTTCAATGGCAAGCCGGAACGGGCTCGATGGCCGGCGCGCAAGTTGCGATTATCGCCGGTGATCCGTCGAAAGCCGGCGAATACACCATGCGATTGAAAATGGCGGACGGCACCAAATTCCCACCGCATTTTCATGGCGACGTCGAGAACGTCACCGTGCTTTCCGGCACGCTCATGGTGGGCACAGGCGACACGATGAATCAAAGCAAGATGATCGCGTTGCCGGCCGGTTCGTTCGTGTCGGTCCCCAAGGGCCTCCATCACTACGCGATGGCCAAAGGTGAAACCGTCATCCAAATTCACGGCGTCGGCCCGTCATCGATGACCATGGTTGGCGGCACGCCGCATTAAAAGAGCCCTCGCGACATGGCGTCCCGCAACGTTGGCCTAACTACGACTTATGGTGAAACGTAGGTTCATCGTATTCTGGGCGGCCCTTGCGGCATTTTGGCTGATTGGGTTAGTAGTCGCAGTAGCCGCCCACAACCTGGCGTCGCCGCGCGGACTCATCATCCAAGCCGCGATGGGTCTCTTCGTCTGCGCGTACGGTATACTCGCGCAGATGCGACAGCCGTAACATAACGAAAAAACCCGTAGTTACGGGCTTTTCTCGTCATTTCGATGGTGGGCCATCCTGGTCTCGAACCAGGGACCTCATGCTTATCAAGCATGCGCTCTAACCACCTGAGCTAATGGCCCGCACAGGTCAGGATTGTACCACATGGGGCAAGGCCCACCCTTCGGCTTTTCCGTCCGGAACATGAAAGGGTGGGCCTGCAATCGGTCGAGTTGCTAAATCAACTCGATGTATTTTTTGACGACTTCGTCGTCTTGCTTCATCTGGTCGAGAATCATGCTGCGCGTCGTGTCGTACTCGCGCTGAAGCTCGGTGCGCTCGTCGATCGCGAAGTCGAACTGGGAACGCTGTGCCAGCAGAAAGACTTGCTCTTGCAGGTCGCGCTCGTGCTCCTGCGTGAACGCGTCCTGTAATGCCCCGACGGTATCCGTGTCGCCGGCAGCGTCCTTGCCGTCGGCGGGCGGCTCCGTAGTTGACCGAACGGTCGCAAGGCGTGCGCTTGGCAGACGGCCCGTCCGCTGAATCGGTTGCGCGATCACGACGTGATCGATTCGATGAACTTCTTGGTAATGGCCGTGTCGGCTTTGCGTTGTGCCATCTGCACGTCGCGTAACGTGTTGACCTCGCGCATTTGCTCCGACTTCTCATCCATCATTTCGTTGAAGGCTTCGGATTGCATCTGCATCTGATCCTGATGTTGCATCTCTTGCGCGTACATGCTTAATTGGAACATTTGATCTTGCGCGTTTAGCGCGCCCAATCCGGCATTGCCGATCGCGCCGGTCAAATTGCCGGCGGTCGCGCCTCCGCCGGCCAAACCGCCAGCGACGCCCATCGCGGCCGCTCCATACGGGCCGCCCTCGATCATGCCGGTTGCCGCGCCGGCCAGTGCGCCGAGCAAATTAAAACCCATGACTCTCCTTTCAAATGAGGTGCCGGTTTAAGCGTCGTCGCCCGCATCGACGACCGATGCGAAATCAACTCCAGGCCCGGTCGACGCTCCGGCGCGGGTCTGCGCCGCAGGCGGGTGGTATGGCGGCAGCACCTGCGCCATCCCAAATAACGATCCTATGCTTGCTTGCTCCGCCGGGCTTTCGGCGACGAGCTCGTTTTTGAGCGAATCGGGACCGGCTCCGCCGAGATCGGCATAGTGCCGCATCACGGAGTCGGCGTAGCCGAGGGTCTTGCCGTCCCGCCAGGTCGTCGCGGTCCCTCTGGCGTTCGGGTCGCCTGCGTTATACGCCGAGAGCGCTTCGTGAGCGTTGCCGCCGAAGCGCCGGAGCAGTCCCGAGATCATGGTTGCCGCATACTCGGCGTTTCGGCCCGGCTGCATTGCCGCGGAAGTCCGCGCGAAAGCGTGCCATCGATCGTCGATCTGAAAGAGGCCGCGACCGTGCCCGCCGTCGCCGATGATATTCCGCCCGCCGTTCGAACCCGGCCCCCCGGTCTCTTGGGCGGCAACGGCAGCCAGCAAGCGGGGATCGAGCCCGTGACGCGCGGCGGCTGTAGCGATGTCCGAGGCGTATGAGACCCCGCGGGCCGCGAGCGTTGCCGTGGCGGTGCCCAGGTTGCTTATCGTGCTCATAACGCCTGTCTATCACCCCGACCTTCGGGTTTGACAAGGCGGACTTTTGGGGTCTACAATGATGCGAGTTTGAAAGGGGTCTCCCTCCGTGGGGACCTTTCATGATGTTATGGGTTCTTCACACAAGATCGATATCGGTGGTCTCATGGCCGGCGGACGGCAACGTCTGCTGGTCGAGCAACAGGTGCAACTCGAGCCGTTCGAGGGCGTTACGTTCCCCGACCCGGCACGTGTCAAGCTCCAATTGTTTGCGGTGGATCGCATGCTTGAAATCTCCGGCGAGATCGACGTGGAAGCTCGTGGCGAATGCAATCGATGTTTGGGCGACGTAGCGTGGCGGATGCATGCAGACGTTGACGAGCAGCTCGAGCCGGGGCAGGATACATCGACCGATCCCCTCAGCGAAGGCAATGTGTTGACGGGCGACCGTCTGGACGTCGCGGATCTCGCGTCGCAGTTGATTTACAGTGCGGTCCCGCTCAGATTATTGTGCGGCGACGACTGTAAGGGGCTATGCGGCATCTGCGGAGAGAACAAGAACGCGGGCGCGTGCACGTGCGAGCCCGAACTGGAGACGACAAGTGGCGAATCTTAAATGGAAAACTCCGCGCAGCAAGACGCGAAGCCGTCGCGCGGCCAACTGGAAGCTCAATGCGGTTACGACCGTGGAGTGTCCGCAGTGTCACGCGCCCAAACGCCCGCATTTCGTTTGCGAGCATTGCGGCACGTACGACGGCCGCCAGGTCATCGAAGTGAAGGATGATCACGCCGGACACCAGCACGGCTAACAATTGAGCCAAACCGGGGTCAAAATCGTCGCCGTCGGGCATTACGCCCCGCCCGGAATCCTGAGTAACGAAGATCTCGAACAGATCCTCGACACCTCCGACGAGTGGATAACTTCGCGAACCGGCATGAAGCGCCGGCACGTGGCCGCTGCAGGGCAGGCGACGAGCGATTTGGCCATCGCCGCCGCGCGAAAGGCTCTGGCTCGGACGACGATCCAACCGCAGGACATCGATTGTTACGTCGTTGCCACGGTAACTCCGGACTATCCCTTTCCCGCCACGGCGTGCATCGTCGCCGCGAAACTTGGCGCTAAGGACAAGCCGGCTTTCGACATCGAGATCGCATGCAGCGGATTTATCTACGGACTGACGATGGCCGCGTCCATGATTCGCGCGGGTGTGTACCAGCGCATCATGCTGATCGGCGCCGAAACGCTCACGAAAATCGTAAACCGTAACGATCGCAGCACGGCGGTGCTGTTCGGAGACGGCGCCGGCGCCGTGATCCTGGAGGCCGCGGAAACTGACTCGTTCCTTTCGAGCGAACTCGGCTCCGACGGCAGCAAACCCGAATTGCTCTACGTTCCCGCAGGCGGGACGCGCCGCGCCCTCGATCCCGTCGCCTACGAGGCCGGTCAGCAGTACATCTACATGGAGGGTCGCGAAGTCTTCAAATTCGCCGTTACCAAGATGATCGATGCCACCGACGTTGCGCTGCGAAAAGCGGGTATTACTAAGGCCAATCTGAATTGGTTGATTCCGCACCAGGCAAATAGACGCATCATCGACGCCGCGGCAAAATATCTCGACATGCCGCCGGAAAAAGTGATCATCAATATCGCGGAATACGGCAATACGTCGGCAGCGTCGATTCCGATCGCGCTCTCCGAAGCGGTGGGCGACGGCAAGATCAAGCCCGGCGACGTAATCGTGTTCGTCGGTTTCGGGGGCGGCCTCTCTTGGGGCGCCGTGACTTGGCGGTGGGCGTAGTGCCCCGCATCGGCGTGATTTTCCCCGGCCAAGGTTCGCAAGCCATGGGCATGGGCGTCGACGTCGCGAGCGGCTCGTCCGGCGCACACGTCCTCTTCGAGCGCGCAAAGTCGATCCTCGGATATGATTTGCTCGAATTGCAACGCAACGGCCCCGAAGAGAAGCTTCGCGAAACGCAATACAGCCAGCCGTCCATCTTTACCACGAACGTCGCGCTCTATTACGCCTGCGGCGAAGCGTTGAACCCCGTCGTGAGTGCGGGACACTCGTTCGGCGAGATTTGCAGCCTGACGATCGCGCAATCGCTTTCGTTCGACGCCGCACTCGCGATCGTCGACGAGCGCGGAAAGGCGATGCAGTTTGCTGCTGAACTGGCGCCGGGTGGAATGGCGGCGGTACTCGGTATGGACGACGGCACCATTCGTGAGGTCGTCGCGCGCGTGAACGAGCAGACTGGCAAATGCGCGCAACTTGCAAACTTCAACTCGCCGTCGCAAATCGTAATCAGCGGCGATTCGGCCGCGGTCGCGGCGGCCGGAGACGCGCTGCTCGAAGCCGGCGCAAAACGCGTCGTCGCGCTCAACGTATCGGGTGCCTGGCACTCGAAGCTGATGGAACCCGCCGTCGAACGATTTGGGAACGCAGTCGAAGCCAGCACGTTTGCGCTGCCGCAGTTCGACGTCATCTCGAATCTGGACGCGCAACCATATCGCGACGTGGACCGCATCAAGCGTAACTTGATTGCGTCGATCACCGACGAAGTCCGCTGGCACGACACGGCGCAACGCCTGTTATCGTACGATCTCGATCTGGTCGTCGAATTCGGGGCGAGTCCCGTGCTCGGACCGCTGATGAAGCGTTTGCCCAACGCACCGCCGGTCGTCAACGTAACCGATTACGCGGGCGTTCAAAAACTACAAGCACTCCTTGCCGGTTACGACGACAAGGAATCGGCCCCGGCGTGAACTTCGAAGGGAAGATCGCGCTGATAACCGGAGCAAGCCGCGGCATAGGACGGGCCATTGCCGTCGACTTCGCGCGGCAGGGTGCGCAACTCGCACTGCTTGGACGCGACCGCACCGCTCTGGATGAAACGGCGGCGGCATGCCGGGACGCGCGAGACGGGGCGCAGACCGAGATTATCCTCGCCGACGTTGCCGAGCAAAGCGTCGTCGAAGGGGCTGTCGCGCGCACGCTCGAGCGTTTTGGCCGGGTCGATTTTGCGGTCGCTAATGCCGGCCAATCGGTCGATTCCTTGATGCTGCGTTTGAAACCCGAAATTCTGGACCAAATGCTGTCGGTGAACCTTAAATCCGCGTTCTACCTCTGCGGCGCGGTCGCAAAGCCGATGATGAAGCAGCGCGCCGGCTCGATCGTGTTGATTTCGAGCATCGTCGGATTAACGGGGAACGCCGGGCAAGCGGCGTATTCCGCGTCGAAAGCAGGCCTGCTCGGCTTGGCCAAGTCCCTAGCGAAGGAATTGGGTTCGAGGAACATAAGAGTCAACGCCGTCGCGCCCGGTTTCATCGAGACGGCAATGACCGGAAAGCTGACCGAGCCGATGCGGGATATGATCCTCAAGAATGCCGCGCTCGGGCGGCCGGGCACGCCGCAAGACGTTAGCGGAGTAGTGAGTTTTCTTTGTTCGGATGCCGCCGGCTACGTGACGGGACAAACCCTGGTAGTCGACGGCGGCGTCGTGATGTAGCACCGTCAGCGTTCAATTCACCTGTATTTAGTTAGGATAGGAGACGTATGTCCACCACGTTCGATAAAGTCAAGAAGATCATCGTCGAGCAGCTCGGCGTTGACGAGTCGGAAGTTACCCCCGAAGCCTCGATCACCGATGATCTGGGTGCCGACTCGCTCGACCAGGTCGAGCTCGTGATGGCGTTCGAGACCGAGTTCAACATCGACATCCCGGACGAAGAAGCCGAAAAAATCAAGACCGTCGGTGACGCGGTAACGCGCATCGATCAGGCAGCGGCGAAGGAGTAATCGCGCACCCTTGTTAGACCAACTCTCCGATCGGCTGGGCGCGATATTTTCGCGCCTGACCGGTCGCGGCCGGCTCAGTGAATCGGACGTCAACGATGTGATGCGCGAAGTGCGCATCGCTTTGCTTGAGGCCGACGTTTCGCTGTCGGTGGCCAAAGAGTTCGTCGCCTCGATCAAAGAAAAGGCCGTCGGCGCCGACGTCCTGGCATCGCTTTCGCCGGCGCAAACGATCGTCAAACTGGTCCACGACGAACTCGTCGCGTTGCTCGGTGGAGATCCGGCCACGGGTGCGAGCGGGGGCGCGCGCCTGCAGTTCTCCGACGCGCCGCCGTCGGTGATCGTGCTCGTCGGGTTGCAAGGCTCGGGCAAGACGACGCATGCGGGCAAGCTCGCGCTGCGCTTGAAAGAACAAGGGCGCCGCACGCTCTTGGTGGCCGCCGACGTCTATCGTCCCGCCGCCATCGCGCAGTTGCAAACCCTCGGACGGCAGATCGAACTGCCCGTCTACGATCAGGGCGCGGGAGATCCGGTCAAGATCGCGCGCGACGGCGTCGCCGAAGCAAAGCGGCTGGCGCTATCCACGGTCATCATCGATACCGCGGGACGGCTGCAGATCGACGACCAGCTCATGGCCGAGTTGGAGAAGATCAAGGCCGCGGTCAATCCAAAAGAAATTCTATTCGTCGCCGACGCGATGACCGGGCAAGAAGCCACCAACGTGGCCAAGGTCTTCAACGACCGCCTGGGCATTACGGGCGTGATCCTCACGAAGATGGACGGAGACACGCGCGGTGGCGCGGCGCTATCTATCTACCGCGTGACCGGTGCGCCGATTAAGTTCGTGGGCGTCGGTGAGAAACTGTCCGCACTCGAGCAGTTCTATCCCGACCGCCTGGCGTCGCGCATTCTTGGCATGGGCGACGTGCTCACCCTCATCGAGAAGACGCAAGGCGTGTACAGCGAGCAGCAGGCCAAAGATCTGCAGCAGAAGCTGATGAAGTCGCAGTTCACGCTCGATGACTTCCTGGACCAAATGCGCCAGATCCGCAAGATGGGCAGTTTGGGAGATCTTATGAAGATGATCCCGGGTGTCTCGCGGGCGCTGCCGAAAGACTTCGAGATTCCTGAAAAGGAAATCTCGAGAATCGAAGCCATCATCTGTTCGATGACGATGCGCGAGCGCCGCGACCCGGCCGTACTCAACGGCTCGCGCCGCAAACGGATCGCGACGGGCAGCGGCACGCAGGTGGCCGATGTCAACCGGCTGATCAAGCGCTTCGAAGAATCGCGTCAAATGATGAAAAAGATGGGCTTGGGCGGTGGCGGCAAGAAACGGCCGCGCCTGCCGATGGGCCTGATGCGATAGTACCCACCGCGTGGTTTACGCGAAATAACACCGGACGGAATAGGAACATGGTTAAGATCAGACTCCGGCGCATGGGCGCCAAGAAACAGCCGACGTACCGCTTTGTGGTAGCCGACGCGCGTTCGCCGCGCGACGGTCGCTTTATCGAGATCCTCGGGCATTACAATCCGCGGACCGAGCCGCGCACGGTCGTCGTCAACGAAGAAAAAGCCAAAGCATGGTTGGCCAAGGGCGCGCAACCGTCGGATACCGTGCGCAGGCTATTTGCCGAAAAAGGCATCGTGGAGCGCGGCCCCATCCCCACAACCAAACGGAAGCCGAAGTCGGAAGGCGCTGCGTAATGAGCGCCTTCGACGACGAATTCGGCCTCTTTGGCGAAGAGGCCCAAGAGGACGAACGTCGCTCGACGTTAGGGGCACGTAAGATCGCCTCGAGCGAAACCATCATCGACGATGTCGAACCCGAAGACGAGCGCCCACCCCGTCGCAGCGGCCCACCGGGCGAGCGCTCGGGCGGCGGCCAAGGGGGCTTTCGCAATCGCGCATCCGCCGGCGGTTCCCGTAGGTTCGTCGAGAAGCGTAACCGCGAGCCCGTGGACCCGATTGCCGCGCAGGCGCGAGCGGCCGATTTACTCGGATATCTCGCGAAGAAGCTGGTAGCCAAGCCGGACGTCGTAACGATAGAATCGTATCCCGCGGACGGACCCGAGCCGCCGGTGCTGGAGTTGTTGGTGGATTCCGAGGACCTCGGAAAAGTCATCGGGCGTAGCGGCCGCGTCGCGCAAGCGCTGCGAACGATCGTTCGCGCGACTGCCGAAGGACGCATTGCCGTGGACATTTACGACATCGATGAAGGCAGCGAAGACGCACACGGGACCGACGACGCAGAAGAATAACGAACTGCCGATCGGCCGCGTCGCGGGGATTTTTGGCATTCGAGGCGAGCTCAAGTGCGATCCGACAAACGCGGGTCGCACCGTTTTTTCTACTGGGCTGCAGCTCCACTTCGTCGACCGCAACGGCGTTTCGCAGACGCTGCAAATCGAAGACGTCCGCGACCACAAAGGACGACTCTTACTTCGGATTGCGGGCATAGCAGACGCCACGGCCGCGCAGGCATTCGTCGGCGGAACGTTCTTCGCCGAGCCCGCGCAGCTCGAGCTCGAAGAAAACGAATATCTAGACCGCGATCTAGTCGGCTGCACGTTGTACGACGGCGTCGGCGCGGCGCTCGGAACGGTCACCGCCGTCGATCATTTCCCAACGTCGGACATGCTGCTGGTCGACGGTAAACTCGTGCCGATGATCCACCAATTCATTCGTTCGATCGACGTCGCGAACAAACGCATCGAAGTCGACTTACCCCAAGGCCTACTAGAAGACGCCCAAGCCGAAGAAGCCTAACCCCGCTCGGCTTCGACGGGCTCGCCCTTCGATAGGCTTAGCGTGACGGGCTATGAATTGGTGGGGTGGGCGCTTGCGTAGGATTGGACGGCTGCGGTGATGGCGTCTCCCAGCGAGCTACCGGTGCCGCTGGATTGCGCGAGTTGCGCACCGAAGCACGTGTACACGTGGAGCGTGAACGCGTACTGCGTCTTGCTGAAGAAACCGTGCTTTACCGAACTCGTCGTTACGTCGCCGGTGGCAATGGTGTTGTCGCGTTGGCTGCCGCAGATTTTATCCGCGTTCTTCGAAGCGCCGCCGGCCGCCGCATCGGCCATCTTCACGAGGTAGTGCCGGTCGAGGGCGCTCGATAGCGTTTGCGTACCGGCAGTGAGATCGGTCGCGCCGACGTTGCCGGTGATGCGCACGACGAAAATGCCTTTTGCCGGCTTTTGCACGGGAGTTGCTTTGGGCGCTGCGGTTGCTCTAGCTTTATGCTTGAAGAGACCACCGATGTTTACTTGGCTGTTCGGCAACGGCGTCGGCGTAGATGCGCTCGCAGCCGGCTGATCGTTCAACGCTCCCGTAAAGCGCTTTTGGTCCGCCAGAATTGCGTCGTGCACCGCTTGTGCTTGCGCCGCGGCATCGTTGAAGTTTTGAATCTGGGCCGTGTTCGAAAACACGATCGTCCCGCTTTGCACGCTGACGAGTTGCTCGACCAATGCGACCGCGTCGCCGAGCACGGTCATATACCCGGAGAGATAGTAATCCGCGTGCTGCTTGGTGGCGTCGGTCGGAAAGTTGGTCCGCGCGACGCCGGCGCTGCCGTCGACTACGGTGACGCCGCCTGCCTGCCGGATCTGCTGTTCGAAGAGTTGCGCGGCTTTGAGCCCCGTGTCGCTCTTAATGTCACCGGTGCCGCTGAAGGGGTAAACGACGATTACGGGCACCGCCGGCGTCGGCGCGGCGCTCGGCACGGGTTTCGGCGTCGGTGATGCCTTGGGCGGTGCGGGGCGCCCGGCGCCGACCAAAGCAATGCTCAATGCTAATACAACAACGCAGATTCGACGCACGCAAAACCTTTCTACGGTAGCTCTTCTACGAACGCGCGGATGGCGGCATTCGTCTCATCCGGGCGCTCGATCATCGCTAGATGCCCGGCATTGGGAAGTATTCGCGATCGAGCTCCGGCAACCCGGTCGGCTAAGAATTGCGCGAATTTCGGCGGCGTCATCGCGTCCGCATCGCCGGTTAGGGCGAGCAGTGGGACGCTCAATTCGCCGACTCGATCCATCACATCGAAGGCGTTGCATGCGGCAAAATCGCGCACCACCTGTGCCTGCCCGACGCCTCGCAGACTTGCGATCGCCGCGGACACGCGAACCGGCGTGGGGTCGGCGAAGAAGAGCATCGCAAGCTCGCTCGTCGCGCGCTCGAAGTCGCGTTTAAGGTTTTCAAAAAGCGCCGGAGCGACGCGTAGCCGCGCTCCCGAACCGACGAGCACGATGCCGGCAACGAACGAGTTGCCGTGCAGGGCGCATTCCAACGCCACCGCGCCGCCCAGGGAATTGCCCACCAGCACGACGTTTTCGAGCGCGTGACGCGCAATGTAGCTTTCGACGAATGCCGCGAACTCGTCGACGCTTGCCGGTGCTCCCGGTGCGTCATGACCGGGAAGATTCGGCGCGTGCGCGTTCGGGAAGGCCTCGCGCTGCGCGTCGAAAGCGGCTCCCGTGCATCCGGAGCCGTGGATAAAGAGTAGGTTTACGATGATGCAGCCTCGCGCGAATCGGGTAATTCGTCGATTAATTCGGCTACGGGTTCGGTGCCTTTTAAATGCGCCCACCCGGCAGAGAGTTGAGCCCCATAGAAAAAAATCGAGCCGATGAGATAGAACCAGAGCAGCAGCGCGAGCGGCGCGGAGAGCGCGCCGTAGATTCGCGTAAAGTTCACGTGAATCGTGTATTGCGCGAATGCGAATTGGACGAACGGCCAGGTGATCGCCGCGAAACTCGCGCCCGGCACGGCAAAATGCCACGAGACGCGGCGGTTCGGCAGAAACGTGTAGAGGATCAGCACGACCACG
>DATBTT010000058.1:0-6766 GCA_036559125.1 Vulcanimicrobiaceae bacterium
AACGGTTTCCTGACCTACGTGCCGCCTCTGGCCGGATGGGGCAAGCCGCCCGCTTTTCCTGAGTACTTGTTCTTCGGGACGATTGAAACTGTTTGCACCTTGGTCATCATCTGGCAGGCGTGGACTTGGTCAAAGGGTGAAGCCGCAGCTAGTTCGAAGCGGGTCGTGCGCCAACCGGAAATTGGAATCACTTCCTCTTAGCTACCGGGTGACTCAAAAATGTACCATCTGGCCTTCACGCTAGAAATGGCTGACGCGACGTCGCGTGCGCCCAAGGCTTCGCGTTAGGACGCACATTGATCCACGTTCGCACGATCGATGTCGATGACTGGCCGCTTTGGCGGGAGTTGCGATTGGAAGCTTTGCGTGAAGCACCGTATGCGTTCGGTACGACGCTTGCCGAATGGCAGGGCGAGGGCGATACGGAGCTCCGCTGGCGCGCTCGTCTTTCCAGTGTGCCCGTCAACATGGTCGCCTACCTCAACGGCAAGGCCGCCGGCATGGTAAGCGGCATTCCCCCGGATGAAGACGGAACGACCGAGCTCATTTCCATGTGGGCAGCGCCCTTTGCGCGCGGGAAAGGCGTCGGTGATGCGCTTGTCACGTCAGTGATCGAATGGGCCCGCGGACAACACGCCGCAAAAATCGCCTTGGACGTTGTCGAAACAAACGAGCGTGCCATATCCCTATACCGGCGGCACGGATTTGTGGACGCGGCGCCTGTCGCCTGCGCCGATCCGTGTGTCGCCTCCGAGCGTCAAATGGTACTCGCTCTCCAGTCGTAACACCGCGATCGTCGGACCGTCACCTGGCACGCCCTTGAGCGTTTACATGCTTTTTTTCGAGCCAATACGCTTGATAAGGCGGAGATCGTGGGTCAGATCACGGTCATGCCTCGCGTCCCAAAGATCGATATCCTGCTGCAGGTTTAGCCAGAACTGGGCGGAGACGCCGAGCGCGCGTTCTAGACGCAGCGCGGTTCGCGAAGTCACCGATCGTCGACCATTGAGTAGCGCATTTACGGAAGGGCGATCCAATCCTATCGCGTCCGCGAGATCTTGTTGCGTGAGTGAAGACGAGAAGGCCCGTTTACAACAAATTCGCGCAACGAGCCTGTCGGCGGTTGTCGTCTTCATGCGCTACCAGTCCGCAGTGGCATAGGTCAATATTATACAAATGCCCGGCCATTAGTCACAAGAACTTCGCGGCATGAATGCCGAGCAAACGACCTCCAGCACCAGCATCATCGCGACGATAATCGAACTAGACCGCAGGTTGCAACGCGCTAGCTGCACGTATGACGGCGCGACCATTCGCGCACTCATCTCCGACGACTTCACGCTGATTAGCAGTTCGGGGCGCGTTCTGAACGCGGCCGACTTCATCAACGACGTCGAAGACACGTCGATCGCATGGTTCCTAAACGACACCGAAAACGCGACCGTGCGCTCGTATAACGATGATTGCGCGGTGATTACCGCCGATTTGCATTCCAAATTCGAATCTGCGGGTACGACTCACGACGTACGCATTCGCTTCACGGACACGTGGGTCAAGTCGGGCGACACCTGGCGCTATGTCGCGGGCCACGCTTCGCGACTCAAAAAAGACCCGTAACGTCCTAATGCGGCTTTATTGGGGAAGCCTCGCCCGATGCGTAATGCCATTCGCCGTTTTGCTTGATCCACACGTCCGAATACCGGATGCGGGTGTCCTTCCGTTTCGCACCGATGCGAAACCGCACGTGAAGAATCGCCGTAACGATCGCGCAATCATCGTTGTAATGCCGAACCGACACATCCTCGGGTTCATTTAGCTCGTACACAACCGACCTATCGGCAGCGTCTGCAAGAAAAGCGGATCTGTCGTAAACTTTACCCGACGCCGAAATCAGTTCATAATCGTCGGTAATGAGCGACCGTAGGGTCGCAACGTCATATTGTTGGGTCGCGACTTGCAGCCGGAGGTTGAGCGCAATGAGCTGCCGCGCGATCGGGTCATCTGCAGCCGCAACGGTTGGCGAGGCGCTCAACCATGCTGTAGGAAGCGCGAGAAGAAAAAGAAGCAAACGGGCCAGACGCGTCATTGTGCCATTGTACGTTGGAGCAGCCGGCAATGGAATCGTGGTGCAGAAACAAGGCAAGTTTATCTAAGGATACGCGGGTTGAATTGATCGTCCATTGCGGCAGATTTCAGCATTGGCGGCGCCGAGCTCGCGGGGCTTGCGCTCGAAAGCGATCTCGTCGACGAATGTCACCTGTTTCTCAACCCGGTGATCGTCGGCGGCGGAAAACGGGCATTCCGAGCCGCCTCATGAAGGAATCTCGAACTGCTTGAAACGCGCCGTTTCGGCACCGGAGTAATCCACGTGCACTATCGTGTATGAGGATGGTACTCGAAAAACGTATTAACCGCAGCGCAACTCCATGAAGGTCGGGTTTTGGTACGTCACCGGGCCATACGGTGCACAGTCCTTGAACCCAAGCGATGCGTACAGGCTGTAAGCGGCGGATAAGCGCTCTTTCTCGGTATCGAGCACGACGCGTTGGTAACCGCGTTCGCGGCAGAAATCCAGAGCGGCGACGACGAGCGCGCGCGCGATGCCACGTTGACGATAGGCCGGTTTCACATACAGCCGCTGGATTATTGCGGTTGACTCGTCGAGACGAATCGTTGCGACGCAACCCGCGCTTACGTCGCCGATATATGCGAGAAAGCCCCCGTGCGGTCGATCGTACGCCTCACGTACGGAAGCCGGGTCGGGCTGCGAGCCATGACGCAAGTCGATCGGGAGGCTGCATTCGTATTCCACGAGCAACTCAACGAACCGTTGCAGCGCGTTCGCGTCGCGAACGTCGATCGCTCTTACGTCATTGGCGTAAATCACTTGCCGATTATACGTGCCGGCCGCCGCTTCGCGATTTGGATAAAATTGCTCTCTTTAGGTGGCTGACTCACAATCATGCGCGAGGGACGCTGTTAGCGTCAAATGACGTCGATATCGCCAGAGGTAGGCAACTCGCGCAATGGACCAGGTTGACTTTAGGAAGCCGCTGCACGTAGGTTGCGGTACCTTACTCCCGGTTCGATCCTCCGCGCTGGCGGCAATCTATCACTATGATTACGACCCGGCAACCTCTCCACGCCGGGTTGACGACAAAATTTTCGAACTCAATTGCCTTTTGATAACCACTCGAGGTTACTGGCAGATCCGGGGGATACGCGGAAGGGCCGACATCGACGCGTTGTCCATGCCGGTCGGCGTGCTCGGGGATACGTATGGATGCCGCCACTATAGCGGCGGCAACAGCAGCTACGTCGTCACGCTAAGCCCGAGAGCGCTCGATCCGGACTACGGGCGCATCTTCGCAAAACCCGTAATACCGTCGCGGGACGCGCTACGGGTCGTCCTGCGCGCGGCGCGAGCGGCGAGCGACGATGCGTTCGATTCGCTGATTTTTACGTTATTCGATGAAGCGTCATTCGTTTCGACCAGGCAATCCGAAGCCGGTATTTCGAGATTGCGGATGCAACGTGCGAAGCGCTTTATCGAGTTTCACGCTTTCGAACAGTTGAGACTCGAGGACATCGCTTCCGACATCGGCCTTTCGCCGTTCACCGCCCTACGCCAATTTCGAAGCGCAACCGGGACGACGCCGCATGCGTACCTGCTCGAGATTCGCCTGCTGCGAGCGAAGCAGTTGTTGGAAACCACCGGCGATTCAATTCAGGAAATAGCCTCGAAAGTCGGGTTCGGAGACCTTGCGTACTTTTCGCGCTTTTTCAAAAGCAGGACGGGATTGTCGCCGTCCTCGTATCGGGCGGAACGCGTCGACTCCTGTAAGGGCGGAATGTTGACAGGTGTCTGGTTCGGCGAGCAAGATTCTCCAAATGCGTCCGCGTATGACAGACGAGAACCCCTACGACTATGACCATCGAGCCGATCTCCGAGACATTTGCATCGGGCACCGCTCGAATGACGAGCCGAGGCCGGCTGTGGACCGGGTTCGATGCAGCGTTATACGACGTGCCCGGCGGCCCGTGCGAGTTTTATGCCGCGCACGATAGCATCTGCATGCACGTTGGCGGCACCGTCCCGGGCGAAATTGAGATTGTTCCGGCGCGAAGCGCCGCGGTATGGCTCGCCGATCGGGCCGCGACTAAATTGGTCGTCAGCATCAGCCGTCTCCTCATGCAAAACTCCGCCGAGAAAATGGAAATACTTCTCGACGGTATCTCAATTCCGCGCAGGCATCGCGTGAGAGATCCGCTACTCGAACACATCGGTTGGGCGCTCAAAGCAGAACTTGAATCCGCTGCCCCAGCCGGACGCGTCTACGCCGACGGCCTAGGCGTGGCGCTTACTGCGCATCTACTGCGCCGCTATAGCGTTGCCCGTGAACGAACGACCGGCGCTCTCGGAAAGCGACAGTTGCAAGAAGTTATCGGATACATTCACGACAATGCCGCCCACGATCTGCCGCTCTCGAACTTGGCTCAGATCGCGGGCCTTAGCGCGTCGCATTTTAGAAAACTTTTCAAGAAGTCGACCGGTGTGTCGGTCCACCAATACGTCATTCGAGCGCGCGTCGAACGCGCCGTACACTTGCTGTCGCTCGGTAAGGTGTCGGTCAGCGACGTGGCTTCGCAAACCGGGTTTGCGAACCAGAGTCACATGGCTCGATGGGTCCAGCACTACACGGGTGCGGTTCCAAGCGCGATTCTTCGCGATTCAGCCTGAGCACTTGCAGCGCTACCCGTCACCGTCAATTCGCATGTCGGCTAGAACGGCGCGTACGTAGGGCACGGCCTCGGCCGGCACGATCAACACCTCCAAGCGCGATTCCGCCGCCAGACGCAGCAACGTGGAGGTTTTCAAATCCGATCCTAGCTCTATGTGAGAGATCGAGGCTGCCGACATTCCAACGCGCGTCGCAAGATCTTCCTGCGAGCGTTTGCGCCGCTCTCGCGCTCTGCGAAGAAGTATGCCTATGCCCGAATCGGCAAGAATGCGATTGCTCTTCGAATACGGCACGATTGGTTATGAGACGATCGAGAGCGCTCGAAGCCGCTGATAGCCGGCGAGCCGTGCGACGGCGCGGACTACCACGCCGGCCGCCGAATTGAAGGTCCGCGCAAACGTCGCCTGTTGCGATATCGGAACCCAGACTTTCAAGAAATCCCCAAATGCGATAAGCTCGGGAAGCTCGCGTGAAAGCGCGCCGCCCGAAATACCGGACCCAACGGTGAAATGTACCAACCGGTCAATCAACGGTTCTAGCGACGTCACGTCCGCGGCATCGTGCACGCGCGATACTATTGCGCGAATCAGCAGCGAGGCAGCCATACGCAACGAAGCGTCCGCGCAGAACGCGCTTCGAGGGCGCAGCGACACATAGATGGCTGCCAGGTCGTCCCCGATAGCTTCAATCCACGAAGCTGACGGGCCGCTCCAGCCACGGAATTGAAACAGGTCCCGGGCCACGCAGGCGTTCGAACCGCTAGCTGCAAGGAGCTTGAGCGCTCGCACGGCGTGAGCTCCGCGCTGCGTTGGATCAACCGCGCCATAACAACCTGCCAGCGTCGCGGCGCTTTGGCTTGCCAGCGGAAGAAATCCGCAGTGCAGGCTGCGTTGATGGATCCAAAGAGCTGCGTCATGCGCCGCGTCGTAGTTCCCGGCGATCAAATAATGGCGCGATTGGACCGCAGCCAAGCTCAATTCGTCGGATTGCGTGCGCGCGGCAACGCCGCTCGAATGCCAGTGCTTTCCCGTAAGTACCGCGACGCGCCCTCGAAGAATCGCAGCCGAGACCTCCAGGTCTCCGTGTGTCCTTGAAGCGTCCTGTACGGTCGAAGCCAATCGCTCGGCATCGTGCACGTTCCCGACGGCAAATGCCAGTTGCGCCCGAACCAGAAGCGTGAGAAGCCAAAGACGGGAACAGTTCAGCGACGGAAGACGCGAGATGAGGGATTCTACGATGCGAGACGCCTGCGAAAAGTGGCGAAGATATACCTCGAGTTCCGCCTCCATGATCTCGACTTCAGCAGCGTGATGCTCCGCGAGCAGATGCCGGTAGCCGTTGAGTGCCGCCAAATCACGCTCCATGGCGAATAGGTCGCCTAGCACTCGATTCGATTCAAAAGCTGTCCGAAAGGCATAAAACATCTCGTCGCGCGAACGGCGCGGATGCGGGCTCTCAAGCTTCACCGATTCGGGCCGCTGTGAAAACAGAGCGACGGCGGCTGCTCCGAACCGCACGTTGTCGTTGATGTAATCGACGATGAGTTGAACTGCGCGGCGGCGCTTGCGGAAATAGCTGCGCTTGCTCGTGCCGTAACCGGCCGCTGCAGGGGCGCGCGTACCGGTGCGTTCGACGTCGTTTCTGTAAACGATGTCGCGCAGCTCGGCAATCTCCGCAGACTGCGGAAGGGCATGAAACGTGCGCTCTAACGCCGCTATGACGGCTTCCCGGTGCGATTGCGAGCCAAAAGCCCGTTGCAGGTGTCCGGCAAGGCAAGATGTCGCGAGCAATCGGTCTGAATGGAGATTGCGCAGAGCATACCGTACGTCGTCGTCGGTTACAATCATACGAGTACTAGCGGACGTTGCGTTAGAAGCACGCGTTCGAGTATACAACAAACAACGTTTGCAAAAATGCGTTCGCGCGCGGAATGACAATATTTTCCAAAATAGGAGTCGCAGGGTTGAATAAAATTGCCTCGTGCATTCACGCACCCGTATGCAGGAGCGCGCTTGGAGAAAGCC
>DATBTT010000059.1:0-24209 GCA_036559125.1 Vulcanimicrobiaceae bacterium
ACGAGCGAGCCGTCGTAACGAGCCGTTCTGCGATTCGTGCGTTCGCGCGCGTAGCGAGATATGCCCAGGCCTCGTCCCGGCCTTCAATAATGGTGGTATAATACGGGCACGGGGAGGCATATGCGATGCGCGCGACTTTGAAGATGCTCGCTCTTACGGCCGTGGCCGGCCTGACCTGCACGAGTTTAGTGATGGCGGCGAATCCGTCGTGTCCGGCGCGCTATGCGTCCGCTCCGCAAGGGGTCGCGTATGAAAGCTCGGCCCCTCTGGTGCGGTGCTACGTAAGCCCGAGGCTGGGAATTAAAGATGGCCCGGAGCTGAGTCCGGGATGCGAACAGTGCGCGCGAGGCGCGTCGTCGTATGACTTGCCAGATTCCGTAGCGGTCTATTGCGCGCCTGAGGCTTCGTACCGGGTTGCATCCTACAGCAAAGTTGCAATCTCTGCCAACCCGGGAACGTGCCGGGCGGCGGCGCCGGTTGTCGCGCCTGCTATCGTGGCGCCGGTTAAGCCGCTGCAAATTCGCGTGCTGCAGCCGCCCATACGTTTGTCTCCGGTCGTCGTGCCGGCGCGAATTGCACCGCCGCAGGCTTCCATGCAAAACGCGCAACGGTTCCAATCGAGTTTCCAGAGTCGTTCCCAATCGAACAACATGCAATCGATGCCGAATCTGCAAGCGATGCGTGCGCCCGCGCGTGCTGCCGAACATAGCGGTAGCGAAAAGATCCCGCACTAATCTCGAAAATTATCGCAACCACTTCTTCGCGGCGGGCCGCACTCGTCGCGCTGCTCGCACTTTCGCTGATCTGGGGTTACAACTGGGTCGTGATGAAGGTTGCCGTCGCGTACGCGCCGCCGTTCCAGTTTGCGGCCCTGCGCGCGTTCGGCGGATCGGTCTTGCTTTTCGGCGTCATGGTTGCAATGCGGCGTCCGCTTCGTCCGCGTTACCCGATGGCGTATCTTACGCTGGGACTTTTTCAAACTGCCGGATTTCTCGGTTTGGTCACGTGGGCAATCGTTACGGCAGGCGCGGGAAAGATATCCGTGCTGGCCTATTCGATGCCGCTCTGGGTCGCGATTTTCGCTTGGCCGATTCTGGGCGAGCGGCTGCGACCGCCGCAGATGCTTGCGGTTGCGCTCGCCATGGTGGGAATACTCTGCATATTCGATATCGCGCATGCCGGCGGTTCGCTCTTCGCCGATTCTATCGCCGTGCTCGGGGGTATCTCGTGGGCGATCGGCGTGATCGTTGCCAAGCGGTTGCAGCAACGCGAACGCGTCGATCTGCTCGAGCTGACCACCTGGCAAATGTTCTTCGGCGGGGCGGCGCTGGTCGTCATTGCATTTCTCGTTCCGGCGCACGCAACGCAATGGACGGCCGCCTACGCCGGCGCCCTCGCGTACAACATCGTGCTGGCCACTGCCGTGGCCTATCTGCTCTGGCTTTTCGTGCTCGACAAGCTGCCGGCGCGCGAAGCGAGCATGGGCACTCTGGCAAACCCGCT
The DNA here is from genome assembly GCA_036559125.1 of Vulcanimicrobiaceae bacterium. Classification (GTDB taxonomy): domain Bacteria; phylum Vulcanimicrobiota; class Vulcanimicrobiia; order Vulcanimicrobiales; family Vulcanimicrobiaceae; genus JALYTZ01. The sequence goes on from DATBTT010000059.1 coordinate 1,504, forward strand.
CATCGGGATCCTGGCCGCATGGCTGCAACTCGGCGAACGGCCGACACCGCTCGAAGGCCTCGGTATGCTACTTGTGATCGGCGCGCTCGTCGTGCTGAGCCTGGTCGCTCCGCGCAAGCAAGTAAAGTAACCAAGCGAGCGTCCGGGCGCAAAAAGGGTATGCTCCTGCAACGATCTGCATCCGGCCAGCTGTTCTCATCTTTCTCTGATGACTTTTGATGCCGATGGCGAATATCGTCTAATAGACGAACACGGAACCTCGAGGAGTCCTTCATGATCAAGTCCCTGGGCCGGCTGGCGCTCATCGGCGCTTTGCTCGCAACCCTATGCGGCCCCGGAGCCGCGGCCGCGCAGCTATCCACGCCGGCAGCCGTCGATCTGCACGAGAGCTATACGCTGCTCACCACGACCTTTTATTCCAAGGTCGACGTCCAGAAGGTTCTCGACGGTGCGCGCACGTCGCTGACGCAGTTGATGGGCAAGCATGGAGGCGGCACGCTTCCGTCAGTGCGCGCAGCCGCTAGCGGCGAGTCGAACATATCGGTGCTTCAAAGCGAGGTCGCCAAGGCTGCCGCCAAGTCGCACACGTCGCAGACGCTTGCGACCTACGCGGCAATCGACGGCATGGCAAAATCGCTGGGCGATCGATACACCATGTTCTTCACGCCGGACGAGCTCAAGCAATTCAACGACGCGCTCGATCCCGCAAAAATTTCCGGTATCGGCGTGCTGATTCAACAGGCCGAGTCGCCCACGGGATATATTAGCGCGTACTACGTGGTACCCGGCACGCCGGCGGAAAAGGCCGGAGTGCAATCGGGTGACTTCTTTACGAGCATCGACGGACGTTCGACCAAGGGCATGAAGAGCGACGACGCGACGAAGGTTCTGCGCGGTACACCCGGTTCGGTCGTCAACATCCAGATCGAGCGCGACGGTAAGCCGCTGCCGCAACCGATTGCGATCACCCGAGCCAACGTGCAGCCTCCGACGGTCATCTATAAAATGTTGGGCGGCGACGTCGGATATATTTGGGTGCTCGCCTTTGGCCAACAGACCTCCGACGAGTTCAACGTGGCGCTCAATCGTCTGCAAGACGGTGGTGCGAAGGCGTACGTCTTGGATCTGCGCAACGACGGTGGCGGGTACGTGAACACTGCGCTCGACATCAGCTCGCGCTTCATCAACAACGATCCGATCGTGAGCGTGCTCGAGGGTGGTCGCACGACGACGATCGACTCCGATAATACGGCCGTCGCGCGCAAGCCCATGACCGTGCTGGTCAACCGTTACACCGCTTCCGCTTCGGAAATCACCGCAGGCGCGCTGCAAGACGACGGCATCGCTCAGTTGGTCGGCGAGAAAACTTTTGGCAAAGGCGTGGTACAGACGCTCACGCCGCTGCCCGACGGCGCGGGAATCAAGATCACGACCGCGCGCTATTTCACCCCGAAGAATCGCGACATCAACCTCAAGGGCATCGAGCCCGACGTCGCGGTCGCGGAGAACAAAAACGCACGCATCGGGGAACCGGATCGCGACGCGCAACTGCAAGCGGCGCTCGGCTTGCTCCAACAAAAAATCTCCGACAGCAAAGTCTAACGTCCCCCTGTCAGCCTGAGCCTGTCGAAGGGTCGTCCTTCGACAAGCTCAGGATGACGGAGGTGGCTCAGGATGACATAGCTGCGCTCAGGATGACGTAGCTGCGCTCAGGATGACGGAGCTGCGCTTAGGATGACGGAGGTGGCTCCGGATGACGGAGTCGCGGCGAGCTATCGTCTAGGCGTTTTACGAGGCGCACGTTCGTGCCGTTTTTTGAAAACGCGATCGAGTTCATCAATCGGCGCATGATGTTGATGCCGAAGCCGCGTCCGTGCTCGTCCGGCCCAAGCAAGTGTCCGTCGGCATGGTGGAAACCGCGCCCGCTGTCCTGCACTTCGATCACGAACTCATCGTTTTCGAACAAACACCGAACTGAAAACCCGCCGGGACGCTCGCCGCGGCCGTGTTCGGCCGCGTTGCTGAGGGCTTCGCCGGCGGCGAGCCGGATGTCAGCAACCGAATCGGAATCGAAACCGCATAGCCGAGCGAAGCTTGCAATTGCGTTGCGGGCCAACGCAACGTTGCGAAGGTCGTTGGTGAAGGTCGCACGATAAGTTGGAGACAACGTACCACGACAGTACCCGCGGTGGGCTGCAGGCTAAACTCCCGCGAACTCCAGGACACCAAGACCTCCACCGGCGATTAGCTCAGCTGGGAGAGCGCCTCCCTTACAAGCAAGCCTGCGGAATCGGACGCTCCCGGCCGCAAAGGCGAAACTCCCGAAAATCTCAATACCACCAGCACTTTTTTGACGGGACGCCTTCCATGGCGTTCCGTCACTTTTTCCTCCGTTCCGCAAACTTCGGGGGAAAATCGGGGGACGAAACGGGAACACGGCCTGCGCGCCGTGCGTGCAGACCCATAAGTGGCCGTCGCGGCCGGACGTAAGATGGAACGGCATGACGTATTGCCGCCGGACCGAGATCGGGGTCATGGTTCCCTGGTGGCTAGTCGCCGCGAGAAGCACTATGGCCGCGCAAAGCGCGCCGGCACGGTAAAAAATTCATGCGCGCTTATTCTGGCACGCGTCCGCCCGCCCATGGTTCAACTATCCGACCTGACCTCAGCGTGACACGGCCGGGGCGGAGCGTTCTAACCGGTAGCGGCTGACTTCAATATACGTGTAAGCCTGAGCGGCCGAAGCGCACAGATGCTCGAGCGCTTCAAGTTCGTCCGGATCGAGCGCAGTGCCGTCGCGATGGATGCCGTACACGGCAAAGCCTGTCATTTCAGGGCCCTGGTGAATCGGAATTGCCACGCATGCCAGGCCGAACGGGTTTTCCGTGAGGTCGCCGAGTTTCAAGCACGTCTTTTCGGTTCCCAGAAAGCGCACGAGATCGTGGTCGTCTTCAAACGCTACCGCTTTTGCGCCGTCGTATCCGGACGCGGACGAGAGCACGAAGTTCTCGCCCGTCTTGCGGAAAAGAGCAGCCATCGACAGGTGCAGGCGCTGATACGGATCGCGCACGAGCGCGCGATCGATGGTTTCTTCGTGCGTCGAACTTATCAATGTGCGTCCCAGGCGTTCGAGAAACGTTTCGGCGTTGTATTTTGCACGGAAGAGCAGAAAGTCCACGCTCGCCTCGATACGCCGGTGCAAGCGGTTGAGCGTGAAAGCGATGCCGATTGTCACCAGTGCATCCAAGGCCATTGCCACGCGGGCTTCGTGGAGATAGGTACTCGTTGCCCAGTCCACGACGCCGATAGCGATAACGAGAATCGTCGTTACGGTGGCGAACACCACTGTTCGGCTGATCGCAAAGCTGATGTCGATCACGTGGCGCTTGAGTATCGCGTACATCAGCGTGATGGGCGTCAGAACAAGAAACAGGGCTAGAATGGAACCGATGTTGCCCGGCAGGGTCGTGGCTTGGCGTAGATTATCCAAGATGACCGCCCAGCAGATCGCAAACGCAGCCCAACCGAAACGACCGCGCTCTTCACGCTCCATCGCGGCGGCGCGAGCCAACACGGCAGCCACGACGATCGCCGACATGCCGGTCGCGACGATCCGCGAAAGTTCCGCCGTCATAATAAAAGCCGACGTAGCACGAGCGACACCGAAGATAGTCAAGCCTATGGTCAGTGCGATGGAGACGTAATACGCGGCGGTGCGCCAACCGCGCGGCGGCCAATCGTTGGGCACGAGCACGGCGAATTGCATGAGCAGTCCGAACTGGATGGAATTCGCGATGATGCCCCAGCTATACAGCAACGCGAACAAGGCCGGGCCGTACGCGGAAAAGTTCTGCTCTAGTGTGTAAGTGGGGGCGGCGACTACGGAATATATGAAGAATGTCCACGTCGCGCGTCCCGGCCGCCCAAGAACCAGAATAACCGCACACAGTAAAAACGCAATGTAGCCGGCAAGGCGCAGTGCGGCGAGCGTGCCGTTGAAATAGATATTCGGCGCCGGCGGGCGCGTTTGCGGAACGAACGAAACCGGCTGCCAAGCATTGCCGCGCTTCACGCACAGATTGAGCGGCGTTCCCGCAGCATAACCGAAACGCATGGCGGCGCCGTTATGATCGAAGAGCAGATGCCCGTCGCGGATCGAAAGGCAGCCCACTTGGTCACCCGTTCGCAATCCCGCGCCGTACGCCGGTGAGGGCGCCTCAACGTCAATGAAGTTTGGTTGAATCAGCGCGCCGGTGTAGTGCGCGCGCACGCCCGTGTAGGCCGTCGGCGAATGCATGAACATGGAAACGCCCGAGAGCACCGTAACGGCCACGGCGATCGCGCTAACCAGGAGTGCTCTCATAGGCCGCCCCCTTTGCCCGCAGCTTTCCCTGGGCGTGCCCGATTCTCTTGTGTGGCCGTCGTAGTCTTTCGCAGCCGGGACACGGGCGATTAGCTCAGCTGGGAGAGCGCTTCCCTTACAAGCACAATCCCTAAATTCGCGGAAACGGCGCTCCCTGCCGTGAAACCAAATCACGAAAAGACGGGCAAAATAGCGCTATTTGCGTGCTGAGTTTTCCATCGCGTTCCGCGTTATTTCGCCCCATTCCACGCTTACCGGGGGAAATTCGGGGGATGGAACAGTGGAACGTGATGTCAAGAGAACGGCGCGGCTCAGGCCGCCGAACACGTCGTCAGGCAACCTTGTTTGGATGTTTTACACATTAACGTGGCGGCCAACGTAACGCGCCATGGAATCCTCAGAGCACTCCAGCCCTGTTCCATTTTGGCCGCAAGTCTGCGATCATGGCGGCCTCGAGGGGAGCGTAGGCGTAAAAGCGCGCGTCGAGATCCGCGGCTTGCCCCACATATACGGGCTCGCCTTTTAAAATGTAAACATACACGCCAGGGGAACGTGGTAGCGCGCAAGCGGAACTCGCAGAACGGGCCAGCCCCGTACTTATTCAGTGCGAAGGACTCGCGTTTGGCGTATCGCTCCTGCGGCGCATGTACAAGAATATGGCCATTGCCGTCGCGCTTGGGTTCGATGGTGCCCGCAATTGCGAACGCTACCTCGCGCCAGAACCAGGTGCTGTGGCTTACGGTCATTCGCTTGCGTCCCGTTCTTGCGCTTCGTATCCCAACTTTCCGAGCGCCGTGCGCATTTCCGCAATTTCATCGTCACTGAATAGGACATGGTACTTCCGGTGCTCTACGACCAGCGCTTCAGGCGACAGGTCCAGGGCGCCGGGCCTCCCACAAAGCGGTGAAGCCGATGGTGGCGTCTCCCTTTAGTCGCCGCCACGCTTCAACGGCTCCGTGCTGGTTCAGCATCGGGGTGAAGCGGGTGCGCGGCCCAATCAGCGGTGTCATTTCACGGTCATTTCGCCGCATGGCCGCCGTCAAGTCCGCTTCTAACCGCTTTGTTTCGCTTAAATCGATCGTCGTTGTTTTTTCTCGGCTACTTTTTGGGTCGGCTGCGGACGCGGTCGAGATACTGACGGATCTCGAACCCATCGGGTTTGCCTTGATATACATTGAATTTCTTTGCGGCGCGAAGCAGGACGCTATCGACCTTGCACCACCGTAGTACGCGATACGCTACCATGACATATGAACCGACTTTGAAGACATCCTTAACGCGTCCGATCGTTCGCCACACGCCCGCTTTCCATGTCGTATTCCGGTTGCCGCGTTCGTTTGATGCGTCAAACATCGAACCGGGGCGGTAAGCCTTCCTCGCAGCCCGTACACCAATCGGCGGCATCACGTAATCACATCTATTGAGCCGTCGACGCTTCAATTCGGCTGTAACTCGCGCGTCGAGTCGGTCCGAAACCCACTCACCGGTCTCGGACGTTGGCGCGACGTCGTCCGCCGCCTCCTCAGTATCGGGAAATAACGACTCCTCCGGCTTATCCCATTGTTCGACGTTGGTATGATGGTCGTTTTTCTCGGTCGGTTTAGGTGCACCGCCGGGGTTGCGGCGCTTAAAGAGTGCCTTAATGTCGCCGGCCGTCACCTCGCACGCGCGCTCATCGTTCCACAGCGCCGAGAAGAACGTCGTCACACGCTTTGTTTCTTGGCCTGTAAACACGACGCCGATCTCGCGATTCGTTTGGAATGCACCCAACGAAAGGTTGGCGCTTGAGATGATGCAGGCGTCATCGAATACGTAGATCTTCGCCACCGTCGTTGAAAGTGACGTTGCAATCCGCGCATTTCCATTGGCGCGAGCGCTCGTCTATCACACACCCCGCCCACAGCGATCTCCCCACGCTCGGCAGCTTCGCCCATTTCGAGACTCGGCAATCCATAGGCGATTCGACGAATGTGAGCGCTTCCGCACTTCGGGCACGTGTCGGTCTTGACGGCTCTCCGCCTGCGCTTTGGGCGACCGTCGCTGCCACTAAAGTACATGCGTCGAAATTCCGGTCGCGCGCCGCCCGTCCTGGCAGGTATGGCACGCGTCGAAAAAAGCGCGGGAGGCTAAGCGTCCCGCCGCGGACAAGCTACGCGTGTCCCATGGATCGCCTCAGAAGGTCGTTTGGACGGCAAATGGGGTCAAAAAGCGGGTCAACACCGCGCCGAAAATCGCGGACAACGGAAAAAACCTATATAAGACAAGGCACGGGCGATTAGCTCAGCTGGGAGAGCGCCTCCCTTACAAGGAGGATGTCGGCGGTTCGAGCCCGTCATCGCCCAAATTGAGGTTCCTTCAATGATTCAATCCTCGGCGACGTATCGATTCATACGGTGCGAAGCCGAAGACGGCGTCGCGACCATCACTTTGGCGCGCCCGGAGCGTCGCAATGCCCTCTCGCTCGAGGTCATGCGCGAACTGGGGCAGGCACTCGAGACGGTTGCCGCTCGGCCCGAGCATGCGGTCGTGATTCTGCGCGGCGAAGGCGCTGCGTTTTCGGCCGGGCACGATCTGCGCGAGCTCCTGTGCCGGGATGCCACAGCGTACGACGAGATCTTCGATGCCTGCGTGCAACTGATGGAGACCATGCAGCGCATTCCGCAACCCATCATCGCGGAGGTCGCCGGGGTCGCCACTGCTGCGGGGTGTCAACTCGTTGCGACCTGCGATCTCGCCGTCGCATCGAGCGGGGCGAAGTTTGCCACGCCGGGCGTGCGCATCGGATTGTTCTGCACGACCCCGATGGTCGCGCTGACGCGGGCGATTGGCCGCAAGCGGGCCATGGAGATGCTGCTGACCGGCGACTTCATCGACGCGGATACCGCCGCGCAGTGGGGTCTCGTGAACCGCGTCGTGGCGCCCGACCGGCTTTCGCTCGAAACCCGGACGCTCGCGGGCAAGATCGCCGAGGCCAGCCAAACCGTCGTGCGTCTCGGGAAGGCTGCGTTTTACCGGCAGATCGACCTCCCCCAGCCCGAGGCCTATGCGTACGCGAAGGGTGTGATGACCCGCAACGCCTTGGAGGCCGACGCACAGGAAGGCATGAGTGCCTTCGTCGATAAACGAACGCCGAAGTGGAAGGACGCCGGTAGCCGTTTCGAGGACTAAGACTTACGGCTCAGGCGCTTTTCAGCGACCCGTGCGACCATAGGAAAACGTCGAACCCGCGCTAAGGGCTCGCAATCGCTCCGAACTTTTGTTAACATTCTGATAGGAGCCTCGTCTCCACAAGGGGAAGCCGCCTCTCTGGAAAATTTGTAGCTCCGGCTCTCGTGCACATATGTGGGCATGCACGGCGAGTGACACAACAAAGACGTCGCCCACACCCGGTATGCGGGAAACCGCATACGCGACGACAGCGAGGGCTCGCCTACGGCGGGCCTTCCTGTTTTTTGCGCGAATGGACGGCCTCGTGAATTTTGCCCAGCCGCGTACGCGTTTGCCCGCGTTGCTTCTCGTACTCGCGCTTCTCGCTTGCCTCGTCGTCGCGTACGAACGAGTGCGCGTCGAACAAGCCACCCGTCGCGTCGAACTCGCGATGGACTACAACGACTTCCTTTCTCTCGCGCGGTCGTACGACTACGACACCGATACGTTTCTCTTGCAGCTTCGGCATGCCGGCCTTACGTCGCTCGCGCTCTCGGAGGAACTGGGGAGTAACCTCGGCACGTCGTTGGCCGCAAACGTTACGACCGGCGTGGGATTGCTCAGCGGTGCCCGGCTATCTGCGCTCGCCGACCCAACGCTCCGCTCGCTTGTAGCGTCGGGCGAGATTCTCCCTAACGAAGTCTACGTGCTCGTCTATGACCGGGCGACGTTCGACCGGTATATGCGACAGCTGCCGCTGCATTTCGATCGCGCCGACGTTCGCGTGTTACATCCCACATTGCCGTACGTCATCGCATTGCGCACGCAAATCGATTACTTCGGATCGGTCGCGCTCGGTATCCCCCAAGAGCAGCTCGCAGTCGCGCGACGGCTGAAATTCTTGATCGTTCCGCGCTTCCAAAACGACGAGCGTTTTCAGGCCCCGCAAATTCAAGCCGTTTTCAACGACCTTCAGGCTGGAAATCGCGTTTCCACGGTGATCTTCTTCGGTTTGCGCAATCAAGTCGTCGGTTTCCCCGATCGCCTCAAGGACACGGCCGACGTCTTTAAAGCCAAGCCTCTCATGAACTTCGGTGAGATAGAGACGTACGATCCAACCCAGGTGCAGAAGGGCAACGACGAACTGGCGCGCTTGATTCCCGGTCGCACCGTTCGCGTGCAGGCCATCGGCAAAACCGAGCAAGACAAGCTGCTGCTGCCCGAAATCGTCGCGCGCTACGAATTAGGCGTGCGCGAACGCAACGTGCGCGTCGTGTACTTGCGTCCGTACGCGCACCAATACAACGGCCTGTCGATCGAGCAGAGCAACGTCGAAATGGTGCGCCAGATTGCCGACGATCTAAAGTCGCACGGCTTCCGGCTCGGGCGCGCGGCGCCGATCCCGCTTTATCGCGGCAACGGTACGATTCTGGTCGGTATCGCCACTCTTGCGGTGCCTTCGCTGTTCGTCTTGCTGCTCGGATGGTTCGGTTGGTATCGCCCGTGGATCGCGGCTGCGGCCTATGCGTTGACGATTCTGATCTATCTCGGAGGGTACTTCTCGCATCACGATTTACTCGGGCGGTCGGTCATCGCGCTCGCCGGCGCGTTGGTGTTTGCCGCCGCCGCATTTACCGCGCTCTCGCGCGCGTTTTATGAAACGCCCGCGCCGGCGTTCGGCACGCAATTCGCGCGCAGCTTGAAATGGACGCTGATCGCAACCGGCGCCGCGCTTGCCGGCGCGCTGCTGGTAATCGGCGTGATGAGCTCGCCGCTGGTCATGGAAGAAGTCGAGCGTTTCCGCGGCGTGAAGGCGGTCCTCATTTTGCCGCCGCTCATCGCGCTGTTCTTGTACGTACTAACCGACCGCTTTAACTCGCGCGTCGACGATCCGAAAGCCGCGTTCGCCGCGCCGATCCGCATCTATCAACTGATCGTCGCCATCATCGTGGTCGGCGTCGGCGGTCTCGTGTTGATGCGCAGCGGCAACCAGAGCGACATCGCGCCCTCGGGGCTCGAACTCGCGCTGCGCCATCATCTCACCGAACTGCTTAGCGTGCGTCCGCGCTTCAAGGAGTTCGTGGTTGGTTTCCCGCTGCTCATGCTCATGCCGGCGTTGACGATCGTGCACAGGCGCGCGGTGGGTCTGCTGCTGGCGTTGGGCATCGGCGTCGGCCTTGGCGATATCATCGACACCTTTTCGCACCTGCACACGCCGGTGCTCATCTCGCTCTTACGCATCCTCAACGGCTTGGTCATCGGCGTCATCATCGGTGCGATTCTCATCGCGATCTATCGCGCTGTGATGCGACGGTATGCGGTTTCTCCTTAGCGGATATTACGGCTTCGGGAATTTGGGTGACGATGCTCTGCTCGAAGTGATCGTGGCCCAATTGCGAACGCGCCATCCGTTCGCGCAGATCGACGTGCTTTCGGCGCAACCGGAAAACACGGCGCACGAATTGCGCGTCGAGGCGACGCCGCGAATGGATATCGCCGCCGTGCGGGAGGCGATCGGACGCGCCGACGTCGTGCTTTCGGGCGGCGGCGGTCTTCTGCAGAATGCGACCAGCCTCAAAAGCCTGCTCTATTATGCCGGGGTGATTCGCTCGTCGGTGCGCGCGAATCGCAAGACGATGATTTTCGCGCAATCGATCGGACCGCTGGATTTTTGGGGAAAGACAATCGTGCGCGAATGGTGCAAGGGCGTGTCGCGAGCGACGGTCCGCGATGCACGCTCGCGCGTCTTACTCGCTTCGCTCTTGCCCGGAAGTGGCGTGGAACAGACCGCCGATCCCGTATTCTTGTACGACGCACCCGAAGAGGAACTCGATCTAACGCGTGAAGGTCTCGGCCCGCAGAGCGATCCGTTGGTCGTCGTGAGCGTGCGCAAGGCGCAGGGTTTCAAGGACGGCATCGAGGTCATCGCGCGCGCCGTGGACCGTTTGAGCGAGAAGTACGACGCGCGCGTCGCGTTTTTACCGCTCGGCGGTCCGCCCGACGCCGACGTTTCCACCCAGGTCATTCGCAAATGCAAGACCGCGCCGGTGCTGCTGCCGCAAGCGTCGTTGCCGCACGCCGCCAACGTGATTCGCCGCGCGAAAGCCGTGATCGGCATGCGCTTGCATGCGTTGATATTGGCCGCGCGATACGGCGTGCCGTTTTTATCGATTCCGTACGACCCCAAAGTCGTGGCGCTGTGCGACGACTTAGCCTACCCGCTCGATCCGTTGTTCGTACCGGGGGGCGCGAAACGGCCCGAAAACGCGCAGACCGATGCGCTGGTCGACCGGTTTTGGTCGCAACGCGACGCCCTCTCGGTGCACCTTACATCCCAAGCAGGGCGCTTGCGGGCGCTTGCGGCGCGAAATTTCGAGGTGCTCGATGACGTCCTCGGCGAAAAGTCTCCGCTGTCATAATGAGCGAGACGACCGTGGACCGCGACTATCGCGATACGCTGAATCTTCCGAAGACCGACTTCCCAATGAAGGCGGACCTGCCCAAACGCGAGCCGGAGCGCGTCGCATGGTGGCAAGAGCAGCGCACCTACGAGCGTCGCCTTGAACGCAATCGTAACGGCGCGCCGTGGATATTGCACGACGGACCACCCTATGCAAACGGCAATTTGCACATGGGCCACTTTCTCAACATGGTGCTCAAAGATATTTTCGTCAAGATCGCGCTGCTCGACGGAAAGTGGGCGAAGTTCGTCCCCGGTTGGGACATGCATGGGTTACCGATCGAGCTCGAGACGCTCAAACACCTCAAAATAAAAGACTTTCATGCGATCGATCCGTTGCTGTTGCGCGCGCAGTGCAAGGAGCGCGCGCTGCATTGGCTGGACGTCCAGCGCAGCACGCGCATGCGCATGGGCACCTTCGGCGACTACGCGCACCCCTATCGCACCGTCGATCCGGAGTTCGAAGCCACCATCGTCGAAGCGCTTGCGGATCTAGCCGAAAAGAACCAACTCTACAAGGGTTTACGTTCGACGCTGTGGTGCATCCACGACGAAACTGCGTTGGCCGAAGCCGAGATCGAATACAAAGAAAAAACCTCGCCGTCGATTTACGTGCGATTCGCTGCCGGCGACGCGCAACGCGAGGCGTTGTACGACGTCATTCTAGGCGATCCCGAGCACAAACGCGAGCGCGAGAACGCTCCCCGCAAAGTCAGCGTGCTGATTTGGACGACGACGCCGTGGACGCTCCCCGCCAACGTGGCCATCGCACTCAAAGCCGACGCCGGCTACGCCCTCTACCGTGTGGGTGACGAGGCCATCGTCGTCGCGGAGGCGCTTGCGCCGCACGCGCTCGGCCAGCGGTTCGCGCACGCGCGCAAGCTCGCCGTCGTCCAAGGCGAGGCGCTTGACGGCCTGGCCGTACGTCACCCGTTTCTCGATCGCGACGCGGCAATTGTCCTAGCCGATTATGTCGATTTGGAGACCGGCACCGGCGCGGTCCACACGGCGCCCGGCCATGGTGCCGACGACTTTGATACCGGCGTGCGATACAATCTACCGATTCTCAATCCGGTCGACGCGCGCGGAGTATTCACCGCCGATGCCGGCCCGTATGCCGGCATGCACATTTGGAAAGCCAATCCCAAGATCGTCGAAGACTTGCGCGAGAGCGGGGCGCTATGGGACGCGTTCGAGTTCGCGCATAGCTATCCGCACTGTTGGCGCTGCCACAATCCGGTAATCTTTCGCGCGACCGCGCAGTGGTTCATCGCGATGGATCAGAACCGGTTGCGCAAGCGCGCGATCGAGGCCGCGCAGGGGGTCGAATATACGCCCGATTGGGGGCGCAACCGGCTCGTGCAAATGCTCGAAAATCATCCGGAGTGGTGCATTTCGCGCCAGCGCACGTGGGGCACGCCGATTCCGGCGGTGATCTGTCTAGCATGCAACGAATCGATACTCGATGCGACCGTTGCACGAACGGCGGCGGCCCGCTTCCGCGCCGATGGCGCGGACTCGTGGTGGCGCGATCCCGTCGAAGCATTTCTGCCGAAGGGTTTCGCGTGCCCGAACTGCGGTGGGACCGGATTCGAAAAAGAAAAGAACATCGTAGATATCTGGTTCGAATCGGGCGTGACCCACCTGGCGGTGCTCGGCAAGGATGGCCTGCCGTGGCCCTCGGATCTCGTTCTCGAAGGCGGCGACCAATACCGCGGATGGTTCCGCAGTTCGATCGTCACCGCGACTGCAATAGAAGATCGCGCACCCTACAAGCACGTCGTCAAGAACGGCTGGGTCAACGACGAGCACGGGCGGCCGATGTCGAAGTCGCTCGGTACCGGAATCGACGCGAACGACGCGATGAACAAATGGGGCGCGGACGTCTTGCGGTTGTGGGCCGCATCGGTCGAGTTCGTCGACGACGTGCGCTTCGGTGCAAATGTCGTCGACCAAGTTAGCCGCGTTTACCGCAACATTCGCAATCGCGCGCGTTTCATTTTGAGTAATCTTGCCGACCTCACGCCCTCCGACGTCATCGCGCGCGATGCACTCGACCCGTTCGACGCGCTCGCGTGCGACGTGACCGACCAATGGATTCGGCGCGTGTACGGGATGCTCAAGACATACAACTTGCACGACGCCTATCTCGAAATCGTACGCTTTGAAGGCGACGACCTCTCCAGTTTTTATCTCGATGCGCTGAAGGACCGATTGTATTCGAGCGCGGCGACGTCGCAGCGCAGGCGCAGCGCGCAGAGCGCGCTTTGGTACGTTATCGGGCATCTGCTTACCGCGCTCGCGCCGCTACTCTCATTCACGGCCGAAGAAGCGTGGCAATCGGTACCCCCGGCGCTTCGCGGCGACGCGGAAAGCGTATTCGATCTAACGTTCGATCCGCTCAAACACGAGGATCCGCGGGCGCTCGATCTGTGGGCGCAGATCAAGGCATTGCGCGCGCAGGTCGCCGCAAACGGTGAGATTCGCGATTTTGAAGCGCGTGCGACGCTCGAAGTGGGAGCGGCACTTTACGCACAATTGCACGCGATGGGCGATGGTTTGCGCGAGGCGCTCGTGGTCTCGCACCTCGACCTGCAGCAAGGCGACGGGCCGCCGCTGCTCTCGCTCGCACGTGCGAACGGCGAGAAGTGCCGGCGCTGTTGGAAGTATCTACCGCTCGGCAGCGATCCGGGACACCCGGCACTATGCGCGCCGTGCGCCGCCGTGGTTCGAGAACTCGACGCCGCCGTCAGTGGCGGCGCGGACGTTTCGGCGGACGGTCGGAAGCGCGAATGACGGTCAATTCTTTGCCGTCGATTTCGAACAGATTGAACGCTTGAATTGCCGCTTCGGCCATGACGTTGTCGACGACGTTGACGTACGCATAGCCCTTTTTCCGCCGCGAGCGCCGATCTCGCGGGAACGTTACGTCGTCTTCGCCCGCGCCGAATTGCCGAAACAGCTGCACGAGGTCGGCCTTGGATGCTTCGCGCGGATACCCGGCGACGAATAATCGAATCACGCTTTGATGCTCTCCCGCAAAACGGTATCGCGGAACGATACCCACGTACCTGCTTCGATCGCGTAGCGCGCGTCGCGCATGAGCGCGTTGAGGACGTAGACGTTATGATAAGAAAGCAAGCGAGGCGCCAGCATCTCCCCGGCCCGAAAGAGATGCGCGAGATACGCCCGCGTGAACGTGGAACAGACGTAACAATCGCAGTCCGGATCGACGCGACCGAAATCGCGCGTGAAAGCGGCATTGCGAATATTGTATTCGCCGCGATGGCGGGTCATCGCGCGCGCGTTGCGGCCGCAACGCGTCGGGTACACGCAATCGAACATGTCGATGCCGCAGTCCACTGCCATAACGATGTCGCGAACCGTGCCGACGCCCATCAGATAGCGCGGCTTCGCTTCGGGCAGCAATGCGGCGGAAAAACGAGCGAGGCGGTACATTTCATCGCGCGTTTCGCCGACCGAGAGTCCGCCGACGGCGTAGCCTGGAAGGTCGAGTTCGACGAGTGCGGCGGCGCTTCGCGCGCGCGCGGCTTCGTCCAAGCCTCCCTGCACGATCGCGAAAAGGTGCGTCGATTCGCGCGATCTGGCTTTGGCCGATCGCCGCGCCCAAAGCGTGGTCAGGCGTACCGATTCGTCGATCTGTTCGGCCGTCGCAGGCAGCTTGACGCACACGTCGAGCACCATCGCGATGTCCACGCCGATGGCTTCTTGAAACGCGACGACGTTCTCCGGAGTAAAGCGGTGCTTGCTGCCGTCCAGGTGCGACGCGAACGTGACGCCGTCGTCGTCGAGCGAACGCCGCGATTCGAGACTGAAGACTTGAAAGCCGCCGCTATCGGTGAGAAGCGGGCCGTCCCACTGCATGAACTCATGCAAACCGCCGGCTTCGACGATCAATTCCTTACCGGGGCGCAACCACAAATGGTAGGTGTTGGCTAACACGATCTGCGAATGCGCGCTGCGCACTTCGTCGGGCGTCAGCCCTTTCACGGTCCCGGCCGTGCCCACCGGCATGAACGTCGGCGTTTCCACAACGCCGTGTCCTAGCCGCATCGTTCCGCGGCGCGCCGTCCCGTCCACGGTACGCAGCGCAAACATCCGGTGAGTCACCCTGGAGCGATCGAAGGGCGCAGCATGGCGCGTGTGGCTACGTATTCGGGCGGCGGATCGACCTCGAATTCGAGTTCTTGACCGGTGCGTGGATGACGGAACGCGAGCTTCCAAGCGTGCAATGCCTGGCCCGGCAACGGAAAACGCGGTTCGGTCTTTCCGTAAACGGGATCGTTGACGATCGGGTGACCCAGTGCCGCCATGTGCACGCGGATTTGATGCGTTCTGCCGGTTTCCAAACGGAACACCAATTCGGCGGCGTCGTGTAGTTTTTCGCGCACTTCGTAATGCGTTACGGCGGGTTTGCCGCCGGCCGTAATCGCGTATTTTAGTCGATTCTGCGGATCGCGCCCGACCGCGCCGTCGAGCGTGCCCTTCGGGTGAACGGGAATGCCGTGAATCAGACCGAGGTATTCGCGCGTGATGTAGCGCGCTTTCATCGCTTTCCCCAACGTCGATAGCGCTGCGTCGGTCTTGGCGACGACGAGCAGGCCCGAGGTATCGCGATCCAGGCGGTGCACGAGCCCCGGACGTAACGCATCGCCGGGCAACCCTTGTACGTGCGCGAGCAACGCGTTGACCAGCGTGCCGCTGGTCGCTCCGTGCGCGGGATGGGTGACCATGCCGGCGGCTTTGTCGACGACGAGGATTTCCTCGTCTTCGTAGACGATCGTGAGGTCGATCGCTTCGGCCTCGACGCGCATCGGCTCGCGTTCTTGCAACTCGAATTCGAGCGTCTCGCCCTCGGTTAAAACGTAGCTGCCCTTGACGACGACGCCGTCGACGCGTACCGCGCCGCGCTTGACGGCCTCGGTTACGAGCGAGCGGGAGAACCCGGTCAAGTGCGCGATCACCAGATCCGCGCGCTTGCCGGTATCCTCAGGCGTGACGACGTGTTGCAAGGCTTGCCACGATGAGTAGGACGACGCCGATGGTGATGCACGAGTCCGCTATGTTGAAAATATTCGGCCAGATCTTGTAGAAGTCGATGAAGTCCACCACATATTTGAAGTGCAGGCGGTCGACGATGTTCCCAATCGCGCCGCCGAGAATCAACCCGAACGCCACGCGTACCAGCCGCGATTGACGAGCCGCGTCGCGAAACGAATACCAGAAAATCAGCAGAACGATGACGGCCATAACGATGAGCAGCACCGGCGACGAACCGAACAACCCGAACGCGCCGTGCTGATTCTGTTCGTACGTCCATTTCAAGAGATGCGGAATGACGATGCGGCTCTCGCCGGGGAGAAAGCGCGAGACGATCAGCCGTTTGCTGATTTGATCGAGCGCGAGCACGACGATCGCGACGATCAAGAACTGGGTCGCGTCAGAGTTTCGGTTGCGGGACAAATTGATAAAACAATCCTGCGATGCGAAGAAAGGAATTGGAGAAGATCACGATGCCGACTAATACCATGAATGCGCCGGCGCCGAACTCGATGGCGGGTAAAAACCGTTTGATGCGATTGAGCGCGGGTAACACGCCTCCGATTGCGAGCGCCGTGATGAAGAACGGGAGCGCGAGACCCATGGAATAGACGAACAGCAGCCATGCGCCCTCGGCGATATGCTGCGACTGCGCGGCGAAAGCCAGGATTAAGGCGAGAACGGGCCCGACGCAGGGCGACCATCCGGCAGCGAACGCAAGTCCGACGAGCAGGGATGCGACGTACGAGCGCTCCTTCGGTTGCGTGTGGATGCGCTTGTCCATCATTAGGAAGCGGAGCTGGAACACCCCCATCATCTGCAGGCCGAGCACGATCACGATAATCCCGCCGATCCGCGCGATCAAGACCTGGTTGGCGCGCAAAGCCTCCCCGAGCGCGCTTGCGGTGACGCCCAAGCCCACGAACACGATCGTGAAGCCCGCGATGAAGGCCAGGCTGTGCAGGGACACGCGGCTGCGGGCCCGCGCCGTCAGCTCCGTCTGCAGTTCCTCGAGGCTCGTGCCCGTGAGGAAGGAGAGGTACGCCGGAACGAGCGGAAGGACGCACGGAGAGACAAAGGAAACGAGGCCCGCCAGGAACGCAATCCCGACGGTTAGGTGCGCGGTGGCCACGCCGCTCTTTTAGACCGCGCGCGGTTTAGCGCCTGTTTGAGGCTGCGATTTTGAATCATTGGTTCACCTATCCGAACATCAATCCGATCGCCATTCACATCGGCGCGCTCAACGTGCATTGGTACGGCATCTCGTATCTGGTGGGTTTTATCGCGGTCTACCTTTGGATGAGCAGGGCCGCCGGGCGCCTGCGGCTGGGCCTGACCAAAGAGCAGATTCAGGACTTCTTGGTATACGCGCTCGTAGGCGTTTTGGTTGGCGGGCGGACGTTTTTCGTTATCAACGACATCATCAGCAAGCACGACGCCGCCTACTACACGCAAAACCCGATCAATTTCATCGCCGTGTGGAACGGCGGGATGGCCTTCCACGGGGGCGTCGTGGGCGTCATCATTGCGCTGCTGCTCTTCCTGCGCAAGCATCCCGGGCTCACGTACCGGATTCTAGGCGACGAAGTCGTCGTGCTGCTGCCCATCGGCATCACGCTCACGCGCTTGATCAACTTCGTCAACGACGAGTTATGGGGCGACATCTGCAAACCGGACCACCCATGGTGTATGCAGCCCGGAAACACGCAATTCTGGAGCGCAGCGTACCGCCATCCGTCGCAGCTCTACGAAGCGGTGCTCGACCTGTTGACGCTGCCGATCCTCATCTTCATCTACAAGCGGCGACCACCCGACGGCGTCGTGGCATGGTCGTGGTTCACGATGTACGGTATCACGCGCAGTATCGCCGAGTCGTGGCGACAGGCCGATTTTACCTGGCACGGCCTAACCGGCGGCCAGCTCTACGCGCTTCCCATGATCGTCATCGGCATCATCGGCATCGTCGTCTGCACTCGCCGCTACAGCCATACCGCCGCTGCCCCGTCATCCTGAGCCTGTCGAAGGGGAGCCTGTCGAAGGGCGAAGGGCGTTGGCGCCGCCGGACGGAAGACGCTGGCCCATGGAGTTCGGTTTGCGCGAGCGCTACGAGCGATTGCAGGCAGAACTTGCGCAAGAGGCGCGGGCCGCGGGCCGTTCGGCCGGCGATATCGTCATCGTCGCCGTCACCAAGAAACAACCCGCCGCGCTGATTCGCGAAGCCATTGCTGCCGGTGTCCGCGACGTCGGCGAAAACTATCTCCAAGAAGCGCGCGACAAATTCGACGAACTGGGCTCCGACGCGACGTCGCCGTGCATTCGCAAGCACTTCATCGGACACGTCCAGACCAACAAAGCCAAAGCGATCGTCCAGACCTTCGACATGGTTCAGAGCGTCGATCGGGCCGAAGCGGGCCTCGCATTGGGCCGCGCGGCCAGCGCGTTGCAGAAGCGGCTGCCCGTGCTTATCCAGCTCAACGTCTCGCCGAACGATCGCTTTGGATGTAGGCCCGAGCAAGCCGAAAGCCTCGCCGGTATTCTGCGCGCCGAGGAGGGCCTGGTCGTTTCGGGCGTGATGGCGATGGCACCGATCACCGACGACGCGGCGGCGATCGAGCGCGCTTTTGCGCTGGCCGCAAAGACCTTGGAGCGCGTAGGCGGAAACACCCTATCAATCGGCATGTCGGGCGACTGGCGCGCGGCAGTCCGTTCCGGATCGACCATGATCCGGGTCGGCACCTCACTGTTCGGTCCGCGACCTGCAGCGCCGCTAGCCGGCGCGAAGAAATGAGGCAATAACGTGAGCATGTTTCGCAAGATCGGCTCCTTCTTCTCGATGAGTGAAGAAGATGAAGAACTCTATCAAGAGGAACCGGGTGCGTCGCGCACGGTGGTTCCGTTGAGCAACGCACCGCGCCGCGGCGGCACCGAAGTCAGCGTGTATTCGCCACGCTCGTTCGGCGACGTCACCGAGATCGCCGACGCGCTGCGTAACCGTCAAGTCGTGATCGTCAACCTGCAGAATGCCGATCGCTCGCTTTTGCAGCGCGTGGTCGATTTCACGTCCGGGGTCGCGTACACGATCGATGGAAAGATTCAAAAGCTCGCGGAGGCGATCTATCTCGTCGTGCCTTCCGGCGTTATCGTGAACGCGCAGGGCCTGCGCGACTCGATGATGTCCGACGGCACTCTCGACTTCATGTCCAACAGAGGATGAGCATGCAGAAAATCACGCCGGTCGACATCCAGCACAAAACCTTCAAGAAGGCGCTTCAAGGCTACGACCGCGCCGAGGTCGATCAGTTTCTCGACGAAGTGATCGAGACGCTCGAGGACGACGCGCAGCACGTCGCTGTATTGCAGGCCGAAGTCGCCGATCTTAAAGAGCGCATCAGCCACTTCAAAGCCATGGAAGAGTCGTTGCAAAATACGCTGGTTCTCGCGCAACGTACCGCCGACGAGGTTAAGGCTTCGGCGCACAAAGAAGCCGACCTCATTAAGGAGCAGGCGCGCATTTCCGCAGAACGCGAGATTGCCTCGTTCACGGAGGCGTCGTCGGACGCCCGTCGCGAGCATCAGCGCGCCGTCGAATCGGCCGAAAAGGCCAAGAGCGAACTGCGCAGCCTGCTCATGACGCATCTCGCGCTTTTGGAGCGGACGGTTCCCGCTATGGCGTCGTCGAACGACGTCGCGCCGGCGCCGCCTCCGGAAACGACTCGCGCCGAAGTAACGCAACCCGAGCGCATAACCGTCTACTAGGCTAGGGCCATGTCGATCGTTGCGATTTTGCCCGGTGACGGCATCGGGCCTGAAGTTACGCGCGCCGCCGTGCGCGTTTTGCGTTCCGTGCGACCGGACCTGGAATGCGTCGAAACGCAGATCGGGGCGGCGACTCTGCGCTCCGGAAAGGGTGCGTTTCCAGATGAGGCACGCGCGCTGTGCGAACGCAGCGACGCGATTCTTTTCGGCGCCGTCGGCTTGCCCGAGTACGACGGAAAGCCGCTGCCGGAACGCCCGGAATACGCGCTGTTCGTTCTACGCCGCGATTTCGAACTCTACGCGAACATCCGGCCGGTCACGGTTTTCGCAGGCCTCGAGCATGCATCGAGTTTGCTGCCCGAATTGGTGCGCGGCCTGGATCTCGTCGTTGTTCGCGAATTGACGGGCGGCATTTATTTCGGCCTGCCGAAAGAGCAGCGTATCGGCGTCGACGGCGTCGAAGAGGCGGTCGACACGATGATCTATCGCGCGCCGGAGATCGACCGGATCGCGCGCGTCGCGTTCGACCTCGCTCGCAAGCGTCGCAAGCACGTTACGTCGGTCGACAAGCAAAATATTCTGGAGACGTCGCGTCTATGGCGCCGGGTGGTCGAACGCGTCGCCAAAGAATATCCCGACGTAACGCTCGCGCATTTACTGGTGGACAACGCGGCGATGCAACTCGTACGCCGGCCGCGCGATTTTGACGTACTCCTCACCGAAAATATGTTCGGCGATATTCTCTCCGACGAGGCCGCGATTCTTACGGGCTCGATCGGCAATCTTCCCAGCGCCAGTCTGGGCACCCGCGGCGTCGCGGGCAAACAGTTCGGCCTCTACGAGCCGATCAGCGGAAGCGCCCCGGACATCGCCGGCAAAGGTATTGCCAATCCAACCGCCGCGATTCTTTCGGTCGCGATGCTCTTACGCCATTCGCTCGACGACGAACCCGGCGCGCAACGAATCGAACGCGCAGTAGCCTCCGCCTTCGCATCCGGCGCCCGCACGCCCGACCTCGCCCGCGGCTCCGAACCCCACCTAAACACCGAAACCTTCACCACCACAATCCTCAACCAACTCTAACCCCCCCGTCACCCTGAGCCTGTCGAAGGGCGCGTGCGCTGAGTAGCGAGGGCTAGGCTTTTGTGGTTTCGGTGAAGATGAGTTTGCCTTGAAAGTCGTGTAGCTCGACGGCGAGCGTTGCGTGCTTTCCGGGATTGTTCTTCGCCCATACGCGTTTCCACCGGGCTAGGAGTTGCTGCTTCATCGCGTCTTCGGCCGATTCGTCCATCGAATCGATGCCGTTGATGTCGACGTACACGCGAAGCGTCGCACCGTTGACGTCGGTGCCTTCGACGACGCCGGAATAGGTTTGCTTGAGGTTTGCGACGCCGGCATTTTCGCGGGCTGTCGTGACGTCGGCGGGCGAACTCGGTTTGGTCGTCGCGCACCCGGCGACGGCGATCAGGGCGGCCGCCAGAGCCGCCGTTCGGAGTTTCGTCATCGTGCGGACAAGCTTCGGCCATAAAGCGCCGCTATCATGCGCGCATGGATGGAATCGAATGGGCCGCGAGCGCGATGGCGGCCGCCAAAACCCGCCTCGACATCGCGACGCAGAACATAGCCAACGGCTCGAGCGACGGCTTTCGCAGGGCGCAGGCCCGCGGCTCGTTGACCGAACGCGGCGTGCGCGTGGACGCCGTTCGGGACTCCGCACAAGGCGCATTGCGACGGACGGGCCGCACCGACGACTTCGCAATCGCCGGCGGCGGTTATTTCGTCGTACGGGACGATCGCGGCCGGCAGGCGCACTCGCGCAACGGCGCGTTCGTGCGCGACCGGTTCGGTCATTTGCGCGACGCGCTCGGCCGGGCGTTCGAAGGCACGCATCTCGCTCCCGGAGCGTCGGTTCGGCGCGGCTTCTTGGAAAGCTCGAACGTGAACGCAATCGGCGAGATGATCGACGTTCTAACCGCGCAGCGCTCCTTCGAGACGGCGCAGAAAACGCTTTCTGCGATCGACCAGACGCGCGACAAAGCCGCAAACGAAGTCGCGCGGCTCAAATAGTATGAATCGTGCACTGTACGCTGCCGCTACCGGAATGGCGGCTCAACAACAAAATCTCGATGTCATTGCAAACAACCTCGCGAACGCCGACGTCGTCGGCTTCAAGGGGGCGGCCGCCGCATTCGCCGAGATCTCAGCACCGGGCGAGATCGGCTTGGGGACCGCTACGCTCGGCACGCACGCGCTGCTCGAACAGGGCAAGCTGATGAAGAGCGGCGGCCCGTTCGATCTCGCGATCGATGGTACGGGCTTTTTCGAAGTCGTCGATCGTCGAGGCGATCGCGCCTACACGCGCGATGGTCAGTTCTCGCGCGCGTCGGACGGTACGTTGCGCAACGCGCAAGGCTGGCGGCTCGAACACGTGCGCATTCCAAACGATGCGACTTCGGTCGACGTGGGCGAAGACGGCAATGTAACCGCGCAGACTGCACGCGGCAAGCGCGCGTGCGGGAAAATTGGCTTAGCCGAATTCGCAGCCCCGGAACGCCTAGCGACGCTCGCGGGAACGTTGTTTGCGCGGACATCCGAGTCGGGCCGCGCGCGCCACGCCGATGCCGGTGCGCCCGATGGCCCGAAGATCAAATTCGGCATGCTGGAAGCGTCGAACGTCTCGATCGTCGAGGCGATGATGGAGATTCTTGCGGCACAGCGCGCGTACGAAGCCAACGCTAAGGGTGTTCAGGCAGCCGATGAAATGCTTCGGATCGCGGCTAACTTGCAGCGATCGTAAGTCGTTATTTCGAGCCGAGCGTTACATACGCTTCATAGGCGATTTTCCAATCGGAGCGGGATTTTCGCCACGAGGCAAGGTACGTTCCGGAACGATTGCGTTTCGGCACTTTATAGACTGCC
>DATBTT010000060.1:0-6110 GCA_036559125.1 Vulcanimicrobiaceae bacterium
TGCGTAACGCCGTTGCTAAGTATCGGATCATGTTCCTTCCTATGTCAGATGAAGGACGGCAAGAATCATATCGATCGCCTTAATGCCGATAAACGGTACGATCAGGCCGCCGAGTCCGTAAATGAGGACGTTCCGGCGCAGCGCCGCGTTCGCGCCTTGAGGGACGTACTTGACCCCCCGCAGCGCTAGCGGAATCAACGCTACAATGATCAGGGCATTGAAGATGACCGCCGAAACGATGGCGCTCTGGGGCGTCGAAAGGCGCATCACGTTTAAGGCGCTCATCGCGGGATAGGCGGCGACGAACATCGCCGGCAGAATCGCAAAATACTTCGCAACGTCGTTGGCAATCGAGAACGTGGTGAGCGCACCGCGAGTCATTAACAGCTGCTTGCCGATCTCGACGATCTCTATCAGTTTCGTGGGGTCCGAATCGAGATCCACCATATTCGCCGCTTCCTTGGCCGCCTGCGTCCCGGAATTCATGGCGACGCCGACGTCCGCTAGCGCAAGCGCTGGGGCATCGTTCGTTCCGTCTCCAGTCATCGCGACCATGCGACCCGATCCTTGCTCACGCGCGATGAGCTGCATCTTCGTTTCAGGCGTTGCCTGAGCCAGAAAATCATCGACGCCGGCTTCATTGGCGATTGCCGCCGCGGTCAGCGGGTTGTCGCCGGTGATCATGACCGTGCGAATGCCCATAGCGCGCAAACGGTCGAAACGCCCCCTCATATTCGGCTTGAGAATGTCTTTGAGATGGATGACGCCCAGCAGCATGTTGTTGCGCGCCAGCAGCAAGGGCGTTCCGCCGCTGCTGGCAATGCGTTCCACGTCGGCGGAGAGTTGCGGTTGTGCCTCGCCGCCTCGTTCGCGAATCCAAGCTGAAACGGAGTCGGGAGCACCCTTTCGGATCTTGCTACCGTCCGCAAGGTCGAGACCGCTCATGCGCGTGTATGCGCTGAACGGAACAAACGCGGCCCCCTCCGGCATGCGGGCGGCACCTTCAGCGGACATGCCCTGCGACGCGAGCGTAACGATCGAGCGCCCTTCGGGCGTCTCGTCTGCGAGCGACGACCAATAGGCGATGCGCGCCGCGTCCTTCACATCGATCCCTTCCGCGGGGATGATCGCTACAGCTTGCCGGTTTCCAAACGTGATCGTTCCGGTCTTATCGAGCAGCAGCGTGTCAACGTCGCCGGCGGCTTCGACGGCGCGCCCGCTCATCGCAAGCACGTTGCGTTGCATGACGCGATCCATGCCGGCGATGCCGATCGCCGAAAGCAATCCGCCGATCGTTGTGGGGACCAAGCATACGAGCAATGCGATCAGCACCGTAACGGTCTGTCTTGCGCCCGCATAGATCGAAAACGGCAAGAGGGTTGCGACGGCGATCAGAAAGATGATTGTCAGGCCGAAGAGCAGGATCGAAAGTGCGATCTCGTTGGGCGTTTTTTGGCGCTGAGCACCCTCGACCAAACCGATCATGTGATCCAAGAAGCTCTCGCCCGGATTGGCGGTGACCCGCACGACGATCCAGTCTGAAAGGACCCGCGTGCCGCCGATGACCGCCGATCGGTCTCCGCCCGACTCGCGGATAACCGGGGCCGATTCGCCTGTGATCGCCGACTCGTCGACCGTCGCAGCACCCTGGATCACGTCGCCATCCGCGGCAATGATCTCGCCGGTCTCGATGCGAATCGTGTCCCCTTTTCGAAGCTGATCGGCCGCTACCTGAACGATCCGGCCGCCATCGATCAGATGATTGGCCATCGTGTCCGTCTTCGTGCGTCGCAATGACTCCGCTTGGGCTTTGCCGCGTCCCTCGGCGACCGCTTCGGCGAAGTTCGCGAAGAGTGCAGTGAACCAAAGCCATGCGGAAATCGCGAATTCAAACCCCGCCGTAGGGCCATGCGTTGCGATACTCCGGAAGAAAAAACCGGTCGTAACCAGCGCGCTGACCTCGACCACGAACATGACTGGATTGCGAGCCATCCAGCGAGGGTCGAGTTTCTTGAACGATTCAGCGATCGCGCGCACGATTATCGCGCGGTCAAACAGCGACCGCTCCTTGGGCCGGCGATCCAGGCGGCGTTGGGCAATCATCGTTAAAATGTCTTTCCTTGAAGGACGAGGAGATGTTCGACAATAGGCCCAAGCGCATCGGCCGGTAGGAACGTAAGCGCGCCCACGATGACGATCGTGCCGATCAAGAGAACGACAAAGATAGGCGAGTAGGTGGTGAACGTGCCCGCGCCTTCCGTGACCGCTTTCTTGCCCGCCAAAGCGCCCGCAAGCGCGAGAATCGGAATGACCTCGACGAATCGTCCGAAGATCATATTCAGACCGGTGGTGATGTTGTAGAAACGATTCGGCCCGAGTCCCGCGAACGCGCTGCCATTGTTGGCGTTCGTCGATGTAAAGGCGTAGAGGATTTCAGAAAAACCATGCGGGCCGCCATTGCTCAGGGTAGCCGTCCCCGCATGGATCACCGACGCGAGCGCGGTTGGGATCAGCACGAGAATCGGCGTCACCAAGACCGCGATAATCGCGAACTGTATTTCGCGTCTCTCGATTTTCTTTCCCAGAAGCTCGGGCGTGCGCCCCACCATTAGGCCGGCGATGAACACGGTTAGGACCACGAAGACGATCATGCTGTAGAGGCCGCTACCGACCCCGCCGAAGATGATCTCTCCCAGCTGCATGTTGAGCAGCGGCACGAAGCCGCCGAGCGCGGTGAGAGAATCGTGCACGGCGTTGGTCGCACCACACGACGTTGCCGTCGTGACCACGGCGAACAACGCGGAGGCGGCGGGACCAAAGCGAGCTTCCTTCCCTTCCCAGTTCCCTCCCACTACGCCGAGCTGATGGATCAGCGGGTTCCCGGCCGACTCGGCCGAGTAGCAGACCCAGAATCCCGCAAAGAACAACACCGCCATAGCCGCGAAAATCGCCCAGCCCTGGCGAGTGTCTTTAACCATCCTGCCGTACGTATACGTGAGGCTCGCGCCTAGGATGAGGATCAGGAACATTTCAAGCAGATTGGCAAACGGCGTCGGATTCTCGTTCGGTGACGACGAGTTCGCGTTCACGAAACCGCCGCCGTTGGTGCCCAACTCTTTGATGGCTTCCTGTGAAGCCATCGGCCCACCGGTAATCGACTGCGTTACCCCTTCGACCGTCTTAATAGCGACATTTGCGTGGAAATTCTGCGGAACGCCCTGCGAAACGAGTGTGAGCGTTCCGACGATCGAGATCGGAAGCAGTACGTATAGGCACGCGCGGGTAAGGTCGACCCAAAAATTGCCGAGCGTCTTGACGCCGGTACGCGCAATGCCGCGAACGACCGCAATCGCCAGCGCGATTCCCACGGCGGCAGAAACGAAGTTATGCCACGTGAGCCCCGCCATCTGCGA
Source organism: Vulcanimicrobiaceae bacterium (assembly GCA_036559125.1). GTDB lineage: Bacteria > Vulcanimicrobiota > Vulcanimicrobiia > Vulcanimicrobiales > Vulcanimicrobiaceae > JALYTZ01. The sequence goes on from DATBTT010000060.1 coordinate 3,414, forward strand.
GAGAAAGCTCATCGTGCTCTCGCCTGAGTAGAACTGCCAGTTCGTGTTGGTCATGAAGCTGACGGCGGTGTTCCAAGCTAAGTCGGGTGCCACGCTCCCAAAGTGGTTCGGATTCAGGGGCAGCCATTGTTGCGTGCGCAGCAGAATATAGAGATACGCAAGGCTCACGGCCGAGAACGCGAGCACCGCGAAAACGTATCCCGTCCACGCCATTTCCTCGTCTTCTTTGACGCCGCCCAGGCGATATAAGAGCCGCTCGACGGGCACGAACGCGGGCGACAACCACGTCTGCTCGCCCATGAACACCTTGGCCATGTAGAGACCGAGCGGCTTCGTCAGCACGAGAACGACGAGAAACAGCACGATCGCCTGCATCCATCCGACGACGGTCATTTCAAAATTTCTCCGGACGCAGCATCGCGTAGATAAGATAGGCCAAGGCGGCGAGCGCGAGCACCAGCCCGAGCACATCGTCGAACTGCATGACTAGACCTTTTCTAAGCCGTACGTGTAGTACTCGAAGATCGCGAAACACACGATCGATAGGATGATGATGCCGATTTCAAGCAGCATTAGAACTGCACTCCGATCTCGATGCCCAAGCGAGACTGCGAACCGCCGTTTCCGGCGGGACCAAAGCCCGCACCCGGCGTGAACGTCCCCAGAATAACGGACGAGTACTCGCCGCGAACGGTGGTATGGCCGGACTTATACGCGGGAGTTAGCGTGATCGTGGTAGCCGTGCTGCCGGGTCCAAAGCTAACCAGGTCGGCATTGGCACCCGTATCGAGGACGCCGCTGCGGTTGGCGAGCGATTCATAGCGGGCGCCGAGCGACCATGCGCCGTCGAACGCATAGTTGGCGATCAAGACGCCTGCAAACGCGCGCTCGTCGCCGCTAAATCCGATGTTCTTGTCTCCCGGCGAGTCAATCCACAGTAAATATGTTGCGAGCGTGAGTTTTCCGAATTGCTGGGTTAGCATGAAATTGGCCTCGCGTTTATTCGCGATGCCGGCTGTCGGGTTGGGGCCGAGGCTCGCCTGCGGAGCGATGAAGGCGAATTGCAGGGTCGTGTTCGACGATGGCGCCCATACGGCGAGCCCCTCGACGGTGTCGAACCGGCCGGAATAGTAACCGTCGGTGTAGCCGAGCGTGCCCGCAAACTTTCCCCGCGCATACTGGGCCCGCACGCCGCGCGTGAATGTCGGCTCAGCATTCCACGCCAGGCCACGCTGAATATTGACGTTTTGATAGGTGAAGTTGCTCTCTTGACCGAGAAGCGCGGGCATCTTACCGACCGTAAACGTCCATGCTCCGTTGGGCACGTACTGGACGTACGATACGGGAACGTAACCGAATACGTTCGTATTCGAGCTCTTTGCAAAGGTTGGATTTATGGCTTGTCCCACGACGGGGAAGGCATATCCGCCGATCGTTGCTGCAAAGCGAAAGACGCCGGCGTTGCGCGTCACGGTCGTCATGACGTTGGCGGTATCGACTCGCGAACCGCTATCTCTTCCGTCGGGTGTATCAAGAGTGCCGGCGGCGTTTGGATTGGTCGTGTTGAAGAGATAGCCCGCAATGTCGGTCTGCCACGTAACCGCGGGGACCGGCGATGGCGATGCGGAGGGCCGAGGTTGGGTTTGAGCTAAAGCCGGCGCGCTCAACAGAAACAGCGTTGCTAGAACGATGGGTACGCGGCGGGTTGCTGGAGACATCGTTACCATGGTACGCGTCAGAACCGCACCGCACCATCCGCCTTATGGATAATCCGATCGGACGCCCGAACACGGCGTATCCGAAAGATTCGGCCATTCGGCCGATCGGCACGTCGCTACAATGCGCTTTATGATCCTGTCGTGAACGCAGAACAGATTTGGTCGCGCCGCCGACCACTTCAAGGATCCTCCCGGCCGCGACGCTTCGACGTTGCCGGTAAGTTCGTACCCGAACAATGTGTGATAAGTGTACGCTCTACCGTTGCGCTCCAGTGTTACCGGAAGACTGCATTCGAGGCAATTGAGCGACTCGTCGAGATGGCCGGCGCCGGCGGAGCGCCCGGGCCGCCACGCGCAATTCTTCACGAACAATTGTACTGGGATGGCGAAGTGGATGTAGAGACTTGCCTGCCGGTCGCGCGGCGCGGGGCTTTCAAGCGCGACCCGGGCTTGCGCATCGTTCCCGCTACGAGCGTCGCGTTCACGCTTTTACCGCCCGCGGCTCAAAATGCTCCTTTTTAGAGCTTGCCATCGCGGCGTTCGGTGCGATCGAGGAATACGTCCGCGCTCACAACCGCGTCTTTTCCGGCGATCCGCGAGAGGTTTTTTCACTCGCGGATGAGCGCGGCGGTGAGGCCCAGATTCCGTTTACCTAGGGGCGACTGCGACGGTTCCCGTACGTTTCGCTAAGCCCCGATGTTAATCCACAGCGAGGCAAACGCCTACTGCTATCGCGCGTGCCGGATTAAAGGCGATTCATGCGGTAGCGCTTCCCGCGCAATGAGGTGCACGAAAGGCTCTCACGGCTCGTAGGAGCGCGTCGGCCTGCCCCATCGAACGCGAGGTTCACTCTCGTGGTGCGCCAAAGCGCACGCCGATCCGGAAGGTTCGTCCGGCCGCGTAGTGATTACCCTGTGCGTTGAGATACGTAATGCGGTACCGGTCGTTGAATACATCGTATACGCCGAGCGTGAGCGTC
>DATBTT010000061.1:0-118040 GCA_036559125.1 Vulcanimicrobiaceae bacterium
CTCGTTGATTGGAAACGTGGAGGCCGGAGTCTATGCGGGCACTCCATTTGGCCGGTACGGACAAGACGCCTCGGCGAGGATCGTCGACGGCACGCCGATGACGCCCTATGTTTCGACCACCAATTACAGAGACTTTAATATCGGAACGTACGCGAGCGTTACGGCCAAGCGGCACACGGATAGCTTCAACTCGTTCTTCTCGGAACAGGGTGGGACGTCGACTCAAACATACAATAGTAACGTGCTTACGATTCCGCAACCGGTCACGCGGATGTCGGAGATAGCAGTGCACGATCACGTTAAGTCTAACGACCGGCTTGCGCTTACGCACGGTTTGAGCCTTGTATCGGGAACAGACGCGGGTAGCGCGCTCGTTGCCTCCGAGACGGCCGACTGGCAACCGGCAAAAGCGGATGTATTCGAAGCGAGCCTATCGCTGGGAAGCGCGCAGCCGAGTTATGCGGGCTTAGCCCCCTTCAGCGATCCGCTTAGCGCCGATTTCGATTGCTTCAACGGGTCGACGTATGTCGATGGCCCCGCGGATCGCGCCGTAAAGCAATCCTCGGTAAATTACACGTTCTCATGGCAACGTACGTTTCGCGGCGGAAACGTAAAAGTCGATCTGTTTCGCGAGAACGACGGCGGCCAGCAGCTGCGCGTGGCGCTGCCGATAGCGGGCGAAACCTCGACGCTCTTCCCGAACGGGGAGCCGGCATATCTCGCCCAATTGCAGAGCGTCTGGAGCCTACCGACGGTGTGCGGCTCCATTCCCTTCCAACCCAAACACGTCTACGTATCGAAGAGCGTCTCGGGACTCGACGAGATCAACCAGGGCTTTGATATTTCGGGACGCGTGCCGCTGGGCCGCAACGTGGTCGCGCTGCCGACCTACGCCGTCGGCAGTACGTATCTCACAACGATTGACCCGCGCCTCGAGTTCCCGGGAAGCTATTACGCGACCGGTATCCAATTGCCGCACAAACCGTTGCGTACCGCCGGCCTGACGATCGATGGTATCCTGCCGAAGGCGCGGCTGGAGTTACTAGGCAACGCGCAGTTCACCAGCATCAATAACCCGGGAAATCTACCCGCTTTTACAACCTACAACGCAGGCGTGGTCTTTCTCTCCGATACCGGTACGATAACGTTAACCGAATCCAACGTCTTTGGAACGCGCACCGGACTCTTCACGCGCTATCAGGGTGTCGACCCCATGCCGGTGGTCGGTGGCGGCACGTTTTCGTTTGCAACGACGCCCTTACCGCCGCGCCAGTGGACCATCACCTGGAACATCCCCTGGCACCAACAGAGCGCTCACGGCCGCCTGCGCCGGTGATTCAAGTACGGAATCTTATGCGCGACGTATCGACGCGCGGGTGACTTGACGGCGGCTCCGCGAACCGAAGCCGGCGCACTTCCGGTTCCCCATTCCATGATGCCGCCGTCGTAGGCGCCGACGTACAGATGGCCGTTCGCGACGATTGGGCCGGGTATCCCGTAATCCGAGAGTGGCGTGCTCCATAGTTGCGCGCCGGAACCGGCGTCGAATGCGAAGAGCGTCTGCCCAGAAAAATTGCTTACGTAGGCGACGCCGCCGGCAATGCTTATTGCGGAGCGAGGCGTGTCGTCGGGGATGGCGGCGCCGTTAGGCCCGAAGCTTGCGTTCCAGACCGGGGTCGGGTTCAGCGTGCAATTCGACTGTATTCCGAAAGCGCCGAGACCCGCAGTGTAGATTCCGAACGTTGCCGGCAGGCCGATATACACGTAGTTCGTCAACGGGTCGTACGCCGGTACGCCGATGAAATCGCCGTTGTCGGTTGCGATCGACATTTGCACGTTCTGAATCGGACCGGCGCCGATATTGCTGCGATTGTAAAGGACGAAGGCGCCGGACTTGTTGACCGCAGCCAGCAGCGGCGGGCACCCCGGCGGCTGGAAGAGCAGCGGCGTCGCACCGAAGTCGGCGTCGGGGCTCGACGGTATCTGCGGATAGTTGTTGGCGAGAACCGTGCCGACGTCGGGAGTGAGTTCGACGATCTGCTCGGAATAGCCGACGGTTTGATTTGCACCGTCGGAGTTCCCGACGGCAACGAATACGTTATTGGTCGACGGATCGACCGAAGCCCCGCCGTATCCCCAAATGCCGCCGCCGCTGCTGCCTTGCGCCGGATAGAACGTTCCCACGATTCCGGCGGTGCTCGCGTCGATCGCAACGATTCGTCCGAACCACGGCGAGATGTCGCACGTCGAGGACGTCTCGGCGTACAACATGCCGTTTGCGGGGTTATACGTCAGACCGCCGTAGATGAAATTGTTGCCCGGCGTCGTGGCGATGGTAACCGGCCACCCCGGGGCTTCCACGCCCGTCGCGAGATCGAGCGCGTGCACTTGGGCTTGGCCGTCTCCGATGTAGAGGCGGTTACGCGCGCGATCGATCGCGGCGGTATCCGAAATGCCGAACGTCGAGGTGGTACCGCACGTGTATTGCACCGAACCGACGGCATGCTGCCAAATCGTCGCTCCCGTATCGGCGTTGATCGCGTACGCCGTTGCGCCGAAGTTCGACCCGGCGTACAGCACGTTGATTGGTTGACCCGCAATCGTAACGTTCGAAGCGAGAACCGGTTCGCCAACCATTCCGAATCCGACTTGTGCCTTTTGCGCCCACAGTTGATGCACGCTAGCCACGTTGTTCGGTCCCAAGAGCGACTCGTTGGGATTGTAGCCCGTGCGCGGGAGATCGAATCCGAAGGTCGACCAATCGACGAATCCACCTGGGGGCGGCGCGGGCGTGGGCGCGGGCGTCGGCGGCGGACCCGATGCGATGGCGGCGTTGTAATGCGCGGACACCTGCGCGGCGGTAAGCGCCTTGGTGTAGATGGCGACCTCGTCGAGCGTTCCACCGAAAGCGGGATCGCTAAACGCCGTATCGTCGCCCATTCCCAAACCATATCCCGGAAGATATCCGGTGAGCGTTCCGCTCTTGGCAGCGTTGCCGACGATTGCTCCGTTGACGTACAACGACGCGTTTGCGCCGTCGAACGTCGCCACGACATGATATGAGGTATTGACGGCGAGCCCGCTCGGCGAAATGACCGTGAGCGGTCCGCTCGTCAAATAAAACTGTGCGGCAATTCTCCCGCCGGTGTAAAAGAAGAGCGAGTACGGCGCGTAGTTCGAGTCCGAACCGTACGCCAGCGGAATCGTATACAGCGTCGGCGTGGCGGAGAAACGCAGTAAGGCCTCCATCGAAACCGTGGACGCAGGCTGCAGCTTCGCATTTTGCGCCACGGCGAGAATACCGCTCGTTGCCCGAGTCGAGGGGAAACTCATCGCGGCGTCACCCGACGACGGGACCAAACCCGCGACGTTCTTGGTTACCGCGCTTCCTATGCTTGCGCTAAGGCCGTTTCCCGACGAATCCACCGCGACGGAACCCACGTCGCTAAGGTGGTAGTACGCGGCGGGAGAATCGCGCAGTACCGTTGCCGTGTAGCTGCTCCCGGGCGGCGGCGCCGTCGGTACCGGGGTCGGCGCGGGCGTCGGTGCGGGCGTAGCCGTTGGTGACGGCGTCGGTGGAGGTCCCGCTGCAATGGCCGCGTTGTAGTGCGTCTGCACCTGCGCGGCGCTCAGCGCCGTGTTTGCGTAAATGGCGACTTCGTCGAGAGAGCCGTTGAACGCGGGGTCGCTAAAGGCGGTATCGCAACCGATTCCCAAACCAAATCCGGGGAGATAGCCCGCGAGCGTTCCGGCTTTAGCGCCGCTCGCGACCTGCGTTCCATTGACGTACAGCCGCGCGTTCGAACCGTCGAAGGTCCCGACGACGTGATACGACGTATTGGGTTGCAGCGCACTCGGTGAGATGACGACCAGCGGCCCGCTGCTTAAATAGAATTGCGCGGCGATTTTTCCGCCCGTATAGAAATAGAACGCGTACGGCGCGTAGTTCGAATCCGACCCATAAGCCAATGGGATGGTATACAGCTGGGGCGTCGTTGAGAAACGAAGTAACGCTTCCATCGACACGGCCGACGCCGGCTGGAGTTTTGCAGTCGCGGGCGCCGAAACGATCCCGGTCGCCGATCGGGTTCCCGGGAACGTCATTGCCGCGTCGCTGCTCGACGGCACCAAGCTAGGAGCGCTTTTGGTTACGCTGCCGCCGATGTTTGCGGTTAGACCATTGCCCGATAAGTCGGCGGCCGTCGCGCCGGTGTCGTCAAGCCGGTAGTAGGCCGTCGGCGCGTCGTTGAGAACGGCGATTTGATATGCGTCCTGCTGTACCGCTTGCTTCGAAACTCCCGAACCGATGCGCGGGGGAAGGACGTTGTTGTGCGAACCCGAGCAAGCTGCGAGCGTGGCGCCCAAGGCGCAGGCCGGCAACAAAGCGCACAAACGTAGCGAAGAACGCATGGTGACACGCCTCTTTCGGTAGTCACATCCGTTCTGAGATTATCCGGCCGCACGCGCGGGTGGCCGTAGATGACAAGGTCCCCGGCGGCAGGCCGAACGTCACTTCGTGCCGCCGGTCGCGGGATTATTCGGCTGCGGAGGATGCCTCCGCTCGCGCGCGAGTTTGCAACTCTTGCACGATGCTCGCATCCGCTAGGGTCGTCGTGTCGCCCAGGCTGCGTCCTTCGGCGACGTCGCGCAGCAGGCGGCGCATGATTTTGCCGCTGCGCGTCTTGGGCAGTTCCTGCGTGAACGTGATGTATTTGGGACGCGTGAATTTGCCGAGCTTGTCGGCAACGTGCGCCCGCAACTCGTTACCGAGCGCTTCGCTACCCGGATCGCCGCCACGCAGCGAAACGAACGCGTAGATCGCCTGACCGGTAACGTCGTCGAGTTTCCCGCACACCGCCGCTTCGGCAACTTTCGGATGATCCACGAGCGCGCTTTCGATCTCAGTCGTGGAAATGCGGTGGCCGCTAACGTTCATCACGTCGTCGATGCGACCCATGAACCAGTAGTTGCCGGCCGTGTCGCGACGGCAGCCGTCGCCGGCAAGATATCTATGGGGAAATTTCGACCAATAGGTTTCAACGTAGCGGTCGTCGTCGCCGTAGATCCCGCGCAGCATTCCCGGCCACGGACGCGTCAGCACGACGTATCCTCCGCCGCCCAGCGGGACCGACTCGCCGCGGTCGTTGACGATGTCGGCGGCGATTCCAGGCAGCGGCTGCGTGGCGCTTCCCGGCGGCGTCGACGTGATGCCCGGCAACGGTGAGATCATGATGCCGCCGGTTTCAGTTTGCCACCAGGTATCGACGACTGGGCAGCGATCGCGGCCGATGTGTTTGCGATACCACATCCAGGCTTCGGGATTGATGGGCTCGCCTACCGAACCCAGCAGTCGCAACGACGACATGTCGTGCTTGTCCGGATAGGACTCGCCCCACTTCATGAAGGTTCGAATCGCGGTGGGCGCCGTGTAAAGGATCGTCACCTTATAGCGCTCGACGATTTCCCACAAGCGGTCCTTGTCCGGATAATCCGGCGTGCCTTCGTAGATGACGCTGGTCGCGCCGTTGGCGAGCGGACCGTAGACGATGTATGAGTGTCCGGTCACCCAACCGATATCCGCGGCGCACCAGAAAACGTCGGTATCTTCTTTTAAATCAAAGACGAGTTTGTGCGTTGCGGCGACGTGGGTCAAATATCCGCCGGTGGTGTGTTTGATCCCCTTGGGTTTGGCGGTCGTGCCGCTGGTGTAGAGCAGGTAGAGAAGATCTTCGGCGTTCATCCGTTCCGGATCGCAATGTACGGGTTGGTCTTTCACCAGGTCGTCGAACCACACGTCGCGACCGTCTTTCATCTCGACCGGATCGCCTACGCGTTTGGCGACGATGCAATGCCGTATCGACGGCGTTTGCTGCATTGCGATATCGCAATTATGTTTGAGCGCGACCTTGTTACCGCGGCGCCACCCTTGGTCGGCCGTGATCAACGCGACGCATTGCGCGTCGTTGACGCGGTCCACGATCGAATCGGGGGAGAATCCGCCGAAGATGACCGAATGTGCGGCCCCGATTCGGGAGCATGCCAGCATCGCGACGGGCAACTGCGGTATCATCGGCATGTAGATGGCGACGCGATCGCCCTTTTTTATGCCGAGCTCGCGCAACCCGTTGGCCAAACGGCAGACGTCGTCGAGCAATTGGGCGTACGAGATCGTCCAACGGTCACCGGGCTCGCCCTCGTAATAATATGCAATCTTTGCCCCGTTGCCGGCGCGTACGTGGCGATCGAGGCAATTGACCGACGCGTTCAGTTCGCCGTCGGCGAACCATCGCGCGAACGGTTCGTTCCATTCGAGCGTCTTGGTGAACGGCTTCATCCATTCGAGTTTGCGCGCCCACGATTCCCAGTAGGCCAGATAGTCGCGTTCGGCTTCTTCGTAGATGCCGGGCTGCGCGTTGGCCTGCGCTGCGAATTCCGGCGAGGGAGGAAAGCGCCGGCTTTCTTGAGAGAGCGCCTCGATTGCGTCCGCGGTGTCCATAAGGACGCAATTTACCGTGAAACGTTGCGCAGGCCTGCAGATGACGACGCGGACGCAAGACATCCCGCGCCGGGCGTCAGCGCGATCGCTTGGGTCTGCACGGGTGCGAGGGTTCTCAAGCGAATGGAACCTTCCGGTGCCACGTCGCCGTTGGCGCCGGGCGCATATATTTCGATGAAGTTGTTGCCGCTCGCATCGCCGGCGGCTACGTACAACGTCCCATCGTTGGCGACCGCGAGCGGTCCATCGGCATTCATCGGAGCGTGCGGACCGGAGATCGCTCGAGCGGGCGTTGCATCGCCGTTGGCGCCGGCAGCGTATTCATAGAGATGAGCGATGGTTCCATTTGCGCCGGACGTACCCTCGATCGCGTAGATGGTTCCATCGGGACCCACGGCAACTGCTTGCGGATCCTTCAAATGCGTGTGCGGCCCCGCGATCGTTCGAACCGGCGCGACGTTGCCGTTTGCGTCAAAGGCAAATTCGATTATGCCGTCGACGCCGCCGGCATCGCCCGTATAATTTGCCGCGTACAGCGTATTGGTGCGGTCGACGACGAAGTTGTAGACGTCGCCGATGCCCGTGCGGGGGCCGAAGATCCGCCGTGCGGGCGCATCGCAATTCTTTCGTGCGGACGGGAAGGCCACGATGTCCCCCGGCGCGTCGGGCGTGTGACTGAAATACAGCGTGCCTTCGGTATCGACGGCGAACGCAAATCCGATCTGCGCGCATGGGATGGCTCGTACGGGTAACAGCGTCCCGGCGGCAGTTGCGGAATATTCGGTGACCGTGTCTTGCGACCGTCCGTAAAGGTGGCCGTCGGCGCCCCCCACGACCGAATCGAACGCGGGCAATGTGAATTGCGGCCGCACGTTTCCGCGATCCGACGCTCTGAACGCTTCGAGCGGTTGCGAATCGGAACTCGCGACGTAGATGTATTGCGAGACCGGCGGGAAATTCTCGTGGCTACCTTGTTGTTGCAAGCTGGGAAGCGTAGCATCGATGGCGGATCCGCCACCGCACGAACACGCGAGCATAGTGCAAGCACCGAGAATCACCGCTCGCAGAACAGCAACCGCACGATACTGCATACGAACAGGCTAGTGCGCTATTGGGACGGTCGCCACTAGTAAATATGATAGAATTGAGTGGACTATACGGGGCTGGGTGGGCGCTTTGGTGAACGTTTTTCATGCAGTCGTCATGGCCGTGGCGGCCGCCTCGGCGGCCGGGCTAGCGAGCATTCGCTATGGCGCGCCGCCGCCCGAGTTCGACGTTCCCACTCCGCACGGCGCAACGCCGCTTTTCACATTGCGCGGCAAACCGGTAGTGATCAATTTTTGGGCGACGTGGTGTCCTCCGTGCACGCAAGAGTTGCCGTACTTTCAGCGGCTCGCGCGGACGTACCGCGACCGCATCGTGCTGGTGACGATCTCCAACGAGCCGACGGGCGTGGCGCGCGCGTATTTGATCGCGCATCATTTCGATTTCGAACTCCTCGAAGATACCGACGGTCGCGTTTTTGAGGCCTACGGCGCAAGCCCGATTCCCGACACGGTCGTGCTCGATTCGCACGGGAACGTTCTCTATGCCACGGTCGGGGAGCTGGACTGGGGCCAGCTCAGCGGGGCAGTCCAGAAAGCGCTCGGCTCCTCGGGCGTTCCACCGGCGGCCGAAGGCTCGGCAGCTCGGTCGAAAGCGACCTCTCCTATTGGCAGTCCGCCCTCTGGATTGCTAAGATAGGCCGTAATGAATAACGGGGGTCCGGGCGAACTGGATAAGCGCAAGGCTTTTATCCTCGCGACCGTGGTCTACGAGTATATAGCGACGGCGGAGCCCGTGGGCTCGCAGAGCCTTACCCAAAAGTATAATCTAGGAGTGAGCTCGGCGACGGTGCGCAACGATATGGCCGAGCTGGAAGCTGCAGGGTACCTCGTCCAGCCGCACACGTCGGCCGGCCGCGTTCCCTCCGACAGCGGCTACCGGACCTACGTCGACCAGTTGATGCAGCCTGAGCTGCTGGCCTCGGAAGATCGCCGGCGCATTCGCGACGAGCTACGCGACGCAAGCCGCGAGCTCGACGAGATCATCGACCATACGACCCGACTGGTGGGGCGGCTTTCAAAGAACGTCGCCTTTGTTACCAAACCCTCGCCCGACTCGCGCGCGTTCCGGCATTTGCAACTCATCTGGCTCTCGCCGCGCAGCGGCGTGGCCATCGTCGTTACCTCGCTCGGCATGTCCGCGCAGACGACGTTCGAGGTGGGTGCCGACGTGGTGCCTGACGATTTGACGCGGCTCTCTAACGCGCTCAACGCGCGGTTGGGGAATCGAATGCTGCGCGACATCGCCGAAGGCGACGTCGCGGCCACGATTGCGGAGCTGGGATTGCAAGACGATCTAAAAAATGCCGTGATCGGGGCGCTGCGCAATGCGGGCTCGTCGGAAACGCCAACCGTTTCCGCCGCCGGCGCACAAAATTTACTCGACCAACCCGAGTTTCAGGATCTGCGAAAGCTGCGTTCGATTCTACGGATCGTTGAGGAACAGAAGACGCTCTACGATTTGGTCGCCGATTCCATCGTAAGCGAGCAATTGAGCGTGAAGATCGGACACGAACTGGGAATGGACGAAATGACCGATTTTAGCATCGTTTCCGTCCCCTATCGTTTTGGCCGGCACGCGATCGGCATGCTCTCCATTCTCGGGCCGCGGCGCATGCCGTACGCGCGCCTGATGGCGCTCGCGTCCGGGACTGCCGAGACGCTCTCCGAACGACTGGCTGACGTAGAAATACAATAATTTTGACCAAAGACTTTTACGAGATCCTCGGCATCGGCCGCGATGCGACCGCCGAGGAGATCAAACGTTCCTATCGTGCCCTCGCGCGCACGCATCATCCCGACGTCTCGGACGACAAGGCTCAGGCCGAGCACCGTTTCAAGGAGATCAACGAGGCCTACGAGGTGCTCTCGGATCCCGCCAAACGCGCGCAGTACGATCGTTTCGGCTCCGTTGGAGCCAACGGTGGCGCCGGCGATTTCGGGTTTGGCGGACAAGGCTTCGGGCAGAGCGGGTTCGGCGACATTTTCGACATGTTCTTCGGTGAGGCTAGAGCCGGCGGACCGCAACAGGCCCGGCGCAACGGTCCGGCGCGCGGATCCGATTTGCGCTACGATCTCGAGATCACGCTTCAAGAGGCGTTCGCCGGAGTCACCAAAGAGATTCAGTTCAACCATCTCGCGCAATGCGAGACGTGCAAGGGTTCGGGCGCCGCTCCCAACACGTTGGTGGTTCCATGCGATCGATGCTCGGGCACCGGAGTCATGCGCATGGTGCGCCAGACGCCGCTGGGCCAATTCGTAACGCAATCGACGTGCAACAAATGCGGTGGCGACGGGCAGGTGATCCAACAGCCGTGTCCCGCATGCGGTGGGCGCGGGCGGCGCGAGGTCGAGCGCAAGCTGAGCGTCAAGGTGCCGGCCGGCGTCGACGACGGGAGTCGCATCCGCATAAACGGCAGCGGGGAAGCGGGAATCCGTGGTGGTCCGGCGGGCGACCTCTACGTGTATCTGAACGTCGCCCGTCATGGAGCGTTTACGCGCGACGGCATGGATACGCTCGTGGACGTCCCGGTGAGTTTTCCGCAGGCCGCGCTCGGCGCAACCATAGAAGTTCCGTCGCTCGACGGCGACTTGACGCTGGCCGTCCACGCAGGTACGCAGACGGGAACCGTCTTTCGCATGCGCGGCCACGGCATGCCGAGCGTGCGCGGTACGCAACGCGGCGACCACGTGGTTACCGTCCACGTCGTCGTTCCGTCGAAAACGACGAAACGCCAACGCGAGCTACTCGAAGAATACGCTCGCATCGGAGGCGACGCCATCGAGGAGAAGTCGTTCTTCGAAAAATTCAAAGAGGCGTTTAAACCCGATTGAGCGCGTCGCGCTTTTTCGTCTCCGGCGCGTACGAACCCGGCGATCTGATTGCACTCGACGGTGCGGACGCCCACAAAATTGCGAACGTGCTGCGCCTGGGCAACGGTGATTCCATCGAGGTAATCGATTCCTGTGGCATTTTGTTTGACGCAGCGGTCCTCATCGGCGAAAAAACCGTGCGCGCGCGGCTACTCTCCGTAGTCGAGCTAGGATACGCGACCGCGGCGTTGCGCGTAGCGGTGGCGCAAGCAATCCCTAAGGGATCCAAAATGGACTTCGTGGTCGAGAAGCTCACCGAACTCGGCGTCACGGCTATCCAACCGTTCGAGTCCGAGCGGTCGGTCGTTACGGGCAGCAGCGCGGCTAAACTCGAACGCTGGCGCCGTCTTGCGAAGGCGGCAGCGCAGCAGTGCGGCCGGCGCGACGTGCCCTTCGTGCATGAGACGGTCTCGTTCGCAAATCTCGTCACGCAGTTCGCGGGCTACGATCGCGTGCTCTTCCTTTGGGAGCTGGCCGAGCGCGTGCCCTTGCGCGAGTCGTTGCCCGCCGCCCTAGCCGGCGCGAGCACCGTGCTTGCCGTCATCGGCCCCGAAGGCGGATTTTCGCACGCGGAGGCGCAGCTTGCCGCGTCGTCGGGCGCGCACAGCATTTCGCTAGGCTCGCGAATCTTGCGAACCGAGACCGCCGGCCTCGCGCTCGTGTCGATAGTGGAGTATTTGTCGGGCTAAAGGCGTACAGACGCGCATGGAAATCGAGAGTCTACTCGTACGGTCGAAGGGCGAATCCGATGCCGTAGCCCCGCCGATCTATCAAACGTCCACGTTTCGCGCGGACAGTGCCGAGCAATTTGACGAGATGGCGCGCACGCCCCGGCACGAACGATTTTACACGCGATACGGAAATCCCACGCTGGCGCAGGTCGAGGCGTTGCTCGCGAAGCTCGAAGGTATGGAAGCGGCGCTCGTCACTGCGTCCGGTATGGCGGCAATTTCCGTCGCCGTGCTAGCGATGGTGCGCGCCGGCGACCACATTGTTGCGCAACGCGATCTGTATGGCGGCACGACGAGCCTGCTGAAGAACTGGCTGCCGCGCTTCGGGGTGGAGGCGACGTTCGTCGATCAGACGCAACCGCAAGCGTTCGCCGAAGCGATCCGCGCGAACACGCGCGCGATCGTTCTCGAAACGCCCAGCAACCCGCTCCTGCGCATTACGGATTTGCGCGCGGTAACCGCGATCGCGCACGAGCGCGGCATCACGACGATCGCCGACAACACCTTTGCGACGCCGTACAATCAGCGTCCGGCGGATTTCGGCGTGGACCTCGTGGTTCACAGCGCGACGAAATATCTCAACGGGCACTCCGACGTTATTGCGGGGGCGATCGCGGGATCGCGGGAACGCGTCAACGCGTGCTGGGAGGCGATGATCGTACTGGGCGCCGTACTCGGGCCGATCGATGCGTGGCTCGTTTTGCGGGGATTGCGCACGCTGGCCGTGCGGATGGAACGTCATAACCGTACGGCGCAACGCGTCGCCGAAATGCTCGCCGGACACCCCGCCGTCAGTGCCGTTGCCTACCCCGGGCTGACGTCCCATCCGCAGCATGACCTCGCTCGCGCGCAGATGCGGGGTTTCGGCGGAATCGTGAGCTTTGAAGTTGCCGGCGGATACGATGCGGCGCAGCGCGTGCTCGCGCGCGTTCAAATGCCGCTGCGTGCTGCCAGCGTCGGTGGCGTGGAGTCGCTGATCGTGCATCCCGCCGCAATGTGGGGCGGCATTATCGACGCCGGCGCGCTGGCGGAATCGGGGGTCGGGCCGTCCTTGATCCGGCTCTCCGTGGGACTGGAAAATGAAGACGATCTGCTCGACGATCTCGATCGGGCACTGCGCTCCGATCGAGCGTACTCTGGGTAGAGATAGGCATGGCCAAATTATTGGAGGATCTCGACCCCGGAACGCCCGTCCGATGCGGCGATGGTGTAGTCGCGGGCGAAGTACGCGCCGTGTATTCGACCGGCGAATCGCGCATGGCGGAGTATTTATGCGTCTATTGGACCGCGCGCGGCGAGGAAACGCTCGTGCCCACCGATGAAGTCCTCACCATCGAGGACGGCGCCGTCGTGTTGCGATTGACGTTGCAGGGGTATGCAGACCTGGTCGGCTTCGACGCCGCGAGCAATCCATTGTTGCGGCGCCTGCACTAGCGTTTCCGGCGGAAACCGGCGTGGGTGCGTCGTATAGAGCCGGATTGACTATGGGCAAGCTCAAATTCTCGATTGTCATTCCGACCTATAATGAGGCCGGCGGTATCGAACGTCTGCTGCGCGGGCTCGACGACGTCTTCAAAAAGAACGATCTCGATGGCGAGTTGATCGTCGTCGACGACAACTCTCCCGACGGCACCGGCGCAATCGTGGATCGGCTTTCGTCCGAGTTGCCCGTTCGCGCGTTGCATCGCCCCGGCAAGCTCGGCCTTTCGAGCGGCGTTATCGAAGGATGGCGGCTCGCGCGGCCTGATTCTGAAGCCCTCGGCGCGATGGATGCCGATTTTAGCCACGACATCAACGTCTTGCCCCGGATGGTGCAGGCTCTCGAATCGGGCGTTTACGGACTTGCGGTGGGCAGCCGTTACGTCAAAGGCGGCGGCATTTCGAACTGGCCGTTCAAACGCAAGCTCACCTCGCGCGTGGCCTGCATGCTGGGCGCGCCGCTGACCGGCATCAAAGACCTCACGAGCGGATACTTATTGGTAAGGCGCGAGGCAATCGAAGGGGTAGAGCTCGACCCAATAGGATTCAAGATCGGGTTGGAAGTGATTGCCAAGGGGCATTACGGGCGCGCGCTCGAGGTGCCGTACGTGTTTACCGATCGCGTCGCCGGCGAATCAAAACTCAACGAGAAAGAAATCTTGAATTATCTCAAGCAATTGCGCAAGTTATATGCGGCGCGATTCTTCCCCGGTTCCAACAAAGCGTAATTCGATGCCGATGCCCGAGTGGCTGCGCCGGCGCCGCAGCAAAACCGAATCGAGCGAGGACGCAGCGCTGTGGACGAAGTGTCCCAAATGCGGCGAGGTGCTCTATCGCCGGGATTTGGCCGCAAACTTGTATGTCTGTACCAAGTGCGAAAATCATTTCCGCATGACCGCGCACGACCGGATAGACTCGATCGTCGATGCGGATTTCCTGGAAATCGGTAACGACGTGCAATCCGGAGATCCGTTGGAGTGGACGGACAAGCGGAGCTATCCGGAGAAACTCGCCGAGTCGCGCGAAAAAACCCATCTATCCGAAGGCGTGGTGTGCGGATTCGCTAAGCTCGGCGGTTTCGATGTCGCGCTCGCCGTGATGGATTTCCATTTTCGCGGTGGCACGATGGGTACCGTCGTCGGCGAACGGATCACGCTGCTGCTCGAAGAGGCACTGCGTCGACGCATTCCGTGCATCATCTTTACGGCAAGCGGCGGGGCGCGCATGGAAGAAGGCATGCTCGCGCTCATGCAAATGGCCAAGACGACCGCCGCCGTTGCGCGCTTCATGGACGACGGCAACTTTTTCGTGACGGTGCTTACCGATCCCACGACCGGCGGCGTGTCTGCATCGTTCGCGTTTCAATCCGACGTTATCGTCGCGGAACCGAAAGCCATGATCGGCTTTGCGGGCCGGCGCGTCATCGAGCAAACGATCCGGCAAAAATTACCGGACCAATTTCAGACCGCCGAGTTCTTACTCGAAAAGGGTCACATCGACATGGTCGTCGACCGGCACGACCTCAAGAGCACGCTCGCGCGCCTTTTGGATTATGCTTCGCATGGCGACAAGGCCGCTATGGGAGCCGCTTCGTGAACGTCATCGTCGAACGCGAAAAAGGACTGCTCGAGCTCGAGAAACGTATCCACGAATTGCGTGCGGTCAATGCGAACCAACCCATCAGCATGTCCAGCGAGATACTCGCGCTCGAACAAAAATACGCGCAGATACAACAAGAGATCTTCGGCCGGATGTCTCCGTGGGAGAAAGTCAACATGGCGCGGCACCCCAGCCGGCCGACGTCCGCGGATTACATCGCCCAATTGCAGCAATTCGACGAATTGCACGGCGATCGCACGTTCCGCGACGATCCGGCCATTATCGGTGGTTTCGCGAAACTCGCGGGCCGCGCGGTCATCGCAATCGGCCAGCAGCGCGGGCGCGACACGAAAGAAAATCTCAAACGAAACTTCGGCATGCCGTCCCCGGAAGGCTACCGGAAGGTAAAGCGCCTCGCGCACCTCGCCGGAAGGTTGGGGCTGCCGATCGTAACGTTCGTCGATACCAAGGGCGCCGATCCCGGAATCGCATCGGAAGAGCACGCACAGTCCGAGGCAATCGCAACGTGCCTGTACGAGTTTACGCAGGCTCCGGTCCCAATCGTCTCAACCATAGTGGCCGAAGGCGGCAGCGGCGGTGCGCTCGCGCTCGCGATTGCGGACCGCGTGTTGATGCTCGAGCACAGTGTGTATACGGTCGCTAGCCCGGAGGGCTGCGCTGCGATCCTCTGGAGCGACGCGTCAAAAGCGGAGGAAGCAGCGGCGAGATTGAAACTCACCAGTCAAGACCTGCATGACTTCGGAATCGTTGACGAGGTAGTTCCGGAGCCGGTTGGTGGCGCGCATCGCGAGCCGGCGGAGACGATTGCGCGCGTGCTCGGAGCGATCGAAGCATCGTTGCGGGAACTATCGGAACTCTCGCCGGTTGAGTTACGTGAGGCGCGTTATCGGAAGTATCGGCGAATAGGCGCATGGGTAACCGAGCGCCAGGAACTGGCAAGACCGCGGACGTGAAGCGCCGCAAGCGGCAGAACGGAGCCGTCCGCTTGTTTAGTCGTCTCGCCTTTGTCGTATTGGCCGCGGTCGTATTCACGCTTGTCGGCATTCAATTCACGCGCATCATCAATGAAAACGTCGCGATGGCCCGGTCCCTTGCCGACGTGCAGCGCGACGTTCGCGACCTTCGCGCGCGTAAACGCGAAGAGCAGCGGGAATTACACCGCCTGGCCGATCCGGCCGGCGCCGTACCGGAAATACACGAACGATTGCACCTCGTCGGCCCGGACGAAGCGATCATCTACGTGAGACCGGGGAGCCGTTCGACGCCTCAGTGAGCGAACTCATCGGAGGATTGGTGCTCAACATGCACGCGTACGGCGCGATGATCCGGCTGGAGTCAGGAGAGATCGCGAGCGCGCCCGCAGCCGATGTAAGCGCTCATCGCGCGACGTACGAGCGAGCCGTGACTGGACGCAAGACGTTGCAGTTCGTCCGGCAAGGCCCCGGACGCCACCCTGTCGTCCGTCTCGCTCCGCAAATCCGCGATGACGCCTTGGAAACGCAGATCGGCGATTATCTCAAGTCGACGCAAGAGTGGGAAGTACCGGACGCTCCGCCCGCTCACGAGCGTCACTTCTTGCAAAAAAAACGTCGCGCCGAACGTCGCGCGTGAACCGGGCAATACTCTCGATTGGGACTAACTCGACGCGGGCGCTAGTCGCTCGATTCGACGGCCGCGCGCCGCGCATCATTTTGCGTCGCTCTACGGGAACGCGCGTCGGCGAGGGTCTCAAAGAGTCCGGTCATTTGGGCGCCGTCCCGATGCGCCGAACGCTCGACGCAATCGTCGACCATTACGAAGCGATACGTGGAGAGTCCGCCGGCCTCGTAGCCATTGCGACCAGCGCCTTGCGCCGTGCCGACAACGCCGGCGAGTTTGTCGAAGCCGTGCGATCGATTATCGGCACCGACGTTGCCATCGTCGACGGCGAGGATGAAGCTCGCTATTCGTTCCTTGGCGCGGTTGCAGCCATCCCGGGGAACGGGCGGTTTGGCGTCGTCGATACGGGGGGCGGCAGCACCGAATACGCGACGGGCATGCGCGGAGCCGTCGATCGAACCGTATCCTGCGAAATCGGCGCGGTCAGATTGACCGAGGCTTTTCCCGTTCTCGCAGGCGATCGAGGTGCGATCGACGATCGGTCGTTGCGGATCGCCGCCGAACGGAGTCGAATCGCCCTGGCGCCCATCGGCACTTTTGCCGCCGTCGACCGCTTGGCGTTTGTCGGGGGCAGCGCGACGACGACGGCGGCGATTTTGCGCGGGAACCGCGATATCTTCGAGACGTTCGAACTTTCGCGCGGCGATTTGAAAGGCGTGCTCGAACGGCTCCGCTCGCTGCCGCTATCCGATCGCAAACGGCTCTCCGGCATCAATCCGCAGCGCGCGGACATTTTGCTCGGGGGCCTCATCGTGCTCGACGCGGCGTTCGAACTGACCGGACGCGAGCGTGCCGCCGTTACGACCAGCGATCTACTCTTCGGATATCTGTTGCAGCACTTTACGTAAGGAGGTTGGAATGTTTGGCATGACGATGCGGGCGTCTTTGCTCGCGGCGCTCTTTGCATGCGCGGCAGCCCCAGCGCTTGCGGCGGCTCAGTTTTCCATGGACGATATCTTATCGGCCCCCTTCGTGGATAATTTGACGCCGTCGGCCGATGGAGTCGCATTGGCATTCACCGCGCACGAGCGCGGCGCGCACAATGTTTTTATACGCAATGGCGCGCACGCCCGGCGCCTTACGGCCTATACTCGCGACGACGGCCAGGAGATTTCCGACCTTTCGGTCGTACCCGGCGACTCCGCGGTGATGTACGTGCGCGGCGGCGACGCGAACCGGCACGACGAGTATCCCAATCCCACGACGCTCGCCGATCCGCCGCTCCAACAGATTTGGGTCGTGCCGGTCCGCGGCGGCGCGCCGGTGCTCGTCGGCCAAGGCCATTCTCCGGCGGTGTCGCCCAACGGTAACCGCGTAGTTTGGATTCTACGCGGGCAGCCGATGAACGCGACTCTACGGGCCGGGTCGCGTACGTTGCGCGTCGGGAAGGCTACTTCGCTCTTCGCCATCCGCGGGCGTTTGAGCGATCCGCGCTGGTCACCCGACGGCTCGCGAATCGCCTTCTCGAACGAGCGCGGCAACCACGGCTTTATTGCAATCTTCGACGTGGGGCGCAAGACGCTCGTATTTCCAACGCCCAATTTCGCGTACGACGCGTATCCGGTGTGGTCGCCGGATAGCTCGCGCATCGCGTTCGTTCGCGCGCCCGGTCTGCGCGAAGACGCCTCGGCTTATGACGATCCGCAACGCGACGCGCCGTGGACCTTGTGGGTCGCCGACGCCGCAACCGGAACCGCGCACCGGATTTTTTCCGCTGATCCCGGCATGGGTTCCGTGTATTACGAAACCGACAGCGCCTCCCAACTCTTCTGGTCGAAAGACGGCTACATCGCGTTTCCCTGGGAAAAGGACGGCTGGCGCCATCTCTACAGCGTTCGCGCGGAGGGTGGAGCACCCAGACGGCTGACGCCCGGCGACGGCGAGACCGAAACCGTAAACGAATCGCGCGACGGGCGGCACCTGCTGTACCAAACCAATATCGCAGACATCGATCGCCGGCATATCTGGAGCGTTGCATTTGACGGCGGGCCGCCGTCGCAATTGACGAAGGGGCCGCACAGCCAATGGGCGCCCCGGTCGCTGGCAAACGGCGCGATCGCGTTCATCGATGCGGACTACCGGCATCCGACTGCGGTGCAGATTCGCAGCGCGCGCGGGGACGTGGCTGCGCTCGACGGCCCCGCCGTGCCGGCGTCTTTCCCTGCCGACGCGGTCGTGGAACCGAAATTGGTGACCTTCAAATCTCTCGACGGACTCCTGTTACACGGCCAGCTCTTCGTGCCCGCATCCGACACCGGGAGGCATTGCGCCGTTATTTTCGATCATGGCGGATCGGAACGGCAAATGTTACCCGGTTTTCACTACATGGAAGCCTACACGAATCTGTACGAGTCCAACCAGTATTACGCAAATCGCGGCTGCCTCGTGCTCTCGATCAACTATCGCAGCGGAATCATGTACGGTCATGATTTCCGCGAGGCGAAAGATTACGGATATCGGGGCGCGAGCGAGTACCAAGATGTCTTGGCCGGCGCAAAATTCTTGCAAGCGCGCGGCGACGTGGATCCGGGACGCCTCGGCATATACGGGCTCTCATATGGCGGTTACTTAACGGCCCTCGGTCTTGCGCGCAATTCCGACGTATTCAAAGCGGGCGTGGATATGGCGGGCGTGCACAATTGGGCGACGCTTCTGGACAACGATTACGGTAGCAAACAGGGAACCCCGGCTCAACGCGCCGTCGCGTACGCAGCGTCGCCGGTTGCTTCGATCGATACCTGGCGCTCGCCGGTCTTTCTCTCGCAGGGCGACGACGATCGCAACGTCGCTTTTTCGCAAGGCGTCGATTTGGCGACGCGGCTGCAAGCCAAGGGCGTTGAAGTGCGGCAACTCGTCTTCCCCGATGAGACGCACGAGAATCTCGTCTACGCGCACATGCTCGCACTCTACGAGCTTTCGGCAAACTGGCTCTTGGGCAAACTTAACGCGCGGTAAAGGTGGGTACACTCACCGACATGCGAAACGTCATAGTTGGTGCGGTCGCCGGCGCCGCCGGCACCATGGTCTTGGATATGGCAAGCTACGGTGACATGGCCGTACGCGGGCGGCAGTCGAGTAACTTGCCGGCGGAGGTGATTCGCCGCGTCGCCGAGCGCGCCGGGGTTGAACCGCTGGGAAAGCCCGACGACCAGGTGGACGATGCGACGAAGAATAGGCGTAGCGCGCTCGGCGCGTTATCAGGATACGGCGTCGGCCTGACGGTCGGTGCGCTTTACGGAATCGTTCGCCCGGCGATGCGGGGCGTGCCTATGCTGTTTGCGGCGGTCGTTCTCGGTGGCCTCGTCATGGCCGCAAGCGACGTTCCGGCGGCAAAACTCGAAGCAACCGATCCCACGACGTGGAGCACGGACAGCTGGATATCGGATATCGTGCCGCACGCACTCTATGGTTTGACGACGGCGTTTGTCTTCGATGTGCTAACGCGGGAGCGGTAGTCTCCCGGGCGGAAGATGACCCGCATGTCCGAAGGTGACGTGTTTCGCTCCGTGCTCGAAGCGCGGCGCGCCTGGAACGATTATCTCGAAGCCGCAGATGAAGACGAAGATGAGGTGTACGAGGCGTACCTCGATGCTGCGGCCGATGCGGTCCCGCTGGTCAGTGGGCTCGTGGAACTGTGCGTCGAGGCGAATCTCATCGCGATTTCCGCACGAGATCGTGAAGACCGCTACGTGGATTTAGCCGCGACGTTGGCGCGCGCGCATTCCGATGCGATCATCGAAATCGTTGCCGACATCGTTCTCGGGCATTCCGAAGAATTGCCCGCGTTCGAGCGGCGCGGGGGTCGTGAAGACGACGAAGAGCAGCGTTTCAATCGAGCGCGTGAGATGTTTCGCGAGATGAGCCGCCCCAACGTAGGCCGGGCAATCGACGAGCTGCGGCAGCTCCGCGACGAGTTTACGCGCGCCGGTCAGGAAGCCAATGCGGACCGCTTGAGCCAGGTTCTTGGTCTCTTGCAGATTTCACCGCCAAAAATCGGGGAATGAGAAGCGCATGAAGGACGTCGACATCCACGCACACATCGAGGAACTGGTCGCCGAGGAGCATCAACTCTTGGAGCGGGGCGAAGCCGGCGGTTTGAACGCGACCGAGCACAAACGTTTAGACGACGTCAACGTCCAGCTCGATCGTTATTGGGATTTACTGCGGCAGCGACGCGCGCGGCGTGACGCCGGCCAAGACCCGGGCGTCGCGCACATACGTTCTGGCGACACGGTCGAACGCTATCGCCAGTAGACCGGCCTGGAAGGCGCTAGGCCTTCTCCATCGTTTGTGAGTCGAGGCTTTCCACGATCTCGAAGACTTCGCTCAATCCCGCAACTTCGAATAGTTTGCGTACCTGCGGCGTCGGCGCGATGATCCGCACGTGGCTGCGCGGGTTCCGCTGCAACATCTGCTTGCGAAGACGTATCATGCATCCGAGCGCCGTCGAGTCCATGTACGCGGTGTCGACGAAATGCAACTCCGCGACGTCGGCTGCTGCGGCCGGTTCCAGCGCCGCCGCCAGTTCATCTCGCCGGAATAGATCGAACTCGCCGTAGAGTTCTACGGTGACGATGCTTAGGGGCGGCTGCTCGGTCATGGCCACGTTCTTAGGCACCGTTGAAAAGGGACCCTGGCCGTTCGGCCCACCTAGAGCGTCCAATAAACTGGGTGCTAGCGAGCGGCAGGCAGTAACCTCGACACCACGAGCCAAACAGGCCGGTACGACATGGGATGATGGTGGAATCGGCAGACACAACAGACTTAAAATCTGTCGCCCGAAAGGGCATCCGGGTTCGACCCCCGGTCATCCCAAACTCCCCCAGCGTGTCATCCTGAGCCTGTTGAAGGACGGAGCCTGTCGAAGGACGACCCGGTTCGAGGACGAGCTACTGTTTGGACCCGAAACGGTCGAAAACTATAGGACCGGCATTTGGGCCGGTCTTTCGCCGTTACGCGGGCCGGGAGGTCGGATGGAACCGCAATATCTTGACCGTCAATTTACGCTCGCGCAATCCGAACGCGCCTTCGGCTTGCTTGCGGCCGCGGGTTTTGGGGTAGACCTCGAAGACTGTTTGGGCGCTCCTCGCACGATCATAGCGGGAATCGTCGAAACTGCCAGGCGCAAGACGGTCGCCGAGATTCTGGAACTCGTCATCGACGACGACGCAGAAGCGGCATAAAAAAAACCATGCCGCGCCAGGATGGCGCGGCGCCCAGTTGGCTTATAGCACGGAGGTTTAGAGCCATGACGCAACTTACATATCGGTGTGCCAAGGGCCACCTCACGACGATCCGGCGTTGCGGTTGCGACGTACGCGACATGTTGGATCTCTCGGTTCTCACCGCGCCCTGCCCCGACTGCGGTTCGCCGGTACGGCTGGCGCAATTGGAGATGTCTTCGCACGATTGAACCGGGGCGGCCGCGTTTTAACGGGTATACTCTCGCCATGAACGAGCGAGAAGACCACTTTCAGGACGACTTTACCGACAATGAGGAAGCAAGTCCGGCGATGCGCGAAAAGGCGTCGCACGATTTGAACCTCGACGGCGATCAAATCGATTCGCAAGCCGATGACGAGACCATGCGCGACGATCGCTTCGGTCAAGACGAAAAGAAAAAGTAGACGCGTTAGGAGCAATCATGGAACGCGAAATACCGCATAACGACGATACCGCGCAATCCGAACAAACCGAATTGGACCGTCGCAAGGGCGTCGCTGCGATGCACGACGTCGATCCGCAACCGGCAATCGAGCGCGCGCAGGCAATCTACGGCGACACGGATATGAATCCAAATGCCGACGACCAACGCAGCGCCCATCATGCCGAAGAAGACGAACACCTCTAGCGCGTAAAAGCCGCAACCGAACCGGGCGCGCCGGTGTTTAGGCGTGCGTTATGAGTGCGCTCTTCTCACCCATCAGTTTTCGCGCGTTGACGTTACCAAATCGCGTCGTCGTGTCGCCAATGTGCCAGTACTCGGCAATCGACGGCACGGCGAACGATTGGCACGTCGTCAATCTCGGGCAATTCGCGCTCTCCGGTCCCGGAATCGTGTTTTCCGAAGCGACGCACGTCAGCGCCGAGGGGCGCATCACGCCGCGCTGCTTGGGTTTGTACAGCGATGAAAACGAAGCCGCGCTGTCCCGCGTCGTGCGCTTCGTTCGGGATTGGACGAAGAGCGCTTTCGGCGTGCAGTTAGCTCACGCAGGACGCAAGGCGTCGACCAATCCGCCGTGGGAGGGCGGTGGCCGCTACGACGGTCCCGGACACTGGCAGCCGGTCGCACCGAGTGCAGTCGCCTACACCGACGGATGGCACGTTCCGCGCGAACTAGACCAAATCGGCCTGCGCGACGTCCGCGACGACTTCGTTACCGCGGCGCGTCGCGCCGATCGTATCGGAGTCGATGCGATTGAGTTGCATTTTGCGCACGGGTATCTCGTCCACGAGTTTCTCTCGCCGCTTTCCAATATGCGCACCGACGCATATGGCGGCAGCCGCGAAAACCGCATGCGGTTTCCGCTCGAACTCTTCTCCGCCGTTCGCGCCGCGTGGCCCGCTCACAAACCGCTGGGCGTCCGGATCTCCGCTAGCGACTATGTCGAAGGCGGGTGGAACCTCGACGACTCCATCGCCTTGGCTCGCGCGCTCGCGCCGCTCGGCTGTGATTTCATCGATTGCAGCGGAGGTGGCCTGTCGCCGTTGCAGCACATCGACGCAGTGCCCGGCTACCAAGTAGGTTTTGCGGAGGCGGTTCGTCGCGGTTCCGGCGTGCCGACCTTTGCCATCGGCCTCATCACCGACCCTGCGGAGGCCGAGGCAATCGTCGCCGCCGGCCGGGCCGACTGCATAAGCCTCGCGCGCGGGTTTCTGCGCGATCCCCGCTGGACGTGGGATGCGGCCGACGCGCTCGGCGGGGACCCGTTCGTCCCCAATCAATACGTGCGCGGGCGCAACGCGGCGGTACCCGCAACTCGGCGCTAAGCGTACGCCCGCTCGACCGCGCGGTTCGAGGTTTTTCCGCGCGGCGGCAGGTTCGCTTCGGGACCGGCACCAAAGAAGCCGGGTTCCTCCCGGCTATCGGCCGGGTTTCGCGCGTTTTTGGAGGTCTTACCCCACGTGAAGATCGTGGTTACCGTAAAGTTGGTGCCCGACACCAACGCCGCTAAGCGGATCGATCCTTCGACGAAACGGCTGGTGCGCACCGGTATCGACACGGTCCTCAACCCGTACGACGAATACGCACTCGAAGCGGCATTGCAGCTCAAAGAACGATTGGGCGGCGACACGACCGTAACCGTCTTCAGTATGGTCCCCGACACCGGGAAAGAAGTCATTCGCAAAGCGCTTGCAATGGGCGCGGACGATGCGGTGATGTTGAGCGACGCACAACTCGCGGGCAGCGACGTCTGGGGCACCGCCTACGTCATTGCCGCCGCCTTGAAAAAAATCGGATTCGATTTGGTCGTGTGCGGCGGACTGGCCGACGATGGAAGCACCGGCGGCGTACCCGGCGCGCTTGCCGAGTATTTGGGCGTTCCCGGACTCACGAACGCGCGTCATCTCGACGTGACCGACGGCAAAATCGTTGCGCAGCGCGAAACCGACAGCGGCTATCAAGTCGTCAATGCGCCGTTGCCGGCGCTCGTGAGCGTGACCATGGCGGTTGGCGAACCGCGGTATCCGTCGCTCAAAGGCATTATGGGCGCCAAGAAAAAGACGATTGCGGCGATGAGCGCGGCCGATCTCGGACTCGACGGTGCGGTCGGAGAGACGGGCGCAAAGACGGAGTTGCTCGAAGCGGCAGCCCCCGCGCCGCGCGCGAAGGGCCGCGTCGTTGCCGCCGAAGACGGCGCTTCAGGCGCCAAAGCTATCTTCGACTTTTTGAAAGAGAAAAAACTCGTCTGATGCGCAACGTCATCGTTTTCGTCGAACACAAAGCGGGCCAGACGCGCAAAGTCACGTTTGAACTCGCGACGCAGGCGCGCCACCTCGCCGATTCCCTCGGCGGAAAAGCATACGCCGTTGCGTTGGGCGCGGGGTCTCGCGCGATTGCGGAGCAATTGCAGCAGTTTCCGCTGGATGTCGTCTACATAAGTGAAGACGGCGACGTCGATACGTACTTGCTCGATCCGGCCATAGACTATCTCGAAGCGCTCGCCAAAAGTTCGGGACCGTCGGTCGTGCTTTTGCCAAACACCATGCTCGGGCGCGACGTCGCGGGCCGGCTGGCCGCGCGCTTGAACGCCGGAATGAATTCCGACGCCACCGAGATCAAGGTCGAGAACGGCAAAGTCGAATGCATTGCGCCCAAGCTCGGCGGAGCGCAACTGACGACGTGCGCGTTTAAAGAAGGCGTTGAGTACGGCGTGGTAACCGTTCGCCCCAACTCCTTTGCGGCCCAAGCGGGCGGAGCGGGAGCGCAAATCTCCGAGCTCGAGAAACCTGCCGGTAAAACCTATCTCATGCGTATCGAGAAGGAAGTCGAAGAAGCATCCGGAGAGCTGGGTCTCGAAGAGGCTCCGGCCGTGGTGGCGGGAGGCCGGGGCCTGGGTGGGCCGGAACCGTTCGACACGCTTCTCAAACCGCTAGCCGACGCGCTGGGCGGCACGGTCGGTGCTTCGCGGGCGGCCGCCGATGCAGGCTGGGTCCCGTATAGTCTCCAAATCGGCCAAACCGGAAAGACGGTCAGCCCAAATCTTTACATTGCTGCTGGCATTTCCGGAGCGATTCAGCACAAAGTCGGCATGCAAACGGCGAAGAACATCGTTGCGATCAATAAGGACGGCAGCGTGCCGATCGGAGAGTTCGCAGATTTGCTCGTCGTAGGCGATGCCTTCGCCATCGTCCCCGAGCTGACCAAACTGGTCCAAGAGGCCAAAGCGCACGCGTGACAAAAGCCGCCGCCGCGGCGTTATTACCGTGACGACCATCTATAAGGAACACGTGGTACTTTGAAACGAACCCTTCTCGTCGCGTCGTTTTTTGCTGCGTTGAGCGCCGCGATCGTTTTCCCATCCGGGAAGGCGGATGCGGGCCTCTTCGGCAGCAAACCGGCGCCGACCGCGACTCCGTCGGCATCGCCGGCGCCGATCCCGACCGCGACGCCGGAACCGCCCAGCATCGCGATTCCACGTTTGCAGGCAAAACTCAAGAGCAATCCCAGCGACCGTGCCTCATTGACCGAACTGGCTCAACAGTATCTTTCGATCGGGCACCCGGATCTCTCGCTTCCGCTCACGCAGCGCCTGCTGCAACTCGGTGAGAAGACGGCGCAAGTGTACTACTTCGACGGGTCCGCGCAGGAGGCGCTGGGGCAGATTCCGGCCGCCATCAGCGACCTGGAGAATGCGTCGAACCTAGAGCCGACCAACATCGGCGTGTTGAGCACCCTGACGGAGCTGTACCTGAAGACGAATCGCGCGAAAGATGCCGAGCGCGTCGCCAATCGCGCAGTCACCTTCAACAAGACCGATCCGCGCGCGTACTCCACGCTCGGAATCGTGTTGGCCACGGAACAGAAATTCGACGACGCGCGCAAACAGTTCGAAAAGGCGTTTTCCCTGGACCCCAAGGACGTAACGCCGCTGCTGCAAGAAGCGCAGACGTTCGCCAATCAAAAGCAGCTCTCGTCGGCCGTAAGCACGGTCGAACGCGCGATGGCCGTGGATCCGAGAAACGTGCAAGTCCTCGTCTTCCGCGCGGATTTGCTCGCACAGCAGAATGACGCCGTCAAGGCTGCGGCGGCCTATGACGACGCCGTCGCTGCTGCTCCAACCGAGGATGCTAAGGTCACGATTCTCATTCGCAAGGCCTCGATGTTCGCGACCCTCAAGCAAAACGCGCAAGCCGACCAGAGTTTCCAATCGACGATCGCCGCTTATCCGAAAGTCGCGACCGCCCATACGGCGTACGGCGAGTACCTGGCGTCGCAAAAGAACCCTGGAAAAGCCCAACAAGAATTTCAAGCCGCGCTGCAGATCAATAAAGACGAGCCGGGCGCACTACTCGATCTCGCCGAGATTAAATTGAGCGGCGGCCACACGAGCGACGCCATCGGATACTTGAAGCATTTGGGCGACGTCGCGCCGAGCGCTCAAGCATTCGCACTGCTGGGCCAGGCGTACATCTCGACGCACGACTACACCCATGCGCGCGATGCGTGCAGCAAGTCGTTCCAAATCCAGCGTTCGCCGGAGACTCTGGGTTGCGTGGCGGGCTCCGATTACAGCCTGAAAAACTTCAAAGAAGCCGCGCAAATCTTCGACGTGCTGGACGCCAACGTCAAACAGTATATCGACCACAACCCGCAGCTGCTGTATATGATGGGCGTTTCGTACACGCACACGAAGCAGAACGGCAAAGCGCTGGGTGCGTACAAACGCCTGCTCAAAGACATGCGGCCCGGAACCAAAGAATACAAAAATATCCAAAAATCCATCCACGGTCTCTCCAAAACCGCCCCCGCCAAATCGAAAAAGAAACCAGGCTAACTTTCCAACACGGCGACGGAGACGACGGGCTTTGACAACAGCCCCTTGCCGTCGCAGAGCACTACTTAGGGGACGGAGACGAAAGGGGCTTTGACAACAGCCCCTTCGCGTGGCAAAGCACTACTGTCACCCTGAGCCTGTCGAAGGGTGCAACTCGTGAACATCGTGTATGACGAGAGCTACGGCGACCACTTGCGCGGGATTCCGCATCCGGAATCACCCGACCGCGTTGAGGCGGTCGCCGCTTTTTTGACCGAGCGCGGATTGTTCGGCGGGCGCGTCCCCGCGCGCGACGCGACCGACGCCGATATTTTGCGGGTGCACGCATCGGGCTATCTAGAAACGGTGAAGCGTGAAGTCGATATCGCTTCCGGGCAACACGTCGCAGGCTATCTCTCGACCGGCGACACCCTCGTTGACGCGCGTTCGCTGGACGTAGCGCGGCGAGCCGCCGGCGGCGCGATCGTGGCCATGGAGCAAGCGGTTAGTCACGGCGATGCTGCGTTCGCGCTCGTTCGCCCACCCGGCCACCATGCCGAAGCGGCGCGCGGCATGGGGTTTTGTGTTTTCAACAATGCGGCGATCGCCGCGCGCGCATACCTCGCGAAACATGGAGGGCGCGTGCTCGTGGTCGATTTCGACTACCATCATGGAAACGGAACGCAAGCGGTTTGCGGTGACGGACTTTCCTACGTGTCGGCGCATGCTTTTCCGGCATACCCAGGCACCGGTACGGAGCGCGAAAACTACATCATGGGTGACGATGCGATCGCGAACGTGCCGTTGACGCCGCACGATTTCGGCACCGAGCCGTTCTTAGCGTTGTGGGAACGATTGCTCGTGCAAGTTGCGGCACGCGTGGTTCCCGACCTGCTCGTCGTAAGTGCCGGTTTCGACTACGTCGCCGGGGATCCGGTCGGCGATCTCGGCGTCGATGCCGGCGCCGCAGCGTCGCTGGCCGCGCTGATCGCGTCGGTCGCGGCCGAGCATTGCAACGGCCGTGTCGCCTACGTCTTGGAGGGTGGTTACGACGTCGCGGCGCTTGCGCACTCGGTCGGCTCGATCGTGGAAACGCACGATGCCGGCGCGGTAAACGCAAGCGGCGCCGACATCACCGCGATTCCGCGCGAGCAGCGCGCGACGCTCGAGCGCATTTCCCAGGTCTTGGCCTAACGGCGGCTAGGGAACCACTGAAGAGGCGATCTTCGAAAGCTCGTCTTCGGAGAGTTCGCCTACCAACGCAAAGTGTAGGCCCGATTCGGCCCACGCGAGCAGCATTGTCGGGCCGTCCTGTACGTATTGCGCGTCCTGCTTGTCGACGGTCGCCGGATGGACGGTGTACTTACTCAGGTCGACCGCGGCGCCGCGCGCGTTCTCGAAAAGCGAAATCGTACGAATGCCGTCGGAGTACAGCAGATGCAGCGTCCGGATGCCTTTGATAGTGGTGATGTCGGCCGCGATCGGCGTGAAGCCTTCGGGTAAGTACCGGGGTCCGCGCGCTTGGAAGCCCGCCGTGCGGATGGCGCCGGCTACGTCGTTGGAGGGAGTGCCGTGGCTGGCGCCTTGCACGCGCGTAAAACCCGTCGTCGGAATCTGAAAACTTCCGTCGGGCACATCCTTAACGTACCGTATCTGCGCGAAACGCATTTGCCGCGTGACGGAACCGTTGCTCGAATACTGTTCTTTCTGCAAGACGAGTTTCGTTTGCGTGTCGATCCAGACGCGAAGGACCGTCTGACCCGTGTATTTATTGACCAGCAGCACGGAGGCTGCCGGGCGGCCGGCGATGGTCTCGTCCGCACCCTGGACCGCGCGATAGTTGTTTGCGAGCAGGTTGAAATTGTCGTCTTGCGCGACTTGATCGTCGAGGGCGTCGTCTTTGGTCACGATGACGCGGTTGCGCTTAATATCGACATTATAACTCGTGTCGCCACGGCTGATGATCGAGTCGCCGTAGAGGGCCTGTGGTGCGACGTACCAGCGGCGCGTCAAGTTAGGCGAGTCGTGTTCGATGCGAAAGATCGTCGCTTCGGCTTTGGACTGGCCAAATTCCGTGTTTTGCACTTGGCCGACATACGAGACGTTGTTCGGCGCGTCGATGGCTTCGCGCAGCAGTCCATCGGCGCCGGCACCCTGCGCGCCGACCGCGCCCGCGCACATCAGCGCGACCGCGAACGCGAGGGACGCGGCCCCCGCTGCGTTAGCGGCCCGCATCCGCCGTGTATATTGCCGGTTGTACGTTTACGGCCGTCTCGTCAGCGCTGCCGGACGATCCGCTCTGAAGCTCCGCAGCATCGGCGCCCGAGCGATCCCCGAACGGCACGGTAGAGTTCATCGCCGCGTGATCTTGCAGAAGATACGCCGCGTCGATCGTCGGCGCAGCCGACGCCTGCTGTGAATGCAGCCCAAAGTACGCAGCCAATACGATAGCCGCCGCCACCGGAATGGCAATCGCGGGACGTAGCCACGCAAGTATGCGAGTCGCCGGCGACGGTCGCGCGTCACGAATTTGCTGCCAGATCGCGGCCTTTACGGTGGAAGGCATGTCGCGTTCTTCGAGTGCAGCCTGCTTGCGCAACAATTCGGTCAATGCAACTTCCGTCGCGTACTCCTCGCGGCAGAGCGCGCAGCTTTCGAGGTGCGCATGCACCGACGCGTCCTCTTCCGGCGCTAGAGCACCGTGGATGTAATCGATGAGTTGGGGGTTTGTTAAATGCTGCATCATTGTTGTATTTGTTTCTGTAGTAGCCGTCTGAGAAGCGCACGGGCCCGGTGGAGTCGGGATCTCACCGTGCCGATCGAACATCCCATGATTTCCGCGATCTCTTGGTAGCTGTACTCCTCGATATCTGCGAGCATTACGACCTGTCGTTGGTCCGGCGAAAGCGCTTCGAGCGACCTTGCCAATGGCTCGCTCAGCTGCCCTTCGACGTAGTCTTCTATCGGCGTTACCGCCAGCGGCCGTTCGCCCGCGTATTCTTG
This sequence comes from Vulcanimicrobiaceae bacterium, assembly GCA_036559125.1. Lineage (GTDB taxonomy): Bacteria > Vulcanimicrobiota > Vulcanimicrobiia > Vulcanimicrobiales > Vulcanimicrobiaceae > JALYTZ01. Next base: position 29,444 of record DATBTT010000061.1, read on the forward strand.
CGGCGCGTTATCGTCAGGGATCTCTTCCTGATAACGTCCTTTCGAGCGCCGAAGTTCATCCCGATGGAGATTCGTGACAATCCTGTATATCCAGGACAGAAACGACGTCCCCGGCTGAAAACTGCGCCAAGCCCGATACACGCGAATAAAGGCATCCTGCGTAAGATCGCGGGCGTCGGCCTCGTTTCGAGTCAGGCGATACGCGAAGTTGTAGGTCGCCTTGCCATACTGCTCGACTGCCCTCTCCAGAAACGCAGCCTGCTCCGGTGTCGGCGGCTCTATAGGCTTTCGCGGAACTCCCATCAAGGATACGCAATTTACCCCTCCAGGAGTTCCGAGCCTCTCTGGGACCTGCTCTTGCGCCCTTCGACAGGCTCAGGGTGACGGGGGCTCTGTCATGCTGAGCTAGTCGAAGCATGTCGCGCCCTTCGACAGGCTCAGGGTGACGGGGGGACCCACATTTTGCGTGCGACCCACGCGAGCACCGCAAACGATGCAATCGCGATGACGAAAAACAGGATCGTTTCCATGAGGACGACGCCCGAGTATTGGCTGCCGCCGCATAATGCAACCACGCTTGCTACCAACGATAACTCCAGGCGTCCGAGGGGGCTCGAAACGAGGCCGGCGGTGTGTTTGGCCTCGGAGATCATGGAGTCGGGTGCGAAGCCGACGGTGTCGACGATGTCGGCGACCGCGCCTTCCTGGTTGACCAAGAAAACCCGGTCGTTATGGATGAAGTTCGCGTCGCTCACGCGCATCGACGAAATACCGAAGCGGTTGAGAAGATTCTGAATTTGCTGCGGCTGACCGGTTAGCAGCGACCAGCGCTGCGGGTCGGCTCCGAATTGCTTGCCGTATGCCCGCAGCACGGCCGGAGAGTCGTAGACCGGGTCGAGCGATATGATCGCCAAGTGAAATTTGTTCGGGTCCAGATGATCCTGGAGATATTTGAATTTGTTGCTGACGGTCGGGCATTCGTCTTTGTCGGGACAGCGCGTGAAAACAAAACTGATGAGTTCGACTTTGCCCGGGAACGATGACGCGAGATCGACCGGTCGCCCGAGCTGATCGATCAGAATGGTATGCGGCATGTGCGAGCCATAGTCGAACGGGATGACGCGATCCGGCTCGGGTAGGCCGGGAGTAAACTTGGCGGCGATCGCCGCATCGTACCAGCGCCACGGGGTCACGGAACGGTCCAGGAAGCCGTCGATGCCGACTCCCGGCGTGACGTGCAGCTTCGGCGTGACGCGATACGCGCGGGTCCGGGCCGGCACCATCTTGGTGACCGGGTCGTTTCGGATTATCAGGGTGCCGTTTGCGCCGGGACCCAGAACCGTCCCGTGGACCGGGATGATGGCCGCTAGGAAAGCCAGCATGTGAAGAAGCGTCATTACCTACGAGTCTACGCCAACTGCCCGATGCGGTCCAACAACGTTTCCCACGTTTGCAAAGCCTGCTCGCTTCGGCGAGCAATTCCGGCGAGTTCTTCTTGAAGAGCGCTCACGCTGGAGCGGTCTTCGTACAGCTTTGGATCCTCGAAGAGCGCTTCGATCGCGGCTTTACGTTCGTCCAGCGCCGCTATGTCGCGCTCGATGCGCGCGATCTGCGTTTCCAGCTGCGAGCGCACTTTTAGCGGCGTTAGAAGTCGCGAATCCCGAGAGCGGCCGTCGCCGCGCGCCGCATCTCGCGCGGCGCGCTCACGATCGCGTTGGCGTTCCTCGTATGCGTCGTACCCGCCCTCGAGAACGCCCCAATCGCCGGCATCGATCCAGAGAACGCGATCGGCCAAACGCGCGAGAAGGTAGCGATCGTGCGAGATGACGACCAGCGCGCCCGCGTACTCGTCGAGCACGTCTTCGAGCGCTTCGCGACTCTCGATATCGAGGTCGTTGGTGGGTTCGTCCAAGAGCAGCACGTCGGCTTTGCGGGCCATCAAACGCGCCAGCATGATGCGGCGGCGCTCGCCGCCCGAGAACTCGCGCACGAACTTGTCGGCGGCGTCGCCGCTGATTCGCATGCGTCCAAGCAGCCCGCGCGCTTCTTCGGGCAAAATCGGCGCCGCGGCCAATACGTTCTCGACGGCGGTCGAGTCTACGTCGAGCTGATCGTGTGCATTCTGCGCGAAGTACGCGACCTGCGCCGCCGGATTGAATCGCACGATGCCGGCATCCGCCCCCAGTTCGCCCGCGAGAATGCGCAGAAGCGTCGATTTTCCGGCGCCATTGGGGCCCACGACGGCTAGCCGTTCGCCTTGCGCGAGATCGACGGCGAGATCGCTGAACAGCGGCTGCGCGTATGCCTTGGATAGATGAGACGTCTCGAATGCGAAGCCGTTCCCCGCGCGGCGCGCCGAGCGCAAACGCACGTTGATGCGCGCGCGCGCAGCGGCGGGCGGCGGGGCCTCAAGCGTGGCCTCGACGCGCGCCAGTTGCTTTTCCCGGCTGCGAACTTGGCTGTAGTCATGCGAACCGCGCGTGGCGCGCAGAGAAGCGATTTCGTTGCGCCGCCGATCGCGTTCGCTCACGAATTGCTCGTACGCTTGCCGTTCCGCGTCCAGTCGCGCCGCGCGCTGCTCCGTATATTTGCTGTAGGCAGGCGCGGCGGCGGCGTACGCGTGCAATTTTCCGAGTTCGATCTCCCAAATTTGCGTGGCGACCCGATCCAAAAAATAGCGATCGTGGGAAACTATCAAGTACGCGCGCTTATCGTTTGCGATAAAGCCTTCGAGCCAGCGCACCGTTTGGATATCGAGATGGTTGGTCGGTTCGTCGAGAATCAGGTAATCGGGTTCGTCGATCAGCAAATGCGCGAGTGCCGCTTTCGCGCGCTGGCCGCCCGAGAACTCGCGCAGCGGGCGGTCGTAGTCGGCCGGCTCGAAGCCGAAGGCCGACAACATCGTGCGCAGCGTTTTGTTGCGCAATCCCCATTCGTCGTCGGCCGCGCGCGCGAGCGCCGCCTCGATCAATGCCTGTAGCGTGGTATCGGTCTCGTCGGCGACGCTCTGCGCGAGATAGCCGAGTTGCGTCTCCTTCGCGCGAACGATGGAGCCGCCGAACGGCACGTCCACACCGGCGAGCATGCGCAAGAGCGACGATTTTCCGGCGCCGTTGGGCCCGACGAGACCGATGCGGTCGCCGTCGCGCAACACGCCCGCGGCATCGGCGAAAATCTCTCTCGCGCCATAGTGGCATTCGATGTCGGAAAATCGCACGAGCTCCACTATTGCACCCGCGCCAGTGCACGCAGGTCGGCTGCCAGGGCAACGACCGGAACGTCCGCGTGCAGCACTTCGCGTAGCCGCCCTGCGGCGTCGATCGCATAGATGTAGTCGCTATGCGCGATATCCGTGGGTTGGGGTTGCACGCTCACGCCGTATGCCTTCCAGATCGGCGCGAGTTGGGCGCGAGTTCCGGTTACGCCGATGGCCCGGACGGCGGCTTTAGCAAAAAACGCGCGCTCGGCGGCGATCGTATCGCGCCGCGGATCGATCGTTACGAATACCGCGCGCGCCTCGGTCAGCCGCGCGTCCTTTAGCGCGGCGTTGATGTGTGCGAGCGTCTGCGGACAGGTATCGGCACAATGCGTGAAACCGAAGTAGAGAACGACGAGATGCCCCTTTGAGGCGGCCAAATCGAACGTTCCGCCGGTGGTCGCCGGGAGGTCGAACGTTGCCGCCGGCCGCGGTGGATTCAGCACGGTCCCGTGCGGCGCGTCGCGCCCGATAGAATGACCGCAGCCCACGAGCGCGCTACACAGTGCCGTCGTCCAGGCGATGCGCGCGAAGGTGAGCGACATCGGGTATGCCTCCAGTGATTTGCCTATGAATATAGCCGATCTTACGTTCGATGACGTGCCCCACAAGTCGTTTCATGCATTCGCAAAGCAGAGGTGCCGGCGTTTGGTCAGAACATACGCCGGGATGGAGACAACGCTTGCTCGCCGCCTCGCCGGATTCGCGTTGCGAACCGTCCTCGGGATAGTCCTGGTCGTGGCCGGCGCGCTGAAGGTCGGGCACTTCAACGACCTCGCCGCGGCCATCGCGGGATTCCGGCTGCTTCCGTCCGGTGCGATAGCACCCGTTGCGATTCTCTTGCCGTTCTTCGAGATCGGCCTTGGGCTCTATCTTGTCGCCGGTCTCTTTACCCGCGGAGCCGCCATCGTCGCCGCCGCGCAATTCGGGCTCTATGCCGGCGCGATCGCGTCGGCCGTCATTCGGCACATTCCCGCGAATTGCGGGTGTTTCGGCCCCGCCGACCGGGCGCCGGCCGATTGGCCGCATGTCGCCTTCGACCTGCTGCTTTCGATCGGATGCGTGGTCGTCGCGTGGCTCGCGCCAGGGAGCTGGTCGCTCGACCGCCGTATGAGAGGCGAATGAATCGCCGCTCTGCGCTCTACGTCACATTCGGGATCGTCGTTATCGCAATCGCCGTCGCGCTGTTCTTCGCGCGTCGTACGTCGACGGTTTCGACCGTAGCGACGCAAACGCCGCCCCCCGTTTCGGCGAAAATCGCCGTCGGCAAACGCGCGCCCGAATTTCAGGCGCTCACGACGCACGGGTTTTTCGATCTCAACAAGACGACGATGCCCGTGTTTTTGGAAGTCTTCGCAACGTGGTGTCCCCATTGTCAGCGCGAGACGACAACGATAAACGAACTCTATGCTGCGTACAAAGGCAAAGTTGCTTTCGTCGCGGTTTCGGGTAGCGATACGGGCATCGACGGGCAATCCCCCGAGAACGCAAACGACGTGCTGACCTTCGTTCAGCGCTTTCACGTGAAGTATCCGGTCGCGTACGATGGAACGATGACGGTTGCAAATCTCTATCTGCAGGGCGGCTTCCCGACCATCGTGATCATCGACCGCTCAAGAAAGATCACGTACGTCAACTCGGGCGAAGTCCCGACCGACGTGCTAAACGCACAACTCCAACGCGCGTTATGAGGCCTTGACGGAGCGTTCGAGCTAGTCGTTGGGCGGGAACGCGTAGTTCGGTGGAGGGACTAGCGGTTTGCCCACTTCCAGCGTTACTTGTTGATGTGAATAGAGCGGGATCGCGCTGAGCGCGCCGTCGTAGAGCGCGCCATTCACGTAAGCGGTGACCGCACCCTTGAACGGGCCGATCTGCGTTTTCGTCAACGGCTGGCCCCAAATGTCGAACATCATGCCGAGCGTAAACGGCCCTCCGCCCGGCGGCGTAAGGTCCGGCGATTCGACGTGGATGATGCCGTCGGGGCCGTGCGTATGAATCCAGTACAGACACGCGCCCGTCGGCGATGTGGCGTCGGGGGCGATGCCGACTGCTTGCGGAATCTGCATCTGCACGCCTTGCACGAAGAGCGAAAGATGCGTGTGCACGTGCAGTTTTACGCCTTCGGTCGTTTCGCAGTGGATGCCGTCCACGGGAGCACCATGGCCGCCGGCTTTGGTGTCGGCCGTGGCATTCGGGTTCTTTTCAAAGGGTTTGCCGATCGGCTGGAGATCGGTGAGCTGGATCGGCTTCGCGGATGCGTTTGGTCCCGGCGAAGGAGTCGCGTAGGCCATGGTTAGTTGCCGCTGTTGAACGTACCGCGCGATGCCGAAGCCGGCGAAAATGAGAACGATCAACACCGCGAATCCGATGTAGATTGGGATCATCGGGTCGCGCCGCGGGCCGGGAGCATTCGGGCCCCCGCGATTTTGGCGGCGGCGGTCGGCGCGTGTCGGTTCACTCATGGCGCGCTTACTTGACTGCGGCGCTTACCGGCGCCTGCGTGGGATCCAAGCGCCGGTCCGGGACGAGATACGCGCGCACGTAATCGTCGACGGCTTCGGCGAGCGGCGAGATCGCCCGATCGTACCCGGTTGCGCGTAGCCGTTCGATGCGCGCGCGGGTCGAATATTGGTATTTGTCGCGCAAGCGCTCGGGCATGGGGATAAACTCGATGCGCTCGGGCAACGCGAGCGCGCGAAAGATCGGGCGCACTAAATCTAGCCACGTGTGCGCCACACCCGAGCCGACGTTGTAGATGCCGCAGGCATCCGATTCGGCCAGATGCAGCGTCATTTCGGCCGCATCTTTTACATACAGAAAATCGCGCAGCTGCTCGCCGTCGCAAAACTCGGGCCGATGGCTACGGAAGAGCTTCACGCTTCCGGCTTGACGAATCTGATGGAAAGCTTTGTCCACGAGGCTGCGCATCTCGCCTTTGTGCTGCTCGTTGGGGCCGAAGATGTTGAAATATTTGATGCCGGCGATGTGCTCGAGCAGGCCCAAGCGTTGCGCGTACAGGTCGAATCGATGCTTCGAGTATGCATAGGCGTTCAGCGGACGCAGACTTTGCAAATCGCATGTGTCGGAGAGCCCGTCCTCCAGCGCCCCATAGGTTGCGGCCGACGAAGCGTAGACGAAGCGCGTACGATGCTCGGCCGCCCAGTGCGCCACATGCTTGGTATATTCATAGTTATTGCGCATCAGGTAGGCGGCATCGGTTTCCGTCGTCGCGGAGCAAGCGCCCAAATGGAACACGGCCGTTACGCCGTCGAAGGCGCCGGGTTGCTCGAGGATGCGCCGTTCGAATTCGTCGGCATCTACATAATCGGCGTAGCGCAGGGGTACCAAATTGCGCCACTTTTCGCTCGCGTCCAGCCGGTCGACGATGAGAATGTCGTCGAGTCCCCGCCGGTTGAGAGCCCAGACGATCGCGCTGCCGATGAGGCCGGCACCGCCGGTAACGACGAGTTGTCCGCGTGAGAGGTCGTGCATGCTATCCCTTCGAGGCTCTCCAGAGTTCAAGGTGGGAAATCCCGTAGTCCTTCGTGAAGTGCACAACCCGTGAACGCCCGACCGCGCCCCATCGTCGCGATCGCCCTTGCGGTACTGCTCGCGGGCTCCTTGCCGTTTCCGGCGAGCCCGGCCGGTGCGACGGGCACGTCGGAGAAAATTCGCCGCCAGCAACGACAGCTTCACGAGATCCATCTGCGGTTGGGACGCAAGCGCAACCAACTGCAGTTCGAAACGCTGCGCGAAAGCGACCTGCGCAATCAGCTGGACCGAACCAATGGCGCGATCGCGGGCGTGAACACGCGGATCGGCTCCTTGCAGGCGCAGGCCGAGTCGAACCAGCGGCGCATCGCAGCGCAACGGGTTCAACTCGACGCCGCCCAGCGCTCGCTCAAGCTCCACGACGATCTTTATAAGAAGCGGCTCGTCGAAATTTACGAGCACGGCAATCAAAACTACCTGGACGTGCTGTTCAGTTCGCGTTCGTTTTCGGAATTCGTCGAGCGCTGGCACGACGTGCGTCTCTTGCTCGCGGTCAACCGTCGCGCCATCGCGTCGCGCAAGAGCGCGGTCGCACGAGTGGCGCGCGCGGAGCAACGGCTCGACGAACGTTTACTCGAATTGCAGAGCGAACAGCGAGCGCAATCGCAGGCGCGCGCGCAACTCGCGGCGCTGGCGCAAGAGCGCGGTAATCTCGTATCGCTCGCGCACCAGCAGCGCGTCTCCGTCGCCGGCGAAGTACAACAACTCGAAGGGCTCTCCGCGCAAGAAGAAGCCCAACTCGAAGGGTTGATTCGGGAGCAGCAAGCCGAGATCGCGCGCGAAAATGCCGCGAAAGGCATCGTGCCGCAAGCGCCTCCGGGCGCGGGACAGTTCATTTGGCCGGTGAGCGGGCCCATCACGTCGCCGTACGGCTGGCGCCCCAATCCGTACGGCGGCGGCGGCGGCGAGTTTCATCCCGGCATCGACATCGGCGTCGCCAGCGGCACCACGATCGTCGCCGCAGCCTCGGGCCGCGTGATTATCGCCGGCTGGGTCAGCGGGTACGGCAATTACGTTGCCATCGACCACGGTGGCGGCATTTCGACCGGATACGGACATATGTCGCAAATTTTTGTCGGCGTCGGTCAAAACGTGCAACGCGGTCAGGCCATCGGCGCGTCCGGTTGCACCGGTCGCTGCACCGGTCCGCACGTGCACTTCGAAGTGCGCCGCAACGGCGCCCCGGTCGACCCGAACCCCTACCTGCACTAGCCGGACTAGCGCGCGGTGAGGGTCCACGAAGCGACGTAGTTTTGGTTGCCGCCGGTAAATTGGAACCAAAGCGTATACTCGCCCGGGCGAGGAGCTTGGATAAAAAATTGCAGGTTCGGCGGGACGGCGGAATCGGGCGGTATCGGCGCCATCATCGATAGAACCGCGTCGCCGCAATCGTCGACGCCCATCATCTGCATCATCATCGCGTCCATGGCGTGCACGTGGAGATACGACAAGTCGCTAGCTCCGATAAGCACGCCGTGTCCCATCGCGCCCAAATATGGATGTAAATCCGTCGCGAGCTTGCCGTCCTTGCGGATCTCAACGCGATACAACGCGGGCTGACCGACCGGAATCGTGAGGCGGCTAATGCGTACCGAGTAGCGACCCGCGTGCGCGACGTCCGTTGTCGTGGTAAGCGCGCGCGATCGTAACGCTCCGGCGCGGGTCGCAACCGGAACGTCGAATCGAAAGATTTGACGGCCGAGATCGTGGGCGACGCCATCGTAGTACACGTGATAGAGTGCCGGCCGCGGGAGGCGTAGTCGCAGCCTGAAGTGCCCGTCTGCGCCGAGGACCGGGTGGACGTGCATGAACGTATGCAAGTCGTCGCTGACGACGATCAAGTGAACCTTCTTGGTCATATCCCAATCGTAATTGCGTATGATCCGCCCACCGTCACGCTCGACCTCGTCGAGCGTGACGACAAGCGGATCGGACGTCCGGGTTACGACCAGTGCCGCGTGCATCGTCGTCGTCGCCCCGCGTTCCCCGGTGACCAGCACGGGGACGCCCGTTAGTCGCGTCGCCTGCGCGGGTTGAACGATTGCGACGGCAACGAGCACTAGAACGGAGCCGTTACGCGCAACAGAATGTTGCGCCTGCTAGCGATCTGCGTCGTATTGAAACCGTTGGCGATCTTGATGACGTATTGATGGTTTAGCAGATTGGTAATGTCGAGATCGAAACCGAGCGAACGCGTCCCGTTTTTGCCGGCCTCCTTGCCCAATCCCAAGTCCAGCGTGAAGTGCGCCGGCAAGCGGTCCACACCGGATTCGAATGATTGCGGGTATCCCGTTCCATATTCGCCTTGCAACGTCGCAAACCACGAACGCTGTGTTCCCCAGCGATGGGTGTAAGCGCTGTTGGCCTCGTAGGTCTGGTCGTGATCTTCGGGCTGCAGGTCGGCCGCTGAAAAATGCGCGGGCTGGACGAGCTGCGGTCCGAAAAGAAATGTGGATCCGGAGATGTCGCCCGCTTCGGCGTGCGAGACCGTCCCGGAGACGAACCATGAATCGCCGCCGGTGCGGTTTCCTTGTAGACGCAGTTCGACGCCTTCGTCGCGCCCGATAGCATTGTTGAAAACGGCGAAGAGCGGCGTGTTGAGTAACTGCGTGGTATCGAGCACGTTGGATGCCGTGCGCCGAAAGTAGTTCACGTACCCGCTCATCGCCGGCGAGAACGTGTGCGAAACGCCCATTTCGAAATACCCGTCGGTCTCGGGTTTGAGGTCGTAGACCGGAACCGACGGACAACCCTGTAACGCAACGCACGCTTGGCGCACGTCTTCGAGCTGCGGCGCCGCGTAAAAACGACCGTAGTAAAAGTGCACGACATTACGACCATCGGGCGCGATGTTCACGCCGATGCGCGGGCTCAGTTGCCGGCCTCCGACGAATCCGGTCGAATGGTCGTAGCGCAGGCCGTAATCGACGGATACGACCTTCGATGGAGACCACTTGTCCTGCGCGTACAAACCGATTTGCGTTCCGGGCTGCGCGACCGACGTGTCGACGTTCGGCTGACCCAACTGCGCGAACGTTTCGAAAGCTCGGAAATCTTCGCGCGAGAAATCAAGTCCCACTTTGAACGCGTGATGCGCGGTCGCCCGAAAATCCGAGAGACGCACGCCGACGTACTTGGCCGAGCGATCCTGCCGAAGGCCGACCAATGGCGTCGGGCTGCCAGTTGCCGGGTCGGGTTGCGTGGCGCGAACGTCCTTTGCGAGGTCACCGTCGTACGCGATGCGCGTCGAGCGGTACCATGGGATGAATTGAAAGACACCGTTGCCGTCCTTAGAAACGGCCGTAAAGTTGAGATTGGCATAGCGATCGTACTCGCGCTGCACGTCGTCTGTGCCGGGTACGCTCACGATTGGATCCACGGGATTGTTTGGGTCCGTATTGATCGGAATAGCAAACTGCGCGAGCTGGTTTGAATAGTCGAATGCGATGGAATCGCGCTGCCCGATCGGCGTGATTGTTCGCAAGAACTGATCGGACTGCGAGCCGTCGTCGTGGATCGGATCGTACGTGGGCGCGTCGAGCCCGCGGTGCGTGTGCTGGCTGTTCGCGTTGAGGAAGACCTCCGATTTACCCACCTTCGCTGCCGCGTTGAAGCTCGCGAGCGCCTGGCCGAGATTGCCGAACCCTCCGGTGATCGAACCCTCGAAGGGTTGCGCCAGGTCGGTTGTACGGTTGGTGACGATGTTGACCACCGCCCCTTCGCGGCTGCCGCCGTATTCGGCCGGAAAGGCGCCGGTCAATACTTCAACCGAATCGATGTTCTTCGGGTCGATCAACTCGGCGAAGTTCGAACTGGTGGCCTGCGGAATCGGCGCGCCGTCGATCTCGTAGCTCAATCCGTGGAAACCGTGCGCTACAGGTTCGCCGTACGAAAATTTCACTATGCCAGGCACGGTCTGGACGACGGCGTCCAGGCTATTATTGGTGGGCAAAGCAGCGAGTTGCTGGCGTCCGATGGTATTGACCGACACCGGATTTCCTGACGCACCGGCATGTGAGGTAATGCCCGAGCCTCCGATGATCTTTAACTGACCGAGCGAGAGATCGATCGTGACGATCGCGTCGGAACTCACGTCGACGGAAACGGTTTGGTCCGCCACGCCGGAGTGGTGCGCGACCAGGGTGTACCGTCCGAACGGGACTTGCGGAAAACCGAAGGCACCCGAGGCGTCGGTCATCGTTCGCAGGAGTGTGCCCTCCGCCTCAAGCGTGACCTGCACGCCGGCGGTCGGCGCATTGTTGACGAGAATGGTGCCGCGCACGAGACCCGTCGTGGCGGCGAGCGCCGGTAAACCGGAAAAACAGAAGAACGCGGCGAGCAGCGCCGCAACGTAATGTCGCATAGACCTTCCTTAAAACGCAGTGAGTAAAGAGGGCGCAGAGCGCCCGGGTGCGTTATAGGAAGGCCGGCGGTGGCCGCGCGAAGCGGCGAGTCGTGGAGAGTCGCGTACGCAGTAAGAGCTGCGGCTCGCGGTTGGCAAAAATGATGCGCGAGCGGCGTGCGACGACGGGGTCGGTGAAGAGCGCCAGGGTGACGCGCGCGAGCATTTTTGCAAAGGCGCGCAGGCCAAGCATGACGGCAAGAGCGACCAGCGCCACCACGAGCATGCCGGCGACGGACGGGCTGCGGTTTTCGAAATGTTCGAGGAGCGCGAACCATCCAAGGCTGGTAATTGCCAGGGGCCACGACGGGAGATGCGCCGTCATGCGAGCGGCGAGGATGGATCCGTCGGCAACCCGCCGCGAGCCGAGAAAGCTGCCCAATGCGAGCAGCGTCGCGAGCATAGCCACGACCGTTAGCGCGGCATCCATCACGTCGTTGTGATGCGCGCCGGCGATGACGTGTTCGTGGCCGAAGATTGCGACGTGCGCGAACACTGCGACGGGTAAACCGAGCAATATCGCAGCGACGCGCCTCGAGATCCAACTCACGGGTCCATCATAGCCCCGCCCGAAAGCGGCCGCAACCGGCTAAGGTCTGAAGAAAGGGCCTCCCTGCAAGCCTTTTTTGCACTTCGCTTGCTTGGTTGCGGAACCTGGGCCTGGGCGCCGGGGTATTAAGACGTGAATTCACAAGGGGGGCGGTCGAGGCGTTGTCTAAGAGTCGGCCCCCCACCCTAAAAGTTCCGGCCCCCGGCGGCCGGCCGAGGAAGCGTAAAACGTCATGAACGCCAGGTTACCCGTCGAAAATGCCGACACGGTCAGCTTGATCTGTGCGTTGCTCGTTCGCTTTCCCGAAATCGCGTCGCTGCGTTCGATGCCGGGCGAAGGCACGATTCACATCAGCTTTGCGGTTTCTCGTAAACTCGATCGCCGCGCCCAGACCGCGGTGAGTACCGCCATCGAAGAGCACGTCGCCGGGTTTCGCGCGCTCGAGGGGGCCGACGAGAGCGACGTGCTTCGCGTCGAGTGCGAGTCCGACCGTGCGATGACGTTCGTGCACGTCACGCGCGACCTCGACAGTTTCACTAAGGACGAACTCGTTATGCTGGCGGCGCTTGTCACGGAGCAGTTCGGCGACTCCCTGGTGCGCAATCCGACTCCCGACGAACATCCTGACGAGGATCCGGCCGCACAGGAAGAAGCCGTCGAATACGCGATCGAAGCTTTGCGCGACCCGACGCAGTCCAAGAGTTTGGTCGGCTTCCGCGAAGAGAAACGCGTCCTCGTCTATTTCTTGAAAGCTCAAAAGAAAGCAAAGGCATCGGCTCGCCGGTAGCAACGGTCAATCTGCTCTTAATCGGGGACGTCGTGGGGTCGCCCGGTCGCGACACCCTCAAACGTTGCCTTTCGTTCGCGCGCGACCAGCATCATATCGACGCCTGCATCGCCAACGGCGAAAACGCCGCGGGCGGCTTCGGTTTGACCGCTCAGACCGCCGAAGAGATGTTTGCAACCGGGGTCGACTTCATAACCAGCGGAAACCACATCTTCGACAAGCGCGACTTCAAGACGTATCTCGAAAGCTCCGACCGAGTCGTGCGGCCGGCGAATTATCCCCCCGGGGTCCCGGGCCGCGGCGCGGGCACCTTTCGGATCGGCGGCGTGACCGTCGGGGTCCTCAATCTGATGGGCCGAACCTTCATGCCGCCCGTCGACGACCCGTTTCGCGTCGCCGATGCCGAGCTGGCCGAGTTGGGGCCACTCACGAAGATCATCATCGTGGATATCCACGCCGAAGCCACGAGCGAGAAAGTCGCCCTCGGAAGATATCTGGATGGCCGCATCTCGGCAATCTACGGCACGCACACGCACGTTCAAACCGCAGACGAGCAGATTTTACCCGGTGGAACGGCCTACCTGACCGACGTGGGAATGACGGGTCCGACCGACGGCGTCATCGGCATGGAGAGCGGTCCGGTTCTCGACCGGTTCACGACGGGGTTCTCCGAGCGGTTTTCGGTGCAGAAGGACGGAACCAAACAGTTTTGCGCTGCGGTTGTGAGCATCGACGTGGAGTCTGGTCGCGCGACTGAGATCAAACGTATCTTTCAACGAGGCATAGCATGATAGGCGATCCAGCAAAGCATGTTACCACCAGCGTCTTGAAAGTCTCCGCGAAGAGCAATCCGAATTCCGTCGCGGGAGCGTTGGCGGCCGTCCTGCGCGAACGAGACTCGGCCGAGTTGCAAGCCGTCGGCGCGGGCGCGATCAATCAGACGATCAAAGCCATCGCGATCGCGCGCTCGTACTTGAAGAGCAGCGAAATCGACCTGGTGTGCGTCCCTTCATTTATAGACGTTGAGATAAACGGAAACGAACGGACCGGCATCTCGCTTGCCATCGAGCGCCGCCCGCACCCCGCCCCTTGATCGTCGACTTTCACTCCCACACGCGCGAAAGCGACGGCAGTCTCGCGCCGCAAGCGCTGTGCGACTTGATGGTCGCGCGCGGCGTTTCCGTCTTCGCCGTCACCGACCACGATACGCTTGCGGCCTACGGCCAATTCGAGGCGCCCGCGAACATGCGCGTCGTCACCGGCATCGAGATCAACACGACCTACTGCGACAACGAGGTCCACATTCTCGGGTATCGCCTGCCTCTGGGGCCGTCGCCGCTGCTTGCCGTACTCGAGCGCAATCGCGCAGAACGCCGCAAGCGTATCGAGCGTACGGTCGCGCAGCTAGCGGCATCGCGCTACCCTATTACGATGCAAGAGGTGGAAGCCGAAACCGAGGGCGGCAGCGTACTCGGCCGGCCGCATGTCGGAAAGGCACTCATTCGAAAAGGCCTGGTCCGCGACATCGAGACGGCTTTTCGAACGCTCCTGCGTCGCGGTAAACCCGGCTACGTTCCAGCCAGCCACATTCTTCCCCACGAGGCGATCGCGACGATTCTTGCGGCCGGCGGCATACCCGTGCTCGCGCATCCCGGCCGCCTGCACGACTACGACATCATCGACGAGCTGGCACGGCACGGTCTTCGAGGTCTCGAAGTATTCTATCCGTCACACGAGCCCGCGCAAGTGCAATACTTTCGCGATCGGGCCGGCCAACACGGATTGGTGATGACGGGCGGTTCGGACTTCCACGATATTCGCTACCACAAGCGGGGCGTCGGTATGGATGTCGAAAAGCGCGATATCGAACCCTTCCTGGAGCTCGTTTCGTGACAGTGTTCGGAACACTCGTGGCGCGTTCTCTCGCGATAGCCGGTTTCGTTACCGGCTTTTTGTTATTCGGGCATCCCGCGGACGCAGCGGCAGTTGCGATCGCGCAGCCGTCGACCGTCGTGCAGGCGACGTTACCCAACGGCTTGCGCGTCGTGCTGCTTCCCAACAAACTCGCTCCGGTCGCAACGACGATCGTTAGCTACGGCGTCGGCTCCGACGACGACTCGATGTCCGGCGTCGCGCACGCTACCGAACACATGATGTTTCGTGGAACCAAAAACGTCTCCGCGGGCATGCTCTCCGACATCGCCGCGCGCGCCGGCGCGCAGTACGATGCCTTTACTACGAACGAATACACGACGTATTACTTCAAGCTGCCCTCGACCTACGTCGGCTTGGCATTGCGCCTTGAGGCAGATCGGATGACCGGGGCTCTCGATAGTGCAGCGGATTGGAAGCTCGAACGCGGGGCGATCGAGCAAGAGATTCGCGCCGATGAAAGCGTTCCGGGCTGGGAAATCGGCGCAAAAGTGCGACGCGCATTTTTCGGCGACACGCCGTTTGCCAACGAAGCGGCCGGCACCGTTGCGAGCTTCGAAAAGATGACCGCCGCGGATATCGCGGCGTTTTATAGAGCGTGGTATCATCCGAACAATGCGACCATAACCGTGGCGGGCGATATCGACCCCGATCGGACGCTCGCGCAGATCCGCGCGCTCTTCGGCGCCATTCCCGCGGTCACGCTTCCCGCGCATAAGAGCATCGACTTGCAGCCGCTGGTCGGTACGGCGATCGACGATAAAATCGATCTCCCCGTGCCTGCCGCGGCGCTCGGGTATCGCATGCCGGGAAGCGGCGCGCCGGACGAAGCCGCGGCGCAGGTGTTGCTGGAAGCGCTCAACAACGGCCGCGGACCGTTGGTCGATTTGGTCGCCGAAGGAAAGGTATTCATCGCGGTTGCCGTCGGCGTCTCGTATCCCGAAGTCGGGATCGGCGAGGTGATGGCGGTCGCGCCGCCCGGAACCGATCCGAAGATTACGCAGGCGACGCTGGCCGGCATCATCGACGACTACCGTAAAAACGGGGTTCCCGACGATCTCGTGCAGGCAGCAAAGACGCGTCTGTTGGCCGCCGCGGACTATCGCGAGGCATCGATCTCGGGACTGGGCTTCAATTGGTCCAACGCGTTGGCAGAACATCGCGCGTCCCCCGATGCGATCTACGACGCCATTGCCAAAGTCACCGACGCCGACGTCGATCGGGTTCTCGCAACCTATTTCGATTCGGCTCGCCAAGTCTCGTTGCTGTTGCATCCCAAGCCGATGTCGTCGGTTCCGCGAGTCGATCCGCACGCGGGGGTCGAGAACGTGAAGTTTACGCCGACCGTGCACGAGCCGCTACCCGCGTGGGCGCTCGCATATTTCAAAGCGCCGTTGCGCCCGCCGCACGACGCCGGCCGCGTCTCGACGATGCGTCTGCGTAACGGCATTACGCTGACGGTTCTCCAGGAAAACTCTTCGCCCACCGTCGTGCTCACGGGTACCATCCGCACGAGTCCGCAGTTGTACGAGCCCAAGGGTAAGGACGGCGTCGCGACGCTGGTGGAAGGGTTGTTGCCGTACGGCACGACGACGTACGATCGAAAAGCGTATCAAACCCAGCTCGATGCGATCGCGTCGAACGAATCGCTCGGCCCCGACTTCGGCTTGACCGTGCAGTCGCAAAATTTCGATCGGGGAATCGCTCTGCTCGCCGACGGGCTACTTCATCCGGCGTTTCCCGACGCGGCCTTCAGCGTGCTCAAGGCGCAAAACGAACAGGCGTTGACCGCGTCGGAAAAATTGCCTCAGGTCCAAGCCTCGATCGCGGAGCGTGCCGCACTCTACCCCGCCGGCGATCCGCGTAGGCGGCGCGCGACCGCAGGCAGCGTCGCCTCGGTCGACATCAACGATCTTAAACGCTATTATGCGTTCGCGTATCGTCCGGACCTCACGACCATCGCGATCGTGGGCGACGTGACGCCGGCGCACGCGCGCGCCACCATCGAGCGGTATTTCGATGCATGGCATGCCGCCGGCAAACCGCCGAACTTCCACTTCCCGCAGCTCAAGAGCAGCAGCGAGAAGGCCGAGTCGGTTACGGTGAAGTCTGCCGCCAACGTGCAATCGCAGGTAACGTTGACGCAAACGATCGACGTGCGTCGCGGCGATTTCGACGATATTCCATTGCAGCTTGCGAATACGATTCTTTCGAACGAGGGCACCGGATCGCTTCTCTTTGAAGATCTGCGCAAGCGTCGCGGGTACGTGTACTCCGTAGACTCCTCGATGTCCATCGGACGTAGCGAATCGACGTTTACGATCAATTTCGCTTCCGATCCCAAAAACGTCACGCGAGCGCAGGCCGCGGCGGTGGCCGATCTGCGCCAGTTGACGCGTACTCCACTGCCGGCGGTCGACGTGCAACGCGCCAAGGCACTCCTGCTCGCGCAGCGCGTACTGCCTCTCGATAGCTACGGCGGCGTCGCCTCGGATATTCTCGACAACGCGCAATACGGATTGACAAATCGCGATGCCGACGCGTTTTGGACGCAATTGCTCGCAACTACGCCGACGCAGATTCGCGACGCGATGCGCCGGTGGATTCGCCCGGACCATTTCGTACGGGTCGTCGTCGCACCGGAGCGGTAATCTATGTATCGGGTGTTCGTCTGTAGTCTCGTTTTCGCAATCGCCATATTTGCGCCGGCGTGGGCCGCGGCGCCGCCACCCGTAGCGCGCGAAACGCTTTCCAACGGTTTGCGAGTGGTCGTCGTTTCCGACCGGCTCGCTCCGGTCGTGACGACCGTGATGACCTACGGCGCAGGATCGGACGACGAGACCATCCCGGGGCTAGCGCACGCCACCGAGCATATGCTCTTTCGTGGGTCTGCGACGCTCTCCGAGACGCAATTCGCCGATATAGCGACCCGCATCGGCGCGACGTACAACGCGGCGACGACCAATCGCGATACGACCTACTACTTCACGTTGCCCTCGCAGTACCTGAGCTTGGTGCTGCACGTGGAAGCCGCGCGCATGAACGGGGCCCTCATCGCGCCCGCCGATTGGGCGACCGAACGGGGCGCAATCGAGCAGGAGGTTCGCGCTCGCGAGAGTTCGCCGACGTATGCGCTCGAAACCAAGCTGCGGCGGCAACTCTTCGGCAACGTCCCCTACGCTACCGACGCGCTGGGGACCGTCGAGAGCTTCGACAAGATGACCGCCGGCGACATCCGCGGTTTTTATGGGGCGTGGTATCACCCGAACAACGCTACGCTGGTTATAGCCGGCGACGTGAACGCCGCTGCTACGCTGCAATCCGTGCGACAACTCTTCGGGGCGTTGCCGGCGCAGGCGCTGCCCGCGCGAACTCCGCAAGCCATCGCGCCGCTTGTGCCTAAGACGTTTGCCGAAACGGCCAACGTTCCAGCTGGTTCAATTCAATACGCATACCGGCTGCCGGGAACGGATTCACCGGACTACGCGTCGTCGGTCATATTGTTGAACGCGCTCAATAACGCTCGCGGAGCCATCGGCGATCTGGTCGTGTCGGGAAAGGCGTTCGGCGCCTACGCCTCCGGCGGCGCGTATCCAGAGACGGGATATGCGTACATTACCGCCGGCGTACGCCCCGGTAGCTCGATAGCGGACGTGCAAAGCGCGCTGGATGCGACGCTTGCGACGGTAGTGCAAAACGGCATACCGGCGCAACTCGTCGATGCGGCGAAACGCCGAATAGTAAATGGAAATGCGTTCGAGTTGGCCTCGATTCAAGGGTTGGCGTTCGCGTGGGCTAATGCGCTCTCGCAGGGGCGGAGCGATCCGCAAGCGATTTATGCTGCCTTTCGTCCCGTAACGACCGATGCGGTGAACCGCGTCTTGCGCACGTACCTGGCGCCGTCTGCGCGCGTAACGCTGACCGTTGAGGCCAAAGCGGGCGCAGCCCCATCTCGACTCGACGCCGGAGCCCTTGCGGAAAACGTGCACGTCGAGCCTCCGGCGCGTCCGGAACCGCTGCCGTCGTGGGCGCAGTCCGCATTTTCCGCTCCACTCAAACCTCCAGGCCGGATTGCAGGCATCGCGCGCTATACGCTTCCCAACGGCATCCGCTTGATCGTCCATCGCGAGCGTCGTGCGCCGGTTGTCGTGCTCGAAGGCAGTATCAAGAACAATCCGACGCTTCACGTTGCACGTGGCAAAGACGGCGTCGACGAAGTCACCGCCGCGCTGATCGGCTGGGGGACGGAGCGCCTCGATCGCAAGGCCTTCGGCGCCGCGCTCGATGCGATTCCGGCAAACGTTTCGCTCGGGACGCGCTTCACGCTCTCGGCGCGCGCCGTGGATTTCGATCGCGCGCTCGCGTTGCTGGCCGGCGGGGAGCTGCATCCCGCGTTCCCGGCGGATGGTCTCGCGCTCATAAAACGCAATGACGCGCAAGCGTGGGATGCCGCGCTGGCTCAACCGGCATGGCAGGCGCGCCTGGCGATGGAGGCGGGACTCTATCCACCGCTCGATCCCGTACGCCGCCACCCATCGGGGGCCTCGATTCGCACCCTCGACCTGAAGGACGTGCGTCATTGGTACGGCACGGCATTCCGTCCCGATCTCACGACCATTGCGGTCGTAGGCGATCTTGCCCCGGCGTACGTTCGCGCGGAAATCGCCAAATATTTCGGCGCTTGGAAAGCGCGCGGGCCCAAGCCCGACTTTCATTATCCTACGATCCCATTGAACCGGTCATCGACCGTTAGGATTGCGTCGCCGACGACGCGCCAATCGCAGGTGACGCTTACCGAACTTCTTCCGATCTATCAACACGACAAAGACGCGCAGGCGCTGGAACTTGCCGACACCATCTTGACGGGCGAAGGTTCGGGTTCGCTGCTCTTCGAGGATTTGCGCAAGGAGAAGGGTTACGTCTATAACGTCGATTCGACGCTCGATATCGGAAAGGTCCGTTCAACCTATCAATTTTCTTTTGCCGCCGATCCCGAAGACGTCGAAAATGCAGACGTTGCGTTGCTGGCCAATATCAAGCAGTTGCAAACGACGCCGCTGCCTGCCGACGAGCTGCAACGCGCCAAGCAGACGCTGCTCGCGAGCAGCGTATTACCCGAAGCCAGTTACGGCGGCCTTGCCGCGATCTTACTTTCGACGGCGAGCGAAACGCGCGGCGCGGACGGCAGTTACGATAGCGCGGCCGTCGACTGGAAACGGCTCTTCGATGTGACCCCGCAATCGCTGCAGGCGGCGATGGCGCGCTGGATACGTCCGGCCGACTTCGTGCGCGTGACGATCACGCCCGCGGCGCCAGCAACGCATTGACGGACGAACGAACGCTTGCGAGCAGCGCGCGACCCTCGCGCTCGTAGCGCGCGATCGTTTCTGCCTGGAGGGCGATGAGCGCGGCATCCTTCATGAAGCGATGATTGATGCGCACGTTGTACGCGCACGATGCGAGACCGGCATATCCGAATTCGGCGGCGCATCCGACGTCGCTCACGAGATTGGCGTTGCGAATCGCGAGCGATTCTTCGGCGAGCCGCAGTACCGCCAGGGCTTGCTTTGCCGCACCGAGCGGCTCGGCGGCCGCGCCATGCAACGCGCGCTCGACAGCACGCGCGCGCGATGCTTTCTCGTCGGGCGTGCCGCGCGGCATCGCGGTGGCGGCGACGACTCTATCGAACGCTTCTTCGTCGCGAACCCGGCGCGCGAGTAAATCCGCGCGCAAAGCGTCGCCCGCGGAGATAAGCGAGCGAGCCAGATCGTGCTGCTCTTCATATTTCGGATTTGCCGAGCAGATGCGCGCCACCATGGAGACGAGCGATGCGCCGGAGGCTGCGACCAATATCGCAGCGCTCCCACCTCCCGGAGTCGGCCATTCCGATGCCAAGGCAGCCAAATATGCGTCGATGCTTTCCACGCGTCAGACATTAGGTGGCGGGGGCTGCAAGTCTTGTAGCCGAATAGAAGGCGGTTCCACCGCTTTTCCGTGAGGATCGAATGACCGTTGTCGAACAGGCCGCGACGCAGCGCGGCGACGTCAAAGACCGCAGCCTAGCCGAACAGGGGCGTTCGCGCATCGCCTGGGCGGCGTCGTACATGCCCGTGCTCGGGCAGATTCGCGAGCGTTTCGCTGCGCAGAAGCCGCTTACCGGCGTTCGCATCGGCGCCTGTTTGCACGTGACGACCGAGACGGCGAATCTCATGCTGGCCTTGCAGGCCGGCGGCGCCGAAATTGCGCTCTGTGCCTCGAATCCGCTCTCTACGCAGGACGACGTTGCAGCCGCACTCTGCGACTACGGCATTCCGACCTTCGCGATCAAGGGTGAAGACGAGCAGACGTATTACAAACATATCGAAGCCGTGGTCGCGACCAAACCGCAGATGTCGATGGACGACGGCTGCGATCTCGTAACGACGATCTACACCAAGCACAACGAGTTGCTGGCCGGCATGATCGGCGGATGCGAAGAGACGACCACCGGCGTCATTCGTCTCAAAGCGATGCAGAAGGATGGCGTGTTGCCGTATCCGGTCATCGCCGTGAACAACGCGCTGACCAAGCACATGTTCGACAACCGGTACGGAACCGGACAGTCGACGCTGGACGGCATCATTCGCGCGACCAACGTCTTGCTCGCGGGACGTACGATCGTCGTCGTGGGGTACGGCTGGTGCGGGCGGGGCGTCGCGTCGCGGGCCTCGGGCATGGGCGCCCACGTCGTCGTGACCGAAGTCGATCCGCGCAAAGCCCTCGAAGCCGTCATGGACGGGTATCGCGTCATGCCGATGTCGGATGCGGCTAAAATCGGCGACTTATTCGTTACGGTTACCGGCAATTATCACGTGATTCGCGAAGAGCACTTCAAGGTGATGAAAGACGGCGCGCTCGTCTGCAATTCGGGTCATTTCAACGACGAGCTCGATCTGGACTCGATCGAGCGCCTCGCCAAGAGCAAAGCCGAGCCGCGCGCCTTCGTCGAGCAGTACGAAATGCACGACGGTCGTAAGATTTGCATCCTCGGCCAAGGCCGCTTGATCAATCTTGCGGCGGGCGAAGGCCATCCGGCGGCGGTCATGGATATGTCGTTTGCCAATCAAGGCATGTCGGCCGCATACCTCGCGCAAAACTATAAGTCGCTCGGCAAGCAAGTCTACGACGTGCCCGAAGAGATCGACGAAGAAGTCGCGCAATTGAAACTGGCGTCGATGAACGTCGACGTCGACACGTTGACCCCCGAACAAGTGAAATACATGGCCTCGTGGTCGGAAGGAACTTAATCGCATGGCATACCGTCGTTTATTCACCAGTGAATCGGTGACCGAAGGACACCCCGATAAAGTTGCCGACCAAATCTCCGATGCGGTCCTCGACGCTATTTTAGCCGCCGATCCGCAAGGTCGAGTCGCGGTCGAGACGTTTGCGATAACCGGCCAGATTCACATCGCGGGCGAAGTCAGCACGACGACCTACATCGATATTCCGGGAATCGTTCGCGATACGATCAAAGAGATCGGGTACGATCACTCGGCCGTCGGATTCGACTACGAAACGTGCGGCGTGAGCGTGTCGATCGACGAGCAGTCTCCCGACATCGCGATGGGCGTCGACAATTCGCTCGAAGCCAAAGACGGCGACAACGATCGTTTCGACAAGATCGGCGCCGGCGATCAGGGCATGATGTTCGGCTACGCGTGCCGCGATACCGAAGAATTGATGCCCTTGCCGATCGTGCTCGCGCACAATCTTACGCGCAAGCTCACCGAACTGCGCAAGAGCGGCGAACTGAAGTATCTGCGTCCCGACGGTAAATCGCAAGTCACCGTCGAGTACGTCGACGACAAACCCACGCGTGTGGATGCCGTCGTCATCTCAACGCAACACGACCCCGACGTCACGCTCGAACAAATCCGCGCCGACGTGACCGAGAAGATCATCAAACACGTCATTCCGGCGAATCTTCGCGATAGCGACACGCGCATCTACGTCAATCCGACGGGCCGTTTCGTCATCGGCGGTCCGAAGGGCGACGCCGGTTTGACCGGACGCAAAATCATCGCCGATACGTACGGCGGCATGGCGCGTCACGGCGGCGGTGCGTTCTCGGGCAAGGACCCAACCAAAGTCGATCGCTCCGCTGCATACGCGGCGCGTCACGTTGCGAAGAATCTCGTCGCGGCCGGGCTCGCGGATCGCTGCGAAGTGCAAGTCGCTTATGCCATCGGCGTCGCCCATCCGATGAGCGTGCTGGTCGAAACGTTCGGCACCGGCAAACTCGCCGAAGCCCAGATAGCCGAGATCGTAAAAACAACGTTCGATTTGCGCCCCGCCGCGATTATCGAACGGCTCGATCTGCGTCGTCCCATCTACCGCCAGACCGCATCGTACGGCCACTTCGGCCGCCCGGACTTGGATCTACCTTGGGAACGTCTCGACAAGGTCGACGAGCTACGCAAAGCCGCCGCCGCCGCCGACACCCTAAAAGTCCCCGACTTCGCCTAAGTCACCCTGAGCCCGTCGAAGGGCGCATGGTTACCCGCCGGACAAACCAAACGAGCCTTCTTGACCGGAAGGCTCGTTATGCTAGTAGTGGTCCCACGAAGCGTGGGCGCCAACGTTTACCCAGACTCAAAGGAGATTTGATGAGCACTCGGAGCAAACTTTCGGCACTGGCGTTGGCTGCGGCCCTCGGCGCGGGTGCGTTCGCTGCCACGCCGCTCACGGCGCAGGCCGCCTATTCCATCACGCTCTCGAAAGGCGACACGATCAACGCCTCTATGCAGGGCTCGCTCGATAGCGGTTCGGCACACGTCGGCGATCGCTTCACCATGCAAGTCGTCCAGCCATATCCCGAAAACGATCAAGACCTGGCCGGAGCCACGATTAACGGCGAAGTCATCAAGGTCACGCCCGCGGGCCAGGGGCGCAGCCCCGAGCTGGACCTCGCATTCAACACCATCACGCTGAGCAGCGGCGCGTCGTACCCGCTCGAAGCGCAAATGACCGGCGGCGGCCCGAAAAAGACGAACCGTAACGGTGGGCACGTCGCGCTGACGACGCTTGGCGGCATGATTGCCGGCAACATAATCGGCAAGACCATCTTCCACACCAACGTCGGGGGCGCGGTGGGCGCGGCCGGCGGCTTCCTCACGGGCTACAACAAGAAATCCAACGTCGTGCTCAACACGGGCACGAACGTAACGCTGACGCTCACCCGTCCGCTCGTCGTCCGCCGTCAGGCAAGTCACTACTAAAGCCCGCGAATAAGCCGGCTCCGGTTGCACGATACGGCGCTCGAGTATTCGAGCGCCGTTTCGCATACTCGTGCCTGGCTGGAAGGGTCGACGCAGGGGGCGCAGAACCAGCCCCTCGGCCCAATTGTGGTACGTTCCGGATTAGCTCAGTTGGTAGAGCAGCTGACTGTTAATCAGCGGGTCGCTGGTTCGAGTCCAGCATCCGGAGCCATAAAAAAGAGCCCTCGCGCACGCGAGGGCTCTTGACGTCGGGCGCTCATTGGGCCGGCTATTTCGCCGGAAGTAACTTCAAAAATGCCTCGAGGAATGGTTCAGGCGTTCCATGGTTTAGCGATCGACACGCCGGTGTTCGCAAAATGCTTGTTGTTGCGCGTAACCAGGCTTAGATCATGGTGCAGCGCTGTAGCCGCAAGCAGGGGAGTCGATAGTCGAAATCATGATGCCTTTGGGTTGGAGAGCCGCGAGGAGGCGTCCCCAGCGATCCGCGACAGCGGAATCGAATAACAAGACGCGGCCTGCAAACTGCAATGGCAGCGCTGAAGTAAACCAAGATTCCAATTTGGCAGCTTTTGCGCGCCGACTGGTAGGTCTATTATTTTGCGAAGCTCGCAGAGCGTTACAAGTAGATCTTGCGCCGCTTTCATGCTTTCCGAAATGGCACACGCTTCAATGAGAAAAGCCCCTCAAATCTCGATCTCACGAAAATCACCGGGCAGGCGTTCGAGGTGGGGACGGGCGCCGACCAGCCGTGAGTTCTGGAAGAATTCGAAGAGGTTCTTCGGCGGTTTTACTTCCTGAACGATCGCATTGTAGCCAATCGCGCTACACAATGAGCACAGTGCAAGCGAGTCCGAGGACCCTCGTTCCGAAGTCGTGGTTCGACGTAGGGATTCCAGGCGTCTTATCGTGTCATATACCGCAGCCCGGATGTGCCGCGAAAGGGCACAGACCTTCGGCAGGGCCGCCGTAGGTCCTTAGTCACACCAAGCTGAACGGTTTTCGTCGGATGGAAGCCGGCTGGTGGGGCGCCGTGCGATCCGTGCCCGGTATCGTGCCGGTTCCCCGCCCGGGTGGCTGCCATTTTTTAAAACATTGCACTTTGAAGGGATTCTCGAATGCTTCACGCCTTATTGGCTTTTGCCGCACACGCTGCCCAGATTATCATTGCCTGCTCGACGGGTGGTTCGTCGGGAGCCTAACCTAAAAAAGGGAAGGTCGCAAAGCGGGCTGACCGAACCTTCCGGTTCACGAGTTGGACGGGTGCCTGTCGCCGGGTGCCCGCCGCAGTTCGTTTCGGGGGTGTGCTCGTTATCAAAAGCCAGATCGTACGAATCGTTCCGAAGTTGCGACCGTTTGAAGATGCGGCGCTTGCGTTTTCCCTTGGCCGAAATGCGGAGTGTTTGTCGGCGCTCCATCATCATCAGACGTTCGAAGCTTGTATCCTGCGTACGCGCGCATTATTGCGCTTGCGCCGCCTGCGCGAAGCCGAACGATCTATCCGCAGCGCGCAGCCGCGCCCCAACCATCAAGGCGACGTTGCCCGGTGTTACATGCTGCTGGCTACAACGCTCGCGCGATGTGGGGACCAGGACGGCGCCGATGCTGCATTCCTTGACGCGCGCGCCTTCGGGTTGAGCGTTCCATCCGGCGCGCTTCATGCCGAGATAGCGCTGTACCAGGCGCATTCCGCATGGATTCGCCGCGATTTTGATTCGGTCAACCGGATCGCGGCGGAGGCGTTCGCTGCGCGCGACTCGGCATGTGACGAGCCGCATTGCCTTCCGTTGTTCGTTTCCCGCGCGCTGATGTACGAATTGCAGGGCCTCGTCGCCGCTCACATCGGCAATTTTCCCGATCAACTCGCGTTTCTGCGTTCCGGACTTCTCGAATTGACGAGCCTCGCCGAACGAGACGTGTGGGTTGAATCCAGCCTACTCGACAATCTTTCCGTAACCGTTTCGGATTTGCACGTCCCGCACATTGCCAATCGCGTACGCGACCTCGCCGATTCGCTTCCCTGGAGCGAAGAAACGCATCTGCGAGCATATAACGTCTATCGGTCTCTCGGTTGGTCGGCGGCGTTATCGGGTGACGCTCAAACCGCCATGCGAGATCTTCGCGAAGCTCACGCATTTGCGTCAAATCCCGCATGGCAAATCGAAGCATTGCTCGACCGATCGTACTTATTTCGAGAACTGGGCGAATGGACCGCCTCGCACGATCGCCTCGATGAGGCGCATCGGCTCGCTCAAAGCATGGATTGGAGCCAGGCGGACGGCGAAGAGCGTTTGGCTCTCCTGTGGCTGGCCGAAAACATGGCCGCTCACGGCATGATGAATGCGACAACGATCGTCGAGCAATACAAGGGCATCCGCAAGCCGCTCGATCGCAATTTCGCATACGCAACCGACAAACGGTACAAAGCGCTCGAACTCGATGCGCTCGGCGCCGTTGCGTCCTCGGCCGGTCAGAAGAACCGTGGCTTAGATATGTTACGTCAGGCGCAGACGATATGGTCGTCGCTTGGTTTTGATTGGCGCGCCGCAAAATCTGCGCGCACGATCGCGCGAGCTTCCGGGTCTCTGGTTGACGCGGACGAAGCAAGAAAGCACGCCGCACGATGGCCGGCAAGTTGGTTGGCGCGCCCGGCTTAGAGCAACCGACCCAGTTCAAGACAATTACGCACGTGCACTCGTCACCGTTTTGTACGACGCTGCGCGAAAACATCGGTCCGGCCATCGGCGCGCTTATCCAAAACAACATTGCCATCGGCAACGGCAGAGCGCTGTTTTTAAAAATGGCGCGCGACCGCTATTTGAGCGGAGCGCCTGGGATGGCGCTCGATATGGACATGGTCCCCCTCGATCGCCTCGTTGGGGGAATGGTAAAGAATCTTGCCGCCACCGACGCGGCGCTCGACGATTCCCAACGCTTTCCCGCCCAGCCAGGAACGCAACAGGAGCGGCGGCTCATTGAGATGCGCAAAGAACTTGAAGCGATCGCCGATCGTCAGCGTCAGGCGCTGAACATTTTGAGTGGTACCTACTACGGCTACACCTCGAACGAATTGTTACAGCGTGGAAATGACGTAACCTCGGCCGTGGACCCGCATGCAAAACAACCGAAAGAGGCGCCGTTTCTGGCCCTGGTGGATATCCCGCCGTCGAAAAACATATCCGCCTCGACGGCAGCGACGCCCGCGCCGCTCGCTACCATCGTCCCGACGATCGACATCGGCCTGATAGGCCTCACGCAATACACGGCGCTCTTTAACGGGCTAACAACATATCAGATTCGAGAGGAACCTCTCGAATCGCAGGCTACGCGAACGATTCTCGAGTCCGCCGCGGAATGCAAGAATTCTAGCTAGACGGACGCGGTGACGCCGGTGCACGCCGGGGTTGCGGTGCCGGCTGCGTGTCTTTATCCGCGCGGTCCGGAACGTAGCGCGCGCCGTAGAATCGATCTCCCCAATACGGATTATTCCAATACGGATTCCCAAAATACGGATTGTAGAACGCCGGATTGGAATAGCCGAATCCGTAGAAGGCCGGCCTTGGCAGGTAAGCCGGCGAGGCGGCTACCAGGTGATATGGCGTGTCGATTTCATTGGCGGCAAGCGTTCCCGGCTGCGCGTTTCCCAAGATCGTGACGTGCATTCCGGCGGTCAACGTTAGACCGGTTGGATTTATGATCGTGCCGTGATGCAACGTTACGTCGTGAATGTGACCGCGCGCATCGCGCAAATGCAGATCGAAGCGCCCGTCGAATGCGGTGACGACGCCTTTGATTTTCGTCTCCCGGATCGGTTGCGCAGCATGCGAGGTGGCCGGCGTCAAGCACAATGCTGCAAGGGCCATCGTCGCGCAGGCGATCCGACGGAAAGTGATGGGTGAGCAGGTCATAGCACTCTCTAAGACACGCCGGAGCGCGCGAAAGTGCCAATCGCGGCAAGGACGCCGAGGCCACGCTTATTTCAAGCTTTCGCTCAATATCAAAGGCCGCCGGTAAACAGCGGCGGTCTTTGGTGGCCCATCCTTGGTGCGGTTGCATTCATTGATGATGGGATTTGATCCTAACACGCGCAACGTGGCAAACGATTGATACGTATAGACTATGCCTACACGGTTATTTTGCGCATCATTCGCCGTGTCACCAGCACCGTGTACGCCACGACGACGCACAATCCGACGATCACAACGGCCAGCGTCGTAGCCAGCGCCACGGCCGACGGGGCGGCGTCGGTTATGCTCAAGCCGCTTCGCTGCGCGGGATATCCCGGCAGAATGTACGGGTACATCGTGCCGGCCGATACGACGAGCAGCGACGCAAGGAAGATCGACGACGCCGCAAACGCTCGCCCGGCGTGTCCTCGCGCGTTCGCTACGCGCAGCGCGATTAAGGTGGCTAGGCTTACCACGGGCATGAAGGCGAGCCAAGCATGCACGCCATGAGCCGGAAGCGACCAGCGCTGCGCGATCGTGGCTGCGGACGTCGCAACGTATAACGCGAGCACGATCCACCAAAGCATTCCGATTAGCGTCCGGCTCCGTTGTGCCGGCGGCCCGTCGATGCGCAAGCGAACCCACGTGGCACCATGTTGGGCCACCGCAGCCACCGCGAGGGCGCCGACGCCGAGTGCGTACGGGTTGAGCAAGAAGCCGAAGGTTCCCAGAAAGTACCCGTTCGCATCGAGCGGAAGTCCGCGCACGATGTTTCCCAACGCAATACCGAAGAGCAAGATCAGCAGCGTGCTCGACGCCGCGAAGCAAAAATCCCAGAACCCGTGCCACATCTCGCTTACAAAGTGGCTGCGCAGTTCGAGCGCGATTCCGCGAAACATCAACAGCCACAACACGACCATGAAGGGTAGATAAAAGCCGGAAAACGACGACGCGTATGCCTGCGGAAAAAGCGCAAACAGCGAGGCACCGGCAGCGATCAGCCACACTTCGTTGCCGTTCCAGAAGGGTCCGATGCTTTCCATCGAAGCCGCTCGTTCCTCACTGGTGCGAGCGATCAGCGGCGTGATCGCCGCAGTTCCCAGATCGTAGCCGTCGAGCAGCACGTACGCCGTCACCATGACGGCGAGCAAAACGAACGCCGTCGTACTCATATCGTTGATTCCACCGCCGCAACCACGGGCGCGCCTTTCGCAGCAGGTCCGATTCCGATCTCCCGCAGGGTCAGGAGCAGAAACAGGACGCCGAGCACGAAGTACATGCCGACAAACCCGATGAGCGTGAAAATGGTCTCGCCGGCCGCGACGTTGCCTGAGACCGCAGTACCGGTCTTGATCAAACCATACACGATCCAAGGTTGTCGTCCGACTTCGGTAACGACCCACCCCGCCTCGTTGGCGATGTACGGAAACGGCATCGCGAGCATCAATAACCACAGTAGCCAGCGCGCTCGAAAGAGCTGCTTGCGCCATAGCAGCAGCACGGCGAGTGCCGCCAAACCGAGCAAGACGGTGCCCAGGCCGACCATCATGTGATAGGCATAATATGTAAGCTCGACGGGCGGCCACAATTCAGTCGCATAGGTACGTAGCCCGTTGACGTTCGCGCGGAAATTTCCGTAGGCCAGAAAACTGAGTACGTCGGGCACGAAAACCGGATCGATCAGGGTTTGGTTCTGCGTATCGGGCATGCCGATGATTGCCAGCGGTGCGCCCTTTTCCGATGCGAAGAGCCCTTCCATCGCGGCGAGCTTTACGGGCTGATACGTGGTGACGTCGGCGCTGTTACGGTCGCCGGTCGGGAAGATGGCAAGCGCCGAAAAAACGCAGGCAACGACCGCCCCGGAGGCCACGAAGCGGCGCCCCAGGTCCTCGTCGCGGCGCGCGAGCAGATAGTACGCGCCGACTCCGCAAACGACGAATCCGCCGGCGACGATCGCGCCGGTCAAAACGTGCGCGAATTGCCATTGCGCGAACGGTGAGAACAGTACCGCAGTGAGGCTCTTCAGTTCGATGCGCCCGTGCGAGCCCACCGCGTAGCCTACCGGATGTTGCATCCATGCATCGGTGGCAACGATGAAAAATCCCGAAAGCCACGAACCGAGCCACACGAGAATCGCCGAAATCAGATAGAAGGCCGGAGCCACGACGCGCTTCCCGTACAACAGCACGCCGAGAAAGACCGACTCCAGAAAGAACGCGTAGACGCCTTCCATAGCCAACGGCTGTCCGATCACGCCGCCGGTTCTCGCCGAAAAGACCGCCCAATTCGTGCCGAACTGGAACTCCATCGGAATGCCCGTCACGACGCCGGTTGCAAAATTGATTGCAAAGATTTTCGTCCAAAACCGCGCGGCCGCTTCGGCTTGGGCGTCGCCGCGCATCGCCTGGAACGTGTACCAGGCGATGAATGGTGCCAGACCCATCGTCCCGATCGGAAAAAGATAATGAAACATTATCGTAAACGCAAATTGCAAACGATCGACGGAGACGACGTCCATGAGCACCTCGTTTCGAGCAGGCGTCGGACTATGGAGCAATTCTAGCGCACAAAGGTGCGCTCCCATGCGGCATTAGTCGCGCAGGGGCACCTCGATCGTGCAGCGTAGCGTCGTAGGATGATCGTAGGCGGGCGCGAGCTCGAGACTCGCGTTATCGCGGCATCCACACCCGATGCACCCACGTTGCTCTTTCTGCACGAAGGGTTAGGGTCCGCGGGGCTGTGGCGCGACGTCCCCGACGAGTTGGCGCGTCGCACGGGCTGCGGGGCCGTCGCATACTCGCGTTACGGGAACGGTCGCTCGGAGGCGTTACGAGAACCGCGCACGCCGCACTACATGCACGATGAAGCGCTGATCGTATTGCCGGACCTGATTGCCGCGCTGAATGTGCGCGACGTCGTACTGGTCGGCCATTCGGACGGCGCGTCGATCGCGCTCATCTATGCAGCGGAGCATCCGGCTGGGGTCCGCGGGCTCGTGCTCGAGGCACCGCACGTCTTTGTCGAAGATATCTCCGTTCGCAGCATCGCTGCGGCGAAGGTGACGTTCGAAACCACCGATCTGCGCCTCAAGCTCGCGCGTCACCACGCCAACGCCGAGCGTACATTTTATGGTTGGAACGACATTTGGCTGGACCCGGCCTTTCGCGATTGGAATATCGAGGCGTACGCGAGGCGTTTGGAGCCGCCCGTCCTGCTCGTTCAAGGAGCGGACGACGAATACGGTACTGCGGCGCAGGTCGCTGCGATATCGCATGCGGCGACCCGATCGCGGGTCGATACGCTGCTGTTGGCACGATGCGGCCATTCACCTCATCGCGACCGCCGCGAAGCGACGCTTGCGTCGATCGTTGCCTTCGTCAGCGAAAGCGGAGAAGCATGACCGCCGTGTCGTCGTTGGATCCGGCGTCGCCCAAGACGGCGCGGCGAATATCGGCAGCCGTCATCGACGGCGTCGCCGCCGCTCGCGATGCCGCAGCCAGCAATTCGCGTTCGGCGGCCTCCACGTCGCGCCCGGCTTCGGTCAAGCCGTCGGTATACAACAACAACGCGTCGCCCGTACCGAACGCGAAACCATGCGTGTGGTAGCTGCTCTGGGTATCGGCCCCTAACAGAAGACCGCCGTAGGGCAGTATCCGTGAGCCCTGCGTGGTTGCAAGGATCGGAGGCGGATGACCGGCGCTGCAATACGTCACTCGCCCTTCGCGGACGAACCCCACGATCGCCGACGCCATGCTCGATTGCCGAGAGCAAATGATGCGATTGACTTTTTGCAGCACGGCGGCGGGATCGGGCGTATCGATGCTGGCTCCCAAAATTGCCTGCCGAATATTTCCCATCGCGATCGCGGCTTCTAAGCCGTGCCCCGTAATGTCCCCGATCGAGAAGACGATCGTACCGTCATCGAGCACGAATGCGTCGTACCAATCGCCGCCGACGCGCGCCTCGTTTTCGGCCGGGACGTAAGTTGCATCGAACGTGACCGCTGCGGTTTGCGGCAACGTACGCGGAATGAACGCGTCTTGTAAGGTGTCGGCGACGCGCTGCGTGCGCTCGTATTCCAGTTGCTGTGCGTCGATGTCGGTGGCGGACCCGAACCATTGGACGATCGTTCCTTGGCGGTTGCGGACCGGCATGCAGCGCGCGAGGAACCAATGGTAGCTTCCGTCATACCTGCGTAACCGATATTCGATCTCGTACGCTTCCCCGGTTTGCAAGCTGTGTTTCCAGCGCGCGTTCGCACGCTCGAAGTCGTCGGGATGCACGTACTGACGCAACAGCCACGTACGGCTACGTTCGCTATCCGTGCCGAAGTATTCCGTCCAACGGGCGTTGACGTATTCGATTGCGCCGTCGGCGCCGCTACTGATCCAGACCAATTGCGGAATCGTTTCAACGAGCATACGCATCTGCTCTTCGGAATGAACCGTCTGCTCCAATATCCGGGCGTTGTCGTATGCGAGCGCGGCCCGCTGCGCCAGGGCCTGCGCTAGGCGGAGATCCGCCTCCGTGAATGTGTGGCTTGATTCGGCCGACACGAGCGAAATCGAACCCAGCAGTTCGCCGCGCGCGCGTAGCGGAAGGACCATTGCGGATCGCAAGCCGAGTCGAGAAGTCAACTCGTAGTGGCGATCGTCGACGGCCAACGCGCGCAACATGTCGTCGTCGATCTGCGCGATGAGTGAAGGCTCGCCGGTACGCGCCACGATCGCAGCGGCATCGCGCTCGCGCATCGGATATTCACGCGTGAGCGCTTGCGCGAGGGCGAGCTTTTGCGGATCTTTGTGCGCGTACGCGGCGGTGCGCAGTTCACCGCCATCGTAAACGTAGATTCCGCACCAGTCCGCCAGGACTTCGATGGCGGTGTCTGCGAGGCGTTGCAGCGTCTCCGTAACGCTGAGGGTCGCGGAGAAACGGTTGGAAACGTCCGCCAGGAGCCGCAACGTTTCTTCGGTCCGCTTCTGATCGTCGATATCGGTTAACGTGCCGTACCAGCGTCCGATGCCGGCGTCCGAGCGAACGCGAACGGCACGCGAAAGATGCCAGCGGTACGATCCGTCGGCGGCACAACGAATCCGCGTCTCTAGCGAAAACGATTCGCCGTTGACCAGCGCCTTCTCCCAGGCGATTCGCACCGGCATACGATCGTCTGGGTGGACGATCTCCCAATCTTCGACGCCGCCGCCTACAGCGGGGAGTCCCGTATATGACAAAAAACGCCCGTTTAGATACTCGAGCTTGCCGTGGGCGTCATAGACGTACACCATTTGCGGAATCGTTTCGGCTAAAATCCGGAACGATTCGTCCGCAAGGTTGTAGCGGTCGGCGAACATCGTCGTCGCAGGCTACGCTACCCCGCACCCAAATACCTCGCCGCCGTTAGGAGCCGATCTTCTCCAGGGTGGCCCGCGCGTCGTCGGCGTAAAACGGATCGAATTGCGCGTTGAGATCGAGGGCGCGCCGAAGCTCGCGCCGAGCTTCGGCGGTACGGCCGAAGTGCAGCGCGATCGTGCCGGCGTGAAATGCAATGCGCGGATCTTGCGTTGCATACCGGGTCGCGCGGCGCATAGCTCGATCGGCCTCGTTCCAATGCCCGTCCATTGCGGCCGCCCATGCGAGCGTGTCTTGTGCGTAGATCTCGTTTCCCCGCACGGCCACTTCGCGGCGAGCGATCCGCAGGGAGTCGTCGAGCCGGACGCCGTGTTCCGCATAATACACCGAGAGTAACCGGTCGTTAATGTGATACGCATTCCCAACCCGCTCGACGGCAAAGATCAAGGCCTGCGTCTTAGCTGCGCCGGCGGAATCTCCGAGCGCGTGTTGCGCGTCGGCCTCGTATCCGAGCGTTTCGGGTTCGGGGACGATTGCTGCGCCGGCTCGCGCTGCGTCGAGCGCGCAGCGCCAGTCTTTGGTGGCCCAGCAGAACCGCGCTAGCGCTCGATCCGCCATCTCGAAACCCGGAAAGTCCGCGAGCGCGTCGCGCTCGTCCCGTTTCGCCTCTTCGATAGCTCCCGATGAAAAGGCCAGCTCGCCGGCGCGAAAGTGAAACCACGCGCGCCCTTGCGCCGAATTGTCGACGACTGCGTCGGAGCGATCCGTAGCTCGTTGCAGCAAGCGACGCGCCTCCGGGAGGTCGCCGGTGAGCTCGTCGTACCGGGCTTCCACCGACATTACGGTTTCGCTGTCGGTGGCCCGCTTTGCCAGGGCAATGTCGCGTCGAGCCGCGGCGTAATTGCCGATTTCCATTTGGAGCGATCCCATTTGCGCCAACGCATTCGCATCGTGAGGTTGTTCGGCGTGCGCGGCCTGTTCGTATTCCAGCGCCTTGCGGAACAGGTGAAGTGCCGTATACGCGGCGCCAAGGACCTGATCGGCGGCGGCATTGTTTTGCGGTTGGAGCTGGAGCGATCGCTTACCCTGATCGATGCTTCGCAGCAAGTCGCCCACGTCGAGAGCTTCGCGATAGCGCTGCATGTACTGTCCGGCCAGCATGGTCGCGCTTATTTGATCCTGCGGGTTCGTGCGAACGCGGCCTTCGAAAAAGGCGATCGTGCGGTCACGATGTTGGTAGTCGGGC
The DNA here is from genome assembly GCA_036559125.1 of Vulcanimicrobiaceae bacterium. Taxonomy (GTDB): domain Bacteria; phylum Vulcanimicrobiota; class Vulcanimicrobiia; order Vulcanimicrobiales; family Vulcanimicrobiaceae; genus JALYTZ01. The sequence continues at coordinate 63,722 of DATBTT010000061.1, forward strand.
AATACCGGAGCCACGTACGTGCGGGAAGCACGCACGTGGCCCGTGCCCAGGAATGGCCATGCGGCAATCGCGAGCAAAACGACCGCGGCCAGGCCAATCCATTTACTCGGGTGTGGAATCGTGCGCTCCTACTGCGGGTCTCCCAAATATGGGAAAGCCGTCGTGAAGTGCTTGGGAGCCGTTTGGTAACTGACGTGATCGCTCGTCAGATTGGGACGATGACCCGAGGCGTACGTAGCATCGGCGCGACCGTCGCTTTCCTTGTTGTCGTCGGGCGCGAGACCCAGCGTTGGAACGGTCTTGCCGAAAATGACGCCGAGGGATGCATCGATGACGTCGTCGGTCAACGCCCGACCGCCGAACGGTTTGAGGCCCGCCGGGAGCTGCGTCGCACCGCCCGTCTCGATGCCGAGATAGTTGTTGCACGAGCCCGGTGCTTTGCCGATACACGAATCGCTGTTTCCTGAGAGATCCGCAATTTGCACGTCAGGGATCAACACCGAACGCACGACCCCGGCGATCGCCGGACTGCGCCCGCCGACGGCCGTCATGAACGTGGTAATCTCCGGTCCCAACGTCGCGGAATCGTCGTTGGGCGTGTCGCGATTGTTCGCGTCGTGCTCGGCGAACGTCGCGAAGACTTCGTTCACGGCCGGCCGGTTGAGCCGGTCGAGTTGTTTGAACGGGCCGCTGCCGAGCGCCCCCGTTTGCGGGTTGCCCCCGGGCGCGGCGTTCGGAGGCGCCCCGCTTGGACCGCTGCCTGCTCCGCCACCGCCGCAAGCGGTCAGCGCGAATACCGCGGCCGCCACGATAACGCCGAACTTTCCTGTCGATTTCATCATGTCAAGCCTCCTAATTTCCGCTCGACGTGTTGGTCGTTACCCAATACGCGATCTTCGAGCCGCCGCAGCCGGCGATCAACACCGAACGCGGTAACTCGACAACGAGCGATAGAACGTTGAAACCTTTGAGCGTGTCGCTACCCGGATCGTTGAAGCCTTGCGGACACGATGCGTCGCCGAGTTTCGGCAGGCAGCTCGAAGCCGTGCTGCCTTTATTACGGTCGGGAAGAATCTTGAGGAATTGCGCGAGATCGAAGAAGAACGGATCTTCGCGCGCGCCGGCAAAGACGTGCACCTGTCCGGCAGTGAACGATTTGTTGATCGAGCCTTGGCCGCTCAAACCGACCAATTGCGTCTGATTGCCCGTTACCGTCGGTCGTGCGGGGCCATAGATGGAAATGGGTTGGTTGGGGCCTGGCGCTCCAGCCACAAATTGAATCACATCGATTTGGTTGACGTTCTTCGACGGCGTCATCGTGTTCTCGTCGGCTCCGTCGAAATTCATCTGATAGATCACGCCGGGATCGAAATACGTCTCCAGCCCCTCGCCCGAAGGAATGAGAGGATGCACGTTCATGACGACCACGACGTTGTTCGGATTCGTCGGACTCGGAAATATATACGGATCGGTAATGTCCGCGCCGGGTCGCCCTAGTGTCGCGGGGGAGTCCTGATGGTCCGAACCGCGAACGGGACGATTAGCGTAGAGCGCGATCGCCATGACCATTGCAACGATCACGATGACGCCACCGAAGAAACGAATTTTCATGGTAGCTGCTCCGGGTTGCTGGGTGAATATACCGGGCAACGGGCATCGGTAAGTCATCGGATGTAACGGGTTGCAAGTCTTTCGGTTGCCGGCTCCTAGGCCGAAGAGGACGAGAGAACCAGGCCCCGCATGCTACTCACTTTCCCCGCCATCCTGGCCGGCACGTTTACAGCGAGGGGTTACCCTGGCATCGCTCGACCGACGGATCGTCGCTCGGAAATACCGAAAAGAGCGTGCCTTTCGAAACCTGGATGTCCTTGCCGTGGTGAAAAAAATTGAACGCGCCGACGGCGAGGCTCACACCCGGAACGGGGATCGCACCTAGCAAACCCGGCGCGTCGCCGCTCTTTCCGCTGCGCTGCAGTTCGTCCGCATTGTGATCGAGCACGACGCCTAGGCGATGACTGCTCGGCAATACCAGATAGCGCGGCTCCAGAATTAGCGTCCCCGGCCGGCCGGAGCGGCCGGCGGGCGATGCGACCGCCACGACGCCATAACCCATGGTGCGCGCGGGAATTACGACATCCTTACCCGCGGTCACCGCGTTGACGGTTTCGAAACGAAAGAAATCTCCGGGATTCGCGCGTGCCGAATCGACGCTGTCGAGCATGGTGACGGCGACGATCGTGCAGCGGTCTAGTCCCAGTGAGATCGCGCTTACGTCGGCCGATGCCGCGGCGCCGGTCGAAAGCGCCAGTACGCACGCGAGAAGAAGCGGGGTCCAATAGCGGTGCATCGCATCGTCGCTTTGTCACCGCTCGCGACAGATTCCTGGGCGCACTGCGGCGCTAGAAGCCTTCGAACCAACCCAAGCGGCGCAGCCCGAGGAACGATACCGCAGAGACGAGCGCGATCAGGCAACCGATCGACATCGCGACTCCGAGATCCGGAACGGCGAGCACGAATCCGATCGTAACGGCAGCCAATACGGCGATAATTACAAAATCCATGACGGAAGGGGTAACCGAAGTTTTCATCCGCTTTGCATAACCCAAGCAAATGCGCAACGTTGCAAGGACCGCCCGTATTTGGGATATTCTTCTGAGAGGAGCGGCAATGGCATGAGGTGCGCGATCGCGGACGTGCGGTTACCGGCGCTGGCGGTATTGGCGAGCGCGCTGGTTTCTGGTTGCGGCGGTAACGGCGGGTCGCCGCCGGTGCCCGCGCCGAGCGCGTCGCTCCCACCCGATCCGGCGGTTCAAAGCGTACGCGTTGCCACCGATCCATTTGCCAATCCCTCAAGCCAACATGCCACCCAAGTCGAACCTTCAGCCTACGCGCGCGGATCGACCATCGTTGCCGCGTTTCAGGACGGCCGGTTCGTTCTCTTCGGAGCATCCGGCATCGGGTTTGCGACGTCGTTCGACGCGGGCGCGACGTGGACATCAGGCGCGCTTCCCGCCGCCACGACGATCTCCCAACCGCCGGGGCAGTTCGATAGCGTAAGCGATCCATCAGTGGCGTACGACGCAGCGCACGCGACCTGGCTCATCGCATCGCTTCCGGTGCGTTTGGACGCGGGCGCGGTACCGGTGGCTCTGGTCAGCCGTTCGGCCGACGGCGTGCATTGGGGCGATCCGATCGCCGTCGCGCCGGGGCAACCCAACAGCGACAAGTCATGGATTGCGTGCGACAATTCCGCGAGCAGTCCACATTACGGGAATTGCTATCTGGAATCGGACGATACCGCGACGGGGATCATTCGCATGAACGTCTCCAGTGACGGCGGTTTTAGCTGGAGCGGCGTCCGGGTCACGCTGGGTGGGGCGACCGGTCTGGGCGGCCAACCGGTAGTGCGGCCCGACGGAACGGTCGTCGTGCCGATCGACGATTTCGACGAACGGCGCGTGCTTGCGTTTGAATCGCGCGACGGCGGAACGACATGGTCGCAACCGGTACTCGTATCGGCAATTACCGATCATGCGCAACGCGCCGGGTTGCGTAGCAATCCGCTGGTCGCGGGCGCCATCGACGGGGCGGGCACCGTGTATGCCGTGTGGCAAGACTGCCGCTTTAGACAAGGGTGCGCTGCAAACGATCTCGTGTTAAGTTCATCGACCGACGGAATCTCCTGGACTTCTCCGGCGCGGATTCCGATCGACTCGCTCGACAGTGGAGCGGATCACTTCATTCCCGGGCTCGCCGTCGACCCGAGCTCGAGTGGATCGTCGGCCCGCATTGCGCTTGCCTACTATTACTACCCGAACACGGCATGTACGGTAGCGACCTGTGCGCTCGACGTTGGTTTCGTCCAATCGGCCGATGGAGGGGCGTCGTGGAGCGCGCCCACGACGCTCGCCGGGCCGAGCAACGTAGCCTGGCTCGCGCAAACGACGCAAGGCGCCATGGTGGGCGATTACATCGCGTCGGTCTTTGCCGGCGGAAGGCCGGTCGCCGTCTATACCATCGCCAATCCGCGCGGCAGCGGCCCGTTCGACGAAGCGATCTACGTTCCGAAAACCGGCGCGATTCCGACCGCCCTCGGAGCGCGACGCACGTCGCGCGGCGAACACGCGATTCCGGGGATTCGATCCGACCACGCACCGCGCCGCGTACGCCCGGCGTTGCCGTTGGTGTCGAACGAATGATGCGTTAAAGGGCGGCGTCGCATTTTGCGGCGAGGATGAAATCCGCCTCCGTGAGGCCGTCGATTTTGTGCGTCCAAATTTCGAGTCTTACGCTACCCCACGTCAGAAAGATATTGGGGTGATGAGCCTCGCGCTCGGCAACGTCCCCGGCTCGATTGACGAAGGCCAGGGCGTCCGCGAAGTTCTTGAAGCGGTACGTTTTTTGCAAGTGATGCGTGCCCGCGGCTTCCCAATCGTTACCGAGTTCTTGCAGGAGTGGGAGCATTTCGCGCCCCGTGAGCGGGGGGACGCCGCCCTTGCACGGCTCGCAGGTGCGCTGCGCGAGGGGTGTCTTCATCTATCTCGGTACCAGGACATGCATTGTCTTTGCTAATACACGTTGCGATATCATGCGGTTGCTGGTAGTTGAAGACGATCGTCGGCTCTGCGACGTGTTGCGACGGGGCTTGAGCGAACAAGGCCACGTCGTCGATTTGGCGTTCGACGGCGACGAGGGCGAGCGCTACGCGTCGGGAACTATCTACGACGCCGTCATTCTCGACGTGAACTTGCCGCGTCGCGATGGGCTTTCGGTCGTGCGGTCGATGCGTGCCGAGCGCGTCGTCACGCCGGTTCTAATCTTGACATCCCGCGATACCGTCGACGATATTATCGAAGGACTCGACGCCGGCGCGGACGACTATCTGCGTAAACCGTTCGTCTTTGGCGAACTCGACGCGCGATTGCGTACGATCGTTCGCCGAAAAGCGCTCCCCGTCAGCGGCACCGACCTTCACGTAGGCGACTTGCGCTTCGATCTGGCAGCCCGCCGAGCGTATCGCGGCGAACGAGAGCTCGAATTGACCGCGCGTGAAACCGCATTCCTCGAATATTTCATGCGCAATGCCGGCATGCTCGTAACGCGACCGATGATCGAAGACGCGCTTTTCGACCGTGAAAGTGAGGCGACGTCGAACGTCGTCGACGTCTATGCGAGCCGCTTGCGCGCGAAGCTCACGAGCGGCGGCGAGCCTCAGCTTTTGCACACCGTCCGCGGCGCCGGCTATCGGTTTGGAGCGAAATGAGCGCCACTCCGCAGCGCGCCCTGGGGGGGCGGCTTCTTCGAGCGTACGTCGCTGCTTTGCTCCTGGGCTTGCTCGTGTTTGCCGCAATCGCGGTCGTCGGCATCGATAGCGCTCTGCGAACATCTTTGGATGCCCGGCTCGTTACGGCCGGCCAAGCGTCGTCGGCTTTTCTCGACGTGACGGGCGGCCAAGTCGTAATCGATTCCGATGCCCGGCAGCAATTTCTCAACGTGCTCGGGATTCAAACCGCCGGCGCATTGTTCGATGGAACGGGCGACCTATTGCTGAGTAACGTCGCAAACCCGCCGCAAGCGGTGCTTGCACTTGCGGGAACCCCCGAACACTATTTTTCGGGCGGCTCCGGAGACTCGGAATACCGCGCCTACGTGCTTCCGGTAATTCACGGCGGCCGGCGAGTGGGAACGGTCGTCGTATGGCGGTCCAGCGATTTCATCGCCGAACTCGATCGCAGCGCGATGATCGTCTTTGGCATTGCGGCGCTGGTTATCGGCATACTCGCGCTCGTCGTGGGCTCCGCCGTGACGAAGCGCGCGTTGGAAGACGCGTTCACGCGGCAGCGCCGGTTTACGGCCGACGCCTCTCACGAGTTGCGCGCGCCGCTTGCGGTCATTCGTGCCGAGGCCGATCTGGCGCTGCGCCGCGAGCGTCCGGGGGCTCAATACCGGGACGCGCTCGCGACCATTGCCGCCGAAGCCGATCGCATCGAAACCTTGATCGACGACCTTTTGGCGGCCGCGCGGGCCGAATCTGGAACGTTGCAACGCGAAACGATCGACCTTTCGTCCTTGTGCGCGCGTGCGGTGGATCGCATGCAATCGGCTGCCGACGCCAAGGGCATCACGCTCGACCTTGAGGCGAAGAGCGTCGTCCAGGTTGCCGCCGACCGGGGGGCTCTGGAACGAGCATTGCTTGCGCTGCTTCACAACGCCGTGAAATACGCTCCCGTGGGAGGACACGTTTGGGTGCGCGTCGCCTCCGATGGCGGCGCGCTCGTAGACGTGCGGGACGATGGCCCGGGATTCTCTCCAAGTGCGCTCGAGCACGCGCTCGAGCGATTCTGGCGCGACGACTCCGCGCGGGGCGAGGATGGGACCGGTCTCGGCCTCGCCATCGCGAAATCGATTCTCGATGCTTTCGGCGGTTCGCTTGCCTTGAGTAACATAGCAACAGGAGGCGCCCAGGTGCGCTGCCGCCTGCCGGCGTCGCCATGACCGGCAGCGAACCGTTCATCGTAGTGTCATGTTCGGCCGGTACCATCGCAGCATGAAGAACGTACAACGCCTGGCCGCCGCCGTTATGGCAGTGGGCCTCAGCCTCGGTGCAGCTGGGTCTGCACTCGCCTATAGCGGTCAGCAGTATGCATCGCAGGCAAAGATCACGATCGTGCAGGCTCGCGCCATTGCGCTCAAGGCGCTACCCGGAAAGATCACCGACGAAGAACTCGAGCGCGAAGGCGGCGGCACCGGCTTGCGCTACAGTTTCGACATCAAGGTTGGTTCCAAGACCCATGAAGTCGGAGTCGACGCCAAAACGGGCAAAGTGCTGGAGAACGACGTCGAAGGAAACACTCCCGACTAAAACGCTCGTAACCGGATGCCCCGGTCGCCCAAGGAGATAGTAACTGCCAATCGCGCGCTTTGGTCTGCGTAACGAAAAGACGATCATCTTCGTGGTGATCGTCTTAACGTTGTTGGGCGTCTACGCGTACACGACCCTGCCCGCCAGCATCTTCCCCGATATGACGTTCGCGCGGATCGACGTCGTCGCTACCGTCGGCGATCTCCCACCCGATCAAGTTCGCGTCGCGGTCGCATTGCCGCTCGACCGCGCGTTTCAAGGATTGCCGTCGGTCACGCGCGTGACGACGACCTCGTCGCAAGGCAACGCGGAGTTCATCGTCGAGTATGACCCGAAGACCGACGTTCAAACCGATCTGCAACACGTGAATCAGGCGATCACGCAAACGCGGAACCAGCTACCGCCGCAGACCGACGTTCAGGCGGTCATCGTCAACCCCAATCGGGAGCCGATCGTATCCTACGCTCTCGTATCGAAGAACGTTTCCCAAACGATCTTGCACGAGTTGGCGCAATTTACGATGGCGCCCCAGTTCTACGGTACGAACGGTCTCTCGCGCGTTTTGGTAACCGGCGGCCCCGAGCGCGAGTATCACATCGACCTCAATTCGAGCGCGCTCGTCACCCACGGCCTGACCGCGCAAAATGTCGAGAAAGCGATCGCCGACGCGAACACGGTGACGGCGCTCGGCGTCCAGCAACAATATTATCAGCGCAACGTGATCGTCTTGGACGCCAACATCACGTCGGTCGATGCGATCAAACACGTCCGCGTTACCGACGCGCAGCACAACAGCGTTCCGATCGAGGAGCTGGGTTCCGTCACGCTTGGCGTGGCACCGCCGATCGATCAAATTTCGTACGACGCCCATCATGCAGTCATGATGAATTTTTACGGGCTCCCGGGCGCCGACGCAGTGAAGATGGCCGACGCCATCAAGGGCAAGGCGGCTTCCATGGCGCCCCATCTGCCGGTGGGAGTGACGCTGCACAAGTACTGGGATCAAACCGATCTCATCGTCGAATCGCAAAAATCGTTACGCGACGCGATACTCTTGGGCGCGTTACTCGCCATTTTAGTCATCTTTCTGTTCCTGCGAAATCTGCGCATGACGATCGTGGCGGCGATTGAGATCCCGCTCGCCATGGCGATCACCATCTTCGTCATGGGCCAACTGCACGAGACCTTGAACCTCATGAGCGTTGGCGGTCTGGCGGTTGCGGTCGGGCTGATCATCGATGACGCGATCGTCGTCATCGAGAACGTCGCGCGGAATTTGCACGTGCATCGTGGCGAACCCAAGCGGCAGGTCATCATGCTGGCGGTCAGCGAGTTGGCGTCGCCGATGGCGGCATCGACCATTACCACCGTCGTGGTTTTCATTCCGCTCGCGCTGCTTTCAGGCGTTAGTGGTTTCTTTTTTCGAGCGCTCGCGTTGACGCTTTCCTCCGCGCTGATCGTCTCGCTCGTGCTGGCGCTCCTTGTCGCCCCAATTCTCGCGCGCTGGCTCATCAAAGAGGAAAGCGAAGAACGTGAGGATACGGGCTTCGTTGCGAATCTGTTGGGTCATTACGAACCGTTTCTGCGCTGGACGCTCTCGCACAAGCTCGTGGTCTACGGGAGTTCGGTCGTCATATTGATCGTTACCGTCCTGCTGCTGACGCGCCTCCCGAGCGACTTTCTTCCAAAACTCGACGAGGGTCAGTTTGAGATATCCTACAAGATGCCGGTGGGCACGACCCTCGCCGCGAGCGATGCCGCGGCGACCGAGATGGAAAAAATAGCACTGAAAGATCCCGCGGTTGTCTCGGATGGCCGCCTGACGGGCATCGATTCGAACGGCTTTTCGCCGCTGCCGCAAAACCAAGGGTTGATTCGCGTCAAACTCAAGCCGCTCTCGCAGCGCGATGGGTACGACGTCATTGCGGGACGCCTGCGCACGCGAATCGCCGAAGCGGTTCCGGCCGCAACGCTCGACTTTCACCAAATCCTCGAGGACATGATCAACGATCTTTCGGGCGCCCCGGCGCCGATCGAAATCACGCTATCGGGCCAGGACCAGACGACGCTGATCAAATACGCGGACGAAATCACGTCGAAAATCGCCAAGGTCCCTAACGTCGCCGACGCATTCTCAGGCGTCACGTACGACGATCCGGCAATTCACATCGCGCCGAATTTGGCGCAGCTCGGCGCCTTGGGACTCACATCGACCGATTTGGGCGGCGCGGTATCGGCAACTAGCCAAGGTTCGGTTGCGACGAGTCTGTCGGGGCCGACGAATCTCGTGCCCGTCCGCGTTAGCGTCGCCGGAGCGCCGCAGAATCTCGCGTCGCGGTTGATCGCGACGTCGGTTGGAACGATCGCGCTCAACGACGTAGCGCGCGTCGCGCAACCAAGGCTGTCGAGCAACATCAACGAGATCAACGGGCAGCGCGTGGTGCGCATCACGGCCAACACGAGCGGCGGCAGCCTTTCCGCGGTTATTGCCGGAATTAAAAGGGCGTTGCAGCAGGTGCATTTGCCGCCCGGGTACACCACTTCTATCGGCGGCCAATACCGGGCGCAACAGCAGTCGTTCAAGGAATTCGTCACGGTCATCCTCGCCGCGGTTGCGCTCGTCTTTTTCGTCATGCTCGCGACATTCCGGTCGTATCGGTTGCCGCTGGTAATTTTGACCGCAATTCCGCTCGCGCTCATCGGCGTCGCGCTCGGGCTGTTCCTCACGGGCACGCCGTTCAACGTCTCGTCATTCATGGGCTTGTTGCTCTTGGTGGGCATCGTCGTCAAGAACGGCATCTTACTGATCGACGTGGCCAATCAGCGCAGGCACGCGGGTGATTCGATTGAAGAAGCGCTGGTCGCCGCGGGGCGAACGCGCCTTCGCCCGATCGTCATGACGGCATTCGCCGCAATCGGTGGGCTCTTTCCGCTCGCGCTCGGGCTCGGTTCAGGGTCTGCGATGGAACGCCCCTTGGCTATCGCGGTCATCGGCGGTCTCTCCACCGCGACGGCGTTCACGCTCATCGTCGTTCCAGTGTTGTACGCCGGGTTTGCAGGGAAGGAGAAATAGCAGTGCGGCATGTCGTTGCGTCTCTCCTCGGCGTCGTTTTACTCGCGGTGGCGCCGGTCGCGACCTTGCAACCCAGCCCGCCCGCAATCGGCGAGTACGCGGGACTTTCTCCGCAGGCGGCTCAAACCGCGGCCATCGCACACGCGCCCGACGTCGTCGCCGCGCAAGACCGGGTAGCCGAAACGCAAGCCGCCCTCGCCGCGGCGCGTGGACTGGCGTCGCCGCAACTCACACTCGGGTACGCACAAGCGCCGCAAGGCGGTACGACCTCGACGATCACCCAACGACTCACGACCGTGGGCGGTCAGGTAACGTTGGGAGACTACTTCCGGCTCAACCCATCGATCCGCCAAGCCGAATCGAATCTGCGTGCTGCTCAGTTCGATCTGCAAAACGCGCAACGCACGCTACGCGTCACGATACTGGCCGCGTACTACAATGCCTTGAAGACGGCGGCGACCGTGCAGCTACGGCAGGCCGCGCTAACCACTGCGAAAGCCGATCGCAGTGCGGCGCAAAAACGTTATGCGGCCGGAGACGTTCCGCACCTGGACGTGACGAGGGCCGACGTCGCGATCGCGCAGGCCACCTCGGATTTGGAGACGGCTCGGGCCGACGCGCAGAACGCGGTGAATTCGTTGGCAATTCAATCCGGAGAACCGCTATCGGTTTTTTCGCGCATCGTCCCCGCGCCGCCGCCGTCGAACGCGATTCCCGATAATCCGCAGCTCGCGGCGCAACGCGCGCAGCTCTTGCGACCCGACGTTGCCGCAGCGCAGGCCAACGTTAAAGCCGAACAAGCGGCGGTCCGCCTCGCATCACGCGGCGTGCTTCCGTCGGTCGTCATCAACGGCGGATACACGACTGGAGTCGATTCCGGGATTCACGTTCAGGGACCGAGCGCGAACGTTCTCGTGAGCTTGCCGGTCTCGCACGAGGCGCGTTACCTTGTGGCCGAGGAGCAGGCGCGGCTGGCGGGAAGCCAGGCAAAACTTGCATCGGTCGAACAAGGCGTCCTCATTGAGGTCTCGTCCGCCGTGCGCTCGTATGACGCGAGCGTTCGCGCGACGGCAGCCGCCACGCGCGCGCGTCAGGCGGCACAGACCGAACTGCAGGCAACCGAGATCGGTTATCGCAGCGGCGCGAGTTCGAGCCTGGATTTGGCGGACGCGCGGCGTACGTACGACCAAGCCGTGGTTTCCGAGTTGAACGCACGGTACGCGCAAGCGCAGGCGCGCGCGACGCTAACGGTCCTAGTGGGAGAATAATGCGAAATCGTAGGTGGATCGGCGTCATTGCCGGCCTTGTCGTCGTGGGGCTCATCGTCGCCTACGTCGTACTGCGTCACAAACCGACGGTCGATCAGGCACCGGCTGCGCCGCAGGTCGCCGTCGCAACGGCTCACGTAGGCGACTTCACGCAAAAAATTAGCGCAGTCGGCCGCGTGGGCGCTCCCGCCGGCGCCCAGAGCAAAATCGCTTTTGCGGTGACCGGCATCCTGCAACGTGTCGACGTGCGCGTCGGAGAGCACGTAGTTGCGGGCCAGACGCTCGCGCAGTTGAACACGGGAAGCCTCGCGCTCACCGCGCAGCAGGCACAAGCCGACGCGCGCGCCGCCACTGCGAGCGCTGCAGCTGCGGCCGTCGACCGCACGACGACCAAACTGGCCGTCGACCAACGAACGCTCGAGCGCGCGCAAACGCTCTATGCAGCGGGCGTGGGAGCGCGCAAAGACATCGAGGCGGCTAAGGCGCAAGTTGCCGCAGATCGCGCCGATCGCAGTACGATAGGGGCCCAGCGCGCGGCCGCGGCGGCACAAGCGCAGAGTGCGAGCGCGCATGCGGCGCTGACTCAGCGCGATCTTTCAAATGGAACGCTGCTCGCGCCGAGCGACGGCGTGGTGCTGGCGATCCTCAAACAACCGGGTGAATCGGTCGATCCGAGCACGCCCGTCGTCGCCATTGGGCCCGCGGCTCAGAACGAACTGACGCTCAACGTCGCCGCCGGCGATGCGCAGCGCGTACGCGTCGGCAACCCCGTGACGGTGACGATTCCCGGCACGAACCTACAGTCGCACGGACGCGTCATCGGAGTAACGCCGGCGGTCGATCCCACGACGCAGAGTGCGACGGTTGTGGTCTCCGGCGTCCCGCCGGGCAGCGTGGCCGGAAGCGCCGTTTCGGCGACGATCGTCGTCGGCCACTCGAACGGTGTCCTCGTGCCGCAAAGCGCAATCGTCCAAGATCCCCAAAGCGGAAAGACCGTGGTCTTCTTGCAAACGCACGACAAGTCCGGGGCGGCCCAATTCGAGCAGCGCGTCGTGCAGATCGCGCAAAGCGACGGCAAGGTCGCCCAGATTGGATCGGGCTTGCGAGCCGGTGACAAAATCGCCGCCCAAGGCGCGTTCGCCCTCCTCGCCCCCGGCGGCGGCTAACCACTCCGGCGCCACAAGGCGGCGGTTTATATTGCGCTTTTGTAGGCGTCGTGATAGGATGGTGCAACTGAAAACCACTTTCACTTTGAGGATCCTTCATGAGTGACGAGAAGCGTATCCTAACCACACGCCAGGGCCACCCCGTCCGCGATAACCAAAACCTTCGGACCGTCGGCGAACGCGGCCCCGCGACGCTTGAAAACTATCATTATCTCGAAAAAATCACCCACTTCGATCGCGAGCGCATACCGGAGCGCGTCGTGCATGCGCGCGGCACCGGCGCGCACGGCTACTTCGAATCGTACGGTACGGTCGGAAACGAACCCGCGACGCGTTACACGCGCGCCAAAGTCATAACGGAGCCGGAGTACCACACGCCGGTCTTCGTGCGCTTCTCGACGGTCGTCGGCGGAAGAAACGCTCCCGAAACCGCGCGCGATCCACGCGGATTTGCCATAAAGTTTTATACCAAAGACGGAAACTGGGACCTCGTCGGCAATAACCTGCCCGTCTTCTTCATTCGAGACGCGATGAAGTTTCCCGACATGGTGCACGCATTCAAACCCGATCCGGTCACCAATGCCGAAGAACCGTGGCGTTTTTACGATTTCGTTTCGAACAATCCCGAAACGCTGCATACGGTCACGTGGGTGAAAAGCCCATGGGGCATACCTGCAACGTATCGCGAGATGATCGGCTCCGGCGTCAACACGTATCGCTGGATCAACGATCGAGGCGAAGCTTTCTTGGTAAAATATCACTGGGAGCCCAAAGCGGGCCATCGCAATCTGACCGCGCAGCAAGCCGCGGAACTTCAAGGCAAGGATGTCGGTCATGCGACGCGCGATTTGCACGATGCCATCGAACGCGGTGAGTTTCCCGAATGGGAATTGAGCGTCCAGATCATGCCCGAAGGCGACCATCCCGAGTTGTCGTTCGATCCGCTCGACGACACAAAAGTATGGCCCGACGATCAGTTCGAGCGACGCCCGGTGGGTCGCATGGTGCTGGATCGCAATCCGAAAAACTTTTTCGCGGAAGTCGAACAGGCCTCGTTCGGCACGGGCGTGCTGGTCGACGGGATGGATTTCTCCGACGACAAGATGTTGATCGGCCGTACGTTCTCGTACTCGGATACGCAACGCTATCGCGTCGGTCCCAATTACTTGCAATTACCGATCAACAAACCGCAAGTACCGACGCACACCAACCAGCGTGACGGAGCCATGGCGTACGCCGTCGACGAGTCGGGCGAAAATCCGCACGTCAACTACGAACCGAGTTCGATGGGTGGACTAGAAGAAGCTCCCAAACACGATCGCGACTGGTATCAGCACGTGGAAGGGCACGTCATCCGGCACGGCATTCTGCGAACCATCGACGACTACGCGCAGGCGGGCGAGCGCTACCGTTCGCTGGAACCCTGGGAGCGCGAGGATCTTCTCAGCAACGTGGGCGGCGACCTCACGAAGTGTCCGCCGGAGATTGCCGAGCGCATGGTGTGGCATCTCTATCATTGCGACGAGCAATATGGAAGCGAAGTCGCCAAACGCGCCGGAATCGATTTGCAGAAGGCGCTCAAACTCGGGCCGCTGCCCAATCATCCGGGCCCGCAAAAGAATCGCGAACTATCGATAACAACCGACAATGAAGCGACGTCGACCAACGGTAACGCAAAAACGCACCCGGTCGGATCCTCCGCAACGTAGCCGGCCTCTCCACCTTATCGACAGGCGCAGGATGGCGGACCCCGCATTTCAGTTCGGCGGGTAACCCGACCCCCGTCATCCTGAGCCTGTCGAAGGGTGGCCTGTCGAACGGCTCTCGGCAAACTCAATCGACAAGAACGAGGTTAGAAAGCGCGGGTTCCGTCGGGCGTGCCCCAGCCGGTCGGACCGTCGTAGCCCCGGCGCGCGTTACAGACGTACGAGATTGCGCAGGTGCCGTTGCTTCCGCTCGTGACATCGAAGGTGTGCGTTCCCGCATCCTTCCAAATGCCCGATGCGAAAGTCTGAGACGCCGCATTACCCGCAAGAGCGTACACCGACGCGACGATCGGGCTGGAAACGCTCGTACCGCCAAATACGAGCCAACCCGAAGCGCCTCCATACGCGAAACTGTCATACACCGCGACGCCGGTATCGGGGTCGGCGATCGCGCTCGTGTCGGCTTCCGATCGCGCGGTGCAACCAGCGTCGTGCTGCCACGATGGTTTGGAAACGTATGCGCTGCACCCACTTCCCGAACCGCCCCAGACGGTCTCGCTCCATCCGCGCGAGGTACTCGAACGGGTGAGCGACGTTCCGCCGACCGCAACGACGGTTGCGTAGGATGCGGGTTGTTGCGCACCCGTCCCATTATCGCCCGCGCTAGCGGTAATGACGTGGCCGGGATGATCGTACGCCGCGTTCGAGCCGCCGCTTTCGGAGCCGCCATAACTATTGCTCACGACGTTTGCCCCGAGCCGGACCGCGGCGTTCACCGCAATTCCGAGGTTTCCGAAGCTCGGCGAAGACGCTTCGACCAACAGAATATGGCATCGCGGGCACGTTGCCGACACCATGTCCAGGTCGAGCGATATTTCTTGGGACCATCCGCCGTTTTTTCGGGGATAGCTGCCTCGCACGCCATTCTGATTGACTTTTTTGAAGCAACCATTAGCGGTCGTGCACGCGACCAATCCGTACTGAGAACGGTACGCGCTCAAATCGATTTCAGCATTGGGATCGTCGTACGCGTCGACTATTGCGACGGTTTGGCCCGAGCCCGCGCTCGACGACGGCAACTTGTACGCCGATTGCAAATCGGAGGGAGCGTAGCCCGCTGGAGCGACGCGCCGGCCCGCGCTTTGCGCTTGTTCGGCGCCCTGATAGACTCCGTGATATCCGCTCGGACGTCCGCCACCGACGTCGGTACGGAAAAGGGCCAAACACGCCGCATCGCCGGGAGCCGGCGTGCCGCAGGAACTCTCGACGTTCGATCCCATAGAGCCGGCGCCGGGAGCATTCGTTGCGGGAAGCGACGAGCTTCCCTGACTCGAACATGCGGCGAGCGCAACGATGCTCGCAACCGCGAGCGCGCGCAACGTTGATATTTTCACCCAAACCTCCACCGCGCGCTCACATCACGCGCTACTGGATGATCCACGAATGCGCTGCGCGTTCCTGTATGCCGAACGTAAGCAGGCTAGGGTCCGGTTTTTACCGATGTATCGCCGCGCCGCGCAAACAACAGAAGACGGCGGGCAGCGTAGTCGATTACGACGCGGAAATGTGCGAGGAACCCCGTACCGATGTGACCGTCGGACGTGCCCGTTAGCGTTTGCGTAGTTCCGATGCCGGGCGATGCCACCGTAAAATTGCCGATTCTCGCATCGGGAATCTCACCCAACAACTCGATGCTGGTTCCACCCACGCCCTCGACCGATGCCCGCCGCGTTGCCCGAAAGAGCCCCGTGTGCTCGCTGTAATAATCGTAGGCGAGATTGATCGCGGACTGATCGCCCGTGTCGACCGCGAGTTGCGTTTGCAACGCACCCAGTTCGACGGGAACGATGGGAACGAAGTTTGCAAACGTCAAGGGGATGCCGGTTGCCTCGGACGCGCGCGAAGGATCGGCAAACGAAGCCGTATGTTGCGCGTAGTCGATAGTGAGTCGCGCGTTCGCGAGCACGTCTGCCCCGAGCACCAGGTCATACCCATATGCGTGAATGTCGTGAAGGACGACGTATTTGGCTTGCTGGAACGTCGCATTTCCCACGCGCAACGGCCCCGCGCTAACCACTTCGGTCGCGTAGTGGCCAAGCCCGTTTACTTCGAATGCGCCGACGACCGGCGCGCGTAACTCTTCGGCCAATTCCAAACTCATCGAAATGCCGGAATTCCCCGTATCGATCAGGCATCGTGCCTGCACGCCGGCGATGGTGCAGGTGCCGACGGGCGACGGGTTGTGCGGATCGAGCGCTAACGGGCCGCCAGAATCGAGAGCCGGCACCAGCCCGGACGGAATACGCAGCGGCGTCGGGACGACGGTTCGGGAGGTGTATCGTTGGAACGGACGGCCGTCCCGATCGATCGCAAACGGCAATCGATATGCCCCGACGCGCCGGTAGTCGTGAAACTCGAACTCTGCGTCCTCGTTGGCGTCGCGCGTCATCGCAACCAGCCATGTTTGCGGATCGACGTAAACTTCCATGGGGACGGCATCGGTCGCCGTCACGTCCATTCTTCGATACGAGCGCGAATCGAAATGCGCGATTCCGCGATCTTCTATGTGACCGCCGCTCGCGCCGAAGGCCGGTTCGAGGAATTCGCCGCCGGTCACCACTCGCAGCCCGCGAAGGTAGACCTCTTCGCGCACCGAGCGCGGAAGCGACGTGCCGTTCATATTGACCGAATACAATCGGTCGCCGTCGAAGTAGGTTCCGAAGCAGATCGAGTCGTTGCACCGTTGCATGAGCGCCTGCAAGCCCTGCGTTTCGTCGCGTGCGGTTATTGCAACGCCGCCCTCACGGAAGGTTCGCGTACTGACGACGTGCGCGCGATCGGACATACCTGCGGCTGCGCGCATGCGTTCGAGCACGGTATCGAGTGGAGCTTGCGGCGACGCCCCGACGAGCGAAAGCGCCAACCCGCAGAACATCAGCATCCGGCCGGCGAAGCCCATGGCATGAAATTCGAGATGCTCGACAGCTATCTTCTCGACGGCACGCCGTCAAAGGGCGATCTCGTGCGCGCTCTGCTCAAGTCGAAGGTAGGCGGTCCCAGCGCCGCTCCTTTTTACGCAGGCCTCGAAAGTTTGGGTTCCAAGGCTCCCGATCTGGCGCTCATCGCGCTGCGTTTGGTGCTCGCCGGAAAGAAGGCCGACGATGCGTCCGTCGTGCGCCTCCGAGAATTGACCGAGCGCGTTCGCGCGAAGGGGCCCGACGAAGCGGCCGCCCGCGGTGATTACCATCGCGAGGTAGGCTGATGCAACGGCTAGCGTGCAAGGGCGTGCGCATGTGGTCGGTCTGGCAGCCGGACCGCGGGATGTTCTTCAACAGTTACTTCATCGAACGCGCGCAAGGAAACGTCGTGGTAGACCCTCTGCCGCTATCCGACGAGGATGCGGGCGAGGCGCGGGCGGCCGGCGGCATTTCCATCGTCGTGTTGACCAATCGCGATCACGAACGCGCTGCGGAGCAACTGCGAGAACGATTCGGCGCGCGCATCGTCGCGGGCGTCCGCGAAGCCGCCTCGTTCGAAATAGGGATCGACCGCACGTTGCGCGACGGCGAGGAGATCGCTGCAGGCATTGTCGCCATCGAGTTGCCGCACGGAAAGACGCCCGGTGAGATCGCTTTGCACGTGCCCGACGCGAATGCGGCGATCGTCGGTGACGCGCTGATTGGTGCTCCCGCGGGGGCGCTGTCGATACTGCCGGATGAAAAGCTTGCCGACCCGGAAGCCTTCGTTCTTTCGTTGCGCCGGCTCTGGGGGCTACGGCTGAGCGTCCTGTTATTGGGAGACGGAACGCCGTTGCTTTGTGGCGCAGATGAAGCGATCGGCACCCTGCTGTTCGCCCGCGCGGGCCTTGCTTGCAATCGGATAAATCTCGACGAACTGACCTGGACGCATGACGCTAGCCCGGGCGGGCGCTTCAGCGGACTCGAAGCGGAGGTCGGCGACCCGATCGGGGCGCGAAAACTGGGATACCGGTTAGCGATCGTGGCACCGGGCGCGACGTATTGCCCGCTACACTGCCACGATCAAGAAGAAGAACTCTTCTTCGTGCTCGAGGGCTCGCCGACGATCCGCGGGCTTCACGGATCGATCCAATGCCGGGCGGGGGACTTTGTCGCCTTTCCCACCGGCGATCGCGGCACGCATCAATTGCTAAACCAGAGCGACCAGCCCGCAAAACTACTTCTTTTGGGCATGGAACGGCCGGGCGACGAGGTCGTCTACTATCCCGATTCGGACAAAATCAGCGTGGCATCCCGCGCATTGCGCGTGCGCGGGTCGCCGGCACTGGCCTATTTCGATGGCGAAGAATAACGAATCGTAACGAGAAGCTCCCGGAGGAAGCACGTCGAAATGGAACGGCGCTATGAGCGATCACGTTGTAGATAGTGACATGGCCTCATTTCGCGCGTTTGGGATTTCACTGTTGGTCGCGGCACTCGTGACCGGCGCCTCGAGCCATGCCCTGGCCGATCCGCCTCCCTGGTCGCACGGCCACGGGCATTCCGGCTACGCTATGGAAGGCGGAGGCTCGGCACGCGATCGCGGTGCGATTTCGGGCACGGTCACGAGTGTGGACTATTCGACCGGCAGCCTCTCCCTCGATACGCCACGTGGTCACGTCGAAGTGCAAGTCACGCCGAGCACGAACGTTTTTCGCGGCAAGTCCGGCTACGCAGCGTTGACAGACCTCCATCCGGGAACCCACGTCCAGGTCTTCGTGAGCGAAGTCGACGGGCGCCTCATCGCCCAAATCATTCGCATTCATTAGTGGCGCGTAGCTAGCCGATGGCCGCGGTCGTTGCGGAAGGGCTGAGCAAATCGTATAGCGACCGGCGAGGCCGTCGAGCAGCTCTCGACGGCGTTTCTTTTTCCGTCGCGGATGCCCGGACGCTCGTGGTCCTGGGGCCCTCGGGTGCCGGAAAGAGCACGCTCCTGCGACTCATTGCGGGGCTCGAAACGCCCGACGCCGGGTCGATCCGGCTGGGCGATCGCGATATGGCGGGCGTGCCGCCGGAGCGCCGCGGCGTTGCGCTCGTGTTCCAGGACGACGCGCTCTTCCCGCATTTGACGATATACGACAATCTTGCATTTGCGTTGCGCATTCGGCGTCTGGGCGAGGCGGCGATTCGGCAACGCGTGCACGAGATCGCGAGCTCGCTTGCGATCGATGCGCATTTGCGCGAACGCCCCGCGCGACTCTCCGGCGGAGAACGGCAGCGTGCTTCCATTGCACGGGCGATATTGAGCGAGCCGTCGCTCCTGGCGCTCGACGAGCCACTCGCGCATCTCGATCCGGAGTTACGCGCGCACGTACGGGCGCAGTTTGCAACGTTTCGCGCGCGATATCCCGGACCGGCCCTCTACGTCACGCACGACCACGTCGAAGCATTCGCGCTTGCCGACGAACTCGCCATTCTGATGGATGGGCGCATCGTGCAGCGCGGCGACCCGCAAACCGTCTACGATTTTCCCGCCGACGTGCGTATCGCCAGGTTTTTCGGATCGCCGCAGATGAATCTGCTGCAAGACACTATGGAAATTACCGGTATTCGTCCAGAGTACGTCGCACTTCGCGACGACGGGTCGCTACGCGGCGAGATCGCAGCATACGAGCGCGGCGGCTCCGATTGGTACGCGCGCGTGCGTACCCCGCGCGGCGAACTCTTGGCGCGGGTGCCGGGAAACCGGCACGAACGCCGCGCTATCGGCGACAACGTTGGTGTAGACTTACCGGCGGCGCACGTGCGCCGATTCGATCCTGCAACGGGAAAGGCTCGCGAATGAACGAGGATCTGCGCCGGCTCGCGGCCGGAGTGGTGTGCGTAGGCTTCGACGGGACGCGCATGGATGCGGCGCTAGAATCAAAGTTGCGCGATCTGCCGCTCGCGGGATTGATTCTGTTCGGGCGCAACATCGAGTCGCTTGCGCAAACCCGCGCGCTAACCGATCGCATTCGCGAGCTGTATGCGACCGCGTCCGGCCTCACCCCGATCGTCGCTACCGATCAGGAAGGCGGACGCGTTGCCAGGTTGCGCGATGGCGTCGAAGAGTTCCCTTCGATGATGGCACTCGCGGCGACGGGCGATGCACAACTTGCGCGTCGGGCCGGCGAACAATTGGCCTTCGACTTACGACGAGCCGGCGTAAATCTCGATTTCGCCCCAGTGCTCGATTTGGCGTTGCAACGCGACAACACGGCGATCGGCGCGCGTTCATTCGGAAGCGATCCGCTGCGCGTCGCCGAACTCGCGGGCGCGTTTGCGCAGGGCGTGCGCGAGGCCGGCATCGTTCCGACGTACAAACATTTTCCCGGGCACGGGTCGACGGCGGTGGATTCCCACCTCGGCCTGCCGGCAATCGAAGAAGATGCGACGACGTTGCGCGCGCGCGACTTGCTTCCTTTCAAAATGCTCTTACCGCACGCGCAGGCCGTAATGACGGCGCACATTATTTTTCGCGCCCTCGACGGGGAGCATCCGGCGACGATTTCGCCGCAGATTCTTACGACGCTGTTGCGTGAGGAAATCGGATTCGAGGGCGTCTGTTTTACCGATTGCATGCAGATGGACGCTATCGCAAAATCCGTCGGAACGCCGCAGGGCGCGGTGCGAGCGCTTATTGCCGGTGCCGACTGCGTGTTGATCTCGCACGATATTACGCTCGCTCAGCAAGCCGTCGAACTGCTTCTGGACGCGGTCGCCGACGGGAGCCTTTCCCGGTCGCGCCTGCAAGGCGCCTACGACCGCGTGGCCTCGCTGCGCCGCTCGCTGGCGGCGCCGTTGCCTCTCGACGCGCCCGCCCCCGCTGCCGGAATCGGCCGCGAGATCGGCAGGCGTGCCGTTACGCGAATTCGCGGTGATGCGACCGCCGATACGGAGCGGAGCATCGTCGTAACCTTCGAGGGAACGACGACCGAAGGCGTGGTCGGAGCGCACAGCGAGCACGCGTCGCTCGTAGCGGCGGCGCCGGGGTTGGCGGAACTTCGCGCGGCTCTCGATCCGCCGGCGCGTCAGGTGACCGAACTCCTCGCAAGCCTTGCGCGGGCGTCGCGGCGGCCGATCGTAGTGATGCGGCGCGCGCACGTGTATGCGAATCAAGCGCGCGCGGTCGAACGTATTCTCGCCGCCCATCCCGACACGATCCTGGTTTCCGCGCGCGAGCCGTTCGACGCGTTCGACTTTCCGCAGGCGCGCACGGTTGTGTGCACCTACGGCGACGACGCGCCCAGCATCGCCGGCCTTGCCGACGTGCTGTTCGGCCACGCCCGCCCCGAAGGTGTGCTCCCCTTGAGCCTTCCCGAGCCCGTCGAAGGATGATCGCAACGGCATCGCCCTTCGCACGCGTCGAGCGCGTGTTGCGCGAGGCGATCGGCTCGGCATGCACCGCGGCCGTCGCGCGCATCGAGCATCGCGGCGTCGTGGTTTTTGAACGTGCCTACGGACGCACGCGCGACGACGCTGGGGGCCGTCCCACATACGTGGACACGCGCTTCGACTTGGCTTCGATCACCAAAATATTCGTCGCGACGCTGGCGCTGCGCGCGGTGGCCGACGGCACGCTTTCGCTCGACGAGCCACTCGTGCGCTGGTTTCCGGAGTGGAAGGACACCGATCGCCGGTCCATCACGCTGCGCATGTTGCTCGCACACGACTCCGGCATAAATTCGGGCGCCGACTATCGTCAGCTGCTCGGTTTCAACGTTATAACGTACACGCTCGAACGCGAGCTCGTCGCGCTGCCGGGCGAGCGCGTCATATATAGCGACCTGGGCTTCATCGCTATCGGCGAATTGCTTATGCGCGCGACTGGGCGTGCGCTACCGCGCCTGCTATCCGATGCGATGCCGGACCGCGACGCCGGGTTCCGCCCGGAACCTGCATCGCGCGCGCAAATTCCGGCGACCGAAGACGACGGATGGCGCGGGCGCGTGCAAGGCATCGTGCACGATGAAAAGGCGTATCTTTTGGGCGGCGTAGCCGGCCACGCGGGAATTTTTGGAACGGCGGCGGACGTCGCGTCTTTGACCGATCTCTATTTGGCACCGCTGTGCGGACGCGCGAGCGCTGGGCTTCCGGTCTCGCTCGTGAACGAAGCGACGCGCGAACAAGCCTCCGATCCAATACTGCGCCGCGGCCTGGGCTGGGCGCTTAAAACCACCGACGAAAACTCGTGCGGACGCCTATTGTCGCCGCGAACCTTCGGGCACACGGGCTTCGTGGGAACATGCGTCTGGGCCGATCCGCAGCGCGATCTGTGCGGCGTGCTGCTCACCAATAGTGTCTATTTCGGTCGCCGCGACACGCGCGATCTGCGCGCCGCCTTTTACGAGGGCATGATCGAAGACATCGAATGATCGCAGTCGGGTTGATGAGCGGCACGTCGCTCGATGGAATCGACGCCGCACTGTGTCGCATCACGCCGCGCGATCGAACCTATGACGTGCAGTTGCTGAATTTCACGACCTCGGCGTTCGCTCCCGAACTGCAGCGCGCGTTGCATGCGGCGCTTCCGCCGAATGCGGGATCGACGCAAGCGGTGGCGGCTTTGCACCGCGAACTCGGCGACGCGTTCGCGCGCGCGGCGCTCGGAGTTGCCGGAGAGACCCGCGTCGACTACGTTGCCAGCCACGGTCAGACCGTTTGGCACGACGGCGATCGCCATATCACCCTGCAAATCGCCGACCCGTTTGCGATTCGCGAGGCGCTCGACGCGACCGTCTGTTACGATTTCCGCAGCGCCGACATGGTCGCCGGCGGACATGGCGCGCCGTTGGTTCCCTACGTTGACGCCGTATTGCTATCGAGCGCGACGGAGGATCGCGTGGCAGTCAATATCGGCGGCATCGCCAATCTGACGGTTCTGCCCAAGTCGGCGGAACTCGAGAACGTCGTGGCGTTCGATAGCGGTCCGGGAAACATGCTCGTCGATGCGTTCGTGCGGGAGCGAACCGGCGGTGCGATGCGCTACGACGACGGCGGCAAACTCGCTCTTACGGGGCGCGCAAACGTCGCCGTTCTCGACGCGATGTCGGCCGATCCGTATTTCGCGTTACCCGCGCCCAAATCGACCGGCCGCGAGCGCTTCGGCGCGCAGTTCCTGCGCGCGCACGACGAAGGCCTGCGTGCCCTTTCGCTTGAGGACGGCGCCGCAACGCTCGCCGCGTTGACGGCGTCCACGCTCGCGGGCGCGATTGCGGCGCATGCGCCTTCGGGCGCGCACGTGCTGGTCAGCGGCGGCGGCGTGCATAATGCCGCAATCCTGCGGGGACTTCGGGAACGGCTTACGGGGTGGCTCGTCGAACCCTCCGGCTCTATGCTCGACCCCGATGCGAAGGAAGCCATCGCCTTCGCAATTCTCGGTTACGAAACGCTGCGCGAACGCGCGGCGAGTCTTCCGCGCGTAACCGGCGCGCGGCACCCGGCGGTGCTCGGTGCGATCGCCCCCTGTGGTTTGCGCGACTTGCTCGATCGCGTAGAGGCCGAATGCCGAGCGTGACCGTCGGCGTCGACGCCGGCGGGACGTCGACGATTGCTGCGCTGGCCAGAAACGGCGCGTTCGTGCGCACGCACTCCGGCCCCGCGGCCAATGCGAGTTCGCGCGGTGTCGAAGCGGCGAGCCAAACGATTGCCGCCACGATTCTTAGCGTGCTCGACGGTGCGTCCCCCGATGCGATTGCGGTCGGCGCCGCGGGCGCCGGGCGCGACGACGTCGCGCGGGCTATCGAGTCGTCATTACGTTCGCGATTCGCACTCGCTAAGATAACCGTGCGCGACGACGCGTCGATCGCATTGCGGGCGGCCGTTTCCGATGGCGACGGCGTGGCGTTGATCGCCGGTACGGGGTCGATCGGGTACGCCGAGCGCGCGGGAACGCCGTTCCGTAGCGGCGGATTCGGCTACCTGCTCGGGGACGAGGGTTCCGGATTTTCAATAGGCCAGGCTGCGGTGAAAACGTTGCTGCGCGCGTACGACGGCCGCGTTCCGCGCGACGCGTTCGTCGTCGCGGTCGAACGCGCGCTGGACGTTTCCGATGCGCCGGGCGCGTTGGCGCGAATGTACGGTGACGTAAACCCGGTCACGGCGATCGCCTCTCTCGCGCCGTTGGTCCTCGACGCGGCGAACGCCGGCGAACGCGCGCCCACGAAGATCGTGCAAACGGCGGCACTCGAACTCGGAGACTTGGTAAAGGCCGTCGTTCGCAAGGCGGATTTGAACGGGGCCGCGGTCCCGATCGCGTTTGCCGGCGGCTTGCTGCGTCGCAACAGCATCCTCACCTATCTTCTGGAGACCCGTTTGCAAAACGATTACCCGCACATGCCGATTCGTAAAGACGCCGTCGAACCGTATGCCGGCGCTTTGCGCGCCGCGGAGCATTTGCTGCATGCCTGACACGCACGATGGTCTTCCGCAGACCGAAGCGAGCAATCCACGAACCGAACGCTTGGACGAACTCGATACCGCCGATTTGGTTCACGTGCTGGCCGACGAACAACGCGCCGCCGTCGACGCCGTCGTGGCGCAGAGCGTCGCGATCGCCGCGGCCGTGGACGAAATCGCGCGGCGACTGCGCGCCGGCGGGCGACTGCACTACGTCGGTGCCGGCACCAGCGGCCGCCTCGGCTTTCTGGATGCCTCCGAGATGCCGCCGACCTTCGGTACCGACCCGGCTCTTGTCTGCGGGCACATCGCAGGCGGCCCCGGCGCCCTGACGCGTGCGGTCGAGGGCGCCGAAGACGACGGCGAAGCGGGCGCGCGGGAGATGCGCGGTCACGTGCGCGCGGGCGATGCGGTCGTCGGAATCTCGGCAAGCGGCGGTGCCCCGTTCGTCATTGCCGCCTTGACGAGCGCGCGCGAGATCGGCGCCTGGACGCTCGGAGTCGCCAATAGCGCGGATGCGCCGCTCGTGCGAACGGCGGACATGGGCATCGTCTTAGCCACGGGTGCCGAGCCATTGACCGGATCCACGCGCCTCAAGGCCGGAACGTCGCAGAAAGTATTGCTCAACACGCTCTCGACCGCGACCATGGTTCGGCTCGGCAAAGTGTACGACAATCTGATGGTCGACGTCGTCGCAACCAATAAAAAATTGCACGATCGCGCTCGGCGCCTAGTGCAACGCATCGCCCACGTCGATGCGCCGCACGCGCAAGCATTACTGGATTCTGCGGACGGCCGGGTGAAAGTGGCCGTGGTAATGGCGCGCCACGGCGTCGATGCCGCTCGCGCGCGTGCGCTGTTGGATGCGCACGGCGGAGACTTGCGCGCGAGCCTGTGAACTCGCGCCGTTCATGAGATTCGCGGCGTTCGCGCTTGCGATTCTGCTCGCAGCAACTCCCGCGCTCGCGCGAGCTCGCGCGCCCGTGGCGTTCGTTCCGCTCGACGACCGGCCGGTCACGCGCCAGTTGCCCGTTCTGCTCGGTACGATTGCAGGCCGTCCGGTATTGACGCCGCCCCGCGTGCTGCTCGGACGCTATTTAACCCCCGGCGACCCCGAGGCGATCATCGCATGGGTGAACGGGCCGGGCCAACGCGCCGCCGATTACGTCATTTCGACCGACATGCTCGCATACGGCGGATTGGTCGCGTCGCGCATTCCCGGCGTGAGGTATGCAGACGCCTACTCGCGTCTGCGCGAACTCGCGCACGTTCGCGCCGAGCATCCGCAAGCGTGGCTCGGCGCGTTCGGCACCGTCATGCGACTCGCGCCCACCGGGGTTCCCGCCCTGGGTCCGGCTCAGACGTTCTTTGCCGCGTATCCGGCATGGAAGTATCTGCAGCAATACGCGAACTTGCACGACCCGCCGTTGCCGGGCGAGGAAGCGACGGCGCAACGGCTGCGCCAACTGATCGGCGAGCCGACGCTGCAAGCATATCTCGATACGCGAACGCGCAATCTGGAAGTCGATCTGAAGATATTGCAGTTGACGGGCGATGGGACGATTTCGCGAACGGTTCTCGGGCAAGACGATGCCGGACCGGTTGGGCTGCACCTCAAGGACGTGCGCGCGTTGCGCGCCGAGGTGGCGCAACTCGGCATTGCCGAGCGCGCGACGATCGAACCCGGCGCCGACGAACTCGGCATGGCGATGATCGCGCAGGCGCTCGACCGCGGCATCGGCTGGACGCCGCACGTGGCGGTGCGTTATTCGATGCCCGGCGGCGCGATGTATAACGATCCGTTGGAATTCGCACCGATCTCGGTCGCGATCGATGGGCTCGTGAATCTGTGCGGCGGCGTACGCGACGACGCCAACCCCGACCTTACCTTGTACGTGCGCGTCCCGAAGACGGACGAGCCCCATGACGAACAATTGCTCGCGTCGATGCAGACCGACGTCAAGGCCGGCAGATCCGTCGCGTTTGCGGACTTGACCTTTCTCGAGGGGACCTTCGACGCGCAGGCGCGCTTTGTCGAGGCGATGATGAATGCGGGCATCGCGGGGAAGATCGACGCATATTCGTCGTGGAACACCAATGCAAACACCGTCGGCACCGCCTTGGCGGAAGCGATCGCGGCCGGCGTGGGGCGGCGCGCGCACGCGTACGACGCGCTCGCTCACGCCGACTTCACGTTCGATCGCTATATGGACGACTATCTTTTTCACGACTACGTGCGGCCCGACCTCAACGCGGCGCTGAGTGCCCAGGGAATCGCGGATCACACCTATCTGCTGCCGGATCAAGCAACACCGATCACGCAACGCAATAACGCGGAGCTGTGGAATCGAGCCACCGGGATTCTCGGCAAGATTTACCCCGGTTATCACATCGCCGCGATGCAAATAACGCTTCCGTGGGATCGCACCTTCGAAACCGAAATTGAAGTCCGTCTAGCACCGGCATTGCCCGCAAACGCGGCGGAAAATCGATAAGCCAGACGGGGTAGGGCGTACGCTTCGTCAACCGGTAGAAGCATGGATGCCGCCGAGCGCGCCGCGTACCGGCGCGAGCACGCCGTCGTACGAAAAACGACGCTTCAAGACCTCGATGCCGACGAGCGCGATTCGTGGGCGATCGTTTCCGTGGACGATCGCCTAGCGATGACCCATCTGCTGTATTTGCAATGGCTGCCGTGGAAGGAGCCCAATGGAACTGAACGCAGACTTCAGCGATCTATTGCGCACGTTCAACGAGGCCGGCGTTAGATACTTGATCGTCGGCGGCCACGCAGTCGCCGTGCACGATCGCCCACGCTTTACCAAAGATCTCGACGTGTGGGTCGACCCTACTCCCGAAAATGCCATCCGGACCTACGGCGCCTTAGCGCGCTTCGGAGCGCCGATGAGCGAAATTTCGACCCGTCACCCTGAGCCTGTCGAAGGACGCGTGATCGGACAAGTTCACCGTGACGGATCGTCAGATTAATGCACGAGTTGCGAGACGAAGACGAAGTGGATGCCTTCGGCTTCCATTTTCGGATACATTAGCCGTAACGCTTCGAGAGTGGTTGGGCGGGGGTGGCCGATTGCGATTGCGGAGCCGTTGGTTTTTGCGACGGTGACGGCGCGTTCCAGCATCGATTCGCTGTAGGCGACGTCGTCCTTGTTATCGAGAAAGACGTCGCGGGCAGCGGTCGGCACACCCGCGTCCTGCGCCGTTTGTTTGGCGACCGATTTTGAGTTCGTCATCGAGTCTACGAAGAAGAGGCCGTGCTCTTTGATAACGTCCATCACGTCTTTCATGACGCGCGGATCGGCGCTTGCCTCGCTGCCTTCGTGATTGTTGACACCCGCCGCGAGTGGAACTTGCGCGACGTCGTTTTCAGTTTGCGCGGTGATTGCGCCGTCGCTCATCTCGGTCTTGATTTCGCCGGGCCCCGGGTTGATGTGCGAGATCGGCTCCATCGGCAAGTGAAGCATCACCGCCTTCCCGGCGGCCTTCGCCTCGCCGGAGATGAGCGTGCCGTACCGCACGTGCGGAAGCACCGACAGCGTGAGCGGAATCGGCAACGCGATGTAGCCGCGTTCGGTGTCGACCCATTGTCCGCAGTCGTCGACGATCACGGCGATCACCGGACCGGCACCCGTATATGCCGGCGGTTGCGTTACCGGCGCCGCCGGTTGTTCGGTGGGCGTGGCCGCGGGTTCGATGGTTTGAGCCGGAGCAGGCGTCGGCGACGACTCGATCGCGGTAGGCGGCGTTTGTACTTCGGGCTGGGGGGTGATCATGGCCACGGTGGAGCGGCGACGAACTGCATGCCGCGAGCCATGGGGCACGAGCGCCCAAACGACCACTGCGGCGAAGATGAAGAGCGCGATAAACGGCAGAGCGCTGCGCCGGCCGCGCGCGCCGCGGCGTTTACGTTTGCGGGCCAATGTCTTTCCTTATCGTATCGCGGGTTGGCAGAGTTCTATGAGGACCCCGTGCGTGCTTTTGGGATGGAGAAAGGCGATGCGATTGCCGTGAGCGCCGTCGCGCGGGTGCTCGTCCAGTAAACGTACGCCTGCGAGTTTCAATCTCGCTAGCTCCGCTTCGATATCGGTCACTCGATACGCCGTGTGGTGGAGTTTCGTCTGCGCCTCGCCCCGATACTTCGCGATCGGCGAATTTTCGTCGAGCGGCCGAAGCAATTCGACGATCGACGCGCCGGCGCGCAGGCCAACCGCTTCGACGCCTTGATCGGCGATCGTTTCCCGATAGACTTGCTCGAAGCCGAGCGTGCCCGTATAAAGCGCGACGGTCGCATCGAGATCCTTCACGACTATGGCGACATGATCGATCTCCATCAGGCGACGATCTCTCGAGCGCGATACACGCCGAAAACTTCGCGCAAGACGTCGCACACTTCGCCGAGGGTTGCGCCCGCATCGACCGCGTCGACGAAGCGCGGCATAAGATTCTCCTTGCCTTTTGCGGCCTCGCGTATGCAGGCGAGCGTACGCTCGACGAGCACGCCGTCGCGTGCACTGCGGAAAGCGCGTAGACGCGCGATTTGATCGTGCTCGACGGCCTCGTCGATGCGTTGCAACGGGATGCGCACACCCTTTTCGGATTCGGCAAACCGGTTTACCCCGACCACAGTCGCCTCGCCTTTTTCGATCGCCTGCTGTGCCCGGTAGGCGGAGTCCGCGATCCGCGTCTGCATCCACCCGCTTTCGATTGCGGCGACGGCGCCTCCCAGTTCGTCGACCTCGGCGATCAGCGCTTGCGCGCGCGCAATCAGTTCGTTGGTGAGCGTCTCCACATAATACGATCCCGCTAACGGATCGACCACGTCGGCGACCCCGCTTTCGTAGCCGATGATTTGCTGGGTGCGCAGCGCCACTTTCGCGGAATCGGCAGTCGGCAGGGCGAGCGCTTCGTCCTTACCGTTGGTGTGCAACGATTGCGCGCCTCCAAGCACCGCGGCGAGCGCTTGAAGCGTCACGCGAACGACGTTATTGTCGGGCTCCTGCGCGGTGAGCGTAGAGCCCGCGGTTTGGGCATGGAAGCGCAGCATGTGCGATCGCGGGTCCTTGCAGCTGAATTCGTCGCGCGTAATGTGTGCCCAAAGGAAGCGCGCTGCGCGAAACTTGGCAACTTCTTCGAAAAAGTCGTTGTGCGCGTTCCAAAAAAACGAAAGGCGCGGAGCGATCGTATCGAGGTCGATACCGGCGGCGCGCGCTGCGCGCAAATACGCCTTCCCGTTAGAGAGCGTAAACGCGATCTCTTCGAGGGCCGTGGAACCCGCTTCGCGGATGTGATAGCCGGAAATCGAAATCGTATTCCATTGCGGGACTTCGGCCGCGCAGTAAGACATCACGTCGGTAACCAGACGCATCGAGGGCTCGGGCGGATAAATGTACGTGCCGCGCGCGACGTATTCTTTGAGAACATCGTTTTGCGTCGTTCCGCCGAGCTTCTCAAATGGAATGCCGCGGCGGCGCGCTACCGCCAACACCATCGCGAAAATGATCGACGCCGGCGCGTTGATCGTCATCGATACGGTGACCTCGTCGAGCGGAATCGCATCGAAAAGCGTTTCGACGTCGGCGACGGTGTCGATGGCGACGCCTACTTTCCCGACCTCGCCGCGCGCCGCGGCCGCATCCGAATCGTAGCCCAGTTGCGTCGGCAGGTCGAAGGCCACGGAGAGTCCGGTCGTGCCGCGTTCGAGCAAATACCGGTAGCGCGCGTTGGATTCGGCTGCCGTGGCGAATCCCGCGTACTGGCGCATCGTCCATAACCGGCCGCGGTACATGCTTTTGCGCACACCTCGCGCAAACGGAAACACCCCAGGCGCGCCGAGGTCGTGCGCGGGACCGCCGGCTTTTCCGTAGATCGGCTCGAGCGGAATACCCGAGTCGTTGATGTCGCGGGTCACGTCATTCAACCGTTACGAGCGGCGATTGCGCTTCGACCGTGTCACCCTGCGCGGCGTGGACCTTCGTGGCGATGCCGGCCTTGTGCGCTCGAACCTCGTTCATCATTTTCATTGCCTCGATTACCGCGACGACCTGCCCCTCCGCAATCGCGTCGCCCTGCCGTACGGATATCTCGACTACGACGCCATGCATCGGCGAGCGTACATCGTTACCCGTCGCCGTCGACGCACGCTTCTTGTGGGCCGTTCGTGGCGCCGTCCGTCGGGTACCGTTGCTTGCCTGTGCCGGCGCGTCCGGCCGGTCCAGCAAGCGCACCCGGTACAATTTATCGTTAACTTCGACACGAAGCACATCGTTCGATGCCGGGGATGCGACGTGCGCTTCGACGTCCGGACGCTGCGCCGTGCCTACTTTCGCAAAATGCTTCTCCGCGAACGCTTCGAGCGTCGCCGTGCCGTACGACGCATCGGCTACTGCGGCCTGATCGCAGAGCGCCCGAAGCAGCGGAATCGTCGTAGGCACGCCATCTATCGTATATTCATCGAGCGCGCGCCGTAACCGTGCGATGGCCTGCGCGCGCGTCGGGGCCCAGACCACGAGCTTCGCGATCATCGAATCGTATTCCGGCGAAATAGTGATGCCGCCGTAGGCGGCGGAGTCGATCCGAACGCCCGGCCCTGCGGGCTCGCGGTACGCGCCGATCGTGCCGGGTGCCGGGCGAAAGTTTTGCGCCGGGTCCTCGGCATTGATGCGTCCTTCGATCGCGTGCCCGCGGAAAACGATAGAGTCCTGGTCGTAACCCAACGGTTCGCCCGCCGCGACGCGGATCTGTTCGCGAACCAAATCGATTCCGGCGATCATTTCGGTAACCGTGTGCTCTACTTGGATGCGCGTATTCATTTCGAGAAAATAGAAATCGTCCGCGCTGACCAGGCACTCTATCGTGCCGGCGCTGTCGTAGCCGATCGCGCGCGCCGCCGCGACTCCGGCCTCGCGCATGCCCGCGCGCACGCGATCCGAAATCGTCGCGGGCGCTTCTTCCCAAACCTTTTGGTGACGTCGCTGCAGCGAGCAGTCGCGCTCTCCGACGTGGATGACGTTGCCGTGTTTATCGGCAAGCACTTGTAATTCGACGTGCTTGGGATTGTCGAGATAGCGCTCCGCGTAGATCGACCCGTTTTTAAAATAGGCTTCGGCTTCGCGCCGCGCGGTCGTAAACGCAGAATCGACTGCTTCCAGCGTGCGCGCGACCTTTAGCCCCTTCCCGCCGCCGCCCGCCGTAGCTTTTAGCGCGAGCGGTAGACCGTACCGGCCGGCGGCTTCGCGTGCGCCTGCGATATCTAAGATCGCTTCGGTGCCGCCGGGGACCACCGGTACGCCGGCCTTGACCATCGCTTGGCGCGCGCGCACTTTGTCGCCCATCGCATCGATGGCATCCGGATGCGGTCCCACCCAAACGAGTCCGTGAGCGATGACGGCTCGCGCGAACGCCGCGTTTTCGGCGAGAAATCCGTATCCGGGATGTACGGCTTGGGCCCCCGCGCGCAGCGCCGTCTCGACGATTTTGTCCACGTTGAGATAACTTTGCGACGGAGGCGCCGGACCGATCAAAAACGCTTCGTCGGCCATGCGCACGTGAAGCGCGTCCCGATCGATCTCGGAGTAAACGGCAACCGTCGCAATTCCCATTTCTTTCGCGGTACGCATGACGCGCACCGCGATCTCTGCACGATTGGCTATTAGTATTTTCCCGAACATATGCGTACCTCGTCGATCGAGAGTTCGGGAAAGCGATCGGCGAGTACCCACGCTGGCGCCTTCGGTCGTTCGGGGCGCGCGTCCGATTCCGCAAACGCGAGGGCCGCGAGAATGGCGGCAAGCTCGTCGTTGGGAATGTCGCTCGCGATGTCCGGCACGAGACTACGCGCCTGCCGGCGGCGGAAACATTCCCATCGCGTGGAACCCGGCATCGACGAAGTGCACGTCCGCCGTGATCGTCCTTGACAGGTCCGACGTGAGATAGACCGCCGTTTTGCCGACGTCGTCTGCTGTAATGTTGCGCCGCAACGGAGCGGTCGCGCCGACGATGTCGAGCATCTTCGAAAAACCGCCGACCTGACGCGAGCTTGCGGTTTTGATCGGCCCGGCTGAAATGGCGTTGACGCGAATCCCGCGATCGCCCAGATCGAAAGCCAAGTAGCGGACGATGGATTCGAGCGCGGCTTTCGCGATGCCGGCGATGTTGTAATTCGGCACGATGGCGGTGGCGCCTAAATACGTGAGCGCCACGATCGACGCGTCGTCGTTTAGTTGCTCGCGGAGCGCCTGCACCAGCGCGATCAACGAATACGACGAGATGTCGAGCGCGAGTTTGAAGCCGTCGCGAGACGTGTCGTAGACGCGCCCGCTCAAGTCTTCTTTATTAACAAATGCGATTGAATGCACGAGCGCGTCCAGGTTGCCGAACGCTCGCAAGTTCCGTGCGAGCGTCCGCAACGCATCGTCGGAGGAAACGTCGCATTCGAGGACCGGGCCGTTGCCGAGCTCGGCGGCGAGCTTCTGGACCTCGTCCTTGACTCGCTCGCCCTGATACGTGAAGGCCAACTGCGCCCCGTGTTCGTGCATCTGCCGCGCGATACCGGTCGCGATGGACCAGCGATTGGCGACTCCGGTGATCAGAGCTTTCTTACCTTCTAGAAGTTTCACGTTTGCTAAATACCAGCGCGGCCCGCTGCGTCCTCTCTACCGGCCGGGATCGAGCAGCGCGCTACAACGTGGACTGGATGTACGTGAACTTTGCTTCCTGGCACGCGTTAATTGCCATCACCCCGGCGGGTACGACGAGCGCGCCGGGTACGATCGCGGCCAAGATGGCCGCGTGCGCTTTTGCCGGAGACTCCTTGAGCGCTTCGGCGACACCGTAGCTGAAGCCGACTATCGCGTTGTGACACACCAAAAACGAGGCGCCTTTTTTAACCAGCGACTCGACGCTGACGTCTTGCGGGTCGTTGGTCGTGGTGTGAAGGTACGGATTCCCCTTGCCGCGCTTGGCATTGGGAACGTCTTTCGCGATGGACGGGAAATGCTTGAGGGACGGAATCAGCAACTCGTTCCAGGCCGAATCGCTCATGGCCATCG
The DNA here is from genome assembly GCA_036559125.1 of Vulcanimicrobiaceae bacterium. GTDB lineage: Bacteria > Vulcanimicrobiota > Vulcanimicrobiia > Vulcanimicrobiales > Vulcanimicrobiaceae > JALYTZ01. The sequence goes on from DATBTT010000061.1 coordinate 97,256, forward strand.
CGATGGCGGACCCGTGGTAGAGAACCGCGACCGTTTGCATCGTGCCCGGAGATTCGCTGAAGTATCGCACGTAGGCATTGATGGAGTTGTCCATCGCGCCCAAGACGTCGCCGCCTTCGATATTCGTTGAGCCGAAGCATTGCTTGTGTTTTGCGGGCCGAGCCAGAATCTGATCGAAGCGCGCCCGGTCGAAGGCGAAGGTCAACTCGTGCGCGGACGGTTTGGCAGCCGCTGAAGGCGCGGGCGAGGGCGTGGCGGCTTGCGCTAGTGCCGGCGCGACTGCAAGCAGCGAGGATGTTGCCAGAAAGTCTTTTCGGGTCGTCATACTTCGTCGCTTTCTGCTCGCGTTAGAGTGGGATGTTTCCGTGTTTGCGTTTCGGGCGTTCGACGCGCTTGGTTGCCAGCATTTCGAGCGATGTGGCGATGACGCGGCGGGTCATGTGCGCCTCGACGATGTCGTCGACGTAGCCGCGTTGCGCCGCTATGAACGGGTTTGCAAAGCGCTCGGTGTACATATCGATCAGCTCTTGCGTTTTTGCATTGGGATCGGCGGCGGCGGCGATGTCGCGTCGAAAGATTGTCTTTACCGCGCCCTCGGCGCCCATCACCGCGATCTCGGCGGTCGGCCACGCGACGTTGACGTCGGCGCGAATGTGCTTGGAGGACATGACGTCGTAGGCGCCGCCATACGCCTTGCGCGTGATGACCGTAATCTTCGGAACGGTCGCTTCGGCAAATGCGTACAATAGTTTCGCGCCGTGCGTGATGATGCCGCCGAATTCTTGATCCGTCCCTGGTAAAAATCCCGGAACGTCCACGAACGTAACCAACGGAATATTGAAAGCGTCGCAAAAGCGCACGAACCGCGCGGCCTTGATCGAGCTTTTGATATCCAACACTCCGGCGAGAACGTTCGGCTGGTTCGCCACGACGCCCACGCTACGTCCGTTCACGCGGCCGAACCCGGTTACGATGTTCTGTGCGTAGAGCGGTTGGATTTCAAAGAAATCGCCGTTGTCCAAGATCGGGACTACGACGTCGTGCATGTCGTAAGGTTTGTTGGGCGTATCGGGCACGATGTCGTCGAGTTCCATGACCAGCCGCGCCGGGTCATCGTCGCACGCGTAGCGCGGCGGATCTTCGAGATTGTTTTGCGGGAGATAGCCGAGCAGCGTCTTGGTCATCTCGACCATCTCGTCTTCGTCGGCCGCCGTGAGATGCGCGACCCCGCTCTTGGTGGCGTGGGTCGTCGCGCCGCCCAATTCTTCGAACGAGACGTCTTCGCCGGTGACCGTTTTGATGATCTCGGGACCGGTGATGAACATCTGCGAGATTTTCTCGGTCATGATGATGAAGTCGGTGATGGCCGGCGAGTAAACGGCGCCCCCGGCACATGGGCCCGCGATCAGGCTCAGCTGTGGAATGACGCCCGATGCTTGCACGTTGCGCCAGAAAATTTCCGCGTAGCCGCCCAAACTGACGACGCCCTCTTGAATGCGCGCGCCTCCGGAGTCGTTTATGCCGATCATGGGCGAGCCCGTGCGAACGGCCAGGTCCATGACCTTGCAGATCTTTTCCGCGAAAACTTCTCCGAGCGATCCACCGAGCACCGTAAAGTCTTGTGAAAACAGGAAGACTTGCCGTCCGTCGATGGTCGCGCGTCCGGTCACGACGCCGTCACCCAGAAATTCCTTGTCGGCTAAACCGAACGCGACGGTGCGGTGCACGGCGAACCGGTCGAGTTCGACGAACGAGTCCGGGTCGACCAACGCGTCGACGCGCTCCCGCGCGGTGCGCTTCCCTCGATCGTGCTGTTTGGCGATCGCAGCCTCACCCGCCGGGGCAAGAGCGGATTCGCGCTTCCGAAGGAGTTCGGCATACTGCTCTTCGTGCGTCTTCATCTCGGTGGGGAGCCTTGCACGCGGGTGCCGAACTTCCCCGCATGCGGCGCTCCATTTGGGCATTCGCGATCTTTTGCATGGCGTTGCCCGGTCGAGCGGCGGCGGCACAAGAACCCGCGCCCATCGTGATCACGGCGTCCCAGATCGCGTTTTATGCCGATCGAGGAGTCTTGATTGCCGACGGCGGGGTTTCGATACGCTTGCCGTCGGGAACGGTCGCGGCTACGCGCGCAGCATTCGATTTGCGAACGAATCGTTTGGTGACGGCAACTCCCGCGTACGCGTACGATCTTTCCGGGAAATCGATCGCGCGAACGGTCTCGCAAGACGTGCAGGTGCCGCAGGCTTCGCTTGTGGAGGCGACCGTTATCGCGCGCGAGGCCGAAATACGCCCCGGCGTATCGCTGTTCTTTACGGCGGCGCAAGTACGTTCGGGTGGTGCGCTGCAGTCCGTTGCATCGTTTACATATGCGATCCCGCAAGCCAATGCCAAGGATTTCGGATACTCGCCGGTGCCCGCAGCCGCTCTCGAGTGGCCCGTGCTTCTCGCCTCATCGAGCAACGCTTACTCGTTCGCGCGCGTTCGCTACGACCGCTACAACGGCGGGCCGGGTGCTGGGCTCGAAGAGCATTTTGCGCGTTCCAATCGCGGGTACGTCGCTTTGGGTCAAACGCTCGACTACGATGGAGCTCGTTTCGATTTGGCGGCGTTCCAACGCGTGAACGACCGGCTAACGCAGTCGCTCACCGCATCGCAGGTCCTTGGGTCGACCTACGCGCGGTATGCTATTGCGGGTTCGGGCAAGCGCGGCTTCGCGTCGCTTTCGTTCGCGCAGATCGGCGGAACGCGAAGCGACGATCTCTATCTTTCGGGAAACCAAAGGAATATCGGTACGATCGCGACCGCGCGCCTGCAGGTCGACGCGGGGCACGACGTGCACCCATTCGATGCGCGCGTCGCGCAGGACGTGCGGTTAACCGGCGGCGTCCACGTTGATGCCGCCACCCTGCATGTCGGACCCGCGACGCTTGCCACGTCTGCGGATATCGGCGAGACCGTCTACGGTTACGGGCGAGGTACTCTTGCGAGCACGCTTTCGTTTTGGGCCACGCGTGCGGCGGGCGCGCATGTTTCATTTGACGCAGGCGCTTCGTTCAGCCATAACGCGCCGCCGTTTCCGTCGACGTATCGCACCTACGTCGCCGGTCTGACGTTCCAGCCAAGCCGGTTCCTGGGCATCGTCTCGTCGCTGACATACGCGCGCGACGTTCCGCAATATGCGGGCTTCGGGCGCGCGCAGTTCGCACTCGCCTTCGACATCCGCGTGCGACGCAAAAGAGACGGACGCGGCATCGAAATCGGCACGATTCTCCCGTTCGGCTCCGTAGGCCGGCTGCGCAACGCGGCGGTATTCAATCTACGATTGTTGAGATAACGTACGAATACCGAATCAATCGACGGCCGCTGCGGTCGTACTACGTTGCTTCGGCGCTTTCAACAGCAGGACCAGGGGCGTCAACAGCACGGTAATCACTGCCAAGAAGACGAACGCATCGGCAAACGACATGGTCGTGGCCTGCTGCGAGACGATGCCGAAGAGTTGCCCCATCGGACGATGCTGGGCGATGTAGAGTTCGACGGCGTGGTTGCGCGCCGTGATCTCGCCGGCTAGGTGGCTCAAGTGCTCGGCGCCACGTCGATCGAGCAGCGTGACGAGCGTCGCCGTCGAGATTGAGCCCCCCAACTGCTGGCACAGGCTCAAGAGCGACGTCGCCTTCTGCGTGTCCGCACCGCTGACCGCGTTGAGCACCGTCACAGAGAGCGGGACGAACAGCAACCCAAACCCTGCGCCGCCTAGCACGAGAACCGACACGAAGGTGCCGAAGTCCGACTCCGTCGTGATGATCCGCGCGTTCAAATAATTCGCGAGCGCCACGATCAGAAAACCTGCCCCCAGCAGCACCCGCGGTTGTATCTTGAAGCGATTGAGCAGAATCAAACACACGGGGGTCATGGCCGCTATGGCCAGGGCCCGCAGCAAGATCGATTCGCCCGAGAGGGTCGCCGTAAAGTTCAGCAGCGACTGCTGAAATTGGGGCGCGAGAATGACGCCGCCGAAAAGCGAGAAGGCCAGGACCATTGCGAGCAGGCAACCGGCAGCGACGACTTTGTTCTTGAGGATGCGCAAATCTACGATCGGCCGCTTAGCTACGCGCAACTCCCAGTAGACGAACGATGCCAGAGCGGCGACCGCGAGCAGGGCGAAGCTTCGGATGGTGCCGTCATTGAGCCAATCGTTGCGCTCGCCTTCGTCTAAGACGTATTGCAGCGCCCCCAGTCCCGTGGCCATCAAGAGCAAGCCCACGCCGTCGAGTGAAGGTTTACCCTGCCGGTGTGGATTGCGCAGCAACCTCCAACATAGAACCGCCGAAATCGCACCCGGAACGATATTTATATAGAAGATCCAATTCCACGAGAGCGCATCGGTGAGGATGCCTCCGAGCGTCGGACCGATGCTCGGACCGACGACCGCGCCCAGTGAAACCAGAGCCTGGCTGCGCCCGATCTGCTCGGGCGGAAACGTATCGCGCATGATCGCTTGCCCGGTGGCGATCAGGCCGCCGCCGCACAGGCCTTGCAAGATGCGGAAAAAGACCAACTCGCCGAGCGACGTCGAGAGACCGCAAAGTGCGGACGTAATCGTGAATCCGACGATGGCCGCAACGTAATATTCGCGCCGCCCCATGACCTGCTGCAGCCACGGCGTCAGCGGAATGATGATGACCGCGGCTATGATATAGCCCGTTATGATCCACGCGCCTTCGTCGAAATTGGCGCCAAAGTTTCCTTGAATAGTAGGTAGCGCGACGTTGACGATAGTCGCGTCGAGCACTTGCAGCAGCGTTGCCGACATCACGCCGACGACGATCAGCCATCGCCGCGAGCCATACTCGACGAGATCGCCGTACCCGGCGGTCGCTGCGGCCATGCTACGGGGTGCTCACCAAATGCCGAGCGCCATCTTTACGTCGTCGCTCGCCATCTCTTTGGGGTCCCACGGCGGCGTAAAGGTTATGTCGACCGTCGTCGTCTTGACGCCGTCGAGTGATTTTACTTTATCTTCGACGGATTTCTTGAACATCGGTCCGACCGGACACATCGGCGACGTCAACGTCATCACAACGGTCACGTGTTCGTTGTCCTCGCCTTCAGCGCTGATGTCGTAGACGAGACCGAGATCGAGAATACCCATGTCGAGCTCGGGATCTTTGACGTCCTTGAGCGCTTCGCGCACCTGATCGACGGTTGGCATGGGTCACCTCCTGCAGCTTGAAATCGCTCGCGTGCGGCAAGGGTTCCACTCATTTTGGCTAAAGCATGCGCCATGCGAGCCAAGTGGTCTCTCAGCGTCGCCGGCCTTATAACGGCCGTCGCCGCCGCCTGCGCGCCCTCTGCCGCTTCGGTCTCGGTGGCCGGCGGCGGCTTTCTGCAAGACAAACCCTCGCAGACCGGCGCAGCGGTAATCGTGAGTTCGGGTGCGTCCATCCCGGCCTTTCCATTGGAAATCCAAGGGTCGCTCCTCATCCCTATAACGAGCAATGGCGGGTATGCGGCCACGGCCGAGATTCGCGGTTTCACGGGAGGCGGGTTCGGCGGGGCGTACGTCGGGGCGGGGGCGGGGGTCGGCGACCTGTCGAGCGACCGCAGTGTCGGCCCCGTATTGACAATATTCGGCGGGAAATCTATTGCGCCGCGAACATCGGTCGAAATACGTTTATATAAGTCCACCGGCGATTTAGGAGCGACTGCGGGGTTTGTGGGCGTTCGGTTTTCGCTCTAAGCAGAGCAACCGCTCGTACACGCGTAGCGGAAACCTCCTGAAAAGCGTTGAGGTTATACGGAATCTACACTGGGAAGCAACTCTAGGCGGGTAAAGAAGTAGCAACCTAAAGAGGTGTGGACCGGACCGGAGGAGTTACACCAGACCATGTCAATGTGGGAACCGTTTACCGAGCGAGCGCGTCGCAGCATCGTTCTCGCGCAAGAAGAAGCGCAGCGTCTCGGTAATAACTACATAGGGACCGAGCACATCCTGCTCGGGATCATTTCGGAAGGCGAAAGTCTCGCCGCAAAAGTGCTCGAAACGCTCGGCGTCAACCTGGCCAAAGTGCGCCAGGAAGTCGAAGCGATCGTGGGCCGCGGCGGGCAGACGGTTCAACAGGAGATGGTCTTCACGCCGCGCGCCAAGCGCGTCATCGAGCTCGCTTTCGAAGAAGCCCGTCAACTCAATCACAATTACATCGGCACGGAGCACCTGCTGTTGGGCCTCATCCGCGAGGGTGAAGGCGTCGCGGCGCGCGTGCTGACCAATCTCGGCGTCGATCCCGCCAAAGTGCGCGTGCAAACCACGTCGCTGCTCGGTGCCGAAGGACAGCCTCCCGCACCCAAAGGCAAATCGAAGACGCCGACGCTCGACGCGTACGGCCGCGACCTCACGACGCTGGCGCGCGAAAACAAGCTCGATCCGGTTATCGGACGCGCGAGCGAAATCGAGCGCGTCATTCAAATTCTCTCGCGCCGCACCAAAAACAACCCGGCCCTGATCGGCGAACCCGGCGTCGGCAAGACGGCCATCGCCGAGGGTTTGGCGCAACGGGTCATAAAGGGCGACATTCCCGAACCGCTGCGCGACAAGCGCGTGATTACGCTGGATCTCGCCGGCCTGGTCGCAGGTACGAAGTACCGCGGCGAATTCGAAGAACGCATGAAGCGCGTGATGGACGAGATCCGCGGCGCCGCGGGCGAGATCATTCTGTTCATCGACGAACTGCATACACTGGTCGGTGCCGGTGCGGCCGAAGGCGCCATCGACGCGAGCAACATCATCAAGCCGGCGCTCGCGCGCGGTGAGTTGCAATGCATCGGCGCTACGACGCTCAATGAATTCCGCAAGCACATCGAAAAAGATTCGGCGTTGGAGCGGCGCTTCCAACCGGTCATGGTCGGCGAGCCGACGGTCGAGGAGACCGTCGAAATCCTCAAAGGACTTCGCGACCGTTACGAGGCGCATCATAAGGTGACGATCACCGACGAAGCGCTCGTGGCCGCCGCGAAACTCGGCGACCGGTATATTACGGATCGCTTTCTTCCGGACAAGGCCGTCGATCTGATCGACGAGGCGGCTTCACGCGTCCGCTTACAAGCGACCCTGCCGCCGCCCGAAGTTCGCGAAGTCGAGGCGCAGCTTCGCAAAGTGATCGCGGAGAAAGAGTCCGTCGTCAAGAGCCAGGAGTTCGAGAAAGCCGCTTCCATTCGCGATCGCGAAGAGAAGTTGCGGCTCGAGAAATCACGCCTCGAACAAGAGTGGCAAGAAAAGCGCGCGCAAAGCGATCGCGTCATCAAAGTTACCGAAGAGGACGTCGCCTACATCGTTTCTTCGTGGACGAAGATACCGGTTAGCCGCCTCGCGCAGGCGGAGACCGAGAAGCTTCTCAACATGAAAGAGTCGTTGCACAAGCGCGTCATCGGTCAAGAAGAAGCGATCGAAGTCATCACGCGTGCCATACGGCGCTCGCGGGCGGGCCTGAAAAACCCGAGCCGTCCGATTGGCTCGTTCATCTTCCTCGGCCCGACGGGTGTCGGCAAGACGGAAGTCGCGCGAAGCGTGGCGGAGTTTCTGTTCGACGATTCGGAGTCGATGATCCGCATCGACATGTCGGAATACATGGAGAAGTATTCGGTCTCGCGCCTGGTCGGCGCACCTCCCGGCTATGTGGGTTACGAAGAGGGCGGTCAGCTTACCGAGGCAGTCCGCCGCCGTCCCTACGCGGTCGTCTTGCTCGACGAGATCGAAAAAGCGCACCCCGACGTGTTCAACTTGCTGTTGCAGGTGCTCGACGACGGGCGCCTCACCGACTCGCAAGGGCGTCAAGTCGATTTCAAAAACTGCGTGATCATTATGACCAGCAACGTCGGCGCGACGGGCATGACGACGACGTCGGATATCGGCTTTCGTCTGCAGAAAAATGCAGACGACGACGTCGATAAGGGCTACGAACGGATGAAGAACAAAGTGCTGGAGGAGGTCAAACACACCTTCCGTCCCGAGTTCCTCAACCGCGTGGACGAGATCGTGGTTTTCCATCAACTCACCCGCAAGGAGATCGAACTGATTGTCAGCCTCGAGTTGGACAAAGTCGTGCGCGAAGTCAAGGCTCAGGAAATGTTCCTCGAGGTCACCGAAGACGCAAAAATCTTGCTGGCCAAGAAGGGCTGGGATCCGCAGTACGGCGCTCGTCCGTTACGCCGCGCGATTCAGCGCGAGGTGGAGGACGAACTCGCCGAAGAAATGCTCCGCGGCCGCTTCGGGTCCGGCGATCACATCCTCGCCGAAGTCAATCCCGACAATCCCGAAAAACTAAAATTCAGTAAGATTCCGTCGGTCCCGCCGCCCTCGGCTCCGTCTTCACCGGAACACGCTGCCACCTAAACCCACAGAGCGCGTGCTCCGACCCGACCCTTCGACAGGCTCAGGGTGACGGAGATTAATCATCTCCGCTCACCCGCATCGGCGGCATGCGCAATCTGCGGCAACCACAATCTGCGACGCGCCGCAATCTGCGGCGATAACAATCTGCGACGCGCCGCAATCTGCGGCGATGACGATCTGTGAGGAGTCGCAATCTGCGGCGATGACGATCTGTGAGGAGTCGCAATCTGCGGCAATGACGATCTGTGAGGAGTCGCAATCTGCGGCAGAGGTCGCTACGTCCGTCACCCTGAGCTTGTCGAAGGGCGTTCTTAGCGTGACTCGGTGAGGTCGATGGTGAGATCGTCGAAGGTCGTTACCGACGGATGCGTGCGTGTTGGCGCGGTGCCGTCGGTTGGGCGCGCGATGTGCGCGGTTTGCATGTGGGCTCGCGCGGCGACGTCTAACTCGGCCACGCTATCGGATAAGAAGAGTATGTCTTTCGGCTGTATGCCTATTGTTGCCGCGATGCGCTCGTACGATGCGCTCTCGCGTTTGTTGCCGGTCGTGGTATCGAAGTAACCGGAGAATAACGGACGTAGATCGCCCGCGACGCTGTGTCCGAAGATCGATTTTTGCGCCTCCACCGATCCGGACGAATAGACGTACAAGCGCAGGCCGGCAGCGTGCCACGTCCGCAAGGCGCGCGCGGCATCGTCGTATACGTGCCCCTTGAGTTCACCGCAGGCATAGCCCTGCGCCCAAATCATACCTTGCAGCGTTTTGAGCGCGGTGATTTTTGCGTCGCGTGCGATCCACGAATGCAGTGCCGCGAGGACGCTCGTGCGGTCGGCGGCATCGACGCCGGCCTCGCGCGCGGCGTCGCTCAGCACGGCGGCAACCTCGGGAACTGTGGCGTGGAACGCTACGTACTCATCGAGGTGCGCGTCCGCATACGGAAAGAGCACGTCCTTCACGAATGCAACCGATCCGGTCGTGCCCTCGATGTCGGTCAGAACGGCGCGCGCGCGGAAGCGCTCGCTCACGCGTCGAGTTTGGGAAAACGGTCGGCGATCGTGTCGCCGGTGAATTGCGCGACCCAGCCCTCGGTTTCGGTAAAGAGCCGGATTGCCGTGAACTCCGGATTCGGACCCATGTCGAACCAATGCTTGGTGCCCGCCGGTACGCCGATCAAGTCGCCGCGCACGCAGATCGCTTGATAGACCTTGCCGTTGACGCGCAAGTAGAACGCGCCTGCGCCTTCCACGAAGAAGCGCACTTCATCTTCGGAGTGCTGGTGCTCGCTTAAGAACTTTCGGCGCATCGGTTCGGTGTCCGGCGTTCCGCGCTCTAGGCGAATGACGTCCACCGACCGGTAGCCGCATTCGCGTTTGAGCTCATCGACGTAACGCGCATAGGCCGCAATGACGGTTTCTTGATCCGCACCCACGGGAATGTCGGCGTCGGCTGCCCAGCGTTCGAAGCGCACGCCGATGCCGGCGAGCTCGCTCGCGATCGCATCGCCCTGCGTCGTGTCGAGCAGCACGTTGGACGCGTCGGTTTCGTCGTAAACGCGCAACACGGTCGTCGTTGCAGTTAGCGTCATCGCATCAATCTCCGTTCTTCCAAATGACATTCCAGCAAAAACTCGAGACCTTCGAGGTGGCGGCGCGCATCCGCCATGTTCGTGCCCCACGCGTACAGACCGTGCCCCGAAAGCAGATATCCCGGAACCACGGTGTCGTCACCGAGCCGTCGCTCGATCTCCTCGGCAAGCGCGGCGGTATCTTGCCGGTTTGCGAAAACCGGAATGCGTAGCGTGCTTTCGTGGGTCGTAAAGCCGGCGAGCGATTTGTGCATTTCATATCCGTAGAGCGCGAGCTCGCCTTCTTCGACCTGCAACCTCGAGAGAACGGTTGCGGGGACCGAATGAACGTGCAGCACCGCGCCGATGGCCGGAACGCGGCGATACCGCGCTACGTGCAGCGGCGTCTCGGCGGATACACCCGCCGGGGTTTGCTCGTCGAGAGCAACGATCGCGATATCGCGACCGGTCAGGCGATCTTTTGCCGCGCCCGATCGCGTGATGGCGATCGATCGAGCGTCGATGCGCCGCGAGAAATTACCGCCGGTCGCCGGAACCCAGCCACGCTCGGCCGCGAACCTGCCGGCAGCCGCAATTTCTTCGACGATCGCAGCGTCGAGTCCATGATGCGAGGCGGTCATGACCGTTACGATACCACGGCGGGCCTATAGCGTACTACGAGAATTGCAATCTCGCTCTCGAAGATCGGCCGCATCGTCACGGGTTGCAAGGAATTGCGCGGCTCGTATGGCAACGCGGGGCGAATGCTCCATTTGGCACTCGCATTCGCGCTCGCACAAGTTACGGCTTCGCCCTTACCGCTGCTCGTGACGCCCGCACCGTCACCGCCGCCGACGGCCCTGCCGTCGCCGTCGCCGGCGCCCGGAACGTTACAGGCATCGCCGCTGCAAGCCAATCTCTACCCTTCCGGCTTGCAAAAGCCGCCGGTGGTGATAGCGATAACAAATGCGAGCGGTGAGATCGCGGCAACGCTCGACGCCCAAATCGCGACCGTGCAGATCGATCAACTCGCGCATACGGTCGCATTGCAAGGAACCCTTGCGACCGGACGAGCAACGCTGCACATCACCGATGCCGGCGGCGCGAGCGTCGATATTCCGGTGCGCAACGCGTACGACGCGGGAACGATCGTGCCGAGCACGACGCTAAAGCTTACCGGCGATCCGCTCGACCCCGTATGGCTCCAGACGCAAATAGCCGCAACGATGGCTCGCGCGACGCCGGCGCAGCCCGGCTTGAAACCGCAGTTCGGAACGTACGCGCTTCCGCCCAGCTTGCCGCCCGGCGCGATTGCCGCCGTCGCGGTGCCCGTTCAATTACTCGGCGGAGATCAATACTACGACGTGAATGGAACCACGAACGTCTCCATTCAAAACGTAGCCGTAGCTTCGTTCTCACCCCCCGCACTATTTTACGATGACGATCCGGAGAAGATCGAGGCCGCGGGCGTCCTCTATCGCGGAAGCGTCACCGCTTCGCGCCCGACTCGCCTCTATTACTATCATGAAAACGGCGAGGATCCGCGCGATTTGCTGCTCGTCCTCTCCAGCGATTCGCAGGATCCGACATCCGTACAACTCATCGATTCTACCGCCGGCCCCAACGCCGACGTGTTGAGCGTCGGTCACGCCGTGACCAAAAATTTCTTGCTGACGAAACCGCAAAACGAGGGCGTGATACTCGATCTGCCGCAGGGGCAACCGTACGTCGTCCACGACCTGAAGATGCAGCGGCTCGACGGCGTTTCCGGAAATGTGGACCTGCGCATTCTTAGCGGTGGGAACGTGACTGTGACCGTGCTTGCCGTGCCGCCGGCCGCAAATGGCGCTACGCCGGCGCCCGGCCAGATCGTATCGTACCTGTCGCAGCCGCAACTTCCAGGTGACGGACACCACCGCACCGGAGTTTTCGCCCTGACCGGCGAGTATGCGACTAACACGCTCGCATACAGCGTCGGAGGCGCGGACGCATTCGTGCGGTACGGGGCGACAACGCCGCAGAATCTCCCGGCGAGCCCGGCGGGACACGATTACGGCGACTACGGTGTTTTGCGCTCGCTGGTTTTCGATGCAAACAATCCCAGCGGGCAGGCGGCCACCCTCTACCTCTATGAGACGCCGCAGGGCGGCGTGTTGCGCGGCAGCTTCCTGGTTGACGGAACGCTGCACGAAGTTGGCTGCACGCGAGTTCCAAACAGGTACATGATCGCGCAGCTGCCGACACTCGGCCCCGGCGAGCGCCGCACGACGACCGTTTTGACGATGACCGACGGCGGCTCGAATTATCCGATCGAGGTCGGAATCACGGCAACGCCGCCGCAATCCGCAGCTCCTCCCATTACCGCTCCCGACGGCTGCTTCCCGGCGCGGTTTTGATTCCGTTTTGATGGCTCTGACGCCACCAATTTGGCACAATATGCGTGAGGTGTATACAATCTGCCTTGCGGGAGAAGCAGCCGTAGAACGGACGAATGAACCGAAGATCGTCCTCCTTGTCCGTCTTTTGAACGCGATAGACGAGGGGCGCTTTTCGTTTGAAGAGCTCAAAGACCGGATCGCCGACGGCGACCATCGACCCAGTACTCGCAGTTTGCGCCGCTACCTGGCGATTCTGGCCGACGCGAGCTTCCCGTGGCATTTCGACCGGTCGACCAACACCTATCGATTCTCGGACGGTTACAGTCTCAAGCGGCTGGAACTCAGCGGCAGCGAACTTTTCGGATTGGTAGCGCTGCGCGCGATTAGCGCGAGCCTGGGCGGGGCGATCGGAACGTACGTCGACGAAGTCACCGCCAAACTGATCGGCTCCGCAGATCGCGGCGTCAAAGACCGCGTCGATGCCTCCTCGCCCGTCGCCTTTCGCTTGAGCGAAATCAGGCTCGACGAACAAGGCGAACGGGCGTTCGCGCTGCTCTCGGCCGCGGAGCGAAACGCCCGTAGCGTCAGCTTCACCTACGAGGACAAGAACGGGAATCGGAGCAAGCGCGCCGCGGATCCCTACGGATTTATCGTAAGCGGCGGTCGCGTGTACTGCGTGGCTTACGACCGCGATCGGCGCGACAAGCGCACGTTCGCCGTCGACAACGTGTCGGAGCTCTCGGTCCTCGCGCAAACGTTCGTCAAGCCCGCGAGTTTCAACGTGGAAGCGTATGCGGCTGCCTCGATTAGCGGCGTCCTGCACAGCGAGGCGAACACCGAAGTACTCGTGCGCTTCGCCCCGCGCGTTGCAAAAGCGGCGGTGGCGGCGCGTATCGTCGCCGACCGCGCCATCGACAATCTTCCCGACGGCAGCGTCGAAATCACGTATCAGGTCGCCGACACCGACGAACTGGCGCGATGGGTGCTCGGCTGGGGCGCGCAGGCCGAGATCGTAGCGCCAACGTCATTGCGCGATCGCGTGCGCATGTTGCTTGCCGAGGTCTCCAGCAAGTACGAGCTGGCCCGCAAATAGCGCCGGCATAATCAAGAGCCGTCGGTAAACCGGCGGCTCTTGCCATACTCACGCATCTCATCTCGCCCGTTTGACTCCGGTGAAGAAGTCCTACTGACGTCGATGGACGGTTCGATCGTTCCACTCGGATCGCCGACGAGCGACTGCATCGTCAACATGGACAGATCGCGACTGTACGTTCATCGCACTTCGTCGTATTCGATTTGAATAGCTTCGAAGTGATTGTATGGTAGCACCGCGAAAAAGACGCTGCAAGAGCCTGCGCGCGTCATTCACAGGGTTTCCACAAGAATCTACGCTTATTCACAACGCGCCGTGCGCTTATCCCCGATTTTCACACGTCGAGAGGTGTTCTATGAAACCTTCGCTGATCGTCATGGTCGTGATTTCGGCAGTGCTCGCTTCGAGCGGCGCCGGTATCGTGCGTGCCCAGAGTCTTTTCGGCGCGGCGCCGATCGACGGAATCCAATGCGACAGCATGGAGGGCAGCGCGGAACATATCCATGCGCACCTTCAGCTTTTTGACCGGGGGCGGCCGGTCGAGGTTCCCGCCGGCGTTGGGATACCCATCGGCGGAAACTGCCTCTATTGGATGCACACGCATCGCGCCGACGGCATCATCCACATCGAGTCGCCGCACGAGCAAAACTTTACCCTCGGACAGTTCTTTGATATTTGGGGGTCGAATCTCAGCCGGACGGCCGCCGGTCCGCTTCATGCGGCGCGCGGGAAGCGACTCAGGATTTCGGTCGACGGGCGGCCCTGGCGAGGGGTCGACCCGCGCGCAATCGGCATAAGAAATCGCGAAGAAATCGTGATTCAAACCGGGCCTCCCTACGGAAAACCGCAAGCCGGAAAGTTCCCGTAGCGGCAGGCTGGGTGCGAGAAAAGGCACGCGTGTGCGTGGCCGGAAGTAGACTAGTGTATGACGACTGTGGCAGCCCCTCACGCCGATCTCGACGGTAAACGCCTGACGCTGGAAACGATTCGCGATATCGCCGAAAACGGCGTGCTCGTTCGCGTTACGGGCGAAGCCCGAACGCGCGTCGCCGCCGCTCGCCGGCTGGTAGACGAGCGGTTCGGCAACGGCGACGCGATCTATGGAATCACGACCGGTTTCGGGCGGTTGGCTAACGTCATGGTCGCTCCGGAAGACGCGGCTGCGTTGCAAGTCAACCTCGTGCGCAGTCACGCCGCCGGGACGGGAGAACCGCTCGACGAGCGATTCGTGCGCGCCGCCGGCGTGTTGCGCGTCAGTTCGCTCGCCGCCGGCCATTCGGGAATCCGGGAATCGACGCTCGACTTGCTGGTGGCGCTGCTCAATGCGCGGATCACGCCGGTGGTGCCGCGACAAGGATCCGTTGGCGCGAGCGGCGACCTCGCGCCGCTCGCGCACATGACGCTGACGCTCATCGGCGAAGGCGAAGCATACTACCGCGGAGAGCGCATGCCCAGCGCGCGCGCGCTCGAATTGGCCGGACTGCAGCCAATAGAGCTCGGGGCGAAGGAAGGCTTGGCGTTGGTGAACGGCACCGAGGTCATGACGGGCATCGCCGCGCTCGCGCTGCTACGCGCGGAACGGTTGCTCGCGACTGCAGACATCATCGGCGCGATGTCGCTCGAAGCGTTTCTCGGAACCGATCGGGTCTTCGACCGGCGCATCAACGCGTTGCGTCCGCACCCCGGTCAGGCCCGCGTAGCCGACAACCTGCGCGCGCTCTTGCGCGATTCGCAAATCATGGAATCGCATCGCGAGTGCGGGCGCGTGCAGGATCCGTATTCCTATCGATGCATCCCGGTGGTTCACGGAGCGGTTCGCGATGCTACGGCGCACGCCCGTCGCGTCATCGAGACCGAGGCCATTTCGGTAACCGACAATCCGCTGGTGTTTCCCGACGACGGCGAATTTTTGACCGGCGGAAATTTTCACGGACAACCGATAGCGCTGTCGTGCGATCTGCTCAAGATCGCGCTCTCCGAAGTCGGCGGCATCAGCGAACGGCGCCTGTATTTGCTGCTCAACGCCGAGGAACGCGGGTTGCCGCTATTTTTGACCGGCCGGTCCGGACTGCAATCGGGGCTCATGATCGTGCAATACACGTCGGCAGCGCTCGTTTCGGAAAACAAGGGCCTGTCGTGGCCGAACAGCGTGGATTCGATACCGACGTCGGCCGGGCAAGAGGATCACGTAAGCATGGGAATGACCGCGGCGACCAATCTCGACCGGGTTCTCACCAACGTCGAGGGGTCGCTCGCGTGCGAGTTGCTCGGCGCCCTGGTCGCGACCGATTTCCGACGGCCGCTCGCATCGGGAACCGGCACGCAAGCGGCATACGACGTCGCGCGCGAACGCATCGCGCCATGGACCGACGATCGCATTCCCGCGCCGGACATCGAAGCCGCGCGAGCCCTCATCGCTTCGGGCGCGCTCGTCCAGGCAGCCGAGAACGCAATTGGGGGGCCGCTCGTTTAATGAGTAGCGCAATCGCCGGCCCGCGCACCGTGCGGGCCCCCCGTGGCAACCAGCTCTCGTGCTTGGGCTGGGAACAAGAAGCGGCGCTGCGGATGCTGATGAACAACCTCGATCCCGACGTCGCGGAGCGCCCCGACGATTTGGTCGTGTATGGAGGAAACGGCCGCGCGGCGCGTTCGTGGGAGGCCTTCGACGCGATCGTTCGTACGCTCAAACGCCTGCGCAGCGACGAAACGATGATCGTCCAGAGCGGCAAGCCCGTCGCGGTCTGGAAAACGCACGCGCGCGCGCCGCGCGTGTTGATCGCCAATTCAAATCTCGTGCCGAAGTGGGCCGATTGGAAGACGTTCCGCGAACTCGAAGCGCAAGGGCTGATCATGTATGGCCAAATGACCGCGGGTTCGTGGATCTACATCGGCACGCAGGGCATCGTTCAAGGAACCTACGAAACGTTTGCCGAGCTCGCGCGCCGGCACTTCGGCGGCACGCTAAAAGGGCGCGTTAGCTTGACCGCCGGAGTTGGCGGGATGGGTGGAGCGCAACCGCTGGCCATCACCATGAACGACGGTATCGCGCTGGTAGTCGACGTGGACCGGACGCGGTTGGAACGGCGCCGCGAACTGCGCTATCTCGACGTCGTGGCACGTTCGCGCGAAGAAGCGTTGGCCCAAGTGGAATCTGCGCGCCGCAACGGTACGGCCGTATCGGTCGGTTACGAAGGAAATGCCGGCATCGAATTCCCGGCGCTCTTCGCCGCGGGTTTGCGCCCCGACGCCGTGACCGACCAGACGTCGGCCCACGACATGATCAATGGCTACGTGCCGTCGGGACTGAGTCTCGAAGAAGCCGCAGCGTTACGCGCGGGCGATCCGCAGGAATACGAACGGCGCGCGCTTGCTACCGTCGGAGAGCACGTCAAAGGGATGCTGCAATTTCTCGACGCGGGCGCGGTCGTATTCGATTACGGCAACAATATTCGTGCGATGGCGCAACGCGCAGGCGTCGAGCGCGCTTTCGATTTCCCCGGATTCGTGCCGGCTTTCATCCGGCCGTTGTTTTGCCGGGGCTCGGGGCCGTTTCGGTTCGCCGCGCTCTCGGGCGACGCCGCGGACATTGCACGCTGCGATCGCGAATTGCTTGCGCTCTTTCCCGACGATGCGAAGCTCGCGCGTTGGCTGGAACTCGCAACGCGGCGCATCGCCTTTCAGGGTCTTCCCGCGCGAATTTGTTGGCTTGGGTTCGGCGATCGCGCGAAGGCCGGTCTGCGCTTCAACGAGTTAGTGAAGAATGGTGAGCTGAAGGCGCCGATCGTGATCGGTCGCGATCATCTCGACACCGGAAGCGTGGCCTCGCCCTATCGCGAGACCGAGTCGATGAAAGACGGCAGCGACGCAATCGCCGATTGGCCCATTCTCAACGCGTTGCTCAACACCGCGGCGGGCGCGAGCTGGGTTTCGTTCCATCACGGCGGAGGCGTCGGCATCGGGTACAGCCTGCATGCGGGCATGGTGATCGTCGCCGACGGCAGCGATCTGGCTCGCGAACGCTTGGAGTGCGTGCTCGCCACCGATTGCGGCATGGGTGTCGTGCGCCACGCGGACGCGGGATACGAAAGCGCTATCGAAACGGCCGACCAAAAGGGCATCGATTGGCGACTCTAGGGTCCGACAGGCTCCTCGTGCGTGCGAGAACGATCGTAACGTGTGACACGGACGCCGCGCAGAGCGGCGTCTCGTTTGAGCGGCTCGGGCGAATCGACGACGGCGCCCTGATCGTACAGGGCGATCGAATCGTCGACCTGGGTCTGCGCGCGGACGTGGAGGCACGCGCGCGTGGCAGCGATCTCGAAACGTTTGACTGCGGTGATGACGTCTTGTTTCCGGGCTTCGTCGACGCGCACGCCCACCCGCTTTTCGTGGGCGATCGTGAGGCCGATTTTGCGGCGCGGCAGCGCGGCGAGCCGGCGCCGCTCGGCATGCTCTATACCGTGCAGCAGACGCGCGCGGCGTTGGACGAACCCGGCGCGTTGTGGCCCCTCGTGCGGCGCCGCCTAACCGCCATGCTTGCGCATGGCACGACGACGCTTGAAACAAAAACCGGTTACGCGCTGCACGCTCCCGGCGAAAACGCGTTGCTCTCGCTGATCGACGCGCATAAATCTGACGCGGACGTGCCGCGACTGATTGCGACGTTTTTAGGTGCGCACGCGCTGCCGCCGGAGTTCCGTAACGAAATAGATTATGTCGATTATTTGATCGATCAGTGTTTGCCGGTCGCGCGCGCACACGGGGCCGTCTACGCCGACGCTTTTTGCGAGCCGGGCTTTTTTTCGCCGGAACAAACGCACCGCTACCTCGAAGCGGCGCGCGAGAACGGGTTGCGGCTGCGCGTGCACTGCGACGAGATGGCGTTCGGCGGTGCGGCGCAGATGGCGGCGCAACTCGCCGTCGACGCCGTCGATCATTGTAACTATATTCGTGACGATGACGTGAGCGCAATCGTCGAGGGCGAGATCGTAACGGTCGCGTGTCCTGCGACCATCGCGTACCTGGATTTGCCGCAACGCGCGCCGGTGCGTGCGTTGCTCGATCGGGGTGGGGCCGTCGCGCTGGCGAGCGACTACAATCCGGGAACGTCTCCCTGTTTCAACTTGCAGACTGTGGCGTATTTCGGCCGCAAACTCTTCGGCCTCTCGGCACCGGAGGCGCTCTACGGCGTGACGCGGGCAGCCGCGCAGTCGCTACGGTCCGAAGACGGGAGCCTGCAAATCGGCGGTAACGCGGACTTCGTCGTGATGCGCATCGCGTCACCCGACGAATTCGGCTGGCAGTTCGGCGGCAATCTCGCAAGCGCCGTATTTTGTCGCGGAACGCGCGTGGCATGAGCGAGATCGTGCGTTGCGCGCGCGCGCTCGTTGACGGTGAGGAACGCGAGAACTTCGCCTTCGCGATCGTCGATGGGCGCGTCGCGTCCACCGATGAATTCGACGCACTGGTGTTGCGCTTTCCGGAAGCGGCCGTACGCAACCACGGGCCGGGCGTCGCGATCGTTCCCGGTTTCGTCAACGGCCACAGTCATGCGTATCAGATTCTTCTGCGCGGCTGGGCCGACGATATGCCCTTCGACCGCTGGCGTGCCGAAGCACTGTACAAAGTCGTGCCGCAACTCACGCCGGACGACGTCTATTGGACGTTCGTGCTGGCATTCGACGAGATGCTCGACGCCGGAATCACGACGGTGGCGGAGTTCTTTTATCTCAACGGCGCCGGTAACGCGCACGCTGAAGCTGCGATACGAGCCGCCGAGGACACCGGCATTCGCATCGTGCTGGCACGGACGTGGATGGACGCCGGCTACGCTCCGAGCGCGTTTCGCGAGTCGATCGAGTCGGCGGAAAATCGAACGCGCGCGTTGATGGACGCGCACCCGGCGGTGCACATCTGCGTAGCGCCGCATTCGTTGCATGCCGCGTCGCACGAGATGATCGTGGCGGCGGCGGCCTTCGCGCGCGACCGGGACACGCTCGTCCATATTCACGTTGCCGAAGCATCGTACGAAGGCGCTCAGACGTTCGAGCGGTACGGAGCTACGCCAATCGCTCTGCTCGATCGCCTCGGCGTCCTCGACGACCGGCTCGTCGCCATCCACGCGATCTACCTGACCGAGGATGAGAAACGACTGCTCGCGCAACGCGGCGCGCGCGTGATACATAATCCCATGACCAATCAGTATCTGGGTGACGGCATTTGCGACGTACTTGAGTTGCAAGCGCTGGGCGTCACGGTCGGGCTTGGAACCGACGCCGACGTGAGGCCCTCGATCTTCGACGAGATGCGCGCGGCCTCGTTCCTGCAAAAAATTCGGCGTCTCGACGGCAGCGCGCTGGGCGCACGCAAGGCCCTCGAGTTGGGGACCTCGCAGGGCGCTCGAGCGCTGGGGATTCCCGCAGGCGAACTGCGCAGCGGGTGCTATGCGGATTATGTCGTAGTCGACCTCGACGCGGCAGATTGGTGGTCGCCGCTCTGTAACAGCATCGTGTATCGCGCCGAGCGGGCGTGGGTACGTGAAGCGTATGTCGGCGGCAGGCGTGTGAGAGGCCCCGAGCGCAGCGCCCTCGCACTCCAAGCGGTGCGCGAACTGCGCCGCCTTGCTGCGAACCTGCACGTTTGAGGAGGAAACTTGAAATGAAAAAATCGACCCTGCTGCGCATTGCGGCGATCGCACTGCTGGCAGCATTTCCGCTAGCCGGTTGCGGCGGCGGCAAATCCAGCAAGACAACCACGACCACGAAAAGCATGAACGCGCCGATGACGCAGGCGACCGCCGGTGCGATGGCGCCCACGACCGAGGGCGCGTCCAACGCGGCGGCGCTCGATTGCGGAGCGGTTAAGCCCGTTTGGGTCAACTTGCACTCGAAGGCATATCACGTGCTTGGCGATCCGTACTACGGCAAGACCAAGAACGGAAAATATATGTGCCCGAGTGCCGCAACCGCTGCCGGCTATCATGCGGCGGGCGCCGGCGCGAGCCACCACAAGCACGGCTCGTCGATGATGACGGGCACCCCCGAACCAATGGCAACGTAGCCCGCCCATCGACCCTTCGACAGGCTCAGGGTGACAGACGTCATGCCGAGCCTGTCGAAGTGCGAACCCCCGTCACCCCGAGCGTGTCGAAGTACGAACCCCGTCACCCTGAGCGTGTCGAAGTACGAACCCCGTCACCCTGAGCCCGTCGAAGCGCGAACCCCGCCACCCTGAGCCGGTCGAAGCGCGAACCCCGCCACCCCGAGCGTGTCGAAGCGCGAACCCCCGTCAGCCCGAGCCTGTCGAAGTGCGAACCCCGTCACCCTGTGCGGTGTCGAAGTACGAACCCCGTCACAGCG
>DATBTT010000062.1:0-6545 GCA_036559125.1 Vulcanimicrobiaceae bacterium
GTACGATAGCGACTATGATGAAACGGTTACTCTGCGCACTCGCGACGGCGTCGTTTGTGCTTTGCGGATGTGGCGGCACGGGCGGATCCGGCGGTCCATCGGGCACGCCACCGATGGTCTTGGTTCCCGCGCACCTTACCGTTCCCGAAGTTACCGATTCCGGCGACGACTGGGTGACCTACGCACACGATCAAATGCGAAGCGGCTACCAGCCGCAAGACACCGGCATTACCCCGAGCAACGTCTCAACTCTTCAGCTCAATTGGACGGCGAACGTTGCGGGCGGAGTTGTCTCTAGTCCGATCGTGACCGGCGGCAGCGTATTCATCGCCGGATTGGGCGGTGCGGTGACCGCTTTTGGCACGAACGACGGACGGATTCAATGGTCTACTCAACTGAACCGAGAGATTAGGATGACGCCTGCATTTTCCGGTGGAGTGCTGTTTGTCGGGACGCATACGTATCCAGGCGTCCTGGCGGCGCTCGACGCGAAAACCGGAGCAATCCGATGGCAAGCCACCGTTCCTGGTTCCGACCGCGGGGAACCGCTAGTAGCGGGCGGTGCCGTGTACGAAGGGATGGCCGGCGGCGACCCACCGACATGTTTCCAAGGCGGCATCTATGCATACAACATTCAGACAGGGGCGCAACTTTGGTCTTGGTTCGTCGACCCATTTGCCGGCGATGGTGGGAGCGTTTGGGGACCCATAAGCTTTGACGGAACCGACTTGATATTCGGAACGGGTAATACGTGTAAGAAAATTCTGGGCACCGGGGACGCCGTCGTGCGGCTCTCGCAAAGCGGCGTAATGGCTTGGGCCGATCCCACGAGCGATTCCCGCTCGGATAACGATGTCGGCGGCGGCGTATTACTTTCCGGAAATCATGCATTCTTCACGAGCAAGAACGGCTTGTACTACGACGCCGACGCAGTCACAGGCAACATCGGATCTAAAATGCCATTAGGAGGCATAACTGGATATGGCGGAATTGGAAATCCGACAACAGACGGTAGCGTCATCGCCGTAAGCGCCGGATATCTTTCAGACCCGACCGTCAACCCTACCGCTCCGGGCGGGAAGCTCGTTGGACTGAACGCGGCTGGAAACCAGCTGTGGTCTATACCTACGCAACAACCCGTATTTGCCTACGTGGCCTTCACCAAGGGTATTGCCTTCGCAACGCTCGACAATAAAATCGTCGCGCTCGATCCGCAAAGCGGCCGTATCTTGTGGTCGTATACGGCAAGTGCGTATTTCTACGGCGGCCCCGTTGTTGTGCCAAGCGGTGTCTACGCCGTCGATACCGCGGGCGACGTGTACGCGTTCGATTTATCGAACGGAGCAGCGTCGGGCGATTCGCGCTCTCGCATCCCGCGTGCGCGTCCTTAGACGCTTGCTTTGTCGCGCAAATAGTTTGCGATGCCTTGGCGCCACGTTGGCATTTCGATTCCGAGCGATTTGACGGTATCCGTTGCGAGCGCCGAAAATGCGGGCCGGCGCACGGACGACGCCCACTGCCGGCTCGACACCGGCTCGATGGGATGGGAGAGGCCCGCACATTTCAAAGTTTCGGTCGCGAAATCGTACCAACTAACGGCGCCTTCGTTTACCAGGTGGTACAGCCCGTAAGCGCGCGTTTCCACAAGCGCGCGAAGCGCGTCGGCCAAATCGCCTGCATAGGTTGGCGACACCGTTTGATCGGTGACGATGCGCAACGGCTCGCCGGAGCGCGCTGCCTTGACGATCTTGTCGACGAACGTATAGCCTTTGGACGAGCTGATGCGCGTACCGTACACGCCGCACGTGCGAACGACGAATGCGTTCGATTCGAGCAATAACGCGAGGTGCTCGCCCGCCAGCTTCGACGCCCCGTACGCGTTGGTTGGATTCGGCCGGTCGTTTTCGGTATACGGGCGCCCAAGTTCGCCGTCGAACACGTAATCGGTGCTGATGGTCACGAATACCGCGCCGGCTTCCCTGCAGCGTTTCGCCATTGCCGAAACAGCGAGCGCATTGACTGCGAACGCGCGTTCGGGCTCGCGCTCGCACTGCTCGACATTGTGAAAGGCAGTGCAATTCACGACGATGTCCGGGCGCGCGCTCTCGACGGCCCGTGCGACCGCAGCATCGTCCTCGACGTTGACCTCGCTGCTGGACGGAGCTGAGATGCTCAGCCCCTCCCACCGCCGCACGATTTCGGAACCAAGCTGGCCCGAGCCGCCAAAAACCAGGACCCGTTGGAGTTTTTCCACGCCCGGAGCATTGGCGCTGCGGCCGTAACAAACCGCCCGGGCAGCGGTAGTAGCTTGCAAGAAACCGAATCTCAAGGAGCATGACGATCGGGGAGCAGAGCGATGAGGCTCTGGTACGGCTGGTCCGCGACGGCGAGCGCGAGCTGTTCTCCGTGTTAGTCGACCGGTATAAACGTGGAATTGCGAGCTTCATCGGCGCGAGCGTGCGCAGCCAGGCTGACGTGGCGGATCTCTCGCAAGAGACCTTCCTACGCGTCTACGCCCACCTCGGCACGTTTAATCCCGCGCTCGGCAAGTTCTCCACCTGGATCTACCAAATCGCGCGCAACGTCGTTCGCACCCATCTGGGAAAATCGCAACGCCGCGTCGCGACGCAAGAATTGCCGGAAGATCAAACGCTCGAAAACGCTCTCCCCGACGTTTCCAACGAGGGCGATCCGGCCGGCGGCATCTTGCGCGAAGAAGCCGAACGCGAACTGCGCGCCGCACTCGAAGAACTCCCCGAACGAACTAGGACCGTGCTAGCTTTGCGCTACTTCAACAACATGGAATACCACACGATCGCCAGCACGCTCGGCCTGTCGCTCGGCAACGTCAAGACGCTCATTCACCGCGGCAAGATCGCTCTCGCGCACAAGATGCGCGAACGCGAACGTCGCGTTGGTGGGATCGCCGCTCCGCCGAACGCAGCGAAGGGAGGACGCCATGCATTGCTCGTCCTGTGAGCCGCTGCTGGACCGGTACGTCGAAGGGACGCTGCCCGCGCGTCGCATGCTCGCAATCGGCAAGCATCTACGTACGTGCGCGCATTGCACCGACATGCTGACCGAACTCAAAGTTATCGACGCATTGCTAGAAACAACTGGCGCCACCGAGCCCGCAGCAAACTTTACGTTTGCGGTCATGGCCGAGGTTCGCTCGATGCCCAAGCCACGAACGGTACGGCATCCCGCGCCGCGCCTGCTACTGTCGTATTTGGCGGCGGCGTGGGTGGTTGCGGTCGTGTGGTTCGTTGCTTCCGGCGCGACGCTCGGCTCGCTCGTGACCGGCGCTTCGGCGTTGGGACTACGATTTGCGTCCGCGTTCAGTTCGGTTGGCGGGGGCGCCGGCGTGCTCGGCCATTCAACTCCGTCGCTTGCGGCGCTGGGAGTCGCGCTGCTCGCGATCGATGCGGCGATCGCGTTGGGGGTCGGCATTATTTACCTGTTCGTGCGCCCGCGCTTGGCCGCGGCGTTCGCGCCGTCTGCGGAGCGCTCATGAAACATCGCGTCTCGCTCGCAATTTTCGTCCTGTTTGCGTTCGCGATCGCGCTTCCGGCAACCGCATCGGCCCACATCCGGTCGATCGATCATGGCGGCACGTATTGGGGCGACGTCAGCATCGAACCCAATCAAGTGGTCAACGGCGACGTCGACGTCATTTTCGGCGACGCGCGCATCGAAGGCACGGTCAACGGCAACGTCAACGTCTTCGGCGGCGAAATCGAAAAGATGGACGGTTCGGTCATAACGGGACAAGAAAACGTCGTCGGCGGCGGCATCGCGCAATCGCTCGTGCCATGGATTCCAGCCGGCATTGCCGCTGAAAATTCGCGCATGCTCGCGCTGCTGGCTTATAGCGCCATCATCGTGCTCATGTTTCTGATCTTTCCGGTGCGCGTGCGCGTCGCGCTCGATCGCGTCGAACAGCACCCGGGTCTGTCGGCCGCCGTCGGCATCATCGCGATCGTCGCGGTCATCCCCATTGCCATTTTATTGTTGATCAGCGTCGTCGGCTGGCCGCTCATTCCGCTCGAACTGTTGGCGGTGGTGGCGGGAGTCTT
Organism: Vulcanimicrobiaceae bacterium; assembly: GCA_036559125.1. Classification (GTDB taxonomy): domain Bacteria; phylum Vulcanimicrobiota; class Vulcanimicrobiia; order Vulcanimicrobiales; family Vulcanimicrobiaceae; genus JALYTZ01. The sequence continues at coordinate 4,077 of DATBTT010000062.1, forward strand.
CATCGGTCAGGCCGCGCTTGGCTTGCTCGTCGGCCGGCGACTCTGGGAACTGATCCGGCCACACACGACCCCATCGCCGCTCGCCGCGCTCGTGCTCGGGCTCTTCGTGCTCTCGGCCGCCGAAATCGTCCCCGTGGTCGGCCACTTGATTACCGCCCTGGTCGCCCTGATCGGCCTGGGCGCGACGATTCTAGGCGTATTCCGCGAGATCGGTCCGCCGGGCACGGCTCGTGCTCCTCGGGCGCCGATAAGCGGACCGCCGATGAATCCCGCCTAATTACCGTCGCCTATGGCAATCACTTCGCGTACGGCGCGCTTCGCCGTACGCACCTCGCGCATGCGAGCCTCCACGATCCGCGAGATGCTGAAGGTCACGCAGCAGCCGGACATCATCTCCTTCGGCGGCGGATTGCCGGCGCCCGAACTCTTCCCGCTCGACGCAATCGCCGAGTGCACGCGCGAAGTCATGGACGAGTACGGCGCACAGGTACTGCAGTATAGCGTAACCGACGGCATCGTCGAATTGCGCACATGGGTCGCCGACCATTTGAGTTCCCGTCCGGGCGGCGGCCAATTCATCCGCGAAAACGTGATGATCGTCAACGGTTCGCAACAAGGCCTCGACCTGATCGCAAAGATTTTTTTGGATCCGGGCGATCATGTCGTGCTGGAGAGCCCGTCGTACCTCGGCGCGATCCAGGCGTTCGACGCCTACCAGGCGCGCTACGTCACCGTCGACATGGACGACGATGGGATGATTCCCGAATCGCTCGATCACGTGCTCGGCCGCACCGAGCCGCTCCCGAAGTTCGTCTATTTGGTTCCGAATTTCCAGAACCCGACCGGCCGCACGCTTTCGCGCGAGCGCCGCGAGCAGATCGTACGCATTTGCGAACACTACGGTGTGCCGATCGTCGAAGACGATCCATACGGCGAGTTGCGCTTCGAAGGCGAGCATCTGCCTTCGCTGTGTTCGTTTAAAACCAGCGGTACGATCATTTACTGCGGTACCGGAAGCAAAATCATGGCGCCGGGGATGCGCATCGCGTGGATCGCCACGCACGACCCCGACGTCCGAGAGAAACTCGTACTCGCCAAACAGGGCGCCGATCTGCAAAGCGGGACGCTCGCGCAATACGTCTTCGCCCAGTTCGTGAGTAAGCGAGAAGCGTTTCAAAAGCATTTAGCGACGATCGTACGCGTCTACGGCGAACGGCGCGACGTCATGCTGCGCGCGCTTCAACAGTTCATGCCGACCAACGTTCGCTACAGCCACCCGCAGGGCGGTATGTTCCTGTGGGCGACGGTTGATGGCGTCGACACGGTGGAGTTGCTGAAAATTTCGGCCGAACAAAAAGTCGTGTTCGTGCCGGGCCTAAGCTTCTATCCGCACCACGACGTCACAAACGGCATGCGATTGAACTTCTCCAACGCAGGAGAAGAAAACATCCGCCTAGGAATCGAACGCCTAGCCAAAGCAATCCAGTCACCCTGAAGGAGTACCACACGTGGCCGAGCACTTGGTAACCGGCATCTCGCAGACTTCGGAGCCGACGCAGCTTGAAAAGGCGCTATGCGAAGAGCCGGATGTCGACTGCGACAAGCTGGCCGTCATCACCGCTGACGAACGGACGTCGGAACACGAGAGCTCGATTCTCGAGTTCATCCACGTTGGTCAGCCTCACCAAACGACCGATACCGACACCGACGTAATCACCGGTAACGTCGGTATGATCACTAATCTGAACGGCGTCAACATTCCCGGCATCAGTTCCGACACGCGCTACGTCGGCTTTTTCGCGCATCCGCAGGTCATCGATCACCTTGCCGACTGGGACATTCCCGAAGACCAAGTGCAAAATTACAACGACGCGATCGAAGCTGGCCGCAGCGTCGTCACGTACAAAGCAACGCCGGGCGAGGCATCGGGCGTAGAGCAGGCGTTCAGGGACGCCGGCCTAAAAAATGTTAAGACATTCGAATAACGTTAGCGCTTAATTGCGTAATACTGCCAGTTGACCCATGCCTCTCCGACCTCAGTGTTTTGGCGAACTCTAACGACTTCCGCACCGCCGGATCGCAATAGAGCTACAACGTCCCGACGGCACAAACCATGCATCTCCATCACGTTACGCGGTAACGCATTAATGACACCCTCTGACGCATTCTTGTACTTCAGGCGGCGGTAAGCTCTGACTAACGCCGTTGGCATCATGTGCAACGCCAACGGCATCAACAGGTGGAATAGGCGGGTTCTAAACTTCGATGGCTGCGAATTCGGCAACTGAAAAACGATGATCCCATTCCGGGTGGCGATGCGACAAAATTCGGAAATATACTTTCTAGCGAACGTCATCGGCATGTGTTGCAGCACTTGCGTGCTGTAAATAAAACTGAACGTTGATTCTGGAAATATGCAAAGATCTTCGCGGTCGTTTACAATATAGTCACAGGTATCGGGAAACTCGT
>DATBTT010000063.1:0-3458 GCA_036559125.1 Vulcanimicrobiaceae bacterium
CGGCGCGAAAACCCTGCCAGGTGCGCCCGTGGTCTAATGGATAAGGCACGAGTCTTCTAAACTCGAAGATGGGGGTTCGATTCCCTCCGGGCGCAAATGCGCGCACTCGCAGGACGGCGACGTACCCCGGCGGAAAGCGCACCTTCGCATTTTTAGGAATCTTAATGCGACGCCGGCCTCCGGCGGGCTTTACGTGGTGGCTGTAGCTCAGCTGGTTAGAGCGCTAGACTGTGACTCCAGAGGTCGCGGGTTCGAGTCCCGTCAGCCACCCCAAAACCCACCCCAAACAAGTAGTCGGTCCATTCCAGGTCAAAGTACCCGTTCCAATGGAGTCCGGGCGCATTCCGCGACATTGGCGCGAGACGATCGGGTTGATTCTGGCTGCCTGCTCTGCGGTGCTGCTGCTCCTTGCCGCATTGCAAATCGCTCGCTTGAACGCCGAGGCGGGCGGCGACATCTCGATGCTCGCGCGCGAACGCGTCGCAATCGAATACAGCCGCGATTTACGCACGCTCTTCGTTGACGTCGAGGGGTTTCGCAGGTACCTCGCCCTGCACGGCGATCCACACATGGATCCGGCCGTCCGTTCGAAAATCGACGGCGAAATGCGGCATCTGCGCGCCCTTACGGTTGGGCCCGCTCAGAGTTTGGACGTTCTGATTTCCTGGCAGGCCGTCGACCACGCGTGGGCTACCGCGCGCAGGGGACGGCGGCCTTCCTCGGGTCGCGCGACGTCGGTAGTCGTCAGGCGGATCGAGGATTTATATGCCGCTCTTGAAGACAAATCCGGGCTCATGTACGACCCCTACCGGAACTCGCAGAATCTCGCGGACATCATTTTCGCGAAGGTACCCGGCGCCATCAACGAAGCGGCTCACTCGGATCTCATCGCGGAAAATGCCGTCCGCAGCGGGACTATCACCATAGCGGAGCGCAACGAATTGGCCGTCCTGCTCCACCTGACGTCCAGCGACTACGATCTCTCAACCGACGGCTTGAGCGAGGTCCTCGCGGATGCCCGCAGTCACGACCCGTCCCTACGTTCTGCGATAGATCGTACCCGCGCGGATTCGGCGGCGTATTCGCGCGACGGAACTGCGTTTCGCGTGCTCGCCGGCGCGGCTGTCCGGGATCGCATACATCCCGCCGGCGACGTCGCCGCGATACGGCGAAGCGCTCAACAGGCGCTCGCGGCGGCGAGCCGGGTCAACGACGACCTACTCGGGATTTTCGATCGCAGCCTGGTGCGCCGCTCGTACATCGAAAAATTACGCGATCGATATCTCTACGCGGCCTTGCTTTTCGCGGCGACGTTTTTGGTGGGAACGCTGCTTTTCGTGGCCGAGGTTCTCGTCCGCCGCGAACGCGACGCTTTGCGCCAGGTGCAACGCGAGGCCGCGCGGCTTTCGGCAGAACTCGCGCTTCAAAAGGCCGACCGCGCCCTCCGTCTGTCCGAGGCACAATTTCGCGCGGTGTTCGAAGGGGCCGCCCTCGGCATTGCGATCTTAGACCGAGCGGGGACGATTCTCGATGCGAATGCCGTTTTTCGCGGCGTCTTTGCCGACGATGCAACCAGCGTCCTAGCTGGACAGGAGGAAAACTTCGCGGAGCTCATGCGTGGCGAACGCGACCTCTTTGAATTCGAGCAGCACGTGCTGAGCGGCGCCGGAAATGAGGCGTGGACGGACTCGACCGTGTCCCTCGTGACCGACGAAGCCGGCGAGCCGCTCTTTGCGATATGTACGTTTCGCGACGTGACGCAATTACGCAGCAACGAGCGGCGCATGCTTCACGACATGATGCACGATGCTTTGACCGGCCTGCCGAACCGGTTGCTTTTTGAAAGCGAACTCCGCGAACAATTCGAGCGCGTCAAGCTTGCTCCCGACGGCCTCTACGCGGTGCTCTTCATCGATTTGGACCGTTTCAAGGACATTAACGAGAGTCTCGGGCGCGAGGCGGGCGATTTCGTCTTAGGGCAGGTCGCGCAACGTATGCGCGCGGCGGTGGAGCCGCTCGACGTCGTCGGCCGTTTGGGCAGCGACGAGTTTGCCGTGCTGATCAGATCGATTTCCGACGTCGTTCACGTCGAGTTGGTCGCCCGTCGAATGCTCGCGGCGATGGCTAAGCCAATCGTGCTACGCGATCGATCCATCTTCATTTCGCCGAGCATCGGTATTGCAGTGGGTTCGTCAGCATACGATCGCGCAGAAGACGCGATGCGCGATGCCGATATCGCGATGCGATACGCAAAGAGCGGCGGCGGCTCGGGCTTTGCGCTGTTCGATTCAAAGATGTATGCACGCTCTCAGAAGCGCTTGGAGCTGACCACGGACATGCGCTTAGCGATCGACCGTAACGAGTTTTTCATGCTCTACCAACCAATCGTGAGTCTCGTCGACGGATCGCTATGCGGGTGCGAAGCGTTGTTGCGCTGGAACCATCCCCTCGACGGACTGGTGCTCCCCAACGATTTCATGCCGCTGGCCGAAAAGACGGGCCTGGCTAAGCCGATCGGGCGATTCGTCGTGCACGCGGCCTGCACGCAACTGGCCGCTTGGAAACGTAGCGGCGCGTTTTCTAGGCGAGCCTTTGCGATGAACGTGAACATTTCGGCGACCGAATTGGAAGATGCAGACTTCGAAACAATGTTGCTCAAGACGGTGCGGCAATCCGGCGTTGTGCCCGAAGACCTGACGCTCGAGATTACGGAGAGCGTCGTCCTTGAGACGGGTACGCGTACAAATGCGATCGTCAATCGGCTGCGCGCGCACGGCTTCAAAGTGTGCATCGATGATTTCGGTACGGGCTATTCCTCGTTACGCTATTTGCAACAATTCAAGGTGGACACGCTGAAGATCGATCGATCGTTCGTTGCGGGAGCGGACGGCGAGGTTGCGAGCGAGCCGATCGTACGCACGCTCATGACCCTCGCGGAATCATTCGACGTTCGCGTCGTGGCCGAAGGCATCGAAACGCAGGTCCAGCGCGACGTACTGCGCAACGCGGGTTGCCGCTACGCGCAAGGGTTCTACTTCTCGCATGCGGTGAGTCCGCAGGAGCTTTCCGCCATGTATCCCGAGGCGTTCGGTAAGGCTCCGCGTCCGGCGAGCGCCTGAGGCGAATCGAGAAGGACGTGGCCCGACAGCACGCGTATGTTCAACCCCGTCCTGAAGTACTTGAAAAAGTGCGCAAACCTCGCTAGACTAAGTCGGTTGCGCCTTTAGCTCAGTTGGTAGAGCAGTAGACTTTTAATCTATTGGTCCCGGGTTCGAGTCCCGGAGGGCGCACGTGTCGCACCTCTAGCTCAATGGTAGAGCAGTTGACTCTTAATCAATTGGTTCCGAGTTCGAGTCTCGGGGGGTGCACCAAGCCTAAAAGGCCCGCGACGAAACCGCCGCGGGCCTTGCTTCATGCAAAATGGGATTCGAACGCGAATTCGGGTATATCACAAGCGG
>DATBTT010000064.1:0-9822 GCA_036559125.1 Vulcanimicrobiaceae bacterium
TACGTGTTTGCGCTTGCGGCGTATAACGCCGGTGCGGGTGCCGTTGCGCGGTACGGCGGCGTTCCGCCGTTTGCGGAGACGCAGTCGTACGTGCGGCGTGTCATTCTGGTGTGGCGCCGGTTGGCGGGGGCGCGGTAGGCGCTTCCGGCGAGCGAGGTTGCGGACTTGGCGACTCGTCGGGGAGGGGCGATTCGTCGGGAAGTGGGGGTTCGTCGTCGCGGTATTCCGGGGGTGCGTAGGGCGCGGCCGGCGGATCGTTGACGTCGGCGGCGCGTTCCATTTCGCGAATGAACGTCTGCGAAGTGGCCTGGACTTCGCGGGTGACCTTGCCGACCTGCCGCATGATGCCGGGGAGCTTTTCGGGCCCGAAAAGCAGCAACGCGAGGACGCCCAATATCCCCATTTCAGGTAGTGAAAACATGCGGCCAGTCCATTCGGCAGGGCTCTCCTCCGGCCCCGTGCAAGCTTGGGCTCCGCCCGTGAAGATTATCTACACGCGTGGCAATCGGACGGAAACGCTCGCGTCGCTTGCGACCTTACGCAAAATCTTGAACCGGTTCGTCACGCATCGCGTCTTCTATGAGGTCTCTAGCCGCAACAAACGCGGCCATGAGTTCTTCTCGGCCAAAAATATTTTCGTCGTCGGCTCCATCGAAATCGTCAATCGCGATTATTTGACGATCACGATCTTCGACGCGAATAGCCCGACGCACTCGATCGAGATTCTCAACCCGGCCATGATGCGCATCTACGACGAGATGCCCGGCAAAGGGTTCGCGGTTTCGTTCATCAGCGAGACCGAAAGCGGCGTGGAATCGCGTTGCTATCTGCGCGACGAAGGCGAAGACGGCAACGGCGACTTACAGAAGACGGCGCTCGAGAAGATCACGCTGCCGCAACTCTTCGAATATTTGGAAGAGATCACGTCGGTCGAAACCGGCGCGAAAAAATAACGTCTCGTTTACAGCTTGTAAATGGCGTCGACCAGCGCGCCGGGATCGGAGAGGATCGCGGCCAGCAGGCCCGGCTGACGGACGGCTTCGGCGGCAAAGCCCAGAGCAAGGTGCTTGGGGCCGTAGCGGGTGTCGGTGGCCCGTTGCGCGCCGGTAACGAAGATGTGCAGCGAGTCCTTATTGAGCCACACGCTGTCGGCGCCGTCGGGCGTTTTAAACGCAAGCGTATCGTAACGCACCAGGGCCGGTAACTCGTCGCCGGTCATGCGATCGTCGGCCAAACGCGAGACGCCGCTCAAATCGATGCCCGCGGGCTCCATCGCCTCGACTTTCGATCCGTCCACGACGCCGCGCAGCGGCGGTCCAACCTCGGGATCATCGAGCAATGCCAAGAGCAACGCACGCGGCGTGATGAATTGCTCTTTTGCGGCGAGCGTCTTACCCGCGGAGTCGCGCATGACCGTCAGCAAACGATCCGCGACCGGCAGATGATCTAAGTCCGGCATGCTACTTGGTTAGCTTCGGGAAAACGCGTCCCTCTAAACGCCCGGCGCGTTTGAGTTCGCGCACTGACTCGGCGGTGCGTCCCATACGCTTGTACGCGATGCCAAGATTCAAATGGGCCACGTGGTACGTGTCGTCGGCTCGAATTGCCGCCTCGTAATGGACGACTGCGTCGTCCAGGCTGCCCTCCTCGAGACACAGATTGCCGATGTTGACCAAGGCGGGCGCGTAGCGCGGTAGTGATTCGAGCGCCGCGGCGAAAGCGTCCAGCGCGGCGTCGCGATCGCCTAAACGCACGAGTGCGACGCCGCGCTTGTTCGCAATTTTGGCTCGATCGGCATTCGAGAGGTCCGGTTGTGCGAGCAGCGCGTCCAGCCCGGCGAGCGCATCGGCATATGCTCCGCGCTCGAGAGCGACGACGGCACGTTCGAACGGCGGCAGCGATTCGGACCGGAAAAGAGCCTTGACCTTGCGGAAGTTGAACACTGTGCCTTCCATGTTCACGATCGACGTCATAACGCTCTTCCCGGAGATGTTCGCGCCCTTCGTCGGTCTTTCGATCGTCGGCCGCGCCGTCGAAGCCGGCTTGGTCGACGTTCGCTACCACCACGTCCTGGATGCCCTGAAGGGGCGCGAGCGCGCCGATGACGTTCCGTTCGGCGGCGGCGCCGGCCTCGTGATGCGAATCGAACCCATCGCCGACAGCCTCGACCGGATTCTCGCTTCCGCGCCGACGGACGAACGTCGCGTCATTGCCGTGACGACGCCGAGCGGCAAGCCGTTTTCGCAGAGCGACGCGCGCCGGTTCGCCGATGGCCTGGATCGTCTGATTCTCGTGTGCGGGCACTACGAGGGTATCGACGACCGGCTCGCCGCGCTCTACCCGGTTGAGGAGTATTCCCTGGGCGACTTCGTTCTGACCGGCGGCGAGATCCCGGCTTTAGCCCTGATGGATGCGACCGTCCGCTTGCTCGAGGGAGCGTTGCGCCCGCAGTCCGCGGCGGAGGAGTCGTTCACCGACGGCCTGCTCGACTACCCGAGTTACACGCGCCCGGCCTGTTTTCGAGGCGTCGACGTCCCCGAAGTGCTCCTATCGGGCAATCATGCGGCGATCGCCGCGTGGCGCCGCCAGGCCTCGCGCGAACGAACCCGTTCGCGGCGGCCCGATTTGAAGCCTGACTAAGCCCCGCATGGTCGCTTGCGGCGAGCGCAAGTGGCATGCTAGAATCCGAGGGTTGCCGTGGGCACCGCCCACTGGCATGTTTAATATCGCATTCAAAAGAGAGCTGTCATGAACGTCATCGATGTCCTGAACCAAGAGCAGAAAAAGGAGAGCGTCCCGGAGTTTCGCTCCGGCGATACCGTCAAGGTCTACTCGAAGGTCGTCGAGGGCGGCAAAGAGCGCACGCAAATGTTCGAAGGTGTCGTGACGGTTCGCAAGGGCGGCGGCGCCCAAGAGGCGATCACGGTGCGGCGCGTCGCGCACGGGGTCGGCGTCGAGAAGACGTTCCTGGTCCACAGCCCCCGCGTCGAGCGCATCGAAGTGAGCAGGCGCGGCATCGTCCGGCGCAGCCGCTTGTACTATCTCGCCACCAAGATCGGTAAGGCCGCGCGCATCAAAGAGAAGAAAGCTGTCCGCTAGCCTCGCCCTGACACCTCTACAACTCCTCGGACTGATCGGCGTCTTCGTCGTCGCGCGAATCGCGCTCAGTCTGAGGCCCGTCGCGGCCGTTAACACCAAAGCAACGGCCGTGCTGGTCGTGCGCGAGTATCTCGATGCGTTTATCGTCGCGGGACTCCTCGCGCTTTTTCTTATCACGTTCGTGCTGCGAGCCTACTTCATCCCATCGGAATCCATGGTGCCGACGCTGCAAGTGCACGACGTCCTGCTCGTCAACGAGTTGGAGTACCGCTTCCACGGTCCGCACGTCGGTGACATCGTCGTTTTCAAGCCGCCGATCCCCTCGCCCGACGACTTTATCAAGCGCGTCGTCGCCGCCCCGGGCGACACCCTTGCCGTACGCGGCGGATCGGTGTACGTCGACGGCAAGGCGCTGGCCGAACCGTACGTCGCGCAGCAGCCCGACTATAATCTCGTCGTGAAAAATTACGGCATCTACGTCGACGATGACGGCAGCGGCACGTACACGCCGCTGGATCCCGCCAAGGCCGACGTGCCGCCCCGTTCGATGTGGCAATCGCCCGACCGCGTCCCGAACGGCTTCTACTTCGTCATGGGCGACAACCGCAATTCGTCGGACGACTCCCATATTTGGGGATTCGCGCAGCTTCACGGGTCGTTTGCGGCCGGTCAGCTCGCACATCGCGCGACCGCAGAGTTTAGCGGCCGCGCGTTCTTGCTTTTCTGGCCGCTTCGCCGGCTGCGCATCTTACAGTAAGGGTCGTCTTGTTAGGATCGATCGCCGTTACACCAATCGAACTGCTCGTGCTCGTGGCGATTTTTATCGTCGCGCGCGCAATTTTGAGCTTACAGCGAGTGCGAACGAATTCGCAAGGAAAGTCGACCGCGTTTGCACGCGAATATCTCGACCCGTTTATCCTTGCGGGCCTCGCGGCGTTTCTGTTGATTACCTTCGTCGCGCGAACGTATTACATTCCGTCGGGATCGATGATTCCCACGTTGCAGATCGGCGACGTGCTACTCGTAAATAAATTCGAGTATCACTTTCACAAGCCGCACGAAGGCGACGTCGTGGTTTTCCCGCCGCCGATACCCTCGCCCGACGATTTCATCAAGCGCGTCATCGCACGCCCCGGCGATACATTGCGCATCCAAAGCGGCGTCGTGTACGTCAACGGCAAGGCGCTTCGCGAGCCGTACGTGAAGGAACCGCCCGACTACAATCTGGTTGTGAAAAAGTACGGCGTCTACGTCGACACCGGCGCGGGTTTCCAGCCGCTCGATGCGACCGGCGCGAACGTTCCGCCGCGAAAGGATTGGAGCGCGCCCGACCGCTTACCGAAAGACTGCTATTTCATGATGGGCGATAACCGCAACGATTCGGAAGATTCCCACATTTGGGGCTTCGCGCAAAACACCGGCACGTTCGATGCCGGACCGCGCGCCGGCCAGCCCGCCGGATTCACCGGACACGCGTTCCTCATCTTCTGGCCGCTCCACGACGCGAAAGTGCTGTGGCGTTAGTCGAGTCCTTAGGAACATCGAGCGGGGCGTCGAAGCAATAGCTCCGTGCTCCGGCAACTGCACTGGCGCTCGGTCGCAAGCGTAACGCTGCAAATCGCCGTCCTCGGCCTGCTCGCGCTCGCATTCTTTATGCGAACGCCGCAAGTTTCGGGCCTTTCGATGGCGCCCCACATCGCGTCCGGAGAATTCGTATTGATCAATACCGCCGCGTACCGGGTCGGCGGCGCGGCTCGCGGAGACATCATCGCTTTTCATCACGACGGTCCGACTCCCGAAGTGTTCATCAAACGGGTCATCGGTCTGCCCGGCGATACCGTGCGCATCGACGCCGGCGCCGTGTACGTCAACGATGCGCCGCTTTCCGAGGCGTACGTGCGGTATCCCGACGATCGCAGCTTCCCGGCCGTTACCGTGCCACCGGGCTCGCTCTACGTACTGGGCGATAACCGCGCCGACAGCGACGATTCGCGCTTTTGGGGATTCGTCGCGAATAATCAGGTTATCGGCAGGGCCGTCGCCGGCATTTGGCCGCTCGGCCATATCGGAGCATTGTGAGCGGTACCGAATTCGAACAAGTTGTCCAGTGGTACCCCGGGCACATGGTCGCCGCGATGCGACGCATCGACGAGTACATGAAGCTGATCGATATCGTGATCGAAGTCGTCGACGCCCGCGTGCCCCGCAGCGGCGCGAACCCGATGCTCGACGAGATCATCGGCAAGCGCCGGCGCCTGCTGGTGCTCAATCGCGAAGACCTCGCCGCGCCCCATACCACCGCGCGATGGCTCGAGGAGATCGGCCGCACGCGGCAGGTCGTCGCTGTAAACGGACGCGATCAAGCCAGCGTCGGCAAAGCGTCGTTCAGCTTAGGGCAACTCGCCCAATCCGCCCGAGGTACGCAGCGCGCCATGGTGCTCGGCTTGCCGAACTCGGGAAAATCTTCGATCATCAACGGGCTGCTTCGCCGCGCGGCCGCCAAGACCGAGGACCGCGCCGGCGTCACGCGGCAGTTACAATGGTTTCGCGTGCAGCCGCAGCTCGAGTTGATGGATACGCCGGGGATTTTAGTTCCGAAGATTCCGACCCACGAAGCGCAATGGAAGCTGGCGATCGTCGGCGCGGTGCCGCGCGAGCGCTATGATCCCGAGGACATCGCCGGACGCTTCCACGCTTGGCTCCTGCAGAAAAGCACCGGCCGTACCAAGGTTCCGGATCTCGAATCGTTCGCGCGCGCGCGGGGCTTCGTCCGGCGCGCAAACGAGGTCGATTATCACAACGCCGCGCAATCATACATCAAAGACTTCAACGACGGAAAGTTCGGCCGCATTAGTTTGGAAAGTCCATCGGATGACTCCGAAGCAACGTAAGACGAAGAACGCGTACGAACGCGAGCGGCGCCGTCTGCACCGCATTCATCTCTTCGAGAATGCGGCGCGCGCGCGCGGCTTCGTGCAGATCGGCGGCGTTGACGAAGTCGGGCGAGGCCCGCTTGCGGGTCCGGTCGTGGCGGCGTGCGTGGTCGCGAGCGAACCGATGATGTTACAGGGGCTCAACGACTCGAAGCAAGTCAAACCCGAGATGCGCGAAGCGCTGGCCGGGCAGATTCGCTCCGCCTGTACGGCATGGGCGATCGGTTCGGCGAGCGTTGAAGAGATCGACCGGCTCAACATCTATTGGGCCAGTGTGTTGGCCATGGAACGAGCGATCGCGCAGCTGGCCGTTGCGCCTGATTACTTAATCACCGACGCGGTGCGCATCCGTTCTTTCGATAGGCCACAAGAACCATTGATCAAAGGCGATGCCCGCAGCGCCATCGTTGCAGCCGCATCGATTCTGGCCAAAGTGCACCGCGATGGATTGCTCGTCGAGCTCCACGCGCTGGACCCGAGGTACGGCTTCGCCGAACACAAAGGATATGCGACGCCCCAACATCTCGCCGCGCTCAAGGAGCACGGTCCTTCCCTGCATCACCGGTCGGGTTTCTGGCGCGTGCGCGAGGCCCAACTCGAATTCGGATGGGTCGATGCCGCGGGATAACGGCGCGAAAGGTCGCGAGGAAGAACTCCGGGCCGCGCGGTTTCTGGAAAGTTCCGGATACCGCGTCGTCCAACGGAACGTCCGCCTGCCGGGTGGAGAAATCGACCTGGTCTGCCGCGACGGCGAAATGCTGGTCTTCGTTGAAGTAAAAGCGCGAACGACGGGCCGGTTCGGATCGGCCCTCGGCGCGGTCGACAGCCGGAAGCGGGCGACGTTGCGCAGGCTCGCGGCGGATTACGTGCAAATCCTCGCTCCGAACGCCCGCGTCCGTTTCGACGTCGTGGCTGTGGATGGGAACCGCATGACACTGCATCGGAACGCATTTTGATGATGATTTTTGTTGGCCGGAGCGCCGCGTAAACGTGGAGAGCTTTCTAGGGAAGCTGCTGGGGCGGCGATACGAAGTTCTCGAATTGATCGGGCGCGGCGGAACCGCCGACACCTATCGCGCGCTCGACCAAACCCTCGGTCGCGAGGTTGCCGTCAAGGTGCTCATCGACCGCTCCGACGACGTCAACATGCGTTTCTTGCGCGAAGCGCAGTCGATGGCGCAATTGAACCATCCCAAGATCGTTTCGGTCTACGACGTCGGCGAAGACAACGGCGTCGCGTACATCGTGATGGAACTCGTGCGCGGCAAGACCTTGCGCGACTTGGAAGGCGGCTCGCTGTCGTACAAGAAGGCGCTGTCCTATCTGGTCGACATCCTCGAAGCCCTTGAATACGCGCATAGCCAGGCTACCATCCATCGCGACATCAAGCCGGCCAATATCATGACCGTCGAGGACGGCGCGTACGTCAAGCTCATGGATTTCGGACTCGCGCGGCGCACCAGTGACATGACGCAGACGACCCGCACTGGTCAGATCGTCGGCACGATTACATACCTCGCGCCCGAGCGTTTTCTGAGCAAGCCCGCCGACATTCGCAGCGATCTGTATTCGGTCGGCATCGTGATGTACGAAATCTTTACCGGAACGGTTCCGTTCCGCAACGATCGCGACGATTTGGTCGCAACGATTTTTTCGCACGTGCATGATTCGCCGACGCCGCCGCACGAGATCAATCGAAATATTCCCGAGCATCTCGAGCGCGTGATTCTCCGCTCCATCGACAAGGATCCCGGAAAGCGCTTCCAAACGGCGCGCGACTTTATTCGCGACCTCGAGGCCCTGATGGCCCCCGGAGCGGCAACGCAAACCGACACGAAAACGCGGGCCGCGGCAGCCACGAAGGACCCGACGTCCGACCCCGGATTGCGTAACGCGCTCGATCGCGCGCTGGCGACCTCGCGCAATCGCAACGACGCTTACGAGGCGGTCCTCAAAGGAATGCTGGCAACCCGGCGCCGACGGTACGACGAAGCAAAAACCAGCTTCCTATCCGCATTGCATGAATTGGGAGCGATCGACAACCAGCTCGAATATGCAAAAACCGCGCTCAAGTACGGAACGATGATTTTGCAGAAAGCGGGGGACGGCATTCGCGAGCGCGAGGAACTGCGCGACGGCGTTCACAAGCTCAACCAAGCGCTGGAGATCTTTCGCAGCTACGATCTCGGCGAACAGATGGGCGAGACTGAATATTTGATCAACGCCCTCGAGCGAACGGCGATCGGATACTAGTGACCCTCGGCGGTTGGCAGATTGCCGGCATCGTCATTGTGGCGATCGTGCTGGTTGCCGCCGGGATCACATTCTCCTCGATGCTCCGGCGCCGCCCGCGCACGCAGGCCGATATTGCCGCGCGCGAAGCGGAGGCAACGTTCAGAGAGCGGCTCGGCACGATTATCGTCGTCTTTTCAAATGAGATTCGTTCCGAGCACATGATGGTGCTCGCGGCGCGCGTCGCGCGCGGCCAAAATTCGGAATTGCTCGCGACGTACGTCATCGAAGTTCCCTTCACGCTGCCGACGGACGCATTGATGGAGACGCAGGAACGCGTCGCGCGCGAGATGCTCGCGTCGGCTACCTCGATCGCTCGAAAGTACGGCGTCGACGTGCGCACCGAAATCGTGCGCCATCGTCAAACGCCGCAAGCCGTTCTCGATATCGCCAAGCGCGAACAGGCCGATCTCATCATCATGGGATCGTATCGCGAAGGACGCTATACGGGTGCGCCGCTCGGCAGATCGATCGAAGACATCGCCGCAAACGCGAAGTGCGACGTCATTATCGGCGTCGAAGGTAAGCACGGAACGCTCCTGGTGGACGAAATCCCCGCCGGCGGAAACGCAAACCATCACGAAAACGTGTAATTCCACCACACTTCTACGGAGGAACCCATGATCGATCGACAAAGACGCGGGCTCGCACTGACACTCGCGATGGCGTTCGCGCTGATCGGGTCGCGTGGCCTCGCGTACGGCGCGGGAAGCGGAACGAGCCTCTCGACGCTCGCGGCGTTCGATGCCGCATTTGCGAAGGTCGACGACTACACCGTAACGATGACCGCGCACGAAGTCGCGGGTTCCGACGTGCAGGATCGCGTCTACCATTACTGGTTCAAGAAGCCGCATCAAGCCAAGATCGAGATCGTCTCGGGCGCCGGCGCGGGCGGCGGCGGCGTATGGACCGGCACGGATCAAGTCCGCGGGCATCAGGGCGGCCTGCTCTCACATTTTCATTTGAAAGTCGACCTGCACGACCGCCGCGCCGTTTCGCTGCGCGGTTATACGATCCCCGACGGCCTGTTTGCAAATGAAGTGGATAAATATCGCCAAATCAAAGGCGAGCTAGCCCAGCACGACGGACCGGTAATCGACGGCGACGCGACCGAAGCCGTGGAGTTAAGGCTCGCCGAGCCGGCCGCTAATGCCGGCGTTACGCGTATGGTGCTCGACCTTTCCAAGAAAACGCACATGCCGGTCCGTCAAACGCGCTACGCCGGCGATCAAATCGTAACGACCGAAAACTGGACCGACCTAAAAACAAACACGGGCTTAACCAGCGCCGACTTCCCCTTCTGATTCCCGCTCCCCGCAACCGATGCTTCGACAAGCTCAGCATGACGGACAGTGGCACGCGCAGCATGGCGGACAGTGGCACGCGCAGCATGGCGGACAGTGGCACGCGCTGCATGACGGGACGGGGCAGCATGACGGACAGGACAGTGGCAGGCGCAGCATGACGGACAGTGGCACGCGCAGCATGACGGACAGTG
>DATBTT010000065.1:0-5429 GCA_036559125.1 Vulcanimicrobiaceae bacterium
CTGGTTCCTCGCGGCCGCGCTACTCGCGGGCTCGATCCTGGTAGCGTGGAGGGTGACGTCACCGTCGCACGACGTGCCCGACGCGCGCGACACGACGACGGCTTACGAGGAATCATTGCCGGCGGACATTCCGGTTAGGTAAGGGCGTCCTCCAACTGGACCTCGGTCGTGCAACCGGGAAGAGCGCGGCGAGTGAACAATATCCCTCCCATGTCGTTCCACGGTCGTTGGTTCGCGCTTCGTTTTGCCTGGCAGTAGCCGTGACCGCAGCAGCGCTGGCGGACCCTCTTCTGGAGGGAGCGTCGAACGCGGGACTGGTCGGGGTCGGTAACTATACCGACCATAGCAAGGACGTAACTGTCGTGGTCGCCCGCGACATGGCGAGCATGCTCGGACAGGGCTTAACAGGGTCGCCTCTGCCGCGCACGTAAGGGTTCCGCTTGCAGCGCAGCATGTTTGTCTTCGCGATCGAGTGCCGGGCATGAACGCAAAGGAGCCTCTCGGGCGGCGCCCGTCCGCGAAGGAGCTCTTGCGCGAACTCGGCGGCAGGGCCAAAATCGTGGTCTTTCTTGCAAGCGCGCCTGGGGCCGGAAAAACGCGCCGCCTTTTGGATGAGGCTCGACGGATGCGGCAGGCCGACATCGACGCGGTGATCGGCGCCATCGAACTCAAAGGGCGCCCCGGGCTCGCGGCGATGGCGCAAGATATCCCGCGAGTTCCCGCGCGGACCGTGCGGAGCGGGCCTGCATCTTTCGAAGAATTTGATTTTGATGCGGCGCTCGCCATGGCTCCCGCAGTAATCGTCCTAGACGAGCTGGCACACGCAAACTTAGACGGATCCGTCCACGAAAAGCGCTGGCAAGATGCACTTGCCCTGCGCGAACGAGGAATCACCGTGCTGGGTGCCTTCAACATTGCCCATTTGGAGACGGTCGCCGTCGCCGCGGAATCGCTCACGGGGCATCCGGTGCGTGAGATCATTCCGCTTTCGTTTCTGCAAGCGTCCGATGAAGTGATCGCCCTGGATGCATCACCCCGGCTGCTTCGTACCCGCCTTCGCACCGGCAAGATCGTTCAAAGCCAGGACGTCGATCGGGCACTCGAAGGCGCTTTTAAAGAAGCAACGCTCGAGCTATTGCGCCAATTACTGTTGCGAACCATCGACGATCTGACGATTCCGCACGTGCGCGCCGAACAGGTCTCTACCGCGGCAGCGGTGCTGCTCGCCGGCGTGAATCCCGCGCCGTTTCTGCGGCGCACCTTCGCCGTCGCATCCGCGCTGGATCTCGCTTTAGAAGTCGCGGCGCCGCCAGAGGTCGATCTCGAATCGCTATCGCGAATCGCGCGTGAGTTGAATGCCGAGATTCTACGACAGCCAATAGATTTGAGCAAAGGAGATATTTCCGAGGTCCGTGCTTCGCTTATAGCCATCCCGGCAGGGGCACTTGCAACCAAACTTGTGAGTCGCAGATTCGATCGCGATCTCTTCATCGTTGCCGCCGGGCAAACGTTTATCCGCGATGCCGCGCTGGTGCCTCACCCGTACGCCTTCACCGTCGGAGATCGCATGCGCATCGGGTACGGCAAACTTACCGTCTATTTCGGCGCCGCGGCCGGCTGCGGAAAAACCTATGCCATGCTCGATCGCGGTCAGCAATTGAAAGCTGAAGGAATAGACATCGTGGCCGGCTTCATCGAAACGCACGGCCGAAAAGAGACGGCGGAGTTACTTGAAGGCTTAGAAGTCTTGCCTCGCAAGTCCATCACCTCGGGCGGCATAACGTACGAAGAATTCGATCGCAAAGCACTTCTTCGGCGTAAGCCGACGATCGTTCTCGTCGACGAACTCGCGCACACGAACGCCCCAGGATCGGCTGCCGAGAAACGCTACGGAGACGTGCTCGCCCTGCTGCGCGCCGGGATCGACGTAATCACTACGTTGAACGTGCAGCATCTCGAAGCGCTGGGCGATGCCGTCGCTCGTCTCACCGGTACGATCGTTCGTGAGACGCTTCCAGATGGCATTTTGGCGCTGGCCGACGAATTGATTTTGGTCGACGTCACGCCAGAGACGCTGCGTGACAGGCTGCGCGCGGGCAAAATCTACCCGCAGGAACGCGTCGAGACGGCGCTATCGCGATTTTTTCGCACGGACAACTTGCTCGCACTTCGCGAACTCGCGCTGCGCGAGGCGCTGCGAGCCCGCAACCGGCAAAGGATTCCCGCCCCGTTTGAACGCCTTCTTTTGAGCGTCGCCTCCCGTCCGCAAGACGTTGCGCTCATCAAACAATGCAGCCGCATCGCCGCGCGACTCGAGGTCGAACTTGCCGTTGCCTTCGTCACCGAACCCGCCTCGAAGGATGCGCGCAAAGAGGATGAAATGCACGCAGCGGCGCGCAACGAGCGTGCGACGTGGATTCGTGCCGAAGCAGCGAACGTTCCGCAGGCGGTCCTGACTCTCGCTCGTAAGGTGCCGGAAACGACAATCGCCGTGGCCGGAACATTGCGGACGCCGGGATTTTTGCAGCGCAGGACATTCGCTCACCGGCTCCTTGACGCGGGAGCGCTTGAGTTGCTCGTCCTCGCTCCGCGCGACGCCGGCGGCGGGACTTCTCCAGAGCGCCGTTAGATATACCCCCGTCGAAGCGCGACCACGGCCGCCTGCGTCCGGTCCGCTGCACTGAGCTTCTCCAAGACATCGCGGATATGCCCCTTTACGGTTCCCAGACTAATATTGAGCCGCTCCGCAATTTGTGCGTTGCCTAAACCGTTGGCTGCCAATTTCAAAATGTCCAGCTCCCGTGCAGTCAGGGGAGAGTCACCGGTCTGCCTAGTTGGACTGAAGCGCGAGAGCACCACGTGGGCGATCTGCGGATCGAAGTAAGCGCCGCCTTCATGCGCGATACGAACGGCGCTAACGATACGCTGCGGGTCGGAACTCTTTAGGCAGTAGGCGTCCGCTCCCGCCGCGAGCGCCGCCACAACCTGTTCGGCAACGTCGAGCATGGTCACGATGATCACGTGCGTTGCCGGTAGTGCCTTGCGGATTCTATGCGTCAATTCGATCCCGTCAAAGCCGGGAATTCCGATGTCGACTATCGCAACATCCGGCCGGCATTGCTGGACAAGTTCCCAGCCCGACGGACCATCGACTGCTTCTCCGTCGATCTCGATGCAGGTGTCGCTCTGCAAGGCCGTTCGGATACCCGCGCGGGTGAGCGCGTGATCTTCGACCACAATCGTGTGGATGCTCACGGCGTCTTCGATAGCGGTAGCTCAATGGTGAAAGTACTTCCGCGATCCGCCGCGGGAGCGTACCGTACGCTGCCCCCGTGACGTTCGGCGATGCGCCGAACGATGTAGAGCCCCAGCCCCGTTCCGCGGCCCGCCTCGGTCCCCGCGAACCGTTCGAATAGGGTTGCTTGCCGTTCCGGCGCGACGCCGTACCCATCGTCCCGAATCGTGACGGCGCAGCACCTGCGTTTGTCATTTACCACCTCGACCCAAACGTGTCCGCGTTCCGGAGTCGCCGCGAGGGCGTTGGCGATGAGATTTATTAGCGCTCGCCGCAATTCGCTTGCGTCGCCAAGTACGAGCGACGACTTCCGTGCGGATTCGCTAAAGGTAAGCTCGATGCGTTTTTCAAACGCGAGCGACGCCAGTTCTCGAATGACGTCCTCGCCGAGATCAACCATATCGATTTGTTCTTCAAATGGGGAGACTTCGCCGAGCTCGTAGCGCGCAACTAAGAGCAGGCTCTCCGCGAGATTCCGCAGCTCCTCATTCGACGCAATGGTTGCTTCGATAATTTTGTTATATTCGGGCGGCAGTTGCCCGTAAGCACCGCGTAGCGCCTGACGCATCGTCGTTCCGGCGGCGACTAGCGGAGTACGCAAGTCATGCGCGATCGCGTAGACGATGTCGCGGATAATTTCGTTACGCTCGGCCAAAAGGTTACGCTGCTGTACGATTTCGTCGTTTTGGCGCCCGAGCGTTTCAAAGAGCGACGACTGTTGTAAGGCCGCGGCAGCCTGTTCGGCAAACGCAGTAAAGAGTCGGAATTGCTCGCCGCCGTATTTCTTATCGCTTTCCCCTAGAACGAACAGCAACGTTTCCGGCTGCGCGATTAGGCGAGCGCACATCAGCGATTCGGCGTCGAATCGCGCAAGCAAATAGCGCCCAGCGGCGTCGCCTGCATTCACCAGCAGTTGGCTCTCGCCGCCGCGCAGTCGCTGGATGAGCGAAGCGGCCTCGGGTGGTACGGAGTCCCTACTCTCGACCACTTCGGCCGAAGCCTTCTCGAGACGAAAAAGTCGCGGCTCTGAGAGAACGGAATTGCGCGAACTCAAGAAAACCTGGCCGGGTTCGAATAACGTGCGCGCTTCCAAAACGACGGCGCGGCGAACCAGCCCGGAGCTCAAGCTCGTACGAACGCGGTCGATCGCGCGACGCAGCGCTTTCTCGTCACGTACTTGTGCTTTGCGAAGGCCCGCACGGCCGGCTTCGGCGGCGTATCGTTGGGTTAGGATCGTCATGTAGCCGACCAAAAAAAACGACGCAGCCAGCAACGCCCGGTCGGCGACCGCGATCGAGTCCCATTGATAGTGCGCCGCCGCGCCGTTGAAATAGCCCGCGAGAGCGTTGGCTATCTCGGCAAAACCCGTGAGCTGAATCGTCAAGCGCGGGCTCAACGCAATGCTGCTTAGGGCGATCGGTCCATTCATGGCGAGCGCGATAACCAGAAGCTGCGGGGTCATCATGTCGGCGGCGAATGAGCCAACGAGCAGCAGATAACAAACCCCGGTAATCCTCGATGCGCTCACGCCGCCAATATTCCATGAAGATAAGCCGCTAACCGCTTCCGAGTTATTTGCCCCCATCTAGTGCAAGATTTAGTTCGGTCACGTTCACGTGTGGCTCTCCGAGAAAACCGAGCTCGCGCTCGTGCACGTGGGCCGAGATAAGGGCGTTTATGCGGATAAGTGGAAGTTTTCGTGCGGCGGCCACTCGCGGTGCCTCCCAGTACGCCGATGCCGGACTAATGTCAGGGTCGATCCCGCTGCCGCTCGAGGTAACCAGGTCCATGGGAGGTGGACCCGCGGCGTCGGGGTTCGCTTTTTCCAGCGCACCGATCGTTGCCTTGGTCGAATCGATCAGCTTCTTTGAACTCGGCCCAAGATTCGTTCCACCGGTCGAGGTCGGATCGTACCCGTTTTTGCCGGCCGACGATGGTCGCCCCTGGAAGTACTGCGGTCTCGTCCAGAGCGCTCCGACGAGGTCCGAAGCGACGATCTTGCCCTTGCGTTCCACGAGCGATCCGTTGGCTTGTTTGGGAAAGATGAGCTGGGCAAGCCCGGTCATTACGAACGGGTAGATCAACCCAAAGATTACGATCGAAAGAATCGTGATGCGTAACGCCGTTGCTAAGT
>DATBTT010000066.1:0-2860 GCA_036559125.1 Vulcanimicrobiaceae bacterium
CCGTCCGCACTGCGGACGCAAAGCAGACGCGTTGCGCGGTGGCGGCCGGGACCGCTATCGCGCGGGTCTGGTCGTACCGGATGGCGAGCTGTTGCGCGGGTCGCTTTGTGATGGCGTCCATGATCGGACTAGCGGTTTGCCCGTTTTTGCCCTCCGGGAAACGCACCGATTATGTAGGCGCGAAAGCGCTGGGCGATCTGCGGTTGATAGCGCCCCGGAATCCACATCAACCCAACCGAGCGCCTGCAAATCGGATCCACGACGCGTAACCGCGGCGGGTCGGCTTCGGGGCTCGATGTCGACGCCGGGATGATCGCGACGCCCAATCCGACGGCGACCAAGCCGCGCAGCGTGGCAATTTCTTCGCCTTCGAAGGCGATATTCGGAACGAAGCCCGCCCGAGCGCAAAAATCGTCGGTGAGCGTGCGCAACCCATAGCCTTTGCGCAAACAAATGAACGGCTCGTCGCGGAGCTCCATCAAGCGAATCGAACGGCGCTTGGCAAAGCGGTGCTCGTGCGGCACGACCACGAACAATTCTTCGGAGGTGAGCTCCACAGCGGTCACGCGGTCGTTGGCGGGCGGCACCGGGGAAACGAGCGCGAGATCGACTTCTCCTGCTTCCAATTGGGCGAGGATGATATGCGAGGCATTCTGCGCCAGTTGGAAACGCGCGGCCGGGTGCGCTTTGCGAAAGCCCGCGACCAAATCGGGAACGACGCGCGTGCCCAGTGCGTGCGCGAAGCCGAAGGCAACCACTCCCGAGGCGTCGTCAGAAAGGTCGACCAGTTCGCGGCGGCCTTCTTCGATCACGCCGAGCGCCCGGTCCACGTGGCGCAGAAACGCGCGTCCGTACCGGTTCAGCCGAATGGATCGGCCGTGGTGCTCGAACAGGGTAATGCCTAGATCCCGCTCGAGCCGGGCCATCGCCCGGCTGAGCGACGGCTGCGTTATCGAGAGCTCCTCGGCGGCTTGCGTGACATGCTCGGTGCGGGCCAACACCCTGAAATACTGAAGCTGCTGCAGTTCCATGGGCGATTCATTCCATCGGCGACATGAATCTTCCGCGTTTCCGTCATTGGAATGATCTCTCGCCGGGACTACGATGGCAGGGCAGGTCGTACGCGGCTGTAAAAACAGTCCGTTCCCAATCTTCTTCATCTAGTGCCGTACGCAACGGAGTAGGAACAACAGTGCCGGACACGATGGTTCAAGTCACCCTCCCCGAGATGGGCGAGTCGGTAACCGAAGGCTCCATCGTCGAATGGCGAAAAAAAGTCGGCGATTTCGTCAATGAGGGCGACACGCTCGTCGAGGTGACGACCGATAAGGTAGATGTCGAAGTTCCGGCCACAGCTTCGGGCATCGTGAAGCAGATTTTAGTGGCCGAAGGCGACAACGTCGCGGTCGGCGCAGTGCTCGCCGAAATCGATACCGCAACCAGTGCGCAGCAGGCCTCGCCGCCTTCCGCGATTCCCGTCGCGTCCAACGGGAACGCCAAGCCAGCGGGGCCTCCGAAGTTTTCGACGGTCGTGCTTCCGGAGATGGGCGAGTCGGTAACCGAAGGCTCCATCGTCGAATGGCAAAAAAAGGTCGGCGACTTCGTCAACGAGGGCGATCCGATCGTCAACGTCACGACCGACAAAGTCGACGTTGAAGTGCCGGCCACTGCGTCGGGCGTCATCACGCAAATTCTTGCCGCCGAAGGTGCGACCATCGCCGTCGGTGCGCCGCTCGCCGAGATCGACGAAAACGCCGTCGCGTCCGGTGCGACGCTGACCAATGGCGCGCCCGCGAAAACGGCTGCCCCAACGCCTGCGCCGGCTGCTCCGGCGCCGGCTAAGCGTAGCGGCGACGTCGTCGCGACGCCACAAGCCCAACGGATCGCGCGAACGCGCAACCTCAATCTCGCGAACGTGCGCGGAAGCGGCCCCAACGGGCTCATCTTGCGCGACGACGTCGAGAAGCATGTCGGCGTCACGCCGTCGTCGTACGGCGCATCGGGCGCCGGTCCGGGGGTCGTGCCCGCCGTGCCGCAACTGCCGCCGCTACCCGCGCAATCCACGCTCACGCCGCTCAAGGGTCCTGCGGCGGCGCTGATTGGTTACATGGAGCAGAGCCTCGCGATTCCGACGGCGACTAGTTTTCGAACGCTTGCGGTTGACACGATGGACGCGCGGCGTAAGGAACTCAACGCCGTGCTCAAATCCGCGGGGCGCGCGCAAAAAGTTTCATTCACGCACATCATCGCGTATGCGCTCGTGCGCGCGGCTGCCGAATTGCCGTTCATCACCTACAGCTTCCGCCGCGAGAACGACAAGCCGTCGCGCGTCGAGCCCGGCATTCATCTCGGACTCGCCGTCGATTCGCAGCGTAAGGACGGTTCGCGCTTTTTGGTCGTTCCGGTCATCAAGAGCGCCGACGCGCTCGACTTCGCGGGTTTCCATGCAAAATACGAAGAGTTGGTCGCGAAGGCACGCGATAACAAACTCGTCGCGGATGATCTGCAAGGCGCGTCGTTCACGCTTACCAATCCCGGTGGGATCGGAACCGTCGCATCGATTCCGCGTTTGATGGCCGGGCAAGGCGCGATTCTCGCAACCGGCGCCATCGGTTTTCCACCCGGATTCGCTGCTGCAAGCGAAGCCGCGCGCGCGACGTTGGGCATCGGCAAGATCATGCAGATGACGTCGACCTACGATCACCGCGTGATCCAAGGTGCGCAATCGGGCGAATATCTCAAGCGTGTCGACGAGTTGCTGCAAGGTAAAGACGGCTTTTATGAAGCGATCTTCACGCAACTCGGCACGCGCGCCGCGGCTATGCCCGCCTTGCAAGCGCAACCCGTCGCGGCGCCCGCG
>DATBTT010000067.1:0-15922 GCA_036559125.1 Vulcanimicrobiaceae bacterium
TTCGACAAGCTCGGGGTGACGGCGCCCTTCGACAAGCTCGGGTCACGGGCGCCCTTCGACGGGCTCAGGGTGACGGGCGTCCTTCGACAAGCTCAGGGTGACGGGCGCCCTTCGACAAGCTCAGGGTGACGGGGGGCTCTCGGTAAGGTGGGCTAGCTTTTCCCTGTCACCCTGAGCCTGTCGAAGGGTCGAGCGGTGCCGGTTATAGCGTGCCGCGTTTTTCCTGTTCTTTTTCGATCGAGACGAAGAGCGCCTTAAAATTGCCCTTGCCGAAGCTCAGGCTGCCTTTGCGCTGAATGATTTCGAAAAAGACGGTGGGGCGGTCCTGAAGCGGTTTGGTAAATATCTGCAGCATGTACCCTTGGTCGTCGCGGTCGACCAATATCCGCAATTCGCGCAAGAGTTGCAGCGCTTCGTCGATGTGTCCGACGCGCGCTTCGAGGTCGTCGTAATACGCATCCGGCGTGTCTAGAAACTCGACGCCGTTGGTCTTGAGGGCGCGGATCGTGCTGATGATGTCGTCGGTGCGGATCGCGACGTGCTGCACGCCGGCGCCTCTGTAAAAGTCCAGATACTCTTCGATCTGCGATTTTTTCTTACCGGCCGCGGGCTCGTTGATTGGAAACTTTACACGGTGTTCGGCATCGGTCATGACCTTCGAACGCAGCGCGGTATATTCGGTCGAAATGTCTTTATCATCGAACGATACCAATTGCGAAAAGCCGAACACCTTTGCGTAAAACTCTCCCCACGGATCCATCTCTCCCCAGCCGACGTTCCCGACGCAATGGTCGATGAACTCGAGTCCCGGCTTGCGCACCGCTGCAATGGTCTTGCGCTCGGGCACGAAGTGCGGCATGAAGATGCCCGCATAGCCGTCACGTTGAACGAAGCTGTGCACGGTGTCGCCGTAGGTTGCGATCGTCGCCTTGACTATTCGGCCATACTCGTCGGTATAATCGGTCGGCTCGAGCACCGCTTTGGCGCCGCCGGCGACGGCGTGCTTAAAGGCCGCGCGCGCGTCTTTGACGAGAATCGCGACGTCTTTGATTCCGTCGCCGTGGAGGGCGACGTGTTTGGCGATCTCGTCGTCGGGGCGCAGACTCGCCGTGATGACGAAGCGCAGCTTCTTTTGCGCCAGTACGTACGAAACGCGGTCGCGCATGCCCGTTTCCGGCCCCGCATAGGCTACCTGATCGAACCCGAAGGCAGCGCAATAATACTGTGCGGCCTGCTTTGCGTTGCCGACGTAAAACTCCAGGTAATCCCAGTCGATCTGGGCGAGTGGATTGGTCTTCGGGGAGGTGGTCGCAGTCATAGGGCATGCACTTGGCGCACGACCTGCGAACTCTCCTCCGTATGACCACTTCCTCGAGCCGGTCCGCGGCGATCGCGCCGGCCTTCACGAGCCTCATCGACTATGCCGGGCTCTTCCCTCCGGCGGAACTTCCCATGTCGCCGGCGCTCGACGGGTACGGACAGGCGCGTAGTGGGCCGTTCGCCTGGATGCTGGGGCGCTTCATCGTGCCGGCGACGCGCATCGATGAAATGCTCGCGTCCCGAACCGGCGCCGCGCCGCCGCTTCCGCTGAGCGTCATCGTGAACGCGGAGCGCGATCCGCGCTCCTGGTTCGGCAGCGCGCGCGCTCTGCTGGCGCGCGTCGCGGACTTTCGCAGCAACGCTACGCACGTCGCCATCGAGGCGCTTGAAGTGCCGCTTCCCGCACTCCCGACGCGCCGCGAGACGTACGACGCGGCGGTCGGTCAACTCGCCATGCTCGTGCAACAGACGGGCCTGCGCGATCTTCCGTGCTACCTGGAGATGCCGCGAGACGCGCGCTACCTCGAATTACTTCCCGGAGCGGCCTTCGCGCTCGCACGTCACGGCTTACGCGCGAAGATCCGTTGCGGCGGGGCGGAACCGCAGGCAGTGCCCTCGCCGCAGGAAGTGGCGCATTTTCTGATAGCCACCGTCGCCGAGGGCGTCGCATTCAAGGCAACCGCCGGTTTGCACCACCCGGTCGCGCGCATCGATCCCGAAACGGGATTCGCGGCGCACGGTTTTCTCAACGTATTGTGCGGCGCGGTATTCGCGCGTGCCGGTGCCGATCTCGAAGATCTGGAGCGCATCGTTGCCGAGAGTGACCCGCACGCGTTTGAGTTCGACGCAAACGGCATGCGGTGCGGCGAGCGGCGTACGAGCGTCGAAGACGTCGGGCGCGCGCGCCGCGAATCGTTTGTCGCATACGGCAGCTGCAGTTTTAGCGAACCCGTAGACGATCTGGTCGAACTCGGCGTGCTATGATCGACCCGTCGTTGACGTCGTGGGTCCCCGTCGCCGCGGATTCGGATTTCCCGATTCAAAACTTACCGTACGGCGTATTCAGCCGCAACGGCGGCGAGCCGCGCATCGGCGTGGCAATCGGTGACGACGTACTCGACCTCCACGCCTGCGCGAGCGCGGCACTCTTCGACGCGACGGTGGAGGCGACGATCGTGCAATCGTCCACGCTCAACGCGCTCGCTGCAGCCGGAAGCAAAACGTGGAGTGCGCTGCGGTCGCGAATCGTGGCGTTGCTGCGCGCGGATGCATCCGAGCTGCGCGACGATCCCGCGAAACGCCTCGCGGTTGTGGTACCGTCGCGCGAGGTGACGATGCGCGTGCCCGTCGACATCGGCGATTACGTCGACTTTTATTCGTCGCTCGAGCATGCGACGAACCTTGGAAAGATCTTTCGCCCCGGCGGCGATCCGTTGATGCCGAATTGGCGCTGGTTGCCGGTCGGCTATCATGGCCGCTCGAGCACGATCGTCGTGGACGGCACGCCCGTCGTGCGTCCGATCGGTCAACGAAAGCCGCCCGATGCCGCGCCGCCGTCGGTCGGTCCGTCGCGCCTGCTCGACATCGAGCTGGAGATAGGATTCATCACGGGTCCCGGCAATGCAATGGGAACGCCCATTGCGATCGCCGACGCTCGCGAGCACATCTTCGGCCTCGTTCTTGTCAACGATTGGAGCGCGCGCGACATTCAAGCGTGGGAATATCAGCCGCTCGGACCTTTTCTCGGAAAGTCCTTTGCGACGTCGATCTCTCCATGGATCGTGACGCTGGAGGCGCTCGAGCCGTTTCGCGTCGCGGGCCCCGCGCAGGAACCGCCGCCGCTCGCGTATTTGCGTGGCGACGGCGCGTGGAATTACGACGTAGCGTTGGAGGTCGCGCTCGAGACGCAGGCAATGCGCGCCGGCGGCGAGGCGCCCGCCGTCGTTTCGGCATCCAATTTCAGACACATGTACTGGAACATGGCCCAACAACTCGCGCACGCGACGATAAACGGTACGGCGACTCGCCCCGGCGACCTGTACGCATCGGGCACGATCTCGGGAGAGAGACCCGATAGCTACGGCAGCTTCATCGAATTGACGTGGCGCGCCACCAAGCCGCTGTCGCTGCCCAACGGCGAAACGCGCGGATTTTTGGAAGACGGCGATCGCGTCACCATTCGCGGTTTTTGCGAACGGCCCGGGGCGCGGAGAATCGGTTTCGGGCAGGTGTCCGGTACGATTCTTCCCGCCCGGGAATAAGGGCCGCATGCGCCTCGCATTGATCGCGCTGATCCTGTTTCTCGGACTGACGCTCGCGAACGTCACGCTCTACAAGCGCGACATGCGAAACATTCAAAATCCGTACCATGCGAAACCCGTTACCGCTATCGGCGCGCTCGCGAGTGCCGCAACCGGCGACCGCCCGGAAAACCGCGCGCGCACCGCATTCGTCTGGCGCGAAATCGGAGCGCTCGTGCTGACTGGCGCGCTGTGGGGTTTTATCGCCGCCTCCCGCCGCGAACGCTGAGCTCAGCGTGACGGAGCGGATTCTATCCAGGAACGGTAGTAGGCGGGGTCTTCGACGTCGATCGCTCGTTGAGCGATCTCCAATGGTTTGAACGTGTCGACCATGACGGCGATTTCGTCGGTCGAGGTCTTGCCCAGACTGGCTTCCACCGCGCCGGGTTGAGGACCGTGCGGAGCGCCCGCAGCGTGTAACGTGATCGAGCCTTCTTCGACGCCGCGACGGCTCATGAAGTTGCCGCTGACGTAATACAATACTTCGTCGCAGTCTACGCTCGAATGATTGTACGGTACGGGAACCGCGAGCGGATGATAATCGAACAACCGCGGTACGAACGCGCAGAAGGCGGCGCCGGGAGCTTCGAAGGTTGCGTGTGCTGGCGGCGGCTGGTGCAGCTTGCCGGTAATGGGCGCGAATTCGGCGAGATTGAAGGCGTACGGATAGCAAAAGCCGTCCCATCCCACTACGTCGCAGGGATGGTTTGCAACGATGTAAATCGCGTTACGCCCCGCATTGGTTACGCGAATCTCGAACTCGCCGCGCCGGTCGAGCGGTTCTCGAAATGCGGGCGCGCGAAAATCGCGTTCGTAATAGGGTGCGTGCTCTTCCATCTGCCCGAACTCGTTGCGGTACTTGCGGGGAATCTTGATCTGCCCCGCACTTTCGTATACCAACAGACGGGTCGGCGTTTTCGGCACGAGCTTCCAGGTCGTGCCGGTGGGAATGACGAGATAGTCGTGCTGCCGGTAAGCCAGGTCGCCGAACGGCGTTTCCAACGTGCCGTCGCCGCGGTGTACGAAGAGCAACTCGTCCCCGCCGACGTTGCGGTAGAAATATTCCATCGGTTCGGTCGCGTCGGCGACGGAAAGCAGGATGTCGGCGTTTCCAAGCATCGGGACGCGCGACTCTATCGCATCGCCGGACGTACGCACGTCCTGCGTTTTGACGTGACGGTTGCGCAATGGCTGATTTGGGAGTAAAGCCACGGCGGGGCGTTCCCACTCCCGAACGTCCAGGGTCGCCGTCGGCGGCCGCATGTGGTAGAGCAGCGAGTAGACGCTATCGAAACCCTTGGTCGAAAACAATTCTTCGGCGTAGAGGCCGCCGTCGGGACGGCGGAACTGTATGTGACGCTTGGCCGGTAGTTCGCCGGCGCGAACGTAAAACGGCATAGCTAGGCTTCCCGCTCGAGATCTTGTTCGCGTCGCACTGCGCGTTCGGCCGCCTGGAAGCCAATCTGCGAATGCGTTCCGTCGCAAAACGGTTTGGTCGTCGAGCCTCCGCAACGGCAGAGCGCCACGTTGCCCTTTGGACCCGCGACTTCGTATTCGTTGCCGTCGGCGTCGGTTAAGGTAACCGGTCCGGTTACCAGGTACGGGCCGTTGTGCCGGGCCTTGATCGTAACTTCGCTCACGCGTCATCCTTTCGAGAGACGAATGGTATTTTTGATGCATGCGCTACCCTCCCCCGATGGCGTACAACTAAGGCGAACGCTTGGAGGAGATTGCTATGAAGCTGCGAGCGATAGCGCTTTTGGGTGCATTGGCCGCGATTCTTGCCGTGGCGCATTACCCTGGAACTGCCGGCGCGGCTCCGGCCGCCCATGCGACGCCGGCCGGCCTGCAATACGACGAAATACTCCGCGTCGTCGTGGCGCCGGCCACCGCTCCGCCGCCGGGAGCTTTTCACGCCGACTACCAGCAAGCGCTCGCCGACGCGGGAAAAATGCCGGCCGAGCCCCCGCCCTCGAAGCACCGTGGTTTGGGCGCAATCGTGAGCGCCATTAGCAACGCGGGGCAAGAAGTCAAGCGCGCCGGCGCGGAAGTGGCCTCGTTTGCCAACGGGCACCTCACTCGCGTCGCATATTACAAGGGCTGGATGCGTACCGACGACATCGGGGCGCAGACGGCGACGATCGATAAGTGCGACGCGCATCAAGTCATCGAATTGAACCTCGCGCGTAAGACCTATCGCATCGAGGACACGAATCCCACGGAGGCTGCGCCGTGCGACACGCCCGCGCCCGCGGGGCCGCAGCACGCGCAAGTCGAGAACGAAGCACCCGGTACCGCGAATTTGACCGTGTCCGCGAAGAGCACCTCGCTTGGACGGGCGACGCTCGACGGCATTGCGACGACCGGGTCCAACTCCGTCACCGAGATGGCCATGACCAACGCGACCGGCTCCTGTACGAACGGCGATTTCAAGGTGGAGACGACGCGTTACGTGTCGACGATCCGGCAGCCGCGGCGATTTTGCCCGCTTCCGAAAGTGCGCGGCGTCGCATCCACGCCCGTCGACGTCGTCGTTCGCGGCGGTTGCAAGCCGGCAATGCATGGTGTCGCGGGAACGGGCGCGTACGGAAGCCTCGGCTCGAACGACCGCATCGACATGTATTTAAAGATGGCAATGATTGCGGGGACGCCGCAAGCGCAGGGAGGGTACGTCTCCGTGATGCAGCGCGGCAACGTCACGTGGTTGACGCGCGACGCGTCCGAAAAACTCTTCAGCATCCCGGCCGGTTTCACCAAAGAATAGCAGGCGTTAGCGGCGGTATAGGCCGGTCAAGCGCGTCTGCGCGAGCACGTGGCCGCGAATTCGCGCTTCGAGTTGCGGGCCGGTCAGGGCCGCTCCGGGAAGCCGCGCGACGTTTAGGGCATAGAGCGTGAACCGGTAATGATGCGGTTTGCCGGGTGGCGGACAGGGACCGCCGTAGCCGGTTTCTCCATACGACGTGTTGCCCAATTCGTTCTTCGGAACGTTCGCCGCGCTCTCGAATCGGCGGGTCGCCGGTGGAATATTATATACGATCCAGTGGTACCAGCCGCCGGGTGCGGGCGCGTCGGGATCGTGCACGACGAGGGCGAAACTGCGCGTCGCTTTGGGCGCGCCCGACCACGCGAGTTGCGGCGAGCGGTTGGCGCCGCTACATGGGCCTTTATCGTAAATGGCACTTGCGGGCAGCGAGGCGCCGTCGCGAAACGTGGTGCTGGAGAGCGTGAAACCGGGCGCCGCCGCGACGCTCGCGCCCAGCACGACCGACGCGAGAGCGGCGCCCAGCTGCCGAATCACGGGTTGGACGTCCTCGGCGGACTCGCGATCCCGAACTCTTGATAGAACGCCTGCGGACTCATCGCGCGTCCCAGGAAATGCGCGACTTCAACGTCGGGATCGAGCGTACGCGCGGGCTGCAAGATATCGGTTCGATACCGCATTCCAACGGCCGGATCTTCGAGCCCGCCTTTCAAAAATGCCGTGAACATGTCTTGTGCGTACACCTTTGAGAAGAGATAGCCGTAGTAACCCGCGTCGTAGCCTCCCATCAAGTGACCGAAGGCGGCTTGCGGGTGCGTCCCGGGCGTCATCGGCATAGGCGTCGTTTCGCGCGAAACCTTGTCCCAGACCGCGGTCGTGTCCACGTGCGGCCCCTCGGTGTGATAGTCCATGTCGACGAGCGAATATTTGATTTGTTGCGTGGTGAAGTAGGCGTTGTCCACGTAACGCGCCTTGACCATCGAGGCGATTAGGTCGTCGGGCAACGGCGCTCCCGTCTGAGCGTTGGAACTAATCTGCTTGAGAATCGACGGCTGCCACACGAAATTCTCGAGCATTTGAGAAGGCGCCTCGACGAAGTCTTGCACGAAGCCGCTCGAGAGCGTTTCGTACGGCGCCGTTGTGAGTAGCGCCGCCATGTTGTGGCCGAACTCGTGGAAGAAGGTCACGACGTCGGCGTGACTCAGGAGCGCCGGATGGCCGGGAGCCGGACGCGGCCAGTTTCCGACGATCGCCGATACGCCCGGGCGGAACGCGCCGTTCGCAAGCCGTCGCATGGGGACCAGCGGGAAGTTCGCAAAGTGATCGTATTTGCCGGGGCGCGGATACAAATCGAAGTAGGTCGTGCCCAGAAGCGCGCCCGTCTTTGCGTCGCTGACTTCGTACTGAAGAACGTCGGGATTCCACACGTCCGGCGTGGCGGTTTTGGTAAAGTTGACGCCGAGCAGCGTGTGGTAGACGTTCAGGACCGCGTCGATAGTGTGCTGCACGGGAAAATATTGACGGATTGCATTGTTGTCGACTGCGTACTGCGTCTTATTCAACATGTTGTCGTAGTACGAAACGTCCCAAGAGTCCAGCGTCGCGTGCGGGTCGCCCGTGTCTTTGGCTTTGAGTGCGGCCAGTCGTGCCAAATCGTCTTTGGCCTTCGGTAAGAGTGCCGTATCGAGATTTGTCAGGAAGGAAAACACGCGGGCCGGCGATTTCGCCAACCTGTCGGAAAGCTGATAGGCCGCCCATGTTTGATATCCCAACAAATGCGCGAGGCGATCGCGAACGGCGATGGCTCGCTCTAAGAGCGCCACGTTCTTCCCGGCGGCGCGATTGCTGTACGCAATCGAATACGCCTTACGCGCGGAAGCGTCGCTTTCGTTCTGCAAGAACGTGGCCGTGCTTTCGTTGACCGGCACGACGTACTCGCCCGCGGCGTTTTTCTTCAATCCCGCGACGATGTCGCGCGGCAAACTCTTGGTTTGCGCCTCCGTAATCGCGATCGTGGTGTGATCTTCGCCCAGGTTGCGTTGAAAGTCCGACTGCAATTGGTTGAGTTCGTCGCTTCGTTTGACGAACTCGGCGCGCTTGGCGGGTGCGAGCCCGGCGCCGCTGCGTTTGAGCGTGTCGAGCCAAAGATCGGTTAGCTTGCGGTCGTAGACCGTCCGGGCCGTGTTGCTGCGCTTGGCCGCCGCAACGGCCGCGTACAGTCGCGGGTCGGAAGCGATCTTCGTGTAAAACGTTCCTTCGTCGATGTTGCATGCTTGCGATTTATCGCGCACGGCGCTGTCGGTCGACACGTTGACTAAGAACGTTTGCGCGACGGTCTGGTCGCCGAGATCGGCCGTAATGTTTTCGAGTGGGAGCACCACGCTTGAGAAGGTGTGTGCGCCGCGTCGGCCGAGCATCGCGTCGAGCCGCGTCTGCGCCTGGGCGATCGCCGCCGTGCAGCTGGTCGCTAAAGCGGTGGCGGAAAGGTTCCAATCGACATTGGTGGGCGTTGTCGCAGGCGCGGCGGCGGCGGGCAAACCGGCACAGGTGGCTTGCAACGCAAAGCCGGCAGCCAACAAACCGATAGAAAACCGGGGCGTAAGTCGAATCACGAGTATCCTCCTAAGGCCCCTATTGAACGAACGGCACCGCCCTCCCCGTTCCGACTATGGCGGCTTGCGGCTCGTTGGGCCCGCCGTGGTATCATTCGGGGAGCCATGACGGGGGTCGGGCTTCGCGCGGCGTAACCTCGTGAACCCCGCCAGGACCGGAAGGGAGCAACGGTAAGCGAGCCCTTACGGGTGCCGCGAATCACCTGATCCCCGTCGTGGTTTAAACATAAAATTATGGAAGCGACGATTCTCGCGGCCGTAGCCGCTTTTATCGGGGCGCTCATCGCCCTGCTCGTCTATCATCTGGCCATCGTGCGGCCGGCGCTGCGCCGCGTCCGCGCGGACCTTACGACCCATGACGAATTGCTCGGCGGGAGCGCCGCGCCGGGCACCGCGCGGCTCTCGTCGGTAGAGCAGTTGAGCCAGGCCTTGGCTGCGCAGGTGGAGGGGTTCGAACGGCGCGCGAGCGAACTCGAACGCCTATCCGGAACGGATGTCTCGCGCGTCGGCTTCGTTCGTTATGACGCGTTCGACGACACCGGTTCGGAGTTATCGTATGCCCTAGCCCTCCTCAATCGCGAGGGCGACGGCGTGGTTGTCAGCAGCATTTACTCCCGGTCCGACACCCGAACGTTCGGCAAAGCGGTCGAGAAATTCAAACCGCTGGTCAACGCGTCCGGTGAAGAGCTCAGCGCCATTACGAAAGCCCGAGGAGTTAAAGAGGAACGTTGAAGATTGCAGAATTGATCAAGGAGCGCTACTTCGTCAAAGTCGTTCCGCACCGCGGCCAGACGGTCCATCGTTTCGAAGTGACCCGTCGCGGCATCGTCGGGGCGGCGACGGTCATCGCGGTCGCTCTGTTCGGGTCGCTGGGATTCGGAGTCGTGCAACTTGCCCACGCGCACGAGCAGGTCTGGCAGCTGCAAACGACGACCGCGAAGCAACGCGACGCGCTTACCACGATCGATAAACAGACCTCCGCCATCCGCAGCCAGTTGCAGCAGGTGGAGAAGCAAAACCAAGAGATCCAACAATTGATCGGCGCCAAGCCCGCGAAGACGAGCGATCGCCACCGGCGCGGCCAGACGCTCGCGTCGCGCCCGAATCACGGTCTGGTCACGTTGGTATCTAGACGGGTCGCGTCGCTTTCGGCGGCGTCCGCGAAAACCATCGAAGAATCGAACGTGCTCCGGCGCCTCACGATGCACGTCCTCAACGTACGCCATCTTCAGAGCCTGACGCGTGCGAAATTACTCGCGTCGATTCCTTCGATCGATCCGGTCGACGGAGCCGCCGTCGTCGGATGTTACTGTTACCGCACCTCGCCGGATGTGGAGTTTCACCCCGGCGTAGACTTAGCCGCCGACTACGGTTCGACGGTGCACGCTTCAGCTGCCGGCACCGTCGCCGGCGCCGGATGGGACGGCGGTTACGGCAATAAGATCGATATCGACCACGGCAACGGCTATCACACGTGGTACGCGCACCTCTCGCACATGGATGTGAGCGTGGGGCAACGCGTCTACAAAGGGCAAGCGATCGCGCGCGTGGGATCGACCGGTTTTTCGACGGGGCCGCATTTGCACTATCAAGTCATGCTCAACGGCTCGCCCGTCGACCCGACGCCGTATTTGAACGGTGTCCCCTCGAAAGTGTTGGCATCGCTTCCGTAGCGGGTCGTCGCGGGTTTTTTAACGCCTTGCTCGAACACAGGCCCGCGTGAACGCTGGTCTTTGCTCTTTCTTGAGCGGTCTGTCGACCGTCATTTGGATCTACACGCTGATCCTGCTCGCATACGCGGTCGTTTCCTGGCTGCCGGATCTGCGGGGGCGGTGGACGGCCTACCTTGGAATGCTCGTCGAGCCCGTCCTCAATCCGATCCGTCGCGTCGTCCCACCCGCCGGCGGCATAGACTGGTCGTTTCTCATCGTTATTCTCGCGATCAATTTCATCATTCGGCCGCTCATCGCGCATTTTGCAGCGAACGCCTGCTCCCTGTATTAACTCGTGACCACCACCGCTAAGTCCGACCATCGCATCGATGTCGCGGCGAACGTGCGAAACTTTTGCATCATCGCCCATATCGATCACGGCAAGACGACGTTATCGGACCGCTTGCTCGAGTTGACGAAGACGGTCGCGATGCGCGACATGGAGCATCAAGCGCTCGACGACATGGATCTCGAACGCGAGCGCGGCATCACGATTCGAATGCACCCGGTCACGCTCAACTACAAGGCGCGCGACGGCCAGGTCTATCAACTCAATCTTATCGACACGCCGGGTCACGTCGATTTTTCGTACGAGGTCTCGCGCTCGCTTGCCGCGTGCGAGGGCGCACTGCTGATCATCGACGCGGCGCAAGGCATCGAGGCGCAAACGCTCGCGAACTACCACCTTGCGATGGAACACGATCTGACGATTATTCCGGTGATTAATAAGATCGATTTGCCCGCGGCCGATCCCGATCGCGTGATGAGCGAGGTCGAAGAACTGCTCATCATCGAGAAGGCCGATTGCATTATGGCCAGCGCCAAAAACGGCGTCGGCATCGAGGATATCCTGGAGGCCATCGTGCTGCGCATCCCGCCCCCGAAGGGTCACCGCGACCATTTGCGGGCGCTCGTTTTCAACGCCCAGTTCGATGCGTACCGCGGCGTCGTGAGCTACGTGCGCGTCGCCGACGGGGAATTGCGCGCCGGTTCCAAGTTCATGTCGATGGCCCATCAACACGTCTTCGAGTGCACCGAGGTCGGCCTGTTCAGTCCGCACATGCTGCCGACCCCGAAGCTCGAGATGGGTAGCGTCGGCTACGTCATCGCGAACATCAAATCGCTCGGCGATATCGACGTCGGCGACACGCTAACCGAAGCGCACAATCCGGCGCACGTGCCGCTTGCGGGATATCGCAAAGCCGTGCCGATGGTATTTTGCGGGCTTTATCCCAACGAGGGAGACGAGTACGACGACCTGCGCGAGGCGCTCAATAAGCTCAAGCTCAACGACGCGGCGCTCATTTTCGAGCCGGAAACGTCGGTCGCTCTGGGCTTCGGTTTCCGCTGCGGGTTTTTGGGACTCTTACACATGGAGATCGTGCAGGAGCGATTGGAGCGCGACTACTCGCTCGATTTGATCGCTACTTCGCCGTCTGTGGTTTTTCGCGTTACGATGAGCGACGAATCGGTTGAAATGATCGACAACCCGTCGAAACTGCCGGTTGCCAACCTGATCAAGTCGATCGAAGAGCCGTACGTTAAGGCCACGATCATGACCCCGCCCGAGTATGTCGGCGGCATCATGGAGATCGTACAAGTGCGCCGCGGAATGCTCGACAACATGGAGTATTTGCACGATGGCCGCGTGATCCTCAGCTACGAGATGCCGCTCATCGAAGTGATCGTCGATTTTTTCGATCAGCTAAAATCGCGCACCAAAGGCTACGCGTCTCTCGACTACGAGATGGTCGGCTATCGCTTGGGCGACCTCGTAAAGCTCGAAATATTGCTCAATGCCGAGCCGGTCGACGCGCTTTCGTTTATCGTAGCGCGCGAGAAAGCCGCCCATCGGGGACGGGCGCTTGCGGAAAAGTTGAAGGAGCTGATACCGCGCCAGATGTTCGAAGTGCCCATTCAGGCCGCAATCGGTGGAAAGATCGTTGCGCGTGAAACCGTCAGCGCCATGCGAAAGAACGTCTTGGCGAAGTGCTACGGCGGCGACATTTCGCGCAAGCGCAAATTGTTGGAGAAGCAGAAAGCCGGTAAAGAACGCATGAAGCGCGTCGGCAGGGTAGACTTGCCGCAAGAGGCGTTCATGGCCGTGCTACGCTTGGAAGATTGAAGACGTTCGTCGCGAGTAAGAATCTCGGCAAGCTCGCGGAGATGCGCGCCATTTTTTCTGGGTCGCCGCTGGACTTGGACACGTATCCCCTCTATGCGGATGTCGTCGAGGGCGATCGCAGCTACGACGAAAACGCAATGCTGAAAGCCCGCGCGTTACACGAACAGCTGGCCCAGGCCGGGATTAGCGGCGCCGTGCTGGCCGACGACTCCGGGCTCGAGGTGGAGGCGCTCGGGAATCGCCCGGGCGTTCTCTCAGCGCGTTACGGCGGCCTCGAGGCGACCTGGCCGTCGCGGCGCGAGTTGTTGTTGGAAGAGCTTGCACGCATTCCGGACGCCCCGCGCGCGGCCCGTTTCGTGTGCGCGATGGCGCTGATACTCGAGGACGGAACGACGTTTCAGTCCCGCGGCGAGGTAAGCGGAGCGATTGCGGCGCGCGCGCACGGCGGCTTCGGCTTCGGATACGATCCACTGTTTGTCTTCCCGCCGGCGGCCAAAACGTTCGCCGAACTGCCGGACGAGCAGAAGAATCGCGTCAGCCATCGGCGTCGCGCCGCCGACGCATTGCTAGAGTTGCTTACTCGGTGCTGATCGTGCCCGCGACCGCCGACGACGTCGCGTATTACGCGCGACGCCGGCGGCAAGACGATCACGGCCGGCAGCTCTACTTCGATCTCGCGCACGTCGCCCCCAACGGCGCGTGGATAGCCAAAGACGAAGGCACGCCGATCGGGATCGCGATCGCGCACGCCCTCGAAGACGAATGGTTTCTGAGCGAGCTTTTCGTCGAACCGAGCTTTCGGCGCCAGGGCATCGGTCGCAACCTGCTGACCGAGGTCGCGCGCGATGCAGGCGATGTAAGCCGAAGCGGTTTGCTCGACGCGCCGGAATGCGGTAGCCTCGCATTTTTTCTGCAACGCGGGGTTTCGTTGCAAACGCCCGTGCTTGCGGTGAGCGGAGCGATCGCGCACGAAGACGATCTCGCGCGCTTAGCCGCAGGCGAGTATCGCTTTTCGTCGGATCGGATCGATCCGATGCGCGACGGCCAGGCGCTCGACGCGCTCGACCGCGAGGTGCGCGGCAGTGCGCGACCGCTCGACCATCTCTATTTTAACGAGCACGGTCACGGCATCGCCTTTGCGCTTGAGGACGAGTTTGTCGGGTATGCATACGTGTGGCCCAGCGGCCGCATCGGCCCAATCGTGAGCGCTTCGCCGGCCTATCTACCTCAGTTCTTTGCGTTCGCCCTCGTTACGCTCAACCGAGCCTTCGACGCGACTTGGTGCACGGCGCTCGTGCCGGGGACGAACGTGCGCGTCATGCGGGCGGCGTTGCGCATAGGCCTCACGATCGACGCCGTGCGCCTCTTCGCATGCGACAGCACGCTACCCGACCTATCTCGCTACGTCGGATTCCACGAGATGCTGTTCTAAGCGTTGTGAGGGCTCGAAGGAATGACGCGCGAGGCTCGAAATGAGAGGACGTGCATCGGGACGTAGCTCAGCTTGGTAGAGCGCCTGCTTTGGGAGCAGGAAGTCGCAGGTTCAAATCCTGTCGTCCCGATAGCTTCCGCCGGCGCTCGTAGCGAAGCATTCATTAAGATTCGAGGTAGTGGTTGAGCTCCGGAAGCACGGCGCGCGAGCTTTCGCGTAAGAGTCTGGAAACGTTCGTTCTGCGACTCATATCGCAGCTCGCAATGACGGTCGCCGGCATTATCATCGCGCGAGCTTTCGGCCCCGGCGGCAAGGGGATCTACGCCTACGCCACGACCGTCCTTGCGCTCGCCCTGACCGTTTCTTCCGGCCAATCGTCGGCGATTTCGTGGCAATACGGACGGCTCAAAATTGCCAGCTCGACCGTGTACGCAGCGATGTTGCGATTCATGGGGATCGTTATCGTGCCACTCGCGCTTGCGCTCGCAATAGTGGGATTTGTTCGCCGGGATCCAGGGTTATGGGCCGCAGCGCTCGTTTTGCCGTTTGCGTACCTGAATCAAACGACCCTCGCATTCTTCATGTCCGACGGAAAAGTGCGCTGGGCGAATATTCAAGGGTCGCTGGTGCCCGGGTTCTTCCTTGCCGCAATATGCGTCGTCGCGTTCGTTTTCCACGCCGGAATGATCGCCGTACTGATCGTATGGATCGTGGCTTACGCGCTCGTTTCCGTGCGCTCCGTGGCAGCCGTCGCGCCATACCGTTTGCGGCCACGCGGCGAAGCTAACATTTGGGAGACTTTCAGGCAGCAAGCAGGCTTTGCCGCAAAGGCTTCGCTCAACCAATTAATGCAAGCGCTGAACTTTCAGATAGACTTGTTCATTATTCTTTATGCCTTGGGCGCCAAATCGCTTGGAGTCTATTCGGTCGCCGTGGGAATCGGCCAATTGATGTGGTACATCAGCCGGCCGCTTGCGGTCTCCTCGTACGGCCCGGTCACCTCGGGGACCAAATCCGAAGCGGCGTATTTAACGATAGTTTGTCTGCGGCACGCTATCGCGATGGTTGGCGCCGCATGCATATTCTTGTTTTTCGCCGGACCCTATCTGATCGAATTGTTGTACGGCGGAAGGTTCTCCGGCGCGGGTCTCGCCATGCGTTGGATCCTACCGGGCATCGTCGCGTATTGCGCGTTGCCTTTCTTTGGTCAATTTTTCGTCCTGCAGCTTGGACGACCATCGATCATGATCGTGTCAGCCGGAATTTCGACGGTGTTGTGTGCCGCCGTTACCTTGGCGTTGATCTCCCGCTTCGGGATCGTGGCCGGCTCTATAGGCACGTCAATATCGTACTTGGGCAGTTTCGCGTTCATGGCTATCGTGTTCCAGCGCGAAACGAAGATTTCTCCGCTCGCTATCTTCGCGTATTCGCGAAAGGACATCGGCCACTATGTCGAGTTGATGCGCGCGGCCGCCGGCAAAATTGCGCGCATGCTTCAGTGGCGGGCTACCTAGCCCCCCGGCGCGAAAACCCTGCCAGGTGCGCCCGTGGTCTAATGGATAAGGCACGAGTCTTCTAAACTCGAAGATGGGGGTTCGATTCCCTCCGGGCGCAAATGCGCGCACTCGCAGGACGGCGACGTACCCCGGCGGAAAGCGCA
>DATBTT010000068.1:0-22485 GCA_036559125.1 Vulcanimicrobiaceae bacterium
TTGTAGACCCAGCGAGATCGCGATCGCGAAGTTGTTCATCAACGAGCGGAACGCGGCGCCTTCCTTGTGCATGTCGATGAATATCTCGCCGAGTTGCCCGCCTTCGTACTCGCCGGTGCGAAGGTAGACTTTGTGTCCGCCAATGACCGCTTTCTGCGTGTAACCGCTGCGGCGGCTGGGCATCCGGTTGCGCTTGGCAATGTAGCGGTAGACGATCTTCTCGGCGATCTGCAACGGCTTTGCATAGGCGGGCGCCGGTGCGAGGTCGTCTGAGGTATCGCCGCCGAGATCGTAGCTTGCCGCCAGAGGCTGGCTGAGCTTCGAGCCGTCGCGATAGAGTGCGACAGCTTTGATCATGTGCTCCCAGCTATAGCGATAGGCGCCTTTAACGTCGGCGATCGTCGCCTGCTGCGGGAAATTGATCGTTTTGCTGATCGCACCCGAGACGAACGGCTGGGCCGCAGCCATCATATCGATATGCGCGATCGGGCGAATATAACGGGCGCCATGCTTGCCGCAAGGCGTGGCGCAGTCGAAGACGGCGAGGTGCTCGTCTTTGAGATGCGGCGCACCTTCGAGCGTCATGCGCCCGCAGATAACGTCGGAGGCTTCGTCGACCTGCTGTTGCGTAAAGCCCAGGCCGTCGCGCAGGATCGAAAAGTTCCAATCGTTGAGCTGCTCGTCGGTAAAGCCGAGTCGCTCCTTGCAGACCGCTTCGCCGATCGTCCATTTGTTGAAGGCAAACGGAAGTTCGAACGCGCCCGGCAGCGCTTTTTCGATATTGGCGATCGCGCCCTCGTCGAACCCTTTGGCTTTGAGCGTTGCGCGATTGACGTGCGGCGTGTTTTCGAGCGTGCCGGTGCCCTTCGCGAAGTTCTCGATCTCAACGATTTGCGGCTCGCTGTAACCGAGTTTGCGCAGTGCCGGTTCGACCGACTGATTGACGATCTTGAAGTAGCCGCCGCCGGCGAGTTTCTTGAACTTCACGAGCGCGAAGTCGGGTTCGATCCCCGTCGTGTCGCAATCCATAACTAGGCCGATGGTCCCAGTCGGCGCGATCACGACGACTTGCGCGTTTCGGTAGCCGGCGACCTCACCGATCGCTAGTGCGTCGTCCCACATCTTGCGTGCGAGTGCCCACGTCTCTTGGGTGAAAAGCGTCGGCGCGTGCGTGACCGGGCGAATCGAGAGACCTTCGTATTCGCCGTCTGATGCTTGATATGCGGCGCGCCGGTGATTGCGAATGACGCGCAGCATATTCGACGCGTTCTGCGTGTAGCGCGGGAATGCCCCGAGCTGTTGCGCCATTTCGGCCGAGACCTTATAGGCTGCACCCGTCATGAGCGCGCTAATCGCACCGCACCAGCCAAACGCCTCTTCGGAGTCGTACGGCAAGCCCATGCGCATCAGCAGCGTACCCAGATTTGCATAGCCGAGTCCGACCGTACGATAATCGTACGACTTCTGCGCGATGACCTTACTCGGGAACTGCGCCATCAACACGCTGATCTCAAGCGTGAACGTCCAGATTCGGCACGCTTCGGCAAAGCGTGCAACGTCAAAGTCACCCTTGTCATCTTCGAATTTTACGAGATTAACGGAGCTTAAGTTGCAAGCCGTATCATCTAAAAAGAGATATTCGGAGCAATTGTGGACTACGAGGCCGTTTGCAACGAAGTGATGCGTGTCGGGCTCAGTGAGGTCAAAAACCGGCTCCTCGCCAAGATAGGTTAATTGTGCTACCCGATCCGACATGCGATCGGTGTACGAACCTACGGTAGCGTTTAAGTCGGCGAGAGCGGTTGATTTGTCGGACGCCGGATGAAAGTTGATTTCGCGTTCGAAACGCAGCCGGGAATCTCGAGAAATGCGCAAGGCGTGCATTTTTCGAACCGGGTATTCTTTCAGGCCGCCATTTCCGTCTGGACACAGTGAAGTAGACCTACCGTTACGGCGGTTGTCATAGATTTTTCCTTTGATTCCAAATCCAAGAAGAAGGAGTTGAACTTGCTGTAGCAACTCGAGCGATGTCGAATCAAGTGAAACATATTGGCTCTTGTCACCGCAGTTTGAGACGGTTCCGTCCGCTGTGAATAGGCCGCTAAGTATCGCCGCCACGCTCGTGCGATCCAAGTCATAGATCGCGTTAGTGAAGCGCTTCTCGTGGCTTCCTGCGTCGAGTACTGCGTACTGCTCGAAACTATTGAGAATCGATTTATTGCCGAGTGTGATTCGGGATGTGGATAGCGATGATGAAGTCGTTACCGTCGTGCCGCGCAGTCCGCGCCCGTCCCTAGCAGTACGCTGTTTTTCGCTATTAATCGCAAGCGCCACGGTCTCCAGGATGGGAGATTCGGCTCGATGTATGGTCAATGTCAGCGT
Source organism: Vulcanimicrobiaceae bacterium (assembly GCA_036559125.1). GTDB lineage: Bacteria > Vulcanimicrobiota > Vulcanimicrobiia > Vulcanimicrobiales > Vulcanimicrobiaceae > JALYTZ01. The sequence continues at coordinate 2,383 of DATBTT010000068.1, forward strand.
TCGCTCCGGACCTTTTACTCCGCCACTGCGTGCAATGCATCCGTCCCCTACTGCGATGCCAATACCGAAGGCCAGGTCTTGATCCAACGCCTTCCTACCGAATCCAGACCCGGTAAGTACGACTTCATCCGTATTTACAAGCTCACACGCCGGGACATCGCCGCGATTTAGCGTCAAGACCCTATGGTCTGCTGTGAGCTTGACACGATATCCAGCTCGAGTCCTCAGTTCGTAAACTGGTTTGATTCCAGTTGGAAAGATCTTATTTACGAAATGTGAGCGTCCATCCGACCCAATAACAAACGCTGCTTTTCCAACAAGGTCGCCGATTGCTCGTAATCCGTCTGCAGTCGCGATTTGCGTGTCTGCAGTGACGCAAGGATTAGATGCATTGATGCGGCCGTCCGAAGGGCAGGTATGCCATTCGTTGATCGTGGTGTCGAATTGTACGCCGGGGTCGGCGCACTGCCAGGCAGCGACGGCGATCTTCTCCCAGATATCCTTGGCTGGAATTTCGCGTACGGTACGGCCGCTCGTTCGGCCCTTAAGTTCCCACATCGAGTTGGCATCGAGCTTGTCGAAGAAGTCGTTGGGAATGCGAACGGAATTGTTCGAATTTTGGCCCGCAACGGTGCCGTAAGCTTTGCTATCCCAGTTCGTATCGTACGTCTCGATCTCCATCGAGGCATAGCCTTGCTTGGCGTAATCGAGCGCATACTGAATGTTCGCTTGCGGAATGCCGGCACCCAACGCTTGGCGCATCGCATGTTTGAGCCCGGAATTGAGCGATGGATCCAAACGTGCATTTTCGGGAACGTTCGCGTCGTTAGCGGCGGCCATGACGGCATTCAAATGCTTTTGGCATGCAATCGAACCGGCGACGAGGTCGGAGACTTTCTGCTCTTCCTTAACTTTCCAACTGATAAATTCGTCGATGTCTGGATGGTCGAGATCGAGGCAGACCATTTTTGCGGCGCGACGCGTAGTTCCGCCGGACTTGATCGCGCCGGCGGCGCGATCGCCGACGCGCAGAAACGACATGAGGCCACTCGACGTTCCGCCTCCCGAAAGTTTCTCGCCTTCACCGCGAATCTGCGAGAAATTGGAGCCGGTTCCCGAGCCGAATTTAAAGATGCGCGCCTCACGAACCCACAGGTCCATGATGCCGCCTTCGTTCACCAAATCATCGCTGACACTTTGGATAAAACAGTTATGTACCACCACATTGTTCGTCAGGAAATTGTGGCTCGACGTCTCAATGTCGTATACGTCCTCGTCGGCGACGTACTCAATCGATACGATCGATTCGTCGCGAGTTTGCGACGTCTTATGCAAAACGTCCGGCAGAGCGAAATCGACGAACGGGTCGCCTTGATTGTCGCCACGTTCATGGACGAGCACTCCGGTGAGGGCGGCTTCGCATTTCGTATCGGTACGTTGGATCAAACGCATGCCGAGTTTTAGATCCGCAACCGAACGCCATTCGCGGCGGCCTTTATGATCCAGCGCGGAGAGCACCATGTGATCTGCAGTTGCTTCTATGTAATTGCCGTTGCTTAGCCCGACGCGATAGACCGGTTTTACCCCGTTATGCTTGACGGCTACGACATTCGTAATCCCCTCGGTGTCGTAGACCTGAATGCCCACGAGATCGCGCGTCACGATTTCCCCGATCGGAACCGGACCGTCGGGCGTCGTCACGAGCGCTCGATATGGGAGACACGCGTGTGGAGCTGGATGTTCGTATGCGCTGGTGGAGCGCATCAACTCCGTCGTGGTGGGGTCGACGTAGTAATGGCCTTGCGCGGGGCCGGCGATGCCGTACGCCCAGTGCAAACCGGTGTTGAACCATTGTGGAGAGTTCGGCGCGCCGATTTGGCGCGCGAGCATCGCGCACATTTCGTCGTAGTAAACTTGCGCGTCTTGTTCGCTATCGAAGTAGCCGTGCTTGAATCCCCAGTACGTCCAGCAGCCGGCGAGGCGATTGAAGACCGCGCGCGAGTCGAGTTCGGCGCCGAAGTGCTGGTCGCGCGGTAACGCTGCGAGCGCGGCTTCGTCGGGAACCGAACGCCATAGCCACTCCGGAACGCCATCTTCGCTGACGCGCGCGATGGCGGCGGGGACGCCGGCCTTACGGCAATACTTTTGCGCAAGCACGTCGACGGCGACCTGGCTCCAGCCGGTCGGCACCATGACGTCCTTGGCCTCGAAAATTACGGATCCGTCGGGGTTGACGATACGCGACGTGCGCGGTTCGAAAATGAGTCCGGCATAGGGCTCGCCAGGGGCGGAATATGTGCGGCGAAACTTCATCGAGGCTCCTTCCTCCCCATTGGGAGGACCCACTTACTTCAAGGGACGCAGACCGAACACCTGTTCGATAGCATCGTCCAGGCACAACAATCGGTGCCATAGATTGTACTACCGGGTCGCTGGAGATACAAGATATAGTATTTGCGTCCTTGTGTGCAAGGTGTTGACAAGCCGATTTTCTTGCGAACAGATGGGCCCCGGAAGTGGAAAAGGTGTGCCCTGCGTGCGCTGCCTGTGGAAACTTCCGAGGATAGTGGGGAGAAGTAGCCCAAACGGACGGAGGCATATGCTCGGACCCGATCGCTTCGCACCCCGGCTTCACGATATCAAGCTCTCGGAACTCGCCGAGCTTGGCATCCGCGGCCTGATCGTCGACCTCGACAACACGTTGCTCGGCTTTCGGGAAACCGAGCTTGCGGCGGAGCACTTGGCATGGGTGCAAGAAGCGCATGAGCGCGGCTTCAAGACGGTCCTCGTCAGCAACAATTTCACCGATCGCGTCTGCGGCATCGCCGCCCAGCTCGGAATCGACTGCGTGCCCAACGCGCTCAAGCCGTTGCCGTTCGGTTTTTGGATCGCGCTGCGTCGCCTTGGTTTGCATCGCAAGCAGGTGGCCGTCGTCGGCGATCAGCTGTTCACCGACGTCCTCGGAGCGAAACTGTGCGGTGGTCTTTACACGATTCTGACCGAGCCGATCGAGCACAAAGATTTTCCGATTACGATGATGTTCCGGTTTTTCGAGCGCCTCATGCTGCCGGAGCGGCGAAGCAAATGAAGCTTGCGATTATCGGCGATCCCGTCGAGCACAGCCGCAGCCCGCGCCTGCACGAAACGTTCTTGCGCGAAGCCGGAATCGACGGGTCGTACGTCGCCATTCGCGTCCCGCGCGGCAACGGCATCGACGTCGTGCGCCGCATGCGCATGGACGGTTACACCGGCTGCAACGTCACGATGCCGTTGAAAGAAGAAGTATTGCGCGCGTGCGACGAGTTGGAAGAAGACGCGCGCACGGCCGGGGCCGTCAACACGATTTTCTTCGGTAACGCCATCGTCGGAGCGAATACCGACGGCATCGGCGCTCGCATCGCACTCGAAGGAATATTGGAAGAGCCGGTTTCACTGCAGCGCATCGGAATAATCGGCACGGGCGCGACGGCGCGCGCGATTCTCACGCAACTGCACGAACGCGACGCCTATACGTTTATTTGGGGCCGTGACGATACGAAGGTCGATGCTTTGTGCGAACGATTCGAGGCGCAGCCCTGGCCCAACGGGAATGTGCCGGAGATCGTCATATCGACACTCCCTGCCGATGTACGCTTTCCCGAAGAATTGGTTGAAGCGTTGCAGCACTGCGACGTCGTGATGGACGTAAATTACGGCAATCGCTCCGCACTCGGGCAACAGCTACACCGCGAAGTTATTCGGGGAGACGCGATGCTGGAAGCGCAAGCGCGGGCGTCGTTCGAGTTTTGGGTCGCTCACGCGCAAGAATCCATGGAACGGTTCGCGGACTAGGCAGCGACCGTGGTTCCCAGGTTTTTTGCCGGGGGTGGCTAACCGATGGCGGGGCGCTCGTGGAGAGGTGGCAGAGTGGTCGAATGCACTCGCTTGGAAAGCGAGCAGACCTTCACGGGTCTCGGGAGTTCGAATCTCCCCCTCTCCGAATGTCGCTCAGTCGTCGTGATGGTGGTGCCGCTCGCCATCGTCGTGGTGGCCGCCGTCGCGATCGCGTCCGCACGCATTGTGACCTTCATCCCAACGATCTTCGTGCATCCCATGTCTGCGTCGGCTTTCGGAGCCCCGATGGTCTCCGTCGTTGCCGTTTTCGCCTGACCGGCACGGCGTAGCAGTCGGTGCGGGCGTCGGAGCGGGCGTGGCGGGCGTTCCTTGAACGCCGAGATAGAACGTATAGCCCTGTCCGACCAGCAAATGAATCTGGGTGGCGGCGGGCGCGAAAACGAGTTGCGAGCCCACCTGCTGCGCCGGTCCTTGGAGAAAGAACGGGCCCACGGACCCGATATACTCGATAACGTAGCAGTTGGTCGTCACCGGCAGGCCCACCGGGGGCGCCGAGCCCGAAACGTCGTATGGCAACACGCAGGGCGCGGGCAGCGACAGGCTGGGCAGGATGAGCGTTGAGGCCACGTGCGTGTTGAACTGGGGAGCGGTAGCGCCGTCGCAGGCATTGCCGATCGAAGTCGCTGCACAGGCCCCACCGCTGAGGGCGAGCGTCGCGCCGTCGAATGACAGCGGCGCGAGGAGTGTTGTTGGTGGGGGCGTCGGCAGTCCACCGCCGCCGAGACCACCCAGCGAAAGCGCGTGCCCGCCGCCGGAACCGTTCGAGGTGGGAATCGCGCCCGGCCCTCCGCTACAAGCCGCCAACATCGCGGCCGCACAAACGACGAGAACGAGCGGTCTAAAACCGTGCCTCATAAGCGTACTTCCCTCCATAGAAGCGTCCGGCTCGCAATCCTAGCGAGCCCCAGCAAGCGAACGTTAGCCGGCGAGGCGGCAGTTTCCGCTTCGAATGGCCTAGGCCGTTTGGCTCCCTCCCAACGGCTCGCTCGCGGCTAGGAGCTGCTCGAGATCCGCGGCCGGCATGGGCCGGCCGAAATAAAAGCCCTGAGCGAACTGGCAGCCGCAATCGCGGAGGAAGTCACCCTGCGCCTTCGTCTCAACGCCCTCGGCGATGACCTTGAGGCCCAGAGCGTGCGCCATCGCAATAATGGCCGAGACGATGGCGAGGTCGTTGGCGTCCTCCGGAATGTCGCGCACGAACGATTTATCGATTTTGAGGAGATCGATCGGGAAACGCTTGAGATAACTCAGCGACGAGTAGCCGGTTCCGAAATCATCGAGCGAGATGCCGATCCCAAGCGACTTAAGCTGCCGCATCACGCCAATCGATTCTTCGGCGTTGTGCATCGCTACCGTCTCGGTGATTTCGAATTCCAAGTCCCGCGGGTCGAATCCGGCGCCGTTCAAGGCCGTCTCGATTTGCTTGAAGAGATTGAAGTGTAAGAACTGTCGCCCCGAAAGGTTGACGGCAAGGCGCAGTCGCCGTCCGTAAAGTTGTTGCCAGCGGCGCACCTGTTCGGCCCCCGTGCGCAAAACCCACTCGCCCAATTGCACGATAAAGCCCGACGTTTCGGCCTGGGTGATGAATGTCTCCGGCGAAATGTACGTTTGATCGCGCTGAGGCCACCGGCACAACGCTTCGACGCCCACGATTTCGGCCGACCCGAGCGTGACGACCGGTTGATAGAAGAGTTGAAATTCGCCGTAGTTCAGCGCATTGGCTAGTCGCTGATGCATCGGCACTAAACGATAGCTCACCGTGGCGCGTCTATTGCCGTTTCGCCGAGCGCGAGCCTGCTAAAATACGCGATGCGCGCCGCCTCCTCCGTGAGGTCGGCGAGCATGAAGGCGCGTTCCAGCGTCGCACCTACCGTCGAGATACCGTGGCGCTCCATCAGCACCGTGTCGATTCCTTCGGCGAAGGCCGCGGCCGTAATGTGCGCGAGCTCGTCCGAACCCGGCGACCGATACTGCGTCCAGGCGACCTCGCCCAGGGTTTCGCGTGCGCCGACGGTATCGCGCGGAAGCGTCCGCGCGATTTTTGTCCACACCACGCAAAAGGTCGGGTGCGCGTGTAGAACTACGTCGATATCCCGGCGAGCGCGCAGCGCCGCCAGATGCAGTGGCAGTTCGCTGGTCGGTCGCGCGGATGCGTCGCGTGCCATTCCGGCTGGATCGGTGCGCACGAGGTCCTGCGGTTGCAAACTTCCCAGCGACATTCCGGCCGGCGTTACGAGCAAATCGCCGTCGTCGAGCCGCACGCTCAGGTTACCGCTCGTACCCGAAACTAAACGCCGCTCCCAAAGCGCCTTTCCATAGCGCGCCAATTCCGCGCGCGCGAGACCTTCGTTCAACTATATTCCAGCTGGATGCCAGATGGTTTTGATTTCGCTATGCGCCGCGATATCGTCGAGGCTTTGCGCGGCCGGCGCGAACCACTCGTCGCGGGTGCGCAACGGTACGACGCGCGTTCGCTTCACGTTGCCGGCCGCCTGCGTCTGCAAATCCTTCGCGAAACCGGCGTCGCCCTGGGTAAATGCAATCGCGTCGACGTCCATGTGTTTTGCGAGGATCGGTCCGAGTTCGGAGCGATACCCGGTCAGAATATTTGCGACGCCGGCGGGAAGATCGCTCGTCGCCAGCGCCTCGGCGAAAACGATGGCCGTGCGCGGATCGCGCTCCGAGGCCACGAGCACGACCGTATTGCCGGCGACCAGTGCGGGAAGAAGCATCGAAATTAGGCCGAGCAGCGCGGGCTCGTCCGGCGCCAGAATACCGGCCACTCCGGCCGGTTCGGTCGTCGAGAAGTTGAAGTGCGGGCTCGCAACCGGGTTGCGCGACGAAAGCAGGGCGGCGTATTTGTCGGCCCAACCGGCGTACCAAATGGTGCGCTCGATAGCGGCGACGACTTCGTCTTCGGCATCTTCGAATGAAAGATCGACGCCTTCACGCACGCGTTCGATCAACTCTGCGCGACGCGCTTCCATCATTTCGGCCAACCGGTAGAGAATCAAACCGCGCGTCGCCGGGGCAATCTTCCACCATTTTGGCTGCGCGGCCCGCGCAGCGACCACGGCGTCGCGGACGTCCTTACGCGATGCCCGAGCGATATTGGCGCCGAACTCCTTGCCGTCCCATAACGCATCGCTGCGTGCGGACTCGGAACGCACGAACGCACCGTTGATGTAGAGTTTGTACATCTTGCGAACTGCCAGACGCGCCGAGTCTTCTTTGGACACCGCAAATGCCTACGACGCGAAGGCGCCCGCGACCTCGGTCCGAAGAAGCCGTCATGAAGCGGCGCCGGCCCAGGGGCGTACGATGAAGTGCGTTGTAGCCGAATCGTTCGCGCCTGAAGGCGAACGGGTCTTGTTGGAGCGCGGTGTCGAGGTTGTCTCGTGCGTCGGCGCAACGCGCGACGCGCTCGTAACGGCGTTACGCGATGCCGATGCGCTGATCGTACGTTCGGAAACGCGCGTCGACCGCACGTTGTTGGAAGCGGGGCCCGGCCTGCGCGTCGTCGCCCGCGCCGGCGTCGGCGTCGACGCAATCGACGTGGAAGCCGCAACGCAAGCCGGCATCGTCGTCGTCAATACGCCGGCGGCCAATACGCTTGCGGCGACCGAACTGACGCTGGCAATGATGCTCGCCGCGCTGCGGCACCTGCCCGACGCCGCCGCCGCGCTGCGCGCGGGCCGATGGGAGCGCGCGCAATACGTCGGCAACGAGCTCTTCGGAAAGACGCTCGGAATCGTAGGCCTCGGACGCATCGGCGCAGCCGTCGCCGTACGCGCGCACGCATTCGGAATGAGCGTTCTCGCCGCCGACCCATACGTTGGTGCCGCACGTGCCGAAGCGTACGATGCGACGCTCGTCGATTTAGACGAGCTCCTCGAACGTGCCGACATCGTGACCCTACACGTACCGCTGACGGCGCAAACCAAAAACATGATGAGCGCGCGGCGTTTCGGGCGTATGCGTCCGCATGCGGTATTTGTGAACTGCGCGCGCGGCGGCGTCGTCGACGAGCGAGCGCTGCTCGACGCGCTCGATAGCGGCCGGATCGCACAGGCAGCCATCGACGTCGTCGCCCTCGAGCCCCCGACTCCCGGCTCTCCGGGCACGCGCCTGCATTGCCATCCGCGCGTCATTGCGACACCGCATTTGGGCGGATCGACGCACGAAGCGCTGCGCCGCATTGCGGTCGAATTGGCGACCGACGTTGCCGACGTGTTGGCGGGGCGTCCTGCTCAAGGAGCCGTCAACGCCCCCGCACCGACCGGTGCCGACGCGCAACTGCTGCGTCGATACGTCGACATCGCCTACCGTCTTGGAGTCGTCCTGCCGCAATTGCTCGACGGGACCTTGCAGACACCCGTCACGCTCATCGCGCGGGGCGATATTGCGGGCGCGGACCCGGCCCCTCTGCGCGCGGCGTTGCTTTCTGGTTTGCTGCAAACCACGACGGAGCGGCGCGTTTCGATCGTCAATGCGGAGGCGATCGCGGCCGAAGCCGGCGTCGTGTTGCTCGTTCGTAGCGACGAGGTGCGCGACCCGTACGTTGCGTCGCTAGCGGTCGCATCGGGCGTGCACCGGCTGGTCGGCACCTCGCTGCATCACGGCGCGCGCATCGTCGAGATCGACGGTTTCGACGTGGACGCCGTGCTCGCAGGCGTGCTTATCGTCACGCGGCATCGCGATATGCCCGGTATGATCGGCCGCGTGGGAACCATCCTCGGGGAGGCCAACGTGAACATTTCGACGATGCAGGTTAGTCGCAACGCGCAAGGCGGCGACGCCCTTATGACGTTGGCTGTCGACCGTCCGGTCGAACGGCCGGCGCTCGACGCAATCGCGCTGGTTCCGGGCATCGTTAGCGTCGCCAGCATCGAAGTCTAGCATGGCCCTGGTGCGCATCGCTCGCCACGGCGAATCGACGTGGAATCGATTGGGTCGTTACCAGGGACGCCGCGACGCGGACCTCTCGCCCCTGGGGCGCGTGCAGAGCTTCGCGCTGGCCGGCGCGTTGCAGGGCGCCCACATCGCGCGCATCGTCGCGAGCCCGCTGCAGCGGTGCGTCCTGACCGCCCTTCCGCTAGCCGAGGCGATCGGCGTTGCGATCGAAACCGATCCGCGGCTCATCGAAATCGCCCATGGAACCTGGGAAGGCCGCTACCGAGACGAGATTGCCGCGAACGACCCGGAACGCTATCGTCAGTGGCGGCAAGTGCCGCAGGAGGTTGCTTTCGAGTTCGGCGAGACTCTCGCGGAGGTTGCGAATCGCTGGAAGGCCTTCGTGGAATCGTTCGACGCATCGAGCGATACGCTGGTCGTGACGCACGACGTCGTCGTCCGACTAGCCATTCTCGAGCGCACGGGGCGGTCGCCGGCTGCGCTTTGGGCCCCGCGCGTGGTAAACGGCGGGTACGCGGAGTTTCGAAGTGCCGGCGCGCGCTGGGAGCTTCTACGCGAGTGCGTCGACGACCATTTGGCCGGTCGCGCGGCCGATCCGGGCAGCCAGGCGTTATGAACTTGGGTATAAGCGCTTGGACATCCACTCGTTTTACGGAGGCATTGTGGCTACAGCAACCCCGTTTTTATCCGACGTCAAAGAGTTGCGAAAACGCGCTCGCCAAAATATGATGAAAGGCGCGCTGACCGATGACTACAAGGGCGACGTCAAAGTTGCGATCGATATTCTCAACGCGGCGCTGGCCACGGAGATCGTATGCGTGCTTCGTTACAAGCGCCATTACTACATGGCCAAAGGCATCCATAAAGATGCCGTCTCGGCCGAGTTCCTGGAACATGCCAACGAAGAGCAGGGGCATGCAGACCGCATCTCGGAGCGCATCACGCAGTTGGGCGGTGCGCCCGATCTCAACCCGCAAGGCCTCGCTACGCGCAGCCATTCCGAATACGCCGAAGGCGACAATCTCGTCGATATGATTAAAGAGAATCTCGTTGCCGAGCGCATTGCGATCGAATCGTATCGCGAGATCGTGCAGTATTTCGGCGACAACGATTCGACGACGCGGCGCATGATGGAAGAGATCCTCGCAGTCGAAGAAGAGCACGCGAACGACATGTCCGACCTGCTCGAGGCGCATGCAACCGAAGGCGACAGCAAGCATTGAATTGACGCTGGTTCGCCACGGCGCGACGGATTGGAATCGCGACGGGCGCTTTCAAGGGCAGAGCGACATCCCACTCAACGAAGAGGGCCGCGCGCAGGCGCAGGCCCTCGCTCGCGTTCTCGGTGGCGAACGCTTCGACGCGGTCGTGTCCAGCGATCTTTCGCGCGCATACGATACCGCTCGCGCCATCGCCGCGAAATCCGGCATCGTTGTGGAGCGCGACTCGCGCTGGCGAGAGTTTGCGTTCGGCACCTGGGAGGGCCTGAAGTGGGGGCAGATCGTCGAACGCTATCCGAACCTCGCGCGCGAGAGCGGAATGAAACCAGCCTACTACACACCGGACGGCGGCGAATCGTTCGACGAGGTCTGCTCCCGTGTCGGCGCGGCGCTCGCATCCTTGCGCGAGGGGGCGCGCGCGCGCGTTCTGGTTGCCACGCACGCTGGGGCGCTGCACGCGGCGTTGCGAGCGCTCTTCGGTCCCGGCGCCGACGCTCTCGGCGTACGCCTTTTTCCGGCCGGCATCACGCGCGTCACGCTCGACGCAGACCGCGCAACGCTCGTAACGCTAAACGAAACCGGTCACTTATTGACCCTGGGCTAACGAGAAGGCGCGCTCGCCGTTGAACGTGTAGAGGCCCTCGGTTTTCACCGCATCGAAACCGGCTTTGCCGACTGCGTCGAGCAATTGCACGACGTGCGCGTTGCCGAACGTGCCGCCGTCGGATTCGAACCGGCACGACCAGTGATCGCTCCAGAATGTGTCGGGATTTCCGTCGGGCCACACTTTGGTTCCTCGGTTGCTGATCACCGTGAGTTTTGCGCCCGTGACGTTCATGGAATTCAGAGCCGCCGCGATGTCGTCGGGAGCTGCGTTCGGTTTGTCGATAAAAATGTCGACGCCGACGTGCCGCTTCTTCGGAGAGGCGCCGGTTACGCGGATTGCGAGATCCAACTGCACGTCCTTTTCGTACTCCGCAGGTTTGAGGTTCTGCGGTTTTTGTCCGAGGCGCGCGATGATGGCGTCGGCGAACTCGCGCGTGCCGACTTTTTCTTTACTCGTACCCTCTTTATAAATATCGTATGTGTGAATGCCGTCCTCGATCGTCCTGAGCCAAGCGTTGTGCGCGCGCTCGGCAATATCGCCCTGACCGATATGCGAGAGCATCAAAAAGGCGCCGTGCAGCAAACCGGAAGGATTGGCCAAGTTTTGACCGGCGCGACGCGGCGCCGAACCGTGGATCGCTTCAAACATCGAACAGTGGTCGCCGATGTTTGCGGAACCGGCCAGTCCGACCGAACCGGTCATCTGCGCGGCCACGTCCGATAGGACGTCGCCGTACAAATTCGGCATCACGAGCACGTCGAATGCCTCGGGGGTGTCGGCCAGCTTCGCCGCGCCGATATCGACGATCCAGTGCTCGTTCTCGATCTGCGGGTATTCGGGCGCGATTTCGTCGAAGATTTTGTGGAATAGCCCGTCGGTGATCTTCATGATGTTGTCTTTGGTGAAGCACGTCACTTTGCGGCGCTTGTTGGCTTTGGCGTACTCGAACGCATAGCGCACGATGCGCTCGCTGCCGGGGCGCGAGATCAGCTTGAGACACTGCGTGACTTGCTCGGTTTGCCGATGCTCGATGCCGCCATAGACGTCCTCTTCGTTCTCGCGGACGATCACGACATCCATCTTGGGATGCTTGGTCGCCACGTACGGCGCCAGCGACGCGCACGGACGCACGTTCGCGTACATGCCGAGGGTCTTTCGCACGGTGACGTTCAGCGATTTGAATCCGCCGCCTTGGGGCGTCGTGATCGGCGCCTTCAAGAAAACTTTTGTACGGCGCAGCGACTCCCACGAGCTGGGTTCGATGCCGTTGCCGAGACCGCGGTTGTAGACGCCCTCGCCGATCTCGATCGTCTCGATATCGAGCCGCGCGCCCGCTTCGATGATGATGCGCAAGGTTGCGTCCATGATCTCGGGCCCGATGCCGTCGCCGTGCGCGACGGTAATCGGCGTTTTCTTTGCAGTCAGGGTAGTCGCAGTCACCGGAATGTCTCCTTCGAATTAGTGGATCGAAAAGTTGTTCGTGCTTAAATGGACCATTGCCATGCGTTCCAGCCTTCGCTGACGCCGTTGGGTTTGAAGTTCTTCACATCGACGCTCGCGGCATACCGGCGTTTAGGATAGAACAGAAAGACGGCGGGGACGGTTTGGGCGAGCATCTGCTGCGTTTTCGCGTATGCCGCTTTGCGTACGGTCCGATCGAAGTTCGTAAGCGCGCTTTTTTCGGCCGCGTCGAAGTCCTTGCTGCAGAAATGGGTGATGTCGTTGCCGCTGGGCGGCACGTATTGACACATGAACTGTTGCGAGTCGTCCGGGTCGGCCCCGGCAATCCAGGCGTAGACCGCGAGATCGAACTTGCCGCTCAAGAGGATGCCGCCCATCTGCTGAGACGCGTAGAACAACGTGTAGTTGTACGATTTGACCGAGAGGTCGACGCCGATCTTATGCAGTTGCGCTTGCGCTTCGGTAGCGAGCGCCTCCGACGTCGGATTGCCCTGGCCGTAGGTGAGCTGTAATTCCAGCCGCTTGCCGCCCTTAGTGCGAATGCCGCCGGGTCCCATTTTCCACCCGGCCCGATCGAGCAGTTGTCCGGCGCGAACGGGATCGTACGGGTACTTCGTAACGTTCGGCGCGTACGCCCACGAGCTATCCGCAATATCTTCGGTTGCCGCGTCGGCCGCGCCATAGGTGTTGTCGCGAAGCATGGAAGCGCTGTCGATGCCGTAGGCTAGCGCGCGTCGCACGCGCACGTCGTCGAGCGGCGGCCTCGTCATGTTGAAGTCGATGGATTCGTACGAGGGCGCGGCCGGAAGGATGACGCTGACGTTGGGTTCGGTGCGCAGGTCGCGAATCACCGGAAACGAGAGGTCGTTGAGCAAATCGGCGGCGTGCGATCGCAAGTCGGCTTCGCGCGTGTTGTCGTCGGCTACGAAGCGCACGATGATGCGCCGCAATTTCGGCTTACCCATGAAATAATTATCGTTGGCGACGAGCTCAAGGCGATCGCCGTGGATCCACCTCACGACTTTGAACGGGCCGGTCCCGATCGGCTGCGCGTTGAACGGAATGCGGTTGATATCCGGATACTTTGCCAGTAGGTGCGCCGGCAGGATGCGATAGGGGTCGTCGCTTTCGCCGAAGACGGTGTCCACGAACGGCGCGAAGGGAGCTTTCAAATGAAAGACGACCGTATATGGATCGGGCGTATCCACGGATTTGACGACGTCGTATCCGCGCCGCTCGACGACGTTGTTGTTCGGGTTCATCACCGCTTGCCACGTGAATTTCACGTCGTTGCTGCTAAACGGCGCGCCGTCTTGCCATTTGACGTTTTTGCGCAATTGGTAGGTGACCGTCAGGCCGTCTTTACTGATGCCGCCGTTGCGCAGCGTCGGTACGGTGGCCGCAAGATCGGGAACGTCGTTGCCCTTGTCGTCGATGGTCACCAAGAGATCGAAGACCAGACCCCCAAGAAAATTGTCCGACGTATTGGTCGCGAGTAGCGGGTTGAGCGAGTTTGGGTTCACCCAATCGTCGACGCGTAGTATGTTTGGGCGCGTCCACGAATGGCGCGCCCCCACGCTCACCGTGCCGGTTCGCGTGCATGCCGCGACGAATACCAGAAGCAACGCGGCCGCGAGAACGCGTGTAGGGACCTGTCCGAATAAACGCAAAGTTGCCGTTCCTTCCGAGGCGGCTACTCTGCCAATGCGCCGCTCACCAACCTGAATTTCGCGTACATGTACGGATAATCCGCGTAGAACCAATTTCTGAAGCTCCGGCGAACCAATTCGCGGGCCGTCACCGGCGATGCACCCTTGATGACGTAGTGCCGTCCGTCGAAGAAATCCGCGCTGTATTGCGGATAGGATGCCATCGGCTCGAAGCCCGGGTGTGGTCCGAAGATCGTGCTCGTCCACTCCCATCCGTTGCCGATCAAATCGTGGATATCCCAAGCGCTGGCCCCTGCGGGATTTGCGTCGACCGGCTCGGGGTCGTAGCGGTTGAAATCGAAGTTTCCATGATGGGGTGCCGGCGCGTCGTCTCCCCAAGGGAACGCGCGCTCCTGCCCGGCGGGCGTTCCGAAGGCGGCGCGGTGGTACTCCGGTTCCGAGGGTAAGCGCGCGCCCTTCCAGTTTGCATAGGCCTCGGCTTGGTCGTGCGTGGCGTAAACCGGCCATGACAACGGCAACGGCAATTCCTCGAACGCGGCTAGTAAATGCCACTCGCCCTCGCGCTCGATCCAGAAGGGCGGCGCCGGAGCACCGGCTTCAACGAAGGCGAGATAGTCGCCGTTGGTTACCGGATAGCGAGTCATGCCGAATGCCGGTACGAACGTTTGGCTCTGTCCGAACTCGTTGTCCCAGCCGAACGGTATCCGCGTTGGATCGGCGCCCAGCGTCGCGATCCCGGCGGAGACGGAAACGAAATCGTTGCGCGGAGCCTGCGGATCGTGATGGTCTTGCGGGATCCGTCCTTTGAGGTCGGGCGAGAGGCGGTGAATGATGTAGAGCAGCGTTTCGTGATGCATCTGTTCGTGCTCGAGTACCGTGTATACCGATTGCCCGCGCACCAAACGCGGCACGCTCGCATCGACCAGCGTCGAATGGGCGATGGCGTGCAGCACCCGTTCGTCGCACGCGCGACCGAACGCTTCTATTGCTTCCTTATCCGGCCAATCGGCGCGCGCGTGTTTGGACGCGTCGAGTGCGGTGCCGGGATCGATTCCGCGCTCGAAGAGTTTCTCGAACCGGACATCCAGCGGCGTTTCTTGCAACGCCCGTTCGTTGAGGGTGAGAAAACTAAACGCCGGTAAATGACCTTCATAGAATGCGAACGGGTGGCGCAGCGGTATCGGGCGACCATAGTAAGCGGCCGGATCGATCAACGCGAAAAGGTGCGCGGAGCGCTCGCGATTGCGACGGTACCAGTCGGCAAGGAATGCGCGGTCGATGGCCGGCGTCGCCGGTGCTAGCGTTTCCATAGACATAGCTTACCCTCGTTTGACGAGCGAGCCTCGCCTGCTTGCAAGCAGTGCTTCCAACGCTTTGGGCTCCAGGCCCGCGGATATGTAGAATCCTTGAACGCGATCGCAGCCGTGCGCGCGCAGAAAATCGTACTGCGCGCGGGTCTCGACTCCCTCCGCGACGACGACGAGACCGAGGCTATGTCCCATAGCTATGAGCGTTTTTACGATCGTTTCGTCGTTGCGTTCGAGGCCGATACCCGCGATGAACGAACGGTCGATCTTAATGATGTCGACGTCGAATCGCCGTAAATAACTCAGCGATGAATGTCCCGTGCCGAAGTCGTCTACCGCGATCTTCGCGCCGGAGCGTTTTAGTTCGCGAACGGTTTGTATCGCCGCGGACGCGTCCGACATGGCCACGCTTTCGGTAATCTCGATCTCTACGTCGTTCGCGTCGAGTCCGGCTCGCCCGACGGCTCCGGCGATTCGATCTTGCAGATCGCGTTGATGAAACTGCCGCGCCGATAGATTTACGGCGAGGCGAAACGGACCGAACCGCTCGCGCAGCGCGCGCACGTTGGCGGCAGCGGTTTCGAACACCCATTCCCCCAGCGGAACGATCAAACCGCTGGCTTCGGCGCTCGGGATGAACTGGTCGGGGTAGAGGAGACCACGTTCGGGATGGTTCCAGCGCACGAGCGCCTCGACGCCGACGAGCGTTCCATCGGCGAGATCGACGATTGGTTGATAATGCACGACGAATTGCTCGCGCTCGAGGGCTTGACGCAACTGTTTTTCCTGGGACAGGCGCGTCAGGATGGGTGCTTCGAGCGCCGCGTTATAGAAGTAATATCCGTTTCGCCCCCGATCCTTCGCGCGATACATCGCAATGTCGGCGTTTTTGATCAGCGTTTGATCGTCCCGGCCGTCGGCGGGAAAAACGGCAATGCCGATGCTGGTCGTGATGAATTGCTCGTAATCGTCGAGGTGATAGGGGTCGTCGACGGCTTGCAGCAGCGCCTCGGCAGTGGCACGAACAGTCTCGACGTTATCGCAATTGGACAGCAGCATGATGAACTCGTCGCCGCCCATTCGCGCGACGGTCCCAGCGCTTCCGCCGATCTCCACGAGCCGCTCGGCGACCTGTTGCAACAACCGGTCTCCAAGCGCGTGGCCCAGCGTATCGTTGATGTCCTTGAACCGGTCGAGATCGAAAAACAACACCGCGACGAGCTTGCCGGTCTGCGCGGCCTCGGCCAGCGCGTCGCGCACGCGTTCTTGAAAGAATACCCGGTTGGGCAGTCCCGTCAATGCGTCGAAGTAGGCCAGCGTTCGCAACCGCGCGCGCGTCCGCCGGCGTTCGAGCGCGCCGCCCAGGAGGGCCGCCATCAGCGCGAGCAAGTCGCGATCGGTTTCGTCCGCCGCGTGCGAGGCGTCGCGGGCGGAGGCAAAAACTAGCGCGCCATACAGAGCGCCGCCGACGAAAAGTCGCGTGCCGAATCCGCGTTTCGTTTGTACGATCTCTTCGCTGGCCGCCACCGCTCGCGCCGTTTCCATCAGCGCTTCGTCGGCAACGGTGCCGCTCGCGCTCCTATCGTAGCGAACTTCCATTGCCAGACGGGACTCAGTACAGTCGACGATCGCGCCCGCGTCCATGCCGAAAACGCGAACCCCCATTTGTAGCGTCGCGTGCATCCGCGTATCGGAATAATCACCGCTGGTCGCGATGAAGTAGAGATCGCGAATGCGCGCCGCTTGTTGCTCGGCTCGCGCTTCAGCCGCCTTACGACTGGTAACGTCCTGCAGGACGATAAATGCTCCGTTGACCGATCCATCGCTAAATTGCGGGACGATCATCGCTTCCAAATCGATCGTCTTACCGCTAAAACTTGTGCTGGTCGTGTCAAAGGAAACCGGCTCGCCTTGAAGGGCGCGTTCGAAAAAGCCCCACAAGCGTGCGTATTTTTGTTCGTCGCCGGGCGAGACAAAGTGTTGACCGATGACTTCCTCACGGGGCCGCCCGCCGATAGTGTAGGTGGCGGCGTTCGCGTCGCGGATGATGCCGTCGCGATCGACGATCAATACCGCATTTGCGTTGTTGTCGTAGAGCGATCGAAAGCGCCGTTCGCTCTCGACGAGTGCGCGCTGCTGCGCCAGCACGAGCCCGGCGGTTTTAATGCGCTCGGTTTCATTGCGGAGGATGCAAAACGCGCCGGTGATCTCCGAGCCGCGATGCACCGGGACGATGGTAACCGAGAGTTCCAGCAGCATCCCCGCGGACGTGCGCACCCGAGTCGTGTAAAACAACGTCTCTCCCGCAATCGCACGGCGAAAGGACTCTTCGTTACGCGTAGCCTCTTCGGGAACGACGAAATCGCGGAAGCTGCGTCCGAGCATCTGCTCTTTTGGGAGCGTTCCCATCGCAAGCGCGGCGTCGTTGATATCTTCGATGTTTCCATCGAGATCCCACAAGACGACGCCGTCGGGATTGTTCTCAAAGAGCGAGCGAAAGACGTGCGAAATCATCGCCGGCGCGGCCCTCTGCGCTTACGCGTGCGAGAGATACTCTCGAAGACCATGGACCCCGCCCTCGCGGCCAAACCCCGACTCGCGATATCCGCCGAACGGCGAGCTCGGATCGAACTGATTGAACGTATTGCACCAGATCACGCCGGCGCGCAAGTGCTGCGCCACGTACATGTTCTTACTGCCCGTATCGGTCCATATGCCTGCAGAAAGACCATAGGGTGTATTGTTCGCTTTTTCGATCGCCTCGTCGGGCGTGCGAAACGTGAGGATCGAGAGAACCGGCCCGAAGATTTCTTCGCGCGCGATGCGATGCGATTGCTGCACGTTGGTGAAGAAGGATGCCGGAAAATAGTATCCGCGCTCCGGCATGGCGCAGGATTGTTGCACCAGCGTCGCGCCCTGCTCGACTCCGCTTCGGACGAGTTCCGAGATTTTGTCGAGTTGCGTTTTAGAATTGATCGCACCGATGTCGGTGTTCTTGTCCATCGGATCGCCCAAACGAAGGGTCTGCAGGCGTTCGGTTAGGCGTACCACGACTTCGTCGTGCACGTTTTCTTGAACGAGCAGGCGCGAACCGGCGCAACACACGTGTCCTTGATTGAAGTAAATGCCGTTGACGATACCTTCGATAGCTTGATCCATCGGAGCGTCGGCGAACACGATGTGCGCGGCTTTGCCCCCGAGCTCCAGCGTAAGGCGCTTGTTGCTGCCGGCAACCGCGCGCGCGATGGCTTTGCCGACCTCAGTGGAACCGGTAAACGCGATCTTGTCGACGTCGGGATGTTCGACCAGCGCTGCGCCGGTGGCTCCATCGCCCGTAATGACGTTCACGACGCCGGGCGGCAAGTCGGCTTCCTGGACGATTTGCGCGAGCGCGAGCGCTGTGAGCGGAGTGGTCTCGGCCGGTTTGAGCACGACCGTGTTGCCGCATGCCAGCGCAGGCGCGATTTTCCAAGCTGCCATGAGCAGCGGAAAGTTCCACGGAACGATCTGTCCGGCGACGCCGATCGGGTGCGGGCTCCCGCCAGCTCGCAACGCCCATTCGAGTTTGTCCGCCCAACCCGCGTAGTAGAAGAAGTGAGCGGCCGCGGCGGGCACGTCGAAATCGCGCGACTCTTTTATCGGTTTTCCGCCGTCCATCGTTTCGAGCACGGCGAGTTCGCGCGAGCGCTCGGTGATCGCGCGTGCGATCCGAAAAACGTACTTCGCGCGTTCCGCCGGACGTAGCTTTCGCCAGTACTTCTCGTAGGCTTTGCGTGCGGCTTTAACGGCTCGATCGACGTCTTCGACACCCGCGTAGCCGACTTCGCAAAGCCGTTCTTCGTTCGCAGGGTTCATTGTGTCGAAGTACCGTCGGCTTTGCGGTGCCTGCCAGCGGCCATTTATGAAGAGGCCGTAACGTTCGCGCACGCGCGCCGGTGTGGTCTCTGGGGCCGGCGCGTAGTCGAAGATAGCCATCGTCAATCCTTCGGAAAATAATCGGGTCCGGCGTAATATCCGGTCTGTTCTTTTTCGTACTGCATCAAAAGATCGTCGAGCAACGAACTCGCGCCGATGCGAAACAGGTCGGGAGTCAGCCAGCGTTCCCCCAGCGTTTCTTTGACGATTACGAGATACGTCAACGCTTGTTTGGTGGTGCGCACGCCACCGGCGACCTTCAACCCGGCGCGCCGTCCCGTGCGTCGATTGTAGTCGCGAATTGCTTCGCACATCGTTACTGCTACGGCGAAGGTTGCGTTGACGGCCACTTTGCCGGTCGAGGTCTTTATGACGTCGGCGCCCGCTTCGAGCGCGAGATCGCTCGCCCGGCGAACGGTGTCGTACGAGCCGAGTTCGCCCGTTTCGAGAATGACTTTCAGATGGCGACCTTTGCAGACGCGCTTTACGGCGGCGATCTGATCGAAGACCGATCGCTCTCTACCGGATAGAAACGCTCCTCGATCGATCACCATGTCGATTTCGTCGGCGCCCGCGGCGATAGCGGCTTCGGCATCCGCGAGTTTCACGTCGAGCGACGACAGACCGCTCGGAAACGCGGTGGCGACCGAGGCTACCTTAACGCCGGTTCCGTGGAGGCATGCTTTGGCGGTCGCGACCAGGTTTGGGTAAACGCACACGGCCGCAACGCTCGGCACGTCGGGCAAATGCGGTGCGGGCCGTACCGCCTTGGCGCACAACGAGCGAATGCGGCCTTCGGAATCCTTGCCCTCGAGCGTAGTGAGATCCATGCACGCAATGGCCAGCCGGATGCCCGCGACCTTGGAGCTGGTCTTGATCGAACGCTTGGCGAGCGCACCCGCACGCGTCTCAAGCATCACGGCATCCACGGCGGTCATAACAAGTGGAAGGTTAGGTAGCCGGATTAGAAATCCCGGCCCCACCGAGCGAGGCCGACCCTTCGACAAGCTCAGGGTGACGGGCGCCCTTCGACAAGCTCGGGGGTGACGGGCGCCTTTCGACAAGCTCAGGGTGACGGGCGTCTTTCGACAAGCTCGGGTGACGGGCGTCCTTCG
>DATBTT010000069.1:0-41523 GCA_036559125.1 Vulcanimicrobiaceae bacterium
CGATATTTACAGCGCGCACGGAATGATCCAAGCAACCATAAACTTCACCTACGAACGGCAGCTATCGTATCGAGAGCAGCTTGCGGTGGGCTGCAAGATTCCACGCATCGGTACGAAGTCGTTCGATTTCTACTACGAGATCTGGAGCGCGACTCATGGCCTCCGTGCCGCGCACGGCATTACGACGGTCGTGGCCTTCGACTTCGTCGAAAACGTATCGGTCCCGGTGCCGCAGGCGTGGCGCGATGCGATCGCCGCGTATGAAGGCGGCCCGCAACGGATATACAGGTAACGTGGAACTGTTGACCTTCGGCCATGGGACGGCCTCAGAAGCGGAATTGTCCGATCGAATACGCTCCGCCGGGCTGAGGCGCGTCATCGACGTTCGGACGGTACCCAAGAGCCGCCGCAATCCTCACGTTTGGCGCGAACAAATGGAGCTTTGGGTGCCGCGCGAATCGGGGGCGGCCTACCAATGGGCTCCGGATTTGGGCGGTTTTCGCCGTTCTAAGCCCGACTCGTCGAACAGCGCCCTACGCAATGCGTCCTTTCGCGGGTATGCGGATTATATGGAAACGGCCGGCTTTCGTGATGCCTTGAGCGAGTTGATGAATGCCGCAACGCGCGAGCGATGCGCGGTCATGTGCAGCGAGACGCTGTGGTGGCGTTGCCATCGCCGCCTCATTGCCGACGCGGCCGTCCTGCTCTACGAAGCCGACGTGAGCCATTTCGGCGCCGACGCGAAACTTCAAAAGCACGTTTTGACTGCCGGCGTACGCCGCGACGGCGATCGGCTGCGCTACGACGTGGCCGTAGATTGAGTTCGCAGGCCATCGAGGGGTCGAACGACCCCGCCGCTTCGGCGAAGGCTGCCGGGCTACGCTACGTCTCCGACGCCGAGCCGGGCTTCACGCGGCGGCTCAAAGGCAAGCATTTTGTTTATTTCGCTCCCGACGGGAAAGCAATAACCGACGCGGCGCAGATCGCGCGGATTCGAGCGCTTGCAATTCCACCGGCCTACACTCACGTATGGATCTGCCCACATCCCAACGGTCACCTTCAGGCGACCGGCCGCGATGCGCGCGGCCGCAAGCAATACCGCTATCACAAACGCTGGCGCGAGGTGCGGGACGAAAACAAATACGATCGCATGACGGCCTTTGCCAAAGCGTTACCACGGATGCGCAAGCGCGTGCAGGCCGATCTGCGAAAGCACGATCTCCCGCGTGAAAAAGTCCTGGCGGCGGTGGTTCAATTGCTCGAAAGCACGTTGATCCGCGTAGGCAATGACGAATACGCAAAAGAGAACGATTCCTACGGCTTGACGACCATGGAAGGCCGTCACGTGAAGGTGCACGGTGCGACGATGCGCTTCTCTTTCCGCGGCAAGAGCGGCGTCCGTCATGCGGTCGGCCTTCGCGACAAACGACTCGCGCGGATCGTACGTCAATGTCAGGACTTGCCGGGTCAGCACCTATTTAGCTACGTCGACGATGACGGCGGAACGCACGAAATCGACTCCGCCGACGTCAACGACTACATCCGCGATATTTCGGGCGAAGACTTTTCCGCCAAGGACTTCCGCACGTGGCTCGGCACGCTCACGTGCGCGCTCCTGCTCGCATCCTCGGAGGCGGCAGAAACGGCTACGGATCGCAAGCAGCGCGTCGTGAGCGCTATCAAAGAGGTAGCCTTGCGTCTTGGCAACACGCCCGCGGTGTGTCGGAAATGCTACGTGCATCCCGACATCGTCGACGTCTATTTGGAGGACGGCAAGCTCGACGTCGGCGCGAAAGCCCGCAAGAGCGCCGGGCTATTCCCCGAAGAGCGAGCCGTTTTGGCCGTCCTCGCCAAACGCGCACGCGAATCCGACGCGCAGCGAACGCAGCGTCAGCTACGCCGATCGCTCCGTGCGTAGTCCATGCGCTATCGAGCCTCCCGCTCGTCGCGCACCGTATGTGCGAAGTGCGCCAACAAATCGCTCACTGCCTGAGCGCTATCGGCGATTCGGCCGCGCAAGCTGTAACTTCGGCCGCTCTCCGCTTGGCGGATGATGCGGGCGCGCAACGCATACGAGTACAGTTCTTCGCGGCGCTGATGGGTCTCGGAATAGATCCAGTGATCCATGACGCCTCCAAAGTGCGTGGTGACCCGCGAAAAATGCATTGCGAAACAGGCGACAGGCGCAACGCGTTTGCCGACGGGTGAGTGAATGAAAAAGCCTCCGGCGATTTGCGGAGGCTCTCGGAACCGGTGTCTACGCGATCGAGCGCGTTAGGTCACACCATACACCGAGAGCGGTTCTCCGCGGAAATCAAGGCCAATCCACAGGCCAACCGGAGAGACGATACGCCCGAGCATATTCATCGGGCGGGGCGTAAACAGAGCAGTCATCGTCATCTCCTTTCGTTATCGAATCTGCACGTCGAGCGTGCTTGAAATGTTTCCCTACTCTACCACGCGGATTTTATGCCTGTCAAACAAACGTCGTACGTTCCCGCAGCGAACCGCGTAAGAGGGCTGGATCCGACTACGAAAAACCGTTTGACTGCACCGGAGGGCTCTGCTATACTCTGGCGGTTCCGAGGGCGGTTAGCTCAGTGGGAGAGCACTACATTGACACTGTAGGGGTCAGAAGTTCAATCCTTCTACCGCCCACCATCTCCCGTTTGCACGGTGTAGTTGGTGAAGCCGGCTTGCGCCGATAGCGCCATACCCGGCATATCGATTTGCGCATCCGCGACGGTCGGCAGCAGATATCCACTCGAGTCGCTCGTCGTTAGGTCGATCTTGATTTCGCCCCCATTCGCGTAATGCATGTCGAGTTCGCGCAGGCCGGTACGCGCGTCGACCGTCGCGACCGCTTTGGAGAGCGCGTTTTTGCCACCCTTGCCACCCGCGCGATCCTGGAGATCGAAGACTGCCGACGTGTCGCATTTGCTGACGCGCGTAACGACATAGTGCTCGGACCACAGACTCGGACTAAACAGCGAAAGATCCAGCGTGTCGAAGCTCTTGGCGAAAAACGGCATATGCGTGAAATGCACCTGATAGCGGCCGTTACGGTCGTACCTGCCATCTCCGCGCATGTGAAAATGCAGCCACGGAAAATGTCGCATGGCCATCGCGACGTTCAGATGGAAACTATACGCGGTCAGGGGACCGTTGCGCGCATAGGCTTGGGCGATGATCGGCCCGGCCGCATCACCCGCCGCCGGCACGCACATCGCGCAGAACGCGCCGAGGCCGAGAATCATACCGATCCCGGTCTTCGCGACGTTCCAACCAGTCATGGGGGCCTCTCCGCGTAGCGTTCGGGAGGTATATTCCCAAAAACGCCCTGAAATCGAGCAAAGGGGCGGCCGGCGGCTACGGGTTAGGCGTACTCGCCGGAGCCGGAACCTTGAGATTTGCGGGCTTCATCGATTGCTGCAGCTGGAGTATCCGTGCCTCTTGCTGCTGCAATATTTGGGCCGCTCGCGCGCTTTGCTGGTCGAGCTGCGAACGCATTTGCAGGGTATCGACCACATGCTGCGTTTGCAACTGCTGCTGCTGAGCGTTCAACGACTGCTGTTGGGTTTGCAGTTGCTGTTGCATGCGTAGTTGGCTTGCTTGCTGGTCGATCTGAGACTGAAGGTCGGAAGTAGTGTCGGCGCGAGCGATCGTTCCCATTAAAATCGTCACCAAAGCCATGCCCGCAAAAGTCCGGAAAACGCGCTTCATCTCACATCCTGCCTTCTCACGCATCATAACCCATCGCGAGCCCCAATAGAGGCGGATTCAGTTCGAGAGAAGCGCAAACTCCGAATCGGAGAGTTCGATTGCCCCCGCACCGACATTTTCTTGCAGGTGCGCGAGCGATTGCGTGCCCGGAATGGGTAGCATTACAGGCGAACGCTTCAACAGCCAAGCCAATGCGATTTGGTACGCCGTTGCGCCGTGCGTCTTCGCGATCGCGGCCAATGGCTTCATCTCTGGAATATCGCCCCCGTCGAGCGGAAAATATGGGATGAACGCCAGGCCCTCGCGCACGCAATACTCGAGGACGTCTTCATGCTCGCGGTTACTCACATTGTAGTGATTTTGCACCGATGCAATCGGGACGATCTTTTCAGCGTCCCGCAACTGCTCCACGTTCACGTTGGAAAGCCCCACGTGCCGGATTTTCCCTGCGTCTCGAAGATCTCGCAGCGCGCCGACTTGTTCATCCCACGGAACGTTCGGATCGACTGAATGCAACTGATAGAGATCGATGCGTTCGAGCCTCAGACGCTGTAGGCTTTCGTCACAGCATCGTTTGAGACGCTCCGGGCGTGCATCGCGCCCCCACTGCCCCGGCCCGCTTCGGGTCGATCCGCCTTTGGTCGCGATGACGAGATCGCGCGGATACGGGTGAAGCGCCTGCGCTATCTGCTCTTCATTGACGTTCGGCCCATACGCGTCGGCGGTGTCGATGAAATTCACGCCTAACTCGACGGCCCGCCGCAAAACCGCGAGCGCATTTTGCGGATCGGCGGGCAAACCCCAAACGCCCTGGCCGCACAGGCGCATTCCGCCAAATCCTAAGCGACGGACCGTAAGATCGCCGCCAATCGTAGTCGTCCCGGCAGATGCAGCCGTGGTGGTCGTATTCATAGTCGCCTTATACCCGGCACGCCGCGTATGCCACGCAAACGCCGTACGTGCTATGTACAGTCGACCAGCGCCATTGCCCAACCGTGCGACGTGCGCGTGCGAACGACGTATCCATCCGCCGTTTTATCATACACCTGGTAGCCGGCACCAAGCGCTTCGGCCAAACTCTTGAAGATTATCAATCCCGCCATCGTTTCATACCTATTTCGTGACTGCACCCAGTCTGTATTCTCGCACCCGTATATGAATCGATTATGAATTACCGCTTTTGCGAACTTGTCGTCGGAAATAAAAAAGGCGCGAGGACGAATCCACGCGCCTTTTTGCGTTCTGCGTTGTGTAGCGGTTAGCAGTAGATTCCAGTGCAGCCGCCACCACCACCGCCGCCGCCGGTCGAGCCGGCCGGCCTGGCGACGTGCCAGTGCCCGGTCGCACCCTCGGGTATGCCCTCGCCGTTGGCCTGCTGAGCACCGCTATCACCGGAGTAGGTGTAGAGCGGATGCCCTTGATACGCCCATTGCTTACCGGTGCCGTCGGCGCGCGTGATGATCGTCATGTTGCCCGTTGCCGCAGAGCCGGTGCTCGGCGTGAGGGGCGGCCAGATATTGAGGCACCCGCTCGTGCATGCGGTGCCGGTCGCGGTATCGATGTCCAGGGCGTACAGTGTCCTGTGGCTGGTGGGTTCGACCCAAGCCATGCTCGTGCCGACCGAAAGCTGCTGCGGCACGTTGCCGCTCGCAGGCGGTTGCGTCGGCGGCGTTATCACCCCGCCGCCACCGCCGCTACTGCCCCCGCCACCGCATGCCGCGAGCGAAATGGTTGCAACTAAGGCTAGAATGGACCAAGTATTTCGCATCGTAAAAATCTCCTCGGGTTGAGTTAATTACGACGTTAGAGCGATTGTATGAATAATGTTTGAAAGGCGGGCATGACCCCGGGCCTCCGGCCGCCAAAAGGCGCAAGGTGATGTCCGAGGAAGCGACCCTGCCCCAACAGCCCCGAATCTCGCTGGCCGAACTGCGCCACACCGCAGCACACGTGCTCGCATATGCGGTCCAAGATATTTTCCCCGACGCGAAGCCCACGATCGGTCCGTCGATTGAAAACGGCTTCTACTACGATTTCGACCGCGCCGAACCGTTCACGCCCGCCGATCTCGAGCGCCTGCAGAAGCGAATGGATGAGATCATCGCCGCAGGCTACGAGATGACCGGCCGCGAGGTCACGCGCGAAGAAGCCATCGATCGCTTTAAGGACAATCCCTATAAGGTCGAACTCGCGCGCGAGATTCCCGCGGGCACGCCGATCACGCTCTATACCATCGGCGAATTTACCGATCTGTGCCGCGGCGGTCACGCGCGGACGACCGCTGAAATTGGCGCCGTCAAGTTGATGAACGTCGCGGGCGCGTACTGGCGCGGCGACGAGCACAACGCGATGCTGCAGCGAATCTACGGAACGGCGTGGTACGACGCGCAAGAACTCGAAGACTACTTGCATTTTCTCGAAGAAGCGCAAAAGCGCGACCATCGCAAGCTCGGCCAAGAGCTCGACCTGTTTTCCATAGAAGAAGACGCAGGCGGCGGCCTGATCTTCTGGCACCCCAAGGGCGCGGTAATGCGCGGTATCGTCGAGAATTTTATTCGCGAAGGCTTGCTCGAACGCGGCTACGAGCCCGTCATCACGCCACACGTCGTCAGCGAAAAACTTTACGAGATCTCCGGTCACCTCGAAAACTACTCACACGGCATGTTCGGTCCGCTCGAAGTCGAGGAGCAGCGCTTCCGGCTCAAGCCGATGAATTGCCCCGGACATATTCTGATTTATCGCAGCCGGCTGCGCAGTTATCGCGAACTTCCCATACGGTTCAGTGAATTCGGAACCGTATATCGCTTCGAACGCAGCGGCGTTTTACACGGCTTAACGCGAGTGCGCGGTTTCACGCAAGACGACGCCCATCTATTCTGCACTCCGGAACAACTGCAAGGCGAATTCGAACAGACGCTGGACGAAGCGCTTCGCCTGATGGACGCGTTTGGGTTCAAAGAATTCGAATATTTCCTTTCGACGCGGGAGCCGCACCTTCGCGTAGACACCGACCCGATCGCCGAAGACGCCATCCGCAAAGCGTTGGAAAGCCGCAACCTTCCGTACGCGTTGGACGAAGGCGGCGGCGCCTTCTACGGGCCGAAGCTGGATATCAACGTGCGCGATGCGATCGGCCGCAAGTGGCAGCTCGGCACGGTGCAGGTCGACTTCGTGTTGCCCGGGCGTTTCGGTTTGC
Source organism: Vulcanimicrobiaceae bacterium (assembly GCA_036559125.1). Taxonomy (GTDB): domain Bacteria; phylum Vulcanimicrobiota; class Vulcanimicrobiia; order Vulcanimicrobiales; family Vulcanimicrobiaceae; genus JALYTZ01. Next base: position 6,920 of record DATBTT010000069.1, read on the forward strand.
AGTACCGCGCAAACGACGGTCACGATCGGACCCCGGTAATGATTCATCGCGCGCTGGCGGGTTCCATGGAACGCTTCTTCGGCATCCTCATCGAACATTACGCCGGCAATTTCCCGGCCTGGTTGGCACCGGTTCAAGTCGTCGTCGCGCCGATCTCCGAACATCAAATCGAGTATGCGCGCAACGTTCGCGAGCAACTAGCCGCTCGCGGATTCCGTGTCGACGTCGACGAGAGCAACGAAAAGCTGGGGTACAAGATCCGCCACTGGAAAACCCAAAAACTGCCCTACATCCTCGTCGTCGGCAAGCAAGAAGCCGCCGACGCCAGCGTCAACGTCAACGAGCGCGGGGTCGAAGAGAAACGGACGGTTTCGGTGGACGCATTCGCTCGAGAGTTACAGCAAAAAGTGGAGACCAAACAATGAAACTCGGCGTTCGCGTCGCGTGTGCGGTGGTGGCGTTCGCGCTGTCGGCCTGTTCGGGAAACTTTGCAACGGGTACCTCAGCGCCCGGAGGGCCCGGCCTGCCGCCATTCGGTCAATCGCCGGCCCCAATGCCCGATGCCAATGCATCGTTCTCGCCGGGACCAAACGCGGAATCGGTCGCCGCCAACGCCGGCGGGGATACGGCCAACGTCTCCCTTACCGACGCGACCGCGGGCTTGCAATGTCCGACCGTCAACGGCTATAGCTGCCTGTTGCGTTTCAACGTGCCGGATGCGACGCCGTCGCCGTCGCCATCGCCATCGCCAAAAGGCAAAAAAAGTTCCAGGGCGCACGCAAAGCCCGTAGCCACTCCAACTCCAACTCCAACTCCTTCACCGTCACCCTCTCCGTCGCCAACGCCTTCGGCATCGCCCCCACCTGCGGCTAGTCCGCTCGCCGGACACGAGCCGGCCGGCGCCTCGTCGAGTCCCGCTCCGCGCTCCTCACCGTCGGGCCCGACCATGAGACTGAAAGTCGTACCGCAGCCGACCGACGCGCCCGCGCTGGTGCATGTCCCGGCCGGTTCTCTCGCTACGGTTGCGCTGATGGACGTCACACTCGTTCCGTCCACCGATTTCACCATCGACGGCAACGTCGTCGCGCAATTTACGATTCCCGCGGAGCAGCTCGCTCAGCGCGGTTTCGCAGTCCAACTCTTCGGCGTGCAAACGCATCACAAGAAAGCGCCAAGCTACCGCGCATTGTACACGTTTAACAAATCGTCGCTCCAAGGCAACACGCTGAGCTTCACCTTTAAACCGCCGAAGATCAAGGTCGTCAAAGGAACCACCTATCTACTCGTCCTCTACGGCGACGACCACCCAGCCAAACCCTCAACGTCCCCCTCACCCAACGCATCCGGGTTACCAAGCGCGTCCCCATCGCCAACCCCATCCCCATCGCCCCCCGTCACCCTGAGCCTGTCGAAGGGCCGCCGCACAACCAGCATAGTCCTCGCCTAGTGACTCGCGATCAACGCAACACGTTCATCGCGAGTTTTCTCGGATGGACGCTCGACGCATTCGATTATTTTCTCGTTATCGTCGTGCTCTCGCACATTGCCGACAGCTTCAACGCGACGATCGTGCAAGTCTCGATTGCGGTGACGCTGACGCTGGTCTTGCGTCCGGTCGGCGCGCTGATCTTCGGACGCATCGCCGACCGGTACGGCCGCCGAATACCGCTGATGATCGACGTCGGCATCTATTCGCTCATCGAACTGCTGACGGCGTTCTCGCCCAACCTTACGGTCTTCTTGGTTTTACGCGCCCTCTATGGTATCGCGATGGGCGGGGAATGGGGCCTCGGCGCGGCGATGGCGATGGAAGCGCTCCCCCCGAAACGCCGCGGCTTGTTTTCCGGCATTCTACAAGAAGGTTATGCGGTCGGCCTACTGCTCGCCGGCCTCGCGCTCGAATTTCTGTACGTGCACGTCGGCTGGCGCGGAATGTTCGTTATCGGCGTCGCCCCGGCACTACTGATTCTCTACATCCGCTCGAACGTTCCCGAATCAGCGGTTTGGCAAGCCCAGCAAGCGCAAAACGCGTCGCGGCCGCCGGCCGTCAGGGCAACTCTCGCATCGACGTTGCGCTACGCGCCGCTTTTCGTCTACGCGGTGCTGTTCATGGCGGCGTTCAACTTCATGTCGCACGGCTCGCAAGATCTCTATCCGACGTTCCTGGCAAAGCAGCATCATTTCGACCCGAGCCACGTCGGCTTGGTCAACACCATCACGGCCGTCGGAGCGATTGCCGGCGGGATCTTCTTCGGCTGGCTCTCACAACGCTTCGGGCGCCGCAACTCGATCTTGGTCTGCGCCGTGTTGGGTCTTGCGATCGTTCCGCTGTGGGCGCATGGCCAAACCATCGGCCTCCTCGCCCTCGGCGGGTTCCTGATGCAATTCATGGTGCAGGGTGCATGGGGAATCATTCCCGCGCATCTCAACGAAATTTCGCCCGCGGCTGCGCGCGGGACGTTTCCGGGTTTCACGTATCAAATCGGCAACTTAATCGCGTCGGGAACCGCCACGATTATCGCCGCGCTCGCGGCGAGCCGCGCGCTTCCCGGCGGCGGCGCCGATTACGGATCGGCTATGGGCTCGTTCATCCTGATCGTATTCGTCGCGGTAATCGTGATGACGGCAATCGGGTACTTCGTTACGCCCGAACATCGCGAAACGAACTTCGCGGAATTGTCACCGGAGTAGCGCCGCTTATTTGCTCTCGGGCGAACCGCGCTCGATGAGGCCTTTCGTTAGATACACCAGACCGATCATCTGCACCCATTCCGAAAGCACGTTCCCGGCAACCTGACCCCACTTCGAGTTGGTCTGCGAGTGGGCGAATAACGCGGCCCAGCCAATTCCGGTCAGCACGAGGAATATCGTCAGCGAATGCTCGTACAAGAGCCGGCGAATACCCCGCCTCTCGTCCTTGCAAGGACGGCTCTCCTTCGATCCGCGTTCGCGAAAATATTTCGTTGCGAGAATGATCACCACCGATCCCGACCAATCCGCAATAGCGTTTCCAAAGAATGCCCCCAAATGCTTACTCGGATCGCTAAAGCAATACAAAATCAACCAAAGCGAAAAAATCCCGAGCACTACGATGCTCAAGGAATGCTCGCGCAAAAACTCGCGCACGTTATCGACTCGCACGGACCGAGCAAACGCTCATAGCTTTGCACGTACCCCAGCACGCGGAGCAGCAAACAACCGGCCGCTTTGGGCGGCCGGTTCGGGCTAGTTTTTCGTGCGCAAACCTATCGCGGCGGAACGTTGCGGACCGGTTGCGTCGACTCGAACCCGCTAGCCCGTCCGGTATCGCTAGCGGTCTCGCCCGTCGTGGTACGCGAATCCAGCGCATTGCGGACCGCGCCTTCCTCGCCGGGTCGCGGATTGACGCCGATGAGAATGCCGCCCCGATTGAGCCCTGCTTCGTACTCGTGCGCGCGTTCTTCCGGGATGCCTGCCCCAATCAACGCGCCGATGATTCCGCCCCCGAGACCGCCGGCTCCCAGCCCCGTTAGCACTGCGGCAAGCGGTCCTGCGACCAAGGGCGCGGCCAGTCCCCCGGTGCCGACGGTCGCAACGACGGCGCCCGTCGTCAGCAACCCCGCGGCAATGGCCGTCAGGCCTCCACCGATCACGCCGCCGATCACGGCGCCTTCGGCAGACTTCGTCCCGGTGTCATGAGCGAAATGCTTCTCGCGCGTCTTGTCGTTCATCATGACGCTGATGTCGTTATTGCCGTACCCGATTGCGTTCAAGCGCCCGACCGCATCTTCGGCGCCGCTACGCTCGGGGTACATTTGCGTTTCCCAATTCTGTTTTGTCATTATGCCTCCGTTACCCATATACCGACATCGGCGTCCGAACCAACGCAGCAAGCGATTCCCGCACCGGCAGGATGCTCACCCCGCCGTTTGCACGCAACGCAGATATCCCAAATTCCCCAACGCATCTTTCACGCTGCCATACATCTCAAACGTCCCGTCCAAACCGGTGACCTCGACCGCCCGGCGAACGGCTCGGGTACACCCGATGAGCCGGACCGCTCCGGGTCCGCGATTCCACGCCATGTGTTTTTTCAGCCGTATCAAACAGGTGAGCGCCGACGAATCCGCGTACGCGACGTCGCGCATGTCGATCAATACGATGTCGGCATTTTTTATTTTTGATAATTGCTCGTTTAGTTCATCGATCCGGGCGCAATCGTATTCACCCCAGAGCGAAACAAACCCAATGTCCGGTTGTCCGGTTCCCATCATGTTTTCGCCATTTCTTTTAGATGCGTACATCATACCACACAGAAGCGCTGCCTTCAGGAACCTACGTTACGCTCTACGTTCATTTCGCGATAGCCTCCAACTCTTGCCCCGCAGGAATCTTGCGCAGCATGATCGTGAAATACATTCCCAGCGACAGCCCAGCCGCAACGATGTACCAGGTTAATTGCGGCGAGTGCCCGATCAATGCCGTCCAAATGCCGGCGCCGACCAGAAACCCGATGATTTGCACGGCATCCAGCGCTCCCGTCGCCGTCCCGCGGTAGCGCGTCGGAAAGCTCTCCGCGTTGTACGCGTATGCAACGCCGCTCCAAAAGCCGTTGGTCATCTGGTAGATGAAGAAATATACGAAGTACACCCAAAACTGGTCGTGAACGTAAAGAAAGACGATCGAAAGCGGCGCGACCAGCCCTCCGGCTACGATAAGCATGTACACGCGCGGTATTCGCTGTCCCATCCACCCGGCCAGAATGTACACGAAGAACCCAATGGCCGCTGTAGCGAGCAACATCTCCGCAACCGAAATGATGGAATACTTGTGAAAGGTCACCAACCAGTACACGATGTACGCGTTAGTAGCCGTGTACGAGCAACCGTAGAAAAACCAGACCAGTGACAAGACGATGAATTGACGCCGGTTTTCGGGCGACGACGTGAAGAGCTGCGAGATCGAGGGTCGATGAACTTGCGCCGTGTCGATGTCGTACTCTTTTTTCAGCTTTTCGGCCTTCGGTTTGTCGCCGTCGTTCAGCGCGTGCCGCACGTCGTTGAGATGCAGCCAGCGGCGCGGTTCCTTGATCCAGATTCGCGCGACCGCGACAACAATCAGCGGTGGTACGCTGAAAAGAAACAACACGCGCCAGCCCCAGTGAATGCCGCCGATATACGCAAGCGCCGCACCGACGACGCCGAGCGGCCACCCCGCCTGCACGATCGAATACAGAAACGCGCGGTTCTTCGCCGGAAGCTCCTCGTTGACGATCGTTACGGATATAGCTAGCTCCGAGTAGGCGAACAGGTCCGCGAGCGCCCGAATCGTCGAAAGCTCCCAAAAGTTCTGCACGAAATACGTAAGCCCGGTGAAGATCGTCGCACCGGCGAGCGCGACCAACCATGCCAAACGCCGCCCCCGCTTGTCCATCATCATGCCGAAGTACAGGCTGCCCACGAACTCGCCGGCGTAAATGCAAAACCCCACCAGACCGACCTCGGTCGCGGGCAATTTCAAAGTTTTGGCGATGTTTGAAATCGTCAACACGTAAATATTGAAATCGAACGACGCGAGCGCCCAGCCGAACAGCGCGACGGCCATGAGATAGACCAAATATCGCTTGGATTTCATTCCGCCGAACGGGCCGGAATCGCCGTCTTGCGTCATTGTAAAGCGTCCTCACTCCTAGAAGGGAATCGTAACATCGGCGGTCAGCACGATCTTGGCTCGATGGATCGCGTTGGGCGAAGCAAATGGGTACCCTTGCTCGTGCTGCGTCAGGTTCTCGAAAAGCATCGTGTATCGCAGGTTTGGAGAGAACGTCTTTTCGAGACCGACGTTCACGTACGGGTAGTAGAGCGGAATCGGCTGATAGTCGAAATAATCGCTGTCGACGCCCGCTTCCGCGAGCAATCGCAATCCGCTCGAACCGATGGGCGCGCGCATCTCGATCGACGTGCGGTAAATCGGGAGGTTGCCTTTATAATCGGCATATGTGTAGCCGGGCGCGTTGGCCGACAGAAACGCCGCGGATTGCTTGTGATTGACGCTACGCATACCCAGCAGTTTAAAAACGAAGAGACTCTTCTTTCCGGTAACCGGACCGAAGTCGTCTTCGATGCCCACATACGCCAGGTGCTCCTCGATTTGATCGTACGGACAACAGGCACGATGCCGTTGCAGATACCCGGCGCTCCACGTTACCGCTCCGCTCGAGTAGGCTACGCTCGCATCGTTGGCGTCGCCGTGATACGCGCCGGGATACACATACGTGCCGTGTGCGTCGGTGACGCGGCCGAGCGTTTCGTCAATATTGGTGTGCGCAAACGTGAACGTCAACTTATCCCCTAGCGGAACGGTAAGTTTGAACGGAACGCGCGTATCGCCGTTGGTGAGCGGCACCCCGCCCGGCTTCCCTTTTTCGTCGGCGCCGGCTGCAAACGTCGATTGCGACTGGATATCGATCGTGGCCTTTTTGCCTTGAGCGGCGCGCGCGGCGGCCGGCGCACAACTCATTGCAGCCGCCAGCACGATTACCGCAATGGTGCTACGCAACGTCCCAAGCCACGGGACGTACCCATGCGGCCCCCGCGCCTTTGAGCAGGATCGGGAACGCGCACAAAAAGTAACCCTTACCCGGCACGAGTTCGTCTGGGATGCGCATGTCCTCGATGATGAATTTGCCGGCGGCGAGCAGCGGAATGTGCGGAGCGCGACTGCGCGCGTAGTCACCGATCCCGCCGATGCTCAACCCGTCGGTACCGACGCCCCGGACGTCGCGCGAAACCAAATACGCGGCGGCCGACTGATCGAGATAGGGCCATTTTTTGAGATATTCCTCCGAAAGCGCGCGCCGCGAACCCCACCCCGTCTTGATCAGTACGATCTCGTCGGCTACGATCGTATCGCCGAAACGCTCTAAATCCGCGGCCGAAATCACGCAGGCCGGCCCCTTGTCCGTTAGATCCAGAATCACTGCCGGCCCCATGAACCGCTCGAGTGGCATGCGATCGATCGTAGCGCCGTCTTGCATGAAATGAAACGGTACGTCGATATGCGTTCCGCTGTGCGTGGTCAACTCCACGCGCTCCGCGTTAAATCCGTTGAAACCGATCGTGTATCGCAGATTCATAACCGTCGGCTCGTATTCGGGCCACTGGGGCGAATTGTGAAACGTCGGTTGGCTAAGGTCGTATAATGTCGGCGGGATTCGCATAGACGGGCTGCCTCCTCGGAACAATACGTACCCAATGCTGAAAAATCGCACGTTACGTTGCGTTGCGTTACTTTCGCAGTGGGAACGAGGGCGAGCAGGCTAACGCCATCCGCTTCTAGCGCAACTATCCTCCCTGCGCCGCTTTTCTTTCACCGGAATCGGGCTCGCCGAATAATAACCGGGCTGCAAAAGCCGCCGCTGCCGCGCCGGCGAACGGGCCCGCCACGTAAATCCACGTTTGATCGATCGCGCCTCCTAGAATCTGCGGAGCGATGGAGCGTGCCGGGTTCATGGATGCACCGCTGATCGGGCCCGCGAAAAACCCGCACGCTGCTATCGTCAGGCCAATTGCAACGGCACCTTGTTTTCCGATAATTGCCTGTTCCTCCGCGCATCCAAAGATAACGAGCATTACCAGAAACGTGAGGATGATCTCCGTAATGGTGGCTTGGATGTATGTGAACCTGGACCCGACGTGACTTGCGCCCAGAAGAAGTAGCGACCCGAAAAGAACGCGCGTTAAAGCAGCCGCGCCGAATGCGCCGAGGAACTGCGCCGCCCAATACCAGCACAAGAGTTTTACCGACATCGCACGGCGCACGGCGAATCCTAGGCTTACAGCCGGGTTGATATGTGCCCCGGACACGGCCGACAAGGCGTAAATAAGAGCGATCGTTATGAAGCCGCGCGCGAGCCATCGCGAGACATAGTCAACGTGCTCTCCCGTGTAGTATCCAATGTCGACGACCGTCGGCACTAGGGTGACAAAAAACGTGCCGATAAGTTCCGCGCTTACCTTTTGGCGCAGCGATGGTTTGGCGACGTGCGAGCTGCTTCTCGGGATCACCACGTTTCTCACAATTCGTAGATGGGCGGCCGCAATTCAATAACTCTTGCCCAAAGTTTTTGCGATCGATAACTCAGCCGTTTGCTCTCCGGGAAAGACCGCCCGACAAAGCAAGCTAACGCTCCCCGTGCGTTTATTCGCGGCGTACATTGGAAAAAGCAAATAATGGTTTACTTTCGCACGGACAGGAGAGTTATGTGACCGTCGACTTGGCGGATGCTCCGCTCGACAACTATGTGCCGCTTCTTCTTGATGCCCTGACGCACGGCAATTTTGAGGACTTCATTGAATTTGAGACCGGCGACGATCCTCGCGCCTTGTTGCGCATTTTAGAGCGCATGAGTCGAGACCGACTGCGCGCGTCGAGCTGTCGAGTCGGTGCCGATTCGTGGCTCGTTAGACTCCGGCGTGAAGAGGCTAGGGTCCAGCCGGCGCCCCCCGCATTCCTGCGTAATAGCATCTTTCAAAGCCTGGATAGCGAAGCCCGCGAACTCCTGGCACATTCCGCACGCGAGTGCGGCGGCCGCCGTAATGAGGTCGTCGTAGGCGCCGACGATCGCTTCGATTACGTTGGAATCGTGCGCGAGGGCATGCTGGCGATCGTAACGGAGTCTTCGAGCCGGACGCGTCTGTTCGCGGAGCTGTTCCCCGGTGATGCGTTCGGTGAAATCGCGTTTCTCGACCGCGGACGAATGATCGGCAACATCGTCGTGTGGTCAAAAACCGCGCGCTACACGCTGCTACCATGCGCGACGCTCAAAGACCTGACGACGCGCTTCCCCGAGTTTGCGCGGGATTTTAGCGTGCTCTGCGCGCAACGGACGCGCACGCTTGCCGACATCGTAGGCTCCCAGACCACCGATTCGGTCATGTGTAGAGTTGCGTGCGCGCTTTTACCGTATGCGGTTCCAGCGGCCAAGCTCGTTCCCGCTTTACCGCCGCTGGAAAGTTTGACGCTCTCGCACATCGCCATTGCAGCCGGTACGGTTAAAGAAGTTGTTTCGCGCACCGTTGCCGAGCTCGAATCGCAAGGAGCGGTGGCCCGTCGACGCGGCCATATCGTCGAACTCAACCGCGCGAAACTCCTGGCCGCAAGGAAAGCAGTCGTTCCGCGGAACATAGCAATCGCCGAATCGGCGCCCGAGCCGCATAAGATCGATGTTCCGAAACGTCTCACATACGATGAAATGTCACGCGCCGAGCGGGCGTACCGCGCGCCTGCGAGCGCGTACGTCAGCATCAATGCGCTTCTCGACGCAATCGAGCGCAAAAACGATCCGACGATCGACAATCTGCGCCGCCTCGGTATTCGGAAAGAAGATCTGCCGCCAGAACGGCCATGGCACGACTAGTGGGTCGAAAACGCCACGCGGACAAATGACTAGTTGATGAGTTTCAGCGCCGGACGCAATGCGACCAAAGGCAATCCGACGCTGACCTTGTTTCCGGTTTTCGTCAGTGCGCTCAGCAACGTGGAGCAGAGTTGCGAAACGATGTAAATGCCGCGCCCCGAGTCGCTGTATTCTTCACCGGGCAGCGAGGCAACCGGCGTAAACCCGCGACCCGTATCGTAGACTTCCAGCGTAACTGCTCCGAGCGTATCGGCAATGACCGTAATGCGAATGGCGCCCGGCGCGTGACGCACGACATTTGCTACCAATTCGCCAAAAACGATTTCGGCGCCCTCATGATCGGACTCCGGCGTGCACGACTCGCGCACGAAGACCATGAAAGCATGCCGGGCTAATAGCGCCTGCGCCGCTTCGGTCGCTTGGAAATGCCACTCAATGATAACCCCCAGACGTCGCCCAGAACGCCGCAAAATCGCGTTTCTCGTAGCTTCCTGACTCGGGCCTTCTACCGCTTTCCCGAAAGGAGGGGCCACCACACCTTCCCGTCTTATAGAACTGCTACGCAATCAAGCGCGTGCTCTCGGCGAGTTTACTCACGCAGTGCCTGTCGAGCGTAAAATCGCTTGGTCGTGGGTATGATGTCCCAATAGTTCGCATCGGCCAAGGAAGATATGTTTGTGGGTGTCGGTATGACGGGTAAGGTGCTCGCTCTCGCGTTCTCTAAAATCCGGGAGGCGCTTTACCGGCTCGCGCAAGAATCGCAGTTCCGTACGCGACACCCGGACGCCGTGATCGCATCTGGAGCCCTACTATATGGCGCCGCTCGTATAACCGCCGGCCGCCGGCTGTTTATCGATCGGCGCGCATACTTGAGTTGCGGCTCGCTCAACAACGGCGGCGGGTACATCCGCATGGGCGATTATGTCGAGATCGGCCCGTACGCAGTATTATGGGGCCACGGCGGTATCACGATCGGCAGTGACGTTCATATAGGCGCCCACGTCAGCATTACGGCGCACGAGGCACTGCGGCCGCAGCCGGATAAGGCCGATCCTGCAGTTCCGTTGGACTTCGAATTTAACGAGGTCGTTATTGAGGACCACGTCCTCATCTGCTCGGGCACGACGATCGTTCCCGGCGTTCGGATCGGCCATCATTCGATGATTGGCGCAGGGGCGGTCGTGGTTAGCGACATCCCGCCTTACAGCTTAGCAGTTGGATGCCCGGCGCGCGTCGTTAAACCGCTAACCACCCGACGGTACGCTGAGGGCGAACCACTTGCGTCCGCGGCGACGGAGTTGACGCTGCAGAGATCGTAGCGCCAAAAGGCGGCATGCATATATGCCCACTTCCGTACCGACTGAGCGCTTCTTATCCGCTTTAATTTTTGGGCAGACACGTTGCTTTTGAGCACACACGTTGCTTCGGGAGGTGCGTCAGTAATGGAACCGCTTCGCGTTCGCGTTACGCAACTTGGAACAGGGTACGTTGCCGAAAGCTACGCTCCGGCGATTACGGGCCTGGGTTCGTCACCCGAGGAAGCCGCCGAAAATGCGCGCATCAAGGCGCTCGCCGTCTTCGACGCGTTTGCCCGCGAATCGCAGCCCGCGACATTGATCGTTCGCATCGATGAACCCGGCCGCAGCGCGATTGCGATGCAGCCAATGGAAAAACGATTTTCGCTGGACCTCGCGGGCAAACAGGCGGGCTCGTATTATTTCGACTCGGAGGGCAACGCCTTCGCGCCCGCAGGCTCCTAAGTCAAGGCGTGTGCTCTTGCGTCGAACCGTCGCCGCTGAACGCCGGGACCTGGGCCGAACCAAATGGGGACGACTCCTTGCGTGCCGAATATCCCATGATGTTTTTCCAGTCGCGTTCGATGGTTTCGTAACACTCACACGACGCCGATTCCAGGCCGGATCGGTTACGTATGGTAATGTGTCCGCGCGAATACGAGATGAAGCCCGCCTCTTGCAATGCCGATGCCGCAAGCGTGACGCTCCCCCGGCGCACCCCTAACATCTGACTCAAGAACTCCTGAGTCAGCAGTATGAGGTCACTATCAACGCGATCGTGCGCCATCAAGAGCCATCGGGCGCAGCGTTCGTTGGTCGGGTGCAGGCTACTACACGCCGAGATTTGCGCGGTTACCATAAGCGTAGCTTGCGCGTAGCGCAGGACGAATGCTTTCAGCTCGGGTTCGGCCTGGACAGCCGCTGCGAAATCCCCAACATCAAGGCATTCGGCTCCATTGGGCACTTGCACGACGGCACGCTGATTCGCGCGTGCTTGACCGAGCGCGAGCGACAGGCCCGTCATGCCCTCGCGGCCGATAAGGCCGACCTCGGCCGTGCTGCCATCCGACATATCCAGCACAATCGAAATGACGCTCGCAAGGGGGAATAACACCCGGTTCAGCGGCTCGCCACGATCGAAGATCAGATCGCCGCGCTTAAGCCCAATACGCACGAGCGAAGGCCGAAGTATATCCATTGCGGCGGGCGGCATGTGATCCAAAAACAGGTTGCCTGTGGCGCGAGGCGAGGAGACGCCCACGACCAAGTCCGATCTAGCTGAGTCATAGACCATCAGCGGATACGGTGGAACTCGACGGAGATCGACCGATGAGTCTATGAAAAGACCGGCGACCCACGCATGGGGCCATGCGCCAAGTACTCGTCCCTTTCTTCGAAAAGCAGGACAGCCCTTCAAATCGATGCACCTATTACGAAGGCATGCGTACGAAACCGCACATATGGGTACAGCGTGGTGGCAGTGGCCCGGAAACCGGGGCGGGGCCGCTTTTCGAAGTCATGAGATGGGCGGCACGAAGGAAATGGAGTGGCAGTTTAACGCGGTTGATGCGAAGGCAGCGCTCCTAGCGCGCCGTGCCTTCATGGACTTTCTTCAGGTGTCATGCGCGCTGGAATCCGACTGCGAGAGCGCTCAAATTGTATTCGTCGAGTTGGTTACGAACGTCATGCGGCATGCACCTGGGCCCATTGACATCACGCTGCAGTCCGATGCGCGAGGCCTCGTCGTGTTGGACGTGTACGACTCAGGCGAAGGTTTTGTGGCAGAGCCAACTCTTCCGCCGATCTCAAGCGAATCCGGGCGCGGTCTCTACATCGTATCGAAACTCTGTGCCGGTCTGTCATCAACCCGTACTGCGTCCGGAAACAAGGTAAGCGTCGTACTACCGGTAACGACCCAACCGGCTGCGTTTCATCTCGTGAAGCAAGGACGGACACCCTCATTATTCGATTGACGCACGCATCACATGCCGGTGCTGCTCGGCGCGCATCTCGAAAAATGCAAAGAATAACTCCGGTTTGTATGTACTGCACCCGATCCGGGTAAACGTTGTGCGTGCCCAAGCGCATTCTCTTCAACACGTTCGGCTCATACGGTGACGTGCATCCATATCTCGCGATTGCGCTCGAACTGCAACGCCGCGGGTACCAACCCGTCATCGCCACCATGGAAGCGTATCGCGACAAAGTCGAAGCGCTCGGTATCGAGTTTCACCCGGTCCGTCCCAGCATAGGCGTAACCGACGTCCAACGCGTATTCGAGCACCCCATGCGCGGACCGGAACATCTCCTGCGCAACATTCTAATTCCATCGCTGCCCGACAGTTACGCAGACGTCATGGAAGCGGCGAAGGGCGCCGATATTATCGTAACGCACACGTGCACGTACGCGGGCGCCATTGCTGCCGAGTCGCTGAAGTTGCCGTGGATATCGACCGTATTGTCGCCCGTAGCGTTCTTTTCGGCGCACGAATCGATCGTCGTTCCCCCGATGCCGCTGCTGCAACGCCTTCTTACTACGAGCCCGGCTGCCAACGGTGCGCTCATCGCACTGGTCAAATACGTTTCGCGCATGTGGGCACGACCGATCGTGCGGTTTCGCACGGAACTCGGCCTGCCGCGCGGAGGGCATCCCATTTTCGAAGGGCTGCATTCACCGCAATGCGTGCTCGCGCTCTTCTCGCGCGCGCTGGCGCAGCCTCAACGCGACTGGCCCGCGAACACGCACCTTACCGGCTTCGTCTTCCACGACGAAATCGCTCTCGGGCTCGAGCCCGCTTTGGAGCGATTTCTCGTCGGCGGTCCGCCTCCGGTCGCGTTCACGCTTGGAAGCGCCGTCGTCCATCTCGACGGCGATTTCTACGCCATCGCGAGCCGCATCGCGCATCGCCTTGGGCTGCGTGCCGTGTTGCTGGTCGGAGACAATCCGTCCAACCTCGCCAACGTGCGCCTCTCGAATAACGTCGCTGCATTCGAGTACGCGCCGTTCGCAAAGCTGTTTACGCGGGCGCAAGCCGTCGTCCACCAGGGCGGCATCGGCACGACGGCTCAAGCACTGCGCGCCGGGCGCCCGACGGTCGTCGTTCCGCATGCCTACGACCAGCCCGACACGGCGGCGCGCGTCGAACGGCTCGGCGTCGCGCGCTCGGTCCACAAGAACGCGCTTTCAGAAAAGACGCTAGAGGCAGCGTTGAGCGACGTGTTGGGCGACCCGCGCTATGCTGCTCGCGCCCAAGATGTGGCTGGAATCGTTCGCAGCGAAGACGGAGTCGCTACTGCTTGTGATGCGATCGAGCGTCATCTCGCACTTTCAACACGACCAGCGCTCCAATCGCAAAACTTATGCTTGCGATAACGAAGAGCACGCGATAGCCCGCGAGCCGGTTTCCGAATATCGTGAGGACCCATCCGCCGAACGCCGGCGCCACAACCGCAGGCAACCCCGCCGCGATTCCCCACAGACCGAGGTCGCGCGCAACGTCGCGCAATTTTGGAACCGCGTCGATCCCCATCGCCCAATCCGTCGACAAAAATGCGCCAAAGCCAAGACCGAAGAGAACTGCGAACGGAATGACGACCAGTATATTGGGAACGAGCGCAAAGATAAGCGTGCACAGCGCCATGGGAATCGCCGCCAACGCGACCAGACCCTTGCGCGTCACGCGATCGGAAAGCTTGCCCGACAAGACGCTCGAGACGATCGCGCCGACGAGCGAGAGGCCCGCTACCAGCGCAGTTCCCGTCGACGGGTGCGATTGGTGCAGCACGTCTTTGAAAAAGTATAGGACGTACGTCATGAGAAGGCTCATGCCGAAGAGCGTGAAGGAGCGCGCGATAAAAACGACGATGAAATCGTGCCAATCGGAAACCTGCGCTTTGTCTTGCTCGGCTTCGCGCACCTCGGCGCTTTTGCGCCCGTCCTTCTCGCGAATCGGAAGAACCGAAAATACCCCGGCCGTATTGAGGACCGCAGCCACGAGGAACACCATCGCGGGCGATACTTGACTCGACACTGCGAGGGCGATTGCGGTACCCACCAGCGCGGCGGCGCCGCGCGCGCCCGCCGAAAGGCCCCAATGTTCGCGCGGGACGACCTCCGGCATGAGCGCCTGGTATGCGCTAATGCTTAACTGATGACCGAACGTGCTCACGACGAATCCGATTCCCAGCGTCAGCGTCGAATGCGAAACAACCATGTAGAGCAGCCCGAGCGTGTTGACGATCGCGCCGGCATAGATCGTATACCGGCGGGGCACGCCTCTGCGCCAAAACCAGTCCGAAATGCCGCCGAAAATCGGGGGTACGATCATGGCGATGATCGCGGCCGTCGTAGAAAGCTCGGCAAACGCAACGACGTAGTTCGTAACGTGGAAGCGTAGAAGGGCCGCCGGTACGGCAATCGTCAGTAACGCGACTTGCTGAAAGTTTAGGGGAATCCAATAGGCATTGAGCCATGCCTGTTTGCGAATCTGGGGAGTCAGTAGCGCTCGCATGCGTTGGCGCGATCGAGCGCTGCGAGCGTTTCACCGTAACAATTTGCTTGATGCGTAACGATGTTGCCGACGTGAGGAAACCGCGGATGGCGTCCTCCTTGTAAGCGGTATCGACCGCGCGATTTCGAAATCAAGCCCAGTTGCGCCAGCCGCCCAACCGCCGCAGCGGTCGCCGCATCGGGATTTACCCGCAGCCGCGGATCGACGAATGCGCGCGGCGGTAGAGCCCTCACGCGCTCGCGAACGGCACCCTTCGCGTCCGCGACATTGAACGTCGTTCCGGCGCCTCGCGTTAGGTAGTCCGCGACAACCTGGCTGGTCGTGACCGGCCGCGCGGCTTTGAGCGAGGTCTCTATGTCGTCGGGATCGTCGGGCGCCACGATTCGGTACAGCAACGACAGCCGCTTTCCGACAAACGGATCGTAACTGATCGGAACGACCACTACGCGCGCGAGCGCTGCAAGCCGCCGGAGCGAACGCAACATGGGACGCATTCGGCCATCGCTCGTATATCCGCCTTCCGGCGTCAGATACACGGTTCCACCCAGCCGCAACGTCGATTCGACGCGTTCGAAGTCCCGTTCTATCCCGTCCCGCGTAGCCTCCAACAGCTCCCGCCGATAGGGCTCGCGCAATGATCGCATCGAAACTTTAGTCGAAAACGCCGTTCCAAACGCGCGCGGCGAGCGGACGTCGTCCAGCGTGCGCACCGCTGCGCGGCCGGCGAACGGCGCGAGCGCGTCATCGCTGAAGGCTTGGGTCAAGGGCAGATCGCCGTGCCGTTGGCGCAACGCCCACGCCAGACTGCCGATCGAGCGCGCGCGCAGATGGTTTTCTATCGGCAGCATGCCGAGCATCCGGTAGAACCCGCTCCAGTCCGCATCGCGCAAAAGTGGCGCGAGCGCGGGATACTGCGCCGCCATGAATCCGGGCTCGAAGTTTCGCCGCGTCACGACCCAAAACACGGGGCGCCCTGCATGCAGTACGAGTTCTGTGGGAACGGCGAGGCTGTCCAAGTCGTTCTGATGATTCGAAACCAGCAGGGTCGGCTCACTGTCGTGCGGCAGCGTGCCCCATCCGCGCACCCGGTACGCGAGGTGCAAATACGGCGCAACAATCGCGGCACACGCAAACTGCACCGGCGCGATCCCCCGCGCGACGCCTCGAACCCGATGCGAAGCAACTGCAACTGCCATAACAAAAACCTACCCAAAAACCACCCCCACCCCGTCACCGCGAGCCCGTGACCCCCGTCACCCTGAGCCTGTCGAAGGGCGTATAGCGCGCGCGAGCGTATCGATCGCGTCGCCTTCGAGCACTTCGAAACGTAGGTCATAATTGCGCGTTTCACCGGGTTCGAGAAACGGCAACGTTCCGCGCTCGCCTGCCGCGACACGGCCTTCGATCGTCGGACAGTTTGCCGGTTCGACCGCCATGACGTAATCCCGTACGCCCAACATGCGCCAGGTAAAAAGCGCGGGCAATTGCACGGGATCGAACCGTACTACGAGCGCAAGCCCGCGACCGTTCGCAAGCTTCCGATTCGACATCATGGCAACCGCGCATCCGTCCTGCAGCGCAACCGGCTGGTGAACGAACACCTGCTCTTTGAACTGCGCATCCGGTGGCCCGCCGCGGTCCCATTGCGCGAGACCCGCCGCAGCGGCCGCGTCGCGCGGATGCATCGCATGCTGCGAGACGTCCAGTCGCATGTTTTCGTCCAGCAGCGGATAACCCGCATTGCAATGATAGAGCAGCATGTGCGGTGCGGCGGTCCCACCTTCGTTCGTGACGCGATCGTGCAAGTGCAGCACGGGCGAATCGAATGCGATGCGCCAAGTTCGCTCCAATCGAAGGCAATGTCCGAACAAGCTCGCTTCCCGGACGACCCCGGTTATCTCGACCCACCGCTGCGCGCCCTCGCAAACGACCCGATGTGCGACGGACTCAGCCGCAAGGTGGTTGATGCGTCCGTGTTGTCCCCACGATCCGAAGCGGTCCCGGCCGGGCGGCCCGAATGCCATTAGACCGCACGTCGTTACCAGTCCGCCAAAAAAAGAACGCTCGAACGCATCGCCGTCGGGCGCGTAGACCGCCTCTCGCACGACGCCCGCGGGCGCTTGCCATGCGAGCGACGTGCCCTTAAAATACGCGCGCGGAACGTCCAACGCGCGATCGGGCAAACATTCGAACTCAAAACCCGACGGCGTGCGCACGAGCAAACCGCGCATGCCGCGAGCCGAGCCGTCCTCGTATTGCACTGCCGTGACACCGCCAAGCTGTTCCGCGCGCCCGAGGCGTGGATCCACGCTCAGAACTCCCAGAGCATGGCGCGCGTCCACGCGCCGCCGCAGCCTCGCAATTTGACGGGCGCCGCGACGAAAAGGCGTTTCACGCCGTCGACCACTTCGTCCGGAAAGTACAATTCCTCAACGATGAACTTTCCGTTTCCCAGCATCGTGCGGTGCGCCGGCCCCGCCTTCTTCGGATCACCGTATCCGCCAAGACTGACCGCATCGATCCCGACACCGCGGGCGCCGCGTTCGACTAGAAATTGCGCGCCGTCACCGCTCAGCCACCGGTACTCCATCAGAAATTCCTTTGTATTTGCGCGCATGTGCCCCCAGCCGGTATTGAGCAACGCGATGTCGCCGGGTTCGAGCGCGCCGGCAAGCGGCTCGATCTCCGCCCGCTCGATGGCCGAGCCCGCCTTACCGCCGCGCAGGTCGATGACGACCGCCGGAGCGACGTACGTGTCGAGGGGAATCTCGTCGATCGTCTTGCCGTCGTCGAAGAAATGATACGGCGCGTCGCAATGCGTGCCGGTATGCGTGCTGATCTCGACGATCTCCTTATTGACGCCCTGCACGGCTTGCATGTAGAACAGGCGCACTTGCGCCGGACGCGGGTTGTCGTCGGGATACTGCGGACAATTCCCGAAGACCGGTTGGCTCATGTCGTATATGCGCTTGGGGACCTGCATCATGGGGAGCTAGCCTCCCACAGCGCGGCAAACGCCGCCGCGTTCTTCGCAAGGGTCGCATCGATGTCGCCGCGCCACAGCGAACCGGGCAGCGATTCCCCAGAGAAAATCTCAAGCGCGTAGTATCCGCGATATCCCGTCTTGCGGACCGCGCGCAGGATCGCCGCGTCGTCGATGACGCCATCGCCCAAATTGCGGCGGTCGGCGCCCGATCGCGGCCGCTGCCACTGGCTAACCTGCACGATGAAGATACGATCGCCGCAGCGCGCAATTGCCGCCTCCAAGGCCGGCGTTTCAAAAATATTCCACGTGTCGACGCACAGCCCCAGAGACGGGTTGCCGACGCGTTCGACCAACTCACGCGCCGATTCCAGACCCCACAAAGCCGTATCGGTGTTGAAGAGCACCGGATTGAGCGGCTCGAACGCAATTCGCACGCCGTGCTTGCGTGCAAACGTCGCCACTTCGTCGAACGCCTTCAGGCATCGGTCGTAGACGCGAGCGGTATCGCCGCCGGGAGCGGCGCCGGTAATGAGTACGAACGGCGTGTCCGCGGGCACGTGCGGCGCGATGCGTTCGATAGCCGACTGGATGTGCCGAATGCGATCTTCCGGAGCGGCCGGCTGCGGCGCGAGACTATCGGGAAAGATCGAGTGCACTGTCGACTGCACCGAACTCACCGCCAGCCCGGCGGGCGCGATGCGCGCCAGCTGCGGCGCATAGTCGTTACGATCGAGCTTGAACTCGCAGATCTCGATTGCCGCCGCGTGCACCGGATAGCGATCGATATCGCGTTCGAACGGCCACGGCCACGTCGTAAACTCGCTGATGCCGAAAGGAATCGTGGCGGGCATCAGAGATCCTCGTGGAGTTCGAGAATGCAGAAACCCTTGCGGTCGAGTTGAATCGGAACGCCACGATGCAACTCCTCGCCCTCCAGGTGCCCGGGTTCGACCCACGACCCGCGCAGACTGTTGAACGATCGCACCTGATACCGTCCCTTCATTTCAGATTTGAAGCTCAGGGCCGTGGTAATCGTATGATCGGTCGTGTTGCCCACGAGGATCGCATACCGGTCGCCCTTTTTAAGACCGATCGTAATCGAGGCGTCGCCACCGGTTCCAAGCTTGGCGCTGATGTCTTCGCTGTAAAACGTGCTCGGCATCGACTGATCGAATTCGAAATTTGCGTACATCGTTTGATCTGGCGTTCGCACGACGAACCAGGTTACGTTCTCGCCGCGCAGCGGCAAATTGCGCACACCCAGCCATTTCCAGTCCGGAGCGAGCCGCGGATTGACGCTCGGCGACCCGCCGGAAAGGTCTAACCCCGCCGCGCCCTCGATTGCCGCCCACAGATATCGCGGCGGAAACCAGGGCGAAAGCATCATGCCTTGATTGGTCAGCGTTTCGCCATGCAACCATTCTGAAAATTGCCCCGGCACGGTGTTGTTGCGTCGCGGGTCTTTCGAGTAGTGCAAGAAACTCGCGCCGAGCGAATACGCCATGAACTGCGGATTGAAGCGTGCGGCGGCGAACGCATACCAAAAGCTAACGCCGACCCAAACGCCCCCAAGTAGCCCGTACCCGTGCGTCGGACCATAATTGATATCGTTGCGCGGCACGGTGTGGATGCCTGCATCGGTCCAAAACTCCGGGACGCTCATCCGGCTGATGATGTGCGCCGCCATCTCGTCGTCGGCGACGTTGAACATCACGGGAAAGATCAAATCCGAGGTGACGTCGCTGCGCGGATTTCCGTCCAGGTCGATATTGAGGTAGTACAGTCCGGAGTCCGAATCGAACAGATAGGCGTTAATGGCCTCGCGCAACGTTTGGGCATGCTCTTTAAACTCGAGGGCCTGAGCGTGTTTGCCCAGCGCGTGCGCCATGTGTGAGATCGTGCCGAGTGCCGCATAGCACTCTGAATTCAACTCCGTGGTCGCCCCGGACAGCCGATAATTCTGTATGACGTTGCGCCAGCCGACGATGCCCCAGTCCGACGTTCCGGTTGCCGTGCACCACACCAGCCCTTGCTCGTTGCGTTGCGATAAAATGTGACGGGCCGCTTTGAGCGCTTTGGGATACAGCTCGCGCAAAAATGCCTTGTCGCCCGTCGTATTGTAATGGTGCCAAAGCGCTAGGATGAGCAGCGGCGTATTGTCATTGATATTGAGGCCGTAGTCTTCAGTCTTGCCGGTACGGATGTCGTAGTATTCCACGACCAGCCCGCTGCGTTCGAGGTGTTCGGCGTACCAGCGAAGCGAGTCGCGGGCAAAATCCGGCGTGATGTAGTCTGCGCCGAATGCAAACCACGCCGTGTCGCGGCCGACGCTATTGTTCGAGCGGGTCGGATCGTTGACGAAGCACCACCCCGTTTGCGCGAGCGATTGCACGCGCAGCATGTTTGCCTTCGCCCACAGCACGCCGCGGTTTACGTCTTGATCGGGCGTCATGAGCACGGCGCGATCCAATATTTTGTCGTAATGCTTGCTCGTACGCGCGAGAGCGCGCGCGGCTGTCGGCAGCGCGTTGAGCGTGCGCGTCATCCCGGCACGGCCCGCAATCGAAAACGACAGCGTAAAGGCAAACCGGACGTGTTCCTTCGCGCGCAAGCGGTGGCTCAAGTGCAAGATGCCGATCGGATCGACGGATTTTTTGAGCAGTTTCTTCGCGAGCTTGCCCGGAAAGGTCTGGGCGCTGGCCTTGCCGCTGTCGAGCGTCGTTTCGTAACTCGTCGGTGTCGCCGAGCACGTCATAGCACGCACGACCTGTTTGTCGGATTGATTCCATGCAAGGATAGCGCGATTTTTCGAGTCGTAGGCGGTGACGACGTCGTGCCCGGTATTGCCGCGCAGTTGCGCCGACGCGTACGTGCTGATGCGCAACTCTTGGTCGGTGTCGTTTTGAAGTTCTACCGTATAGTAGGCCGCCGGCGGATCGCACCGGTTGCCGTCGGGTTCGCCGCTGAGCGCAAAGATATTCTCGCGAACGGTTACGCCGTTGGCTAGTTCGAAGATATGCTCTTGGTGGTCGGGATGAATGACGAACTGTCCGGGCAACGCGGGTAGCGGAATGCCCGTTACTTCGTCCCAGTGGTGCAGAACCACCGTGCCGAGCATTTGAAGCCCCGCCTCGATCGAATACACTTTCTCGATGGCGCCGGTCGCCTTGATCGTCAGCGTCATTTTGGGCGACCCGAACGTGCTGCCCGCCGCCATTTGATCGTCGGCAATTTCGTAAGTCGATATGCGCTCGCCGGATCCAGTTACTTTCGCGATCACAGGCTACCCGACTTCTTGGTCATGCCGCCGTCGATCAGGTAGGTTGCGCCGGTAATGTACGCGGCTGCATCGGACGCCAAAAACACGCACAATTCGGCGATCTCTTCGGGCTTGGCCATACGGCCCAGCGGAATCTCCGACAGGAGTTTGTCGTACTCTTTGCGGTCTTTCTTGAGTGACTGATCCATCGGCGTGTCGACCGCTCCGGGCGCCACGTCGTTGACCGTGATGCCGTGCGGAGCGAGTTCGACGGCGATCGTGCGCATCATCATCCGCAGGCCGCCCTTAGCGGCGCAATAGGGCGCATTTGTCGGCATCGTCAGTTCCTCGTGAACCGACGAAATGTTGATGATTCGCCCTCCGCGATTCTGCTTTACCATTTGCTTAGCCGCAAACTGCGAACACAGCCATGGCCCGGTCAGGTCGACGGCGATGACTTTCTCCCACACCTCGAACGGCATTTCGAGAAACGGATGCTTCTCTTCGACGCCGGCGTTGTTCACCATGATATCGAGACCACCAAATGCGTCGACGGCGGCCTCGACGAGCTTGCGCACCTCGTCCTGCTTGCTGATGTCGGCCGCAACCGCAATAGCCTTCCCGCCGAAGTTTTCAATGTGATCGACCAACTCGTTAGCCGGTTTCGCCTCTCCAAAATAATCGATTACGACGCTCGCCCCTTCTTGCGCGCACAACGTCGTAATAGCCTTACCTATCCCGCTGTCACCTCCGGTAACGACGGCCACCCGCCCAGCTAACCGCATCAATTGTCACCCTGAGCCTGTCGAAGGGCGTCGTCACCCATGCTAAATGAAGTCTCACCTTTCTCGACCATCGGTAACCGCGAGAAGTCCGGCGGGAACGCCAACTCCAGCGTCCAGTCCACCGCAACACGCGCTTTGCGATTCAATCCCGGCAGCCGGCCGAGATAGTAGCTGCGCCACAACACCCACGCGAGACGCCCGGTCAACATGCGCCCGCCCGGCAACTCCGCCAACGCTTGCCGATCGCCCAATGACGCCATCTGCCCGAGCATGCGATACCGGAAGGGCTTCGTCTTCTTCTTGCGCGTTCGCCGCGCGATGTTTTTCGCCAGCGCCGGACCTTCGCGCAACGCATTTTGCGCGAGCGGCGGATACGTGCCGCCATCGGGCTTCGGCACCGCCGCGCAGTCGCCGAGCGCCCACACGTGATCGTGTCCGGCCACCGACAAATCCGGCGCAACTTTGAGCGCGCCGTGCTCGTCGGTCTCAAGTCCCAACGCTTTGGCCAGCGGCGCGGGCTCTTCACCCGCGGCCCATATGACGTTACGGCTTTCGAAACGCTTGCCGCCTTCAAGATCGATGCCGCGATCGTCCACGGAGGACGCCTTGGCATGGAGTTCGATTTGCACGCCGCGGCCGCGCAATGCCGCCGCGGCATATTTTCCGAATTTCGGCGGCAGGTGACTCAGCAAATGCTCTCCGTCCTGCAGCAACACGACATCCGATCCCGTGAGCCCCGGATAATATTTCAGCGTATTTTCCAGAAACGCGCGCAACTCGCCGACGGCTTCCACGCCCGTGAAGTTTCCCCCGACCACGACGAAGCGCAGGAGTCGATCGCGCTCAACGACGTCGTTGGTCGCAGCCGCGACTTCCAGCGAGCCGATGATGCGATTGCGCAGCCGCTGTGCGTCGACGGCCGTTTTGAGCGGAATGGCGTGCTCCTCGACCCCCGCAACGCCCATCGTCGAACTGGTCGATCCAAGCGCAAACACGAGTTCGTCGTAGGGAATATCGCGCGTCTCACCCGTCATCGGATGGCGCACGTGGAGCGTGTGCTTCTCGAGATCCGCGCCGAGGGCTTCGCCAAGTTCGAAGTGCGTATCGCGCAACTGCGCGCGAAGCGGTTGCACGATGTCGCGCATTTCGATCGACCCGGTCGCAGCCTCCGGCAACATCGGCGTAAACAGCATGTAATTCTGCCGGCTCACCAACGTAACCGACATCCGTTTACGCCACCGCCGCAAACCGCGCGCCAAACTGACCCCCGCAAACCCCCCACCAACGATAACAACCTTAATCATCGTCTGTCACCCTGATCCTGTCGAAGAGTGACCCCGTCACCCTGAGCTTGTCGAAGAGTGACCCCGTCACCCTGAGCCTGTCGAAGAATGACCCCGTCACCCTGAGCCTGTCGAAGAGTGACCCCGTCACCCTGAGCTTGTCGAAGGGCGAAATCAACCATCATCGTCTCCTCAACGCGGTAACGGCGGCGATCGCGACGACGGCGCCGAGCACGCCGAGCGCGATCATCCCCTGCCGTCCGGCGCGACGCGACTCTGCCACGGGATCCGGCATATAGCGCAACTCCGGGTACGCGTCGTCGCGCGAAACGTTGCGATCGTCGATCGCCATCTTCAATATCTGCGCGGGATGCAGCGCCTGTCGTTTCGTCGTCTGCGTGATTTGCTCGCGGCAACTAAAGCCGTCCGCCACGATGAGCGTTTCCTCGTTGGCGTCGCGCACTTTCGGCAGCAGCACGCGCTCGCCGACGTCGATCGATACGTCGTAGTGCTTGGCCTCGAAGCCGAATGCGCCGGCCATGCCGCAGCATCCGCTATCGGGCGCTTCGTAATCCAAGCCCATCTCGTCGAATAGTTTTGTCTCTGCGGCGCGATCCAACACGGACTTGTGATGGCAATGTTCGTGCACGATCGCCTTACGCGTCATCCGCGGCGGCTTGTACTCGGGTGCGTGCTTGACCAAAAACTCGCTGAGTAAGAACGTCTGGCTTTGCAACCGTTTTGCGTCTTCGTCGTTGCCGAGCAAGTCGTTCATCTCATCGCGGAAGACCGAGACACAACTCGGCTCGAGCCCGACCACGCAGACGCCCTCGCGAATCTGCGGGCGCAACGCCTCGAGAATCTCGAGCAACATCGTCTTGGCTAGATCGAGCATGCCATAGTCGTAGAGAGGCCGCCCGCAGCACAACTGCACCTTCGGAATCGTAACGTGAAAACCCGCGTCCTCGAGCACCTCGACCGCCGCCTGTGCCGTCGTCGGATGAAAGTGATTGTTCCACGTGTCGGGCCACAGAATAACTTGCTGTTTACCCACGTTGCGAACCGGACGCGCCTCGAACCACGCCCGAAACGTTTTCGGAGCGAACATCGGGATGCGGCGCTGCGGCGCCATAGTGACGACCGCTTTCGCGATGTCGCGAAGTACCGGCGTCTGCGCGAACACGTTGACGACGCGCGGCGCAAACGCGGCGAGCTTCGCCCACCAATACATCAAGCCGAAAGCGTAGGCCGCAATCGGGCGACGCTTACCGTCGTAATAGTGCGAGAGAAACTCCGCCTTGTAGGTCGCCATGTCGACGTTGACCGGACATTCGCTCTTGCAGCCTTTGCACGCCAGGCAAAAGTCCAGGGCGTCCTTGACCGCCTCGTCGTGCCAGCCGTCGCCCATCGGATTGCCTTCGAGCATCTCGAAGAGCAACCGCGAGCGGCCGCGCGTCGAGTACGCTTCTTCGCGTGTGGCCATGTAGCTGGGACACATCGTCCCGCTCTCATGTTGGCGGCACTTCCCCGTCCCGACGCAACGATTCGCGGCAAACGCAAAGCTGCCGTGGTCGCGCGGAAACGAGAAATGCGTCTCGGGGTCCCACGGCTCGTAGTTGGTTCCCCAGCGCAGGTTCTGATCGATCTTGTAGGCGCGCACGACCTTGCCGGGATTCATCTTGTGCTGCGGGTCCCAGATGGACTTGAACTCCCAGAACGCTTCCATCAATTCGTCGCCATACATGATGGGCAGCAGCTCGCCCCGCGCCTGCCCGTCGCCATGCTCGCCCGAAAGCGAGCCGCCGTGCTCGACGCAAATATGCGCCATTTTCGTCACGAACTCGCGATATTTGGCGATGCCCGCGGTTGTAAACAAATCGAAGTTGATGCTGACGTGAACGCAGGCTTGCCCGAAATGACCGTAGATCGCGCCCTGATACCCGTACTCGCTCAGCATCTTTTGAAAGACGCGCAAATAGTCGCCCAAGCGTTTGGGATCGACCGCCGAGTCTTCCCAACCGGGATAATAGTCGGGCTCGTTCGGAATCTTCGACGTCGAGCCTAGCGCGTTGTCGCGGAAGGCCCACAGCTGCTTCTGCTCGTCGTGATCGACCACCAGCTTCATCGAGGGAACCTTGTCGCGCTTCTTGAGAGCGTCCATGAGTTTGCGCGCGTTACCGGCGGCCTCGTCTTTCGTATCGCCGCCGAACTCGCAGACGAGCCACGAGTTGCCGTCGGGGAACAGCCCGCGACTACCCGAAGTCGGCTCGCCCTTGAGCTCCATGTAATGAAACATGGACTTGTCCATGCCTTCGAGCGCCATCGGCTTGAACTCGTCGCAGAACGGCACGTGATCGCCCGCCGTCGGCAGGTCCTCGAACCCGATCATCAGCAGCGTCCGGTACGGTGGGCTATGCACTAGACGCACTTTGGCTTCGACGACGGTGACGCAGGTGCTCTCGGTTCCGACCAGCGCGCGCGCAACGTTGAATCCGTTCTCGGGCAATAATTCGTTGAGCGGAAAGCCGGAAATGCGCCGCGGAATCTTCGGAAATTTTTCGCGAATCTGGTCGCCGTATTTGTCGCGGAGCGCTTTGAGCCGCGAATATATTTCGCCCCTGCGTCCACCCTCGGCGATGATGCGCTCCAACTCGGCGTCCGACGTGCGCCCGACGCGCATGCGCAGTCCGTCGTACGTGACGATTTCCAGTTCCTCGACGTTCTCTTCGGTCTTGCCGGCGTATTGCGCGTGCATGCCGCACGAGTTGTTACCGATCTGCCCGCCAAGGGTGTTGCGGCTATGCGTGGCGGGATCGGGACCGTACGTCATGTGCCGCTTCTCGGCCGCGTTGCGCAAATCGTCGGTCACGCAGCCGGGCTGAACGGTCGCGGTTTTGGCCTCGAAATCGATCTCGACGATGCCATGCATGTATTTGCTAAAGTCCATGACGATCGCGGCGTTGCAACTCTCGCCCGCCAAACTCGTGCCGCCGCCACGCGAGAGTACCGGCGAACCATATTTACGGCAGGCTGCCAATACGTGTTCGACATCTCCCGCATCCTTGGGCAGCACGACGCCGATGGGGACCTGGCGATAATTGGACGCGTCGGTCGAGTACATCGCACGGCTGCCCACGTCGAATCGCACCTCTCCGCGAACGGTCGCACGCAACTGCGCTTCGAGTGCGGCAACGTCGACGTCAACGTCCGCCGCGTTGACGGCATCGTCACGATGCGTCGGCTTGGGGTGCGTTCCATTGAGATGCGCCGAGCGCGACTCCACGGAATCCAGGATACGGATCATTTGGAGAGCTCCCCTAACGTGAAAGCGTTATATAGCATAGCGTTGCGCGTCGGAGCGACGCAGTTCGAGACCGATTCCGGGCCGCGCCGGATCGGGTGCGAGCAAACCGTCTTTCGGCTCGCTCGCGCCGTCGAAGAGCATCCGCTCGATGCGAACGTGATCGTAGAAATACTCGATGTGTCGCAGTTGCTTACATGCAAGCGCGGCGTGCAAATGAAGGTGCGGCGCGCAATGCGTCGAGAGCGGAACCATCGCGGTCTGGCAGAGTCCGTCCACGGCCATCAAGCCCGAAAAGCCGCCGCAACGGGTGGCGTCGGCTTGAAGGACGTCGACCATTTTCGCATCGAGCATGCGGGAAAATTGATACAGACCGTACCCGTATTCCCCATCCGATATGTCCATGCCCGGCGGCGCATGCTCGCGTACGTACCGCGTGCCGGCGTAGTCTTCGCGATAAACCGGTTCTTCGAACCACGTCACACGCGCTTGCGCGAAATGCTGCGCTTGCCCGATCGCCTGCTGCGCGGTGTAGGCACCGTTCGCGTCGACGAATAGTTCGGCATCTTCTCCAATCGCTTGACGCGCTGCAGCCACGCGGGCGATGTCGGCGCGCGGATCGCGCCCGATCTTCATTTTCACGCGCGGGATACCGTCGGCCACCCAGCCCGAAAGATGATCGCAAAGCTGCTGTTGCGAGTACGACGTAAATCCGCCGCTCCCATAAACGGGTACTCGATCGAACGTCGCGCCCAACAACGCGTACGTGGGCACGCCGAGTAGCTTGCCCTTGAGGTCCCACAATGCGACGTCGACGGCAGAAACGGCCATCGACGTAATTCCGTCGCGTCCGAGATTGCGCGTCTGCTCGTACATGTCGTCCCAGCGCGCACCGATGCGCATGGCATCGGCCCCGACGACGGTTTTGCGCAGCAGCGTGTGGATCAGCGTGGCGGTCGCTTCATCGGCGTAGGTAAAGCCCATGCCCGTGACTCCGCCTGCGTCGATCTCGACGTAGACCATCGTGGTCGCATCCCATTGGAGCGTTCCGTCCGATTCGGGAGTGGACGTCGGGATGCGGTACGCTTGCACGCGAAGCGCTTCGATGTTCGCATCCGCGCGTACGGCCGAAGCCGCGTGAGAAGTCACCGGCTACCGGCCCTCGCGATGCGGCAGCACGCTAGCAAGAACGCTCTTGATCGATTCCTTGATCACGCCGCCTTCGTCCGGATCGCCTTTAGTGAGCGCGGAAAACAAATTGTGCGCTTCCTCCAAGCTGATATGTGGTGGAAGCTGCGTGATATTCGCATCGACCACGGCATCGAAAACAACCGGACGATCTGACGACAGCGCGCGGTCCCAAGCCGAACCGATATCTTCGGTGCGCTCGACGCGAATCCCGAGCAGCCCAATCGAGTCCGCGTACGCGGCGTAGTTGAAGTGCGGCAAGTTCTGCGAGGCTTCGTACTTCGGATTGCCCGACTCGACGCGCATCTCCCACGTCACTTGGTTGAGGTCCGAATTATTCAGTACCAAAAAGATCAGCCGCGGGTCGGACCAGCGCTTCCAATACTTCGCAACGGTCAGAAGTTCGGCAGTGCCGTTCATCTGCATCGCGCCATCTCCCGTGCACGCCACCACGACGCGGTCGGGGAACGCGAACTTCGCCGATATCGCGTACGGAACGGCGGACCCCATCGTCGCGAGTCCTCCGGAAAGCGACGATTTCATGCCGCGCTTCATGCGGATGTTGCGGGCGAACCAATTGGTCGCAGTCCCCGCATCGCCGGTAAGAATGCTGTTGGCCGGAAGGCGCTCGTTGAGCTCCCAAAAAACCAGCTGCGGATTGATAGCCTCGCCGGTGACGTGGCTGCGCGCTTCCTCGTCGCCGTACCAATCGTCAAGATTCTTCGCGATCTTATCGCGCCACGTGGTATCGGTCTTCATCTTCAGCAGCGGCAGCAACGCCTTGAGCGTCTGCCGGCTGTCGCCGATCAGATTGACTTCGGTCGGAAAGCGCAAGCCGACGTTGCGTGCGTCGATGTCGATCTGCACGCCGCGTGCGTGACCTTCCTTCGGCAAAAACTCCGAGTACGGATAACACGTGCCCACCATCAGCAACGTGTCGCAATCGTCCATCATGTCCGAACTGGGGCGCGTTCCAAGCAGGCCCAGCGTACCCGTAACGTACGGTAAATCGTCGGGCACCACGTATTTTCCAAGCAACGCTTTCGCGATGCCGGCGCCCAAACGGTCCGCAACGGCAATGACCTCGTCGGTAGCCTGCCACGCACCTTGCCCGACCAGCATCGCGACGCGTTCGCCCGCGTTGAGCAAATCCGCGGCCCGCTGCAAATCGGCGTCGGCCGGTATCACGACCGGCGCGCTGTATCCGACGCTGCTGCGCGTGAAGTTATGCTTGCGCGGCGGCTGGGGAACGGCTTTCTTTTCCTGCACGTCCTTCGGCACGATCACGCACGTGACGGCCCGGAACGCCGCAGCAGTCCGAACCGCGCGATCGACAATGTGCCGCATTGCGGCTGGGCTCGACACCGTGTAGACGTACTCCGTCACGTCCTGGAAGAGCGTCTGAAGATCGACCTCTTGCTGATACGAAGCGCCGAGCGCGCTCGTAGCAGCCTGGCCGACAATCGCCACGACCGGCGTATGATCCATCTTGGCGTCGTACAGCCCGTTGAGCAAATGCACGGCGCCCGGGCCGGAAGTAGCCAGGCATATGCCGACTTCGCCAGTAAATTTCGCATGCGCACATGCCATAAACGCGGCCATCTCTTCGTGTCGGACCTGCACGAACTCCAGCTTGTCCCCAATCCGGTCGAACGCGCCCATAATGCCGTTAATGCCATCGCCGGGGTATCCGTAGACGCGATAAAAACCCCACTCGACAAGGCGTTCGAGCAAAAAGTCGCTGGTCGTCACAGTTGTTAACCCCACAAAGAAAATCGCGCAGATATGGACCTCCAGGTCTTACCCGCCGACCCCATCCCGAAACAAACAAACTTGCATCACTTTCCCCGTCACCCCAAGCCTGTCGAAGGGCCACCGGTAGCAATGCCCCGCCCATTCCGAGCCTGTCGAAGGCCACCGGTCGTACTGCCCCGTCACCCTGAGCCTGTCGAAGGGCCCAATCCTGGGTAAACGCATCTCCTTAACGCTAGCCGGGAGGGACGAAATGACGGAAAAGTGGTCGCAAAACGTCACCGAGCATAGCGATGCCCTCGATCTCGAAGAGGGCGTCTTCAAAAAGCGCAGTGCAAAAGAGATCGCGTTATCCTTGAAGCGCTCCGCCGAACGGAGCCGCCGTCGCAAAGGCAGGACGGCCTATCAGTCCGCCATGTCCATGCTCACGTTTTATATCAATCGAGCAGGCAAAGATCTGAGCGGCGGCCGTCTGCGCATTCTCGAACGATCGAAGAACGAGCTACGCAAAGCCTTCGGGCGCTCCGAACAACCTTGATCGAAGTCGCTACTTCTTCTTGCGAGCCGTCGTTTTCTTGCGAGCCGTCGTTTTCTTGCGCGTCGTCTTCTTGCGAGCCGTCGTCTTCTTGCGAGCCGTCGTCTTCTTGCGCGTCGTGCTCGTCTTTTTACGCGTTGCGCTTGTTTTGCGCGTCGTCTTCTTCGTAGCCGACGTCTTCCGCGTCGCTGCAGCTCGCTTCGCCCCACGCTTGCGCGCGGCAGACGGGGCGCTTCCCGTGCCGCGCGACTTCCGCGTACCCGCAGCCTTCCGAGCCGACTTCTTTCGATCCGACGAACTACGCCGGCTCCGCGGTTGCGTCCCTAACTCATGCCAATCGGTCTCCGAGATATCCACCTTGTAATGTTTGGCCGCTTTCTTGATATTGGCGAAAGCGACGTCCCGTTCGCTTTGCGAAACGCCTCGCACTTGGTCGAAGCGCGCAATTGCGTTGCGCACGTGCGAAGCATCGGTCATCGGTTCCTTGCGCTGTTCGGGATACGCAAATACACTGTCGGGAAGATCCCCGCGCTCCGTCAAGTCGCCGTGCTTTTCGTGCGGTTTCCAGGTCGCTCGCGCCATCTCGTCCTACCCCCTCACTAATCTGGGAGCTACCCGAAAAAGCGCGATGCGTAACGAATGCGTAACGAAGGAACGCCATCATGAAATCGGGACCCGAATTCCTACGTCCGAAAGTTGCTGTTGTACCTTGCTCGCTTCCGGTTGAATGAGGTGGTTGCGCACGTCTGTTCGGCTCATCGTTGTGCCCCAGGCTCCGCCGATGCATCACGCCGGCGATTGGGCTCGATCGAGAACAGAGCGCGACCATCGATGCCGTCATATCACGACCGGCACTCGTGCGCGGCGGCTGCGGCATGATTTGGCCGGCAGTTGAGCCAACTCCACCGAATGCAAATGCTGCGCAACCGGGTGCTGACAGCGGTAGCACTCGTCCTCCTCATGAGCCCGGTAGCCCGGGCCGAGACGTTCGACCCAACCACGGTTACTGCCGCCGCGCTTTTGCAGCGGGCTGATTTAGCACGCGGCTCTTTGGAAGCGGGTTCGTACACGCGTGTCCGGCAGGTGCACGTTGGCGGCGTCGATCGTACCTCGACGACCTGGTCGGAAGGCGACAACTGGCTCTGGCGCGAGCAGGGCGGAGGATTTACCGTCGCCGACGGCTCGTACAAAGGTCAAAGCTGGAGTCAGGACGAGAACGGCATCGTCGTGCTGCACAGCGACTTCCGCAGCAAAGTCGATCCAAACGTGCTCGCGTGGGAGCATCCGGACGATCCCACGTATCGAGTCCAGGTCCTGGGAGTCACGCAAGCCGCGCCGCAGGAATACGTCGTCGAGGCGAACCCGCCGGGCGGAAGCGACGAATACCGTTACTACGACGCGAAGACACATCTCCTCGCGCGCGTCGTGGCTTTTGAGAAAGACCGGTATCGCCACGTGACCGATTATCTGGATTATCGCCTGATATTCGGTGAGGAGACCGCATTTACGCTGCACTCGTATGATGGGCGGCCGCAGAATGACCGGCTGACGCGGACGGTGTCGTTCGAAAAAACCTCCGCTTCGGTTTCACTGACGATTCCCCCGTCGCGCGCGCTTTTTGCTCTGAGCGGGAATGGTCCCATTGAATTGCCGGTTCGTTTTACGCCCCAAGGCATCGTCATACGCGCGAACGTTAACGGCCGGGGTCTTGATTTTCTGCTCGATAGCGGTGCCTCGGGTCTCATCATCGATCCCGGCGTCGCGCACCAGCTCGGCCTGACGCCGTTCGGGCGCGAAAGCACGACGATCGGTGGCGGTGACGTAGACATAGGTCTCGTGCGCATCGCCCAGATGACGCTGGGCCCGTTGCAACTGCGTGACGTCGTCTATTCAACATCTCCCTACGACCAACAATTCGACGGAGCACGAGTCGTCGGATTGATGGGCTATGACTTGCTCGCGAGCGCGATTACCGAAATCGACTTCAAAAAACAAACCGTAAAAGTCTATCCGCAGAGTGCCTTCGATCCCGCGAAGCTCGGGCTGCATCCGGTACCAATTCAGCTTGACGACGGCGTTCCCCGCGCGGCAGGCTCTATCGAAGGAGTGGCGGGCTCGTTTCTGGTGGATACGGGCGCATTTGGAATTCTGGCGTACAAGAACTACGTCGATAAATTGCCTTTCGCACCGATTTCATCGTCACAGTTCAGCATCGGCACCGTCGGCGGCTCGATGAACGCGCAGGTGCGAGATGTAACGAATCTGGCCTTCGGCGACATCATGTTCCGTACTGCGAACGTCGTGGTACCGTCGGCTTCTACTTTTGACATTACCGACTACGACGCCATTATCGGCCGCAATGCCCTTCTCGACTATTTGCTCTATTTCGACTATGCCGACCGCATGCTGTACGTCAAACCGAACGTCTGAGTCACCGGTCGTCGAGGTATCGCCGGGTCATCGCGATCTCCCGAAGCGTTCGAATTGATAGAGCAGATGCGCCTTCACAGCCGGCCATTCTGAGGCGATGATGCTGTAGACGCACGTGTCACGGAGTGTGCCGTTGGCGTGCAGAGCGCGGCTGCGCAAGATGCCGTCGAGCTTCGCACCGAGTCGCTCGATCGCGCGGCGGCTCGGACGGTTGAACGACGACGTTCGGAATTCGACCGCGATGCAATCGAGCGTCTCGAATGCGTGCTGCAACAGCAACAGTTTCGCCTCGGTGTTGAGCAGCGTGCGCTGCACGGAGGCGCGATACCACGTCGAACCGATTTCGAGCCGCCGCACGTCGCGCTCGACGTTCATGTACGTCGTCATGCCGGCAATCGCACCGCCGGCGCTCACGGTAAACGGCAGCATCGTCCCCGCGGTCGCAAGCGCCAGCCGTCGTTCGATCTCCGCGCGCATCCCCTCCGGAGCCGGCACCGACGTGTACCACAATTTCCAGAGTTCACCGTCGCGAACGGCTTCGACCAGCCCGTCGCGGTGCTCCGGGCGCAACGGTTCGAGCGTCACGATCGACCCGCGCAGGGTTATCGGCGCGAGTGTTCCGGCAAATGCGTTCATCATCCCGAGTTTCGAGCCGGGTAGGGTTCGCCGCCTTCGACACGTTCGTGCGCCGCCCAAACCGCCGCGGTGATCATGAAGGCGACGAACACTATCGCCCCGCCGCCGATCCACATCACCGCTCCGGCATTCTGCTGATCGGCAAGCGCCGCCGCCGGCGACCTACCGATCGCGTAGTGCGCGTAGAGGACGTATCGGGACGAAAAGATCGTCAGCCCGAGAAATGCGCCCTGCGGAATCGCCAGAAACAGATAGAGCATGCGCGCGGGGAACGCAACCGGTCGCGGCGCGTATCCCACCTGTACGACCGGCAACCAAAAAAGGAACGCAACGACCACCAAGAGCGCGTGCTCGCCGGCGTGCACGGCTTCATTGCGCAATGCAAGATCGTATAGCGGCGAGAAATGCACGGTCCACAACGTCGCGGTAAAAAGTAACAGTGCCGGAACCGGCGAGCTTAACGCGAGCACGATCGGATGGCGCACGACCCGGGCTACGGCTTTCCCAATGTCCGGCGCGGGCAACGCAACGACAAGCAGCAGCGGCGCGCCCAACAGCACGAGAGGCGGCCCGATTAGCGTCAGGATCAGGTGCTGCGTCATGTGAGCTGCGAACGACAGGTCCGCTAATGCGTCAAATGGCGGCAGCACGCACGCCGTCATCAACGCAACACCGATCGTGAAGGACCCCAGACGCAATGCCGAATACCGCCGCTGCGGATAACGGCGATCGTACGCGCGCACCGCACATGCGTACGCAACGATCGTAGCGAGCCCCAGGATGGCGGCGATCACGCTATGGGTTCTTCGTCGAACCCGCCCTGTTCGTTACGGCGCAACCGCACCCGCGTGGCTTCATGGACGCCGTGCCGCCGCCGCAGTTCCGACGCGATCGCGAAGCCAAGAAGAAATCCCAAAATCGGCGCCAGGATGCAGAACCCGCGATAGAACGTGGTGATCGCGGTGATCGACTCGTGCAGGTAGCGCGCCTGGACGTCGCCGCTTCCGGCCAGTGTCAACCCCAACGCGAACAGGAAGACGGCAACGCCGACGCCCGTGCGCGCCGGATTGTCGCGCGGCTTCTCCAAAAGGTGATGGACCGCGGAATCCCCCGTGACCGCGCGCTCGATGAACGGGTACGCAAATAAAAAGACGAAGAGCACCGCGGGCATTAACACGCCCGGAAAAAACGGCGACGGGATCGTGTGTCCCCACAGATGTATCGACCACGGGGGTCCCAAACGCAG
>DATBTT010000070.1:0-10019 GCA_036559125.1 Vulcanimicrobiaceae bacterium
GAGCTCCTGCGAGCAGGAGCGAGCAACGCGCAACTGAAGACCGCGCCTATGGCAGGTGGCGACCGCCGTTCGGCGGTCCATTTATAGTGGCGCACAGTACGCCGGGGCTTAGGCGCCGCCTCGGCATCGCCGACTTCGTACTGATTACGATCGGCTCGATTATTGGGTCGGGGATTTTTCGTAATCCCGCGGTCGTTGCGCAACGCGCGCATTCTCCAGCATTGATAATGCTGTGTTGGATCGTCGGCGGCGTACTTGCATTAATCGGGGCGTTTGTCTTCGCCGAGCTCGCGTCGCGCCGGCCGGAGAACGGCGGGCTCTACGCCTATTTGCGCGATGCCTTCGGTCCGGGAATCGGCTTTATTTTCGTCTGGATGGACTTTTGGGTTATGTTTAGCGGAGCGACTGCAGCGTCGGCCGCGCTCTTCGCAGGGTATGTCGTACCCGCCTTGGGCATTAACGCCGATTCGCGAGTCGTGGCGGTCATAACGCTCGCATGCGTAACGCTCATCAATGTTTTGGGTGTCCGGCAAGGCGCCGTTTGGCAGAATATTCTCGTCGTCTTGAAATTAGGAGCCGTCGCCGCATTGATCTTTGCGGGGTTTGCGGCGCACGCGTTGCCCGCTCAAGCCCGGCTTGACGCGTTCCAATCGCCGCTACAATTGCTTGGGGCTTTAGGCGTAGCCATGCTGCCGGTGCTTTTTGCCTACGTCGGCTTCCAATCTGCGGCGTACGTGACTGGCGAAGTCCGCAATCCCGCGCGAATCGTTCCTCGAGGCTTGCTGATCGGCGTCGGCATCGTTGTTGCGATCTATCTGCTTGTAAATGTTGGGTGTCTGCGAGTGCTGGGTGCGGCCGGTCTGGCAGCGTCGACGACGCCCGCCGCCGACGTCATGAGCGCCGCATTCGGCCCGGTCGGTTCGCGCATGATCGCCGTTGCCATAGGAATATCGACGCTTGGCTACATGAGTACGTCGATTCTCCTAGCTCCGCGCGTATATTTCCAATTGGCGCAGGACGGCATGCTGTTCCGCCAGGTCGCCTGGGTGCACCCGCGCACGCACGTTCCAGTAATCGCAATCCTGTTGCACGGCGCAATGGCCGCCGTGCTTGCCGCAAGCGGAACATTCGCACAGATCATCAACTGGGTCACGCTGCCGATTTGGTGCTTCATCGCGCTCGCGGCTTGCGCACTGTTCGCGTTCAGACGCCGCGACGCAGCGCTACCACAGCCGCGGATTCGCGTCCCCGGCCATCCTTGGACGACGCTGATACTCATTGCGGCGGTCATTGGCGTGGTCGTGTCGGAGATTGCGATCTACCCGCGCGACTCGATTTATGCCGTCCTGGTAGCAATCGTCGGAGCAGCCGTTTACGCAACGTTTGTGCGTACGAGATCGCCGGCAGGGGCGCCGTGACTTCGATGAAGAGCGGGCCGTAGGGAGATTGGCCGGCGGAATATAATTGAACACGCCAATGTTAAACAGCAGGACCGTATCCAATCTTGGTAGCCACGTATATGGATTAGCCGCTGTCGCGCTTGGAATTATCGGCTTAGTCTGGGGTGATTTCGCAACCGTTTGGCAGCCAATCCAGGCTTTCGGAAACGTTCCTCACCGCGAAGCGCTTGCGTACATTGCCGCTGTCGGTTTGCTCGCGTCCGGCGTAGCGATTCAATGGCGTCGCACCACCCGGGCCGGTGCGGTTGTGCTGATCATTCTCAATCTCATCTTCGCGTTATTTTGGGTACCGCGCGTGGTGGGATATCCGGGCATCTACGGAACGTGGGGCGGATTCTTCCAGGAGTTTGCCCTGGTGCCCGCAGCGGTGATCGTTTACGCTTCTTGCGCGCCACGCGATTGGGCATGGGCGCTCAGAACCACCTATATCGCGCGCTTGGCATTTGGAATCTGCGCGATTTCTTTTGGGATAGAGCACTTTACCGCCGTTCCGCAAACGGCAGCCATGGTTCCGGCGTGGATTCCCCCGGGACAACACTTCTGGGCGGTTGCGACCGGCATTTGTTTCGTACTCGCGGGCGCCGCAATACTCTCGGGAGTTCTAGACCTTCTGGCGTCAAGATTGCTCACGCTAATGCTTGTCGTTTTTGGCGCGGTCGTGTGGGCGCCGTCACTCTTGGCCAATCCCCACGGACATATGACATGGGCCGGTAATGCGGTCAACCTTGCGATGATTGGAGCGGCCTGGACGGTCGCCGACTCGATCGCGCGGTCAAGATCCTTGTAGAGCGCGCCTTCGCGAGTGGCTTCAGGCGCGGCTCGTGCTATACTCCAAGGATGTCGGTCTGCCAAGAGAGCCTCGACGCTCTCCGTCCTAGCGATCACGCCGTGCAATTTTACGGACTCGACGAGCAGGCGCTTGCGGTTAATGTGAGTCGCTACCTCTCGAGCGGGTTTCAGCGCGGCGAAGGCGCCGTCGTCATAGCGCGTCCGGCCCACCTCGAAGCGTTCAAGACGGGCTTGGATGCAGCAGGACACGATACCGAGGGCTTGGTCGCCGATGGGATTTTGCAACTTTTCGACGCCGAACAAACCCTCGATCGTTTTATGGTGGGCGGCCAACCCGACGCCGCCCGCTTCGATTCCGTCATCGGTACCTTGATTCGGGCCGCGACGGTTTCCTCACCGGGCCCGCGAGCCTATGGCGAGATGGTCGGTTTATTGTGGGATCGTGGTCACTATCCGGCCGCAATCCGCTTGGAACAGCTGTGGCACCGGCTGCTCTCCGAAAATGCCTTCACCTTATTTTGCGCGTACGAAATCGATCTCTTGAGTTCGGACCTTGAATTGGGTTTGCTGGATGCACTCTTCCGCGCGCACAGCCATTTGCTTCCGAGCGGAACGTCGACCGGATTGTCCGCCGCACTTGAGCTGGCGATGCGCGACGTACTTGGGAGCGCGAGCGAAGACGTGATGCGCGAAGCTGCGACCTTTTCGCGGCGCGGATGGTCGCGACTACCGCAAACCGAGGCGCTCGTGCTCGTCCTTCGCAAGAGCCTGCCCGGCGACGCGCGGAAAATCCTCGCGCGCGCTAAAGAGTACTATCTGGCGTACCCGCCGGATTCGCTGCGTTCTTCCGAAGCGGCAATGTAACACGAACCTCGGTACCGAATCCGGGTGACGCCTTCACGCGACAATCGTCGGCGAGGCGCTTGACCAGAAACAAGCCGCGCCCGTTCTCGTCGAGCGGATCTTCGGGTAATTCGTGACGGATGCGATGCATGCCGGGGCCGGAATCGCGCACGGTCATCACCGGCCGATCGCCTTGCCACGTTATTTGAATCTCCACCAAGCCGGGGGCGTGCTCCACGGTATTCGCGAGTAGCTCGCCTGCGATAAGTTCGGTCGTAAACACGTCGGCCGCTTCAGTACAGAAGCGGCGAAGGTATGACATGACTTCGCGCCGCGAGGCGTGCGCGGAGTACGCATCGCTTGAATGAAAGCGCCAACTGCGCTCCTTGGGAGCGTCGTTGCGCGCCGGCATCCCCGCCGCGAACGTAGAAAAGTGTAGCACCAATAGCGCGGCATCGTCCGTGGTCGCGCTTTGATCCAGTACCAGATCCTGTATTGCGCGCGCGGGATGCACGACCGATCTATCGCGAACTACCAATGCCGCCGCCGCTTTGAGCTTCTCCTCAACTACCTCGATGGCACGCGAAAATTCGGTCATGCCGTCGGTATACAGCAGCACCAGCGACTCGGGCAATATGGTAAGCTCCGCATTCGAATAATGCGTCTGAGCCGAGACCCCGAGCGGCGGATCTCCTGTGGGCAGTATGCGTGCCGTTGCCTCCCGTTCGTTGGCAACCAACGGCGGTGGATGACCCGCATTCGCATAGATTACGCAGTCGTGAGCCGTATTCACGAAACCGACGATAGCGGTGACGAACGTCTCCGGATTCTGATGATGCAGGATGTGGTTGGTATCGCTTAATATTTGCGCCGGATCCTCACCTTTGAATGCAAGGGTGTAAATCGCTTGGCGAAGGCGTCCGACGAGCACCGAGGCGTCGAGACCATGCCCGGCAACATCGCCCATTGAAAAGGCGAGCCGCCCGTCCGGCAGCTCGAACGCGTCGTACCAATCGCCACCGACTAGAGCGTCCCGCTCGGCGGCAATGTAAGCGGCATCGATGCGCATGTCGCCATATTGGGGAAGATCCTTCGGAAGAAATACGTCTTGCAGCGTCTCCGCGATGCGTTTACTGCGTTCCAACGCGGTCTTCTGCGCGTCGATATCGATGTTGCTCCCGTACCAGCGAACGACCGTTCCCCTTTCGTCGCGAAGCGGTTCGATACGCGTTAAAAACCAATGAAAGAGACCGTCATGGCGGCGCAGACGGAATTCCATCTCGAACGGCTCGCCGGTTTCAATAGATTGCGGCCAGCGCCGCATCACTTCAGTGAAGTCGTCCGGGTGATGAGCCGCCTGCCATCCCCAACCGCGCGCCTCCTCGGGCGTTTGGCCGGTGTAGGCATACCACCGCCCGTTGTACCAGTCGACCCAGCCGTCGGGATCGCTGCTCCACACGATCACGGGAATGGCTTCGCTCAGAACCCGGAACCGTTCTTGTGCGCGATGCGCTTCGTCGACGTCAATCATGACGCCGAGCCAGCGCACTATCGCGCCGCCAGCCTCGCGCATTGGTTCGGACTGAACGCGCATCCAGCGATAGGTGCCGTCGCCCATTCGTACGCGTACGTCGACGCCGAACGGAGTCTCTTGCGCGATCGCGCGTTCGTAGGTCGTCATGGCAGGCGTGACATCGTCGGGATGAAGGATGCGAATCCACAGCGCGTCGGCGATCTCGGCGGCACTCAGGCCGGTCGATTCGATCCAGCGCCGGTTCACGTATTCTACGCTGCCGTCGGGTTTAGCGGTCCAAACGATTATCGCAAGCGTCTCGACTGCTTGAGCCCATGTCTGATCCGACTGCATCCCGTTCGTGTTTTGCGGGAACGCTACCGGCCCTCTAGCCCCCTCGCTTTCCAACGAAAGCATGGGTCTTATGTCCCAGTCAGCAGGGCGGCATAACGAGGACACTTTGGAGCGATGCTGCAGCGAGGAGCGCTGGCTTCCTCCAGGGTAGCAGGCTGGGCGTCGGCATTCTGCGCGACGTCATAAAAGGAGAGGCAGTATGTTCGGAATGTTTCGCCGGCATACGTTCGTCGCCGTTCTGCTACTCGCGATGCTGTCCCAGGAAACATGGGCACTGGCCGGCACCACTGGTTCGCTTAGCGGCACGTTCGTTGAAGCCGGAACCACTACACCCATCGCTGATGCAACGATCAGCGTAACCAGCCCGTCACAGTCGCTCGCAACGAAAACCGATTCGACGGGGCATTTCTCGTTCGTCTCTTTAGCACCCGACACGTATACGGTAACGGGAGAAAAACAAGGATACGAACCCGCTTCCCAAGCGGGCGTCAGCGTCTTCGCGGACCAAACGCAGACGCTTTCCTTAACCGGTCAGAAAACGCTCAAAGAAATCGCGCACGTGGTTTCAAAGTCCTCCGCCAACCTTGTCAAGCCCGGCACCACGGCTGACGTTTATTCGGTATCCGCAACACAGCAACGTGCGGCTGCCGCGCTTGGCGGCGGAGGTGGACTCAACAACGCCTACTCGGCAATCGCATCGGTCCCGGGGACGTTCGTTCCCCAGGGGCAAAGCGGATGGGGGCAGACCATTTACATCCGCGGTGGGGATTACACGCAAGTTGGATACGAATTCGACGGCGTACCCGTGCAACGAGCATTCGATCAATATCCGACGACGAATCTTTCTTCGCTCGGACAGCAAGAATTGCAAGTATACACTGGAGCGGCCCCCGCGAACGCCGAGAGTTCCGGTTTATCGGGGTTCGTCAACCAAGTCATTCGGACCGGAACGTCTCCGGGGTTCGGCGAGGTCGACGCCGGAATCGGCGCGCCGGATTATTACCACAAACTCAGCTTCGAGACCGGCGGTGCATCGCCCAACCGCAATTTTTCCTACTATGTCGGCATTGCCGGATATAACCAGCACTTCCGCTATGCCGGACAAGACGAGGGTGCGAGTCTAGCTCCAATTTACGGTGCGCCCTACAACATCATCGCCGCGAACTGCGGATCGCTTCAAGCCTCGGCCGGTTGCTATAGCAACAACGCCGGCTTGTTCGGAGCTTTTCCGCTCGGACCAAACGGATACGCTATCGGGCCGTTTACGTTCGGTTTCGCGAGCCAAGCGATCGACCGAGAAAACGTCGTCAATCTGCACTTCGGCATTCCGCACAAACACGACAGCGGCAAGGACGACGTGCAACTACTCTACGACGTTTCGCTAGTCAACAATCCAAGTAACACGGCATTCGTTGACTGGGCTCAATCGCAAACAGATATCGCTAACGGAACGGCCAGTCGCAACGGTACGCTCTATCAGCCGTGTGGCACGACGGTTCAAGACTGCACCCTGATCGGTCCCAACAAACCGTCGTACATCGATTCGCAGGTTTACACCGGCTCTACCGGGACCGCTTTAACCAGCGCGAACGCGTCCGCGGTTTCCAACTACTTCTTCCCCGGCTCGCCGGGTCAACGCGCCGCTTCGGCGACGATCGACCCGCTCGCGCGGGACGGGGAGCACTACGACCAAGCAATCGTAAAACTGCAGTACCAAAAGAATATCGGAGCTTCAGCGTATTTCCGCGCGTATGGATACACGTCGTACTCCGATCGCCTCGATTACGGACCGGTGAGCTTGGTCTCCAGTTTGGTCGGGCCGGATTCCACCGATTACGAACTCATCACGCACACCCGCGGCTTCTCCGGAACGTTCGCCGACCAGATATCGCCCACGCATCTCATCAATCTCGCCGGCAGCTATACGGTGGCGAGCACGGTTCGCGACAACAACTTCTTTTACGCGGGCGCGCCACCGTTTGGTAACGGTCTGGCAGCCGTTCTCGTCGACTCTACCCATCCGACAAACGGTATCTGTTACAACGCAAGCGCCGGTGCTCCGGCAGCCGTGGCCTGCAGCGGCACGCCGTCGGGATACTATCTCCAAGGCGTTAACGGCGGTCCGCTGCAACCTGGAGCCGGAGACCCCACCATAGCAGCCGCTTCCGGCATGACCTGCGGTGCGGGTCCCTGCGAATACTTCGTAGCGGAAAGCGGAAACGTCGGCTCGTTCAACACCGTGACGCCAAAATTCACGCAAGCCTCGTTTCAAGATACGTGGCGTCCCGACAGCCGGTTACTCGTCAATCTCGGTTTGCGCTACAACGACTTCCGCTACGATTTAGCCGACACTACCGGCGGCCTCGCCCGCGCTCTTTGGGTAAACTCGTTTAACGCGTGGAATTGCTTCAGTCAGACGCTCGGCGTGTTCGCCGCGCCGACCGATCCGATTACGGGCCTCCCAACGGCGTGCCCAGCCGGATCCGCCCAAGTAGCATTTTCAGCAAAGAGCCAGCCGATCAACGATTATCACGAATGGCAGCCTCGCCTCGGAGCGACCTTCACGGTCAATCCCGAAAACGTGTTGCGATTCTCATACGGACGATACGTCCAGCCTGCAGATTCGGCATACCAGCAATACAATCGCTCTGAGGAGAACATCGTCTCGGCGGATCCGGGCAACTCGAACGCGTCCGGCTTCTACGCCTTCGGTTTTCACCAGCCCAGTCATCAAGTGTTTCCGGAGATTTCTTACAATACGGACTTCTCGTGGGAACATGCGATCAAGGGAACGAGCCTCTCATGGAAGATGACGCCGTACTTGCGCAAGACGCAAGCCGAATTGGCGACCGTCTTGCTCGACGCGAAAACCAATTTCGTTTCCGGCGTGAACGTCGGCAACGAAACCGCGTACGGCCTCGAGTTCCAATTCAACGCGGGCGACTTTGCCAGAAACGGACTCGCAGCGCAACTCAGCTATACATACACCCACGCAACGACGCGCTACGATTCTCTCAACGGCGGAGCAACCGTCGTGTCGGGCATCAATAATTCGATCCTGCAATACAATGCCTACACGAGCGCGTGTTCCGGTAAGCAAAATACCGGCGGCTGCGGACAAACTACCAACGGCCAACCTGCCGCCCCGTGTTACGCGGCGGGTGTGGCCGACCCCGCATGTTCGGTCGCAGGCACGATAGCGAATCCCTATTGGAACGCACCCGCGCAATCGCTCTTGGATCCCAAAGCGTCGTACGCGCCCTTCGATCAGTTCCCCACGGCGTCTGTCGGAACCGGCGTTGCGGGAAGCTACATCGTCCCGCACGTGATCGCACTGGTCCTGAACTACAAGCGCGATCGCTGGGCGATTACGCCCAGCTTCCAATACACGGGCGGCGGAAAGTACGGCAGCCCAATACAGACCCCGGGCATCGATCCGCTGAACTGCGGCGCATTACCCGGCACTGCCGCAAACGATCCGCGATATCCGTACGGTCCGCCGGCCGGATTCGCGAACGCCCCCGCGTACGACGCGCAAACGTGTGCGACGCCGAACGGTTCGCTGACGATTCCTAATCCATTCACCAAACAATTCGACGGGTTGGGAGCCTTTACTCAGCCCAATCAGATCGTAGGAAATCTTCAAATCACCTATGACCTCTCGAAGAACGTCACCTTCGCGGTTACCGGCGTCAATCTCCTCAGCCGGTGCTTCGGCGGCACGGCAGCGCCATGGCGCATCGGCGGCGCGGCGTGCTTCTACAACGAACCGGCGCTTCCGTACGCGGGCAACTTCTACAACCCGGGTAATGCGATCCAGCCGGCGGCGGCGTATCCCTACGGACCCGTCTTTGGAAACGTGTTCCAAGGAATCACCGGCGGGCAATCAAACCCGGTTCAGATCTTCTTCACCGCATCGATAAAGATCTAAGCCGTAGCGGGGGTTCGCAAGGGCAGCGCGGCACGCAACACGGGCCGCGCTGCCTTTCGTCTGCAAACAGTCTTGTCGTCCCCTACGCCGTCAGCGACCGAATGACCACATAGATGCCGGAAGGCAGGTTACGCGAAGTGGACACCCCGTGCAGGCGCAGCGTATCGCCCGCGTTGCGACCCTCGAGCACATACAGGAACGTCTGGCTGCGTTCACGTGCTGCGGGCGGGATCGGCGCGCCGGGAACGACCTGCACGGTATGCACGTACGAACCGCGTAACGTCATGACGTTGATTGCTTGCACCGGTCCGTCCGTCACGCAATATTTCACGCGGCGCTCGCCCGCGAACGATCTTGGCGTCAAGACGCAAAGTTTTTCGGAGCCACCACCGTCGAAGGCGATCGTGAGTCCGCCGCCCGCGAGCTTGACGATCGTGCGGTCGTATCCGGAAAAATCGGAAAAT
Source organism: Vulcanimicrobiaceae bacterium (assembly GCA_036559125.1). Taxonomy (GTDB): domain Bacteria; phylum Vulcanimicrobiota; class Vulcanimicrobiia; order Vulcanimicrobiales; family Vulcanimicrobiaceae; genus JALYTZ01. The sequence continues at coordinate 9,355 of DATBTT010000070.1, forward strand.
ACTCCCTCGCCGGAGATCATCGCCAGCGACAGGCGCCAGTGCGGCGCGACGTCACCTGAATCAACGATTTCGAAGGTCGTTCCCCGGCCGTTCTTCCACGGCGCCGAACGGTACGAATCGCGCGTAATTATCACGTAAACGCATAAAACCCGCCGGCCATTGGAGGTTCCGCTGAATCTCTGTCGGATGTTCGACGTAATGAATGAGAATGTTCCGGCGCTCACGCTTACCGCACCCGAACCGGTTCCGGTAGTCGAGCCAAGCCAGATCGTAGGCGGCGGCCTCGTCAAGATCGCGCCCGCGGACGAGGCCCGACTCGACGAGCAGGTCAGGGCGTTCGTCGCAGACGTTACGTCGGCTCCCGTAGACAGCGACGATTTCAAAACGCGGGTAGATGCGATCCTTCACATGGGAGATCGTGAGGTCGAAGCCTCGGCCGCCGTTTCCAGCCGCCTGCTGCAGCGTCCCGTCAACGCCATGAAGCGCAGCGCCGGCGGCCAAGATTCGAAAATATCGAAAGGGCTCATCGACCTCCGCAACACCTGCGAGAAGCTCGATCCCAAAGCGCAGCAGTTATTGTCGCCGCGGCGCATTCTCGGCGTGCTACCGTTCGGAAATCGCGTGCGGACCTATTTTCAAGGGTATCAATCCTCGCAGGATCATAT
>DATBTT010000071.1:0-14092 GCA_036559125.1 Vulcanimicrobiaceae bacterium
AATAGCGGCGGCAGCGGCGACGGACGTTCGCATTACCAACTTCGACAAGCCCGGCATGCCAATGGGTGTTCCCTTTTGGGAGCGCCGTAAACGCTAGCTGGACGCTTGGTTTGCCTTGAGTTGGCGCAACACGTACTGCAATATCCCGCCGTGGCGATAGTACTCCGCCTCGTCGGGCGTGTCGATGCGTAGAAGCACCTTGAATTTCAGCGTTTTGCGTTCGTCGTCGGAGGCGTTGACGGTTAAATGCATGCGCGGAGTGATTCCGTTTTCGAGCCCGGTGATGTCGAAGGTTTCTTCGCCGGTCAGCGCATACGTCGAGCGATCCGCACCGTCGATGAACTCGAGGGGCAGCACTCCCATGCCGATGAGATTGCTGCGATGAATGCGCTCGAACGATTCGGCGATCACCGCCTTGATGCCCAAGAGGTGCGAGCCCTTGGCGGCCCAGTCGCGCGAACTGCCCGAACCGTATTCCTTGCCCGCTAGAACGACGAGCGAGGTTCCGTCCGCCTTGTAACGCATGGCCGCATCGAAGATCGACATCTGCTCGCCGGTTCGCAAGTAGCGCGTGTACCCGCCTTCGACGCCGGGAACCAGCGCGTTGCGCAAACGAACGTTCGCGAAGGTGCCGCGCATCATCACTTCGTGGTTGCCGCGCCGCGCCCCGTAGGAGTTGAAGTCCGCGGGTTGCACGCCGTGTTCCATGAGATATTTTGCGGCCGGGCTCGATTTGGCGATGTTGCCCGCGGGTGAAATGTGATCGGTCGTCACGGAATCGCCCAACACCGCGAGAGCGCGCGCGCCGTTGATGTTGTCGATCGGCGCGGGCTCGGCCGGCATATCGTCAAAATATGGCGGCTTCTTGACGTATTGCGAATCCGGATCCCACGCGAAGCGTTCGCCGGACGGTACGTCGAGCTTCGCCCAGTTCTCGTCGCCGCGGAATACGTCGCCGTAGTTCTTCTCAAACATCTCGTGGTTGATGGCCGAAGCCATGACTTCGGATATCTCGCTGTTTTTTGGCCAAATGTCCTTGAGGAATACCGGGTTGCCGTCGGCGTCGTGGCCGAGCGGTTCCGTCGTTAGATCGACGTCCATGCGCCCCGCCAGCGCGTACGCGACGACCAACGGTGGCGACGCCAAATAGTTCGCGCGCACCTGCGGGTGGATGCGACCTTCGAAGTTACGATTGCCGGAGAGCACCGCTGCGACGATGAGATCGTGGTCGGCGACCGATTCGGCTACGTCCGGAGGTAGCGGGCCGCTGTTGCCGATGCACGTCGTGCAGCCATATCCCACGATGTTGAAACCGAGCCGGTCGAGGTACTGCGTCAATCCCGATTTCGCGAGATAGTCGGTAACGACTTTCGACCCGGGCGCGAGCGAGGTTTTCACCCACGGTTTCGTCTTCAACCCGCGTTGCAAGGCGTTACGCGCGAGCAACCCTGCGCCCACCAGTACCGACGGATTGCTGGTATTCGTGCAACTCGTAATCGCCGCGATGACCACCGCGCCGTCGGAGACTTCGGTCTTCGTATGCGTGGCTAGGGCCGTGCCGCCGCCGCCTTCGTTCTCGAAATTCGAAACGGAACTGCCGGGTTTCGCATCGCGCGCTTCCACCCACTCTTCGAGCGCCTTCGAAAACGAGCGTTTGACGTCGTGCAATGCGACGCGGTCCTGCGGGCGCCGCGGACCCGCGAGATTGGGTTCGACAGTTGAAAGATCGAGCGCGAGCGTATCGCTGAAGAGCGGGTCGGCCGCGTCGTCGGCGCGGAACATGCCTTGGGCCTTTGCGTAGCTTTCGACGAGCGCGACGTGTGCGGCGCTTCGTCCGGTAAGGCGCAAATACGCAAGCGTCTGCGCGTCGATCGGAAAGATCGCGCAGGTGGAACCGTACTCCGGCGACATGTTTCCCATCGTCACGCGGTCGGCAACGCTGAGATTGCTCAGACCTTTGCCGTAAAACTCAACGAATTTCCCAACGACGCCCTTCTTGCGCAGCATCTCGGTAACGGTCAGCACGAGATCGGTTGCGGTAACGCCCTCGCGTAACTGCCCGTCGATGCGGAAACCGATCACTTCGGGTATCAGCATCGTGACGGGTTGCCCCAGCATCGCCGCTTCGGCTTCGATGCCGCCGACGCCCCACGCTAGCACGCCCAAACCGTTGGCCATGGTCGTATGCGAATCGGTACCCACGACCGTGTCCGGATACGCCTGCGGATCGTTAGGATCGAAAGCCAAACCGGCGCCCTCCGCGCCGAAAATCACACGCGAAAGATACTCGATATTGACCTGGTGGACGATTCCGGTATCCGGCGGCACCGCGCGGAAATTGTGCAGCGCGGCTTGCCCCCATTTTAGAAACGCGTACCGCTCGCGATTGCGCTCGAACTCTATGTCGGCATTCTTCTGCAACGCGTCGGGCGAGCCGAAGTAATCGACTTGCACCGAGTGATCGATTACGAGTTCTACCGGTTGCAGCGGATTGATCGCTTTGGGATCGCCGCCCATATCCGCCATAGCATCGCGCATCACGGCGAGATCGACGACGCACGGAACTCCGGTGAAGTCTTGCAACAGCACGCGCGCGGGACGGTACGCGATTTCGCGCTCGGCCTTGCCGTGCGGGTTCCATTGCGCCAACGCCTCGATATCGTCCTTAGTCACCGAACGGCCGTCCTCGAACCGCAGCAGATTCTCCAAAAGAATCTTCAACGAATACGGCAGGCGTCGCACGTTCTTGAGTCCGGCTTTCTCGAGCGCGTCGAGCCGATAATACGTGTAGGTACGATCGCCGACCGTCAGCCGATCGAGGGCGTCGAACGTGTTTGGATGCTTATTCATGACTGAACGGTAATTCGCGGATCGCCGCCCGCGTAGCCTTCGATGCGCAGCGCACTTTCGCCCGACAAAAGTCGCCACAGCGGCCCGGCGATCAGGCCCGTTCGCCACGCCGTCAAGTCCAGCGCCTCTTCGAGAGCCACCCGATCGGCGGGAACTTCACGCGCGACGCGTTCGAGAGTCGAGCGTGGAACCAGAAGGCTAGGCGGAAGCTCGTGTTCGCGCGCGATCTCGCCGGCGACGACGCCCATGAGCGAAGCCAGCGTTTCGCGCGCGTTTCCAAGCGGCCGGGGCGACTTGTGCGGCAGCCGCTCCTCGGAAAGAGCCTCGCCGCGGCCGACGGCTTCAATCATCGCCGCGCCGAGCGTCCGGCGCGTTCCGGCATCGAGCCGGCGTAGTTGCGCGAGATCCTCGACGCGTTTGGGACGCAGCGTCGCCAGCCCCGCGATGACGTCGTCGGGCATGACGTACTTGAGTGGAAGGTCGCGTTCGCGCGCGATCCGATCGCGTAGGGTCGCCAACTCGAGCAGGATGCCGAGCTCGCGACGATTCATGCGATTCGAGCCTGGAATGCGCATGTAGAGACGCCGCTCGTCGGTCTGGTATTTCTTCACGTCGGCGAGCGCCGCGCACTCTTCGAGCGCCCACTCGTAGCGGCCGTTCTTCTGCAGGCGCGCAACCAGCGTGTCGTGCATGTCGAGCAGATGCACGACGTCGTCGATCAGATATTCTATCTGATTCTCCGAGAGCGGGCGCGCCGACCAGTCGCTGACCGTCTGCGATTTTTTCAACCGCACGCTGGTGAGATCGCGAACGAGGTCAGCCAGCGATATCGCCATGCCGTACCCGAGAAATGCGGCGGCTATCTGACAATCGAAAACGCGCGGCGGCACGAGACCGAAGCGATCTGCAAAGATTTTGAGATCGCTCGTCAACGCGTGGCCGACGACGACGGTTTCGCAGAGCGCCTCGGCAAGTGGGCGCAGATCGGCCACGGCCAGCGGATCGACGATTGCCGTACCGTCCTCGAATGCGAGCTGGAGAAGCATGAGCCGCGCCGTATAGCTGCGCTCGTTGTGAAATTCGGTATCGAGCCCGACGCGCGGCGCGGCGCGCACGCGCTCGCACAAAGCGAGCAATTCATGCTGGTTCGTAATCATCTGGACGTTCATTGCGTTTTTTGTGGTCCCGGTGTGTGCCGTTCGCGGCGGAGGTGAAAATGGAAATGCGGCCTGTGCCGCTGCATGTAGAGGTGCGCGCGCGTCTCCGCGTGATGGATCATTGCGGTAAGCCCGTGACCGAAGATCGCGAGCAGCGTGCAGACCGGTATCGCGATCGCGCACATCGTCCACACGTGCACCCACACCGGCACGCGAAATGCTGCCGCGGACGCGGTCGCGACCGTTCCCCCAAACCCCGGGATCAGCCGAACGGATAACAAAAACCCCGGGGACCCGACCGGAAAACGTTTGACCCAGGCCGGTAAGCGCGCGATCGCGCTCTCCAAGTCGAGCAGATGCGACGCGTGCCGGTTGATCCAGTACCCGAGGAGGGCTGCCAGGACCAAACCGATTGCGTTGATGACCGAGCCCCAGAGCGGCCCGAAGATGGCGCCATTCATTACTGCAAGGGCGTCGGTGATCGAAAACGGCGCGGCGGCGACGACTGCGAAAATCGCGATGGCGATCGGATAGGCAAAGGGTCCGATGCTGCGGATGATGTGCTCGACGTGCGGCTGATACTTGATGACCAGCGCGGCCAAGATAAACGAGGCCGCCAGTATCGCGACGCCCAAGAGCCGCTTGGTGAGCCGGTTCACCCCGCGGCCGCAGCTCGAACGAGGGAGTATCCGATGGGCCTCCGCCTGATCATCACGGCATTATGCGCCATCGGCCTCTACGCTTCCGTTTTCATGTTGCGGAAAACGCGCTTGGCCGAACGCGGAAAACTGACCGAGCGCAGCGTCGTGCAGACCGAACGGGCCCGGTTATTCGGTGCGACGCCGAACGCGCTCGTCGGCATCGCGTACTACGTGCTATTCGCAGCGGCCGCGTGGACCTTGAGTGGAAGCGCGGCCTGGCTGATTGCGGAGGCGGCGGCAATCTTTGCGGCATTGACGTCGGCATATTTGGCGTACAGCTTGCTTTTCGTCACGCGCATGAGCTGCCCGTATTGCTGGACCGCGCACGCCGTCAACTGGCTCTTGCCGATTTTGGGTCTGGGATTGCTCGCGCGTTGATGCCGGCGAGCGAGCGTTTGGTGTAGCTCGTGCGTTGCCGGGTATAAGGGTCCTTATCCCGAGAAACAGTTACTCGGGCAGACCGATCGCCGGCGCGTGGTAGCTGAGCCTGCCTGCCGGTGAAAGACCAAAAAAAACAGAGACCACGCGAGTGCGTGGCCTCTTTTTTTTGTCACCCGAGCCTGTCGAATGCTCCGTCACCCTGAGCCTGTCGAAGGGCCGACGGGTTTCGGCTACATCGAGCCCATTTTGCCTTGGGCGTTGAGGTGGTACGCGGCGGCGAGGTCTTTCATCGCGGTCGTCAGGATCGCGTGATATTGAGCGTCGGCCGCCAGGCCGTACTTGGCATCGATGTCCTTCATCACTTGAACGTGGATGGGATGGGAGACCGCCCGATCGAGCAAGACTTCGACGTTGAATCCGTGCCCGGTCTGGCCGGCCGCCCACAACGCGCCCGCGAGCGCCTCGCCGTTTTTCGGATCGGGGCTCGGGGTCGACGGGAGCTTGACGCCGTCGGCGGTGGCGATTTTCAGCGAGTCGGCAACGACGAAATCGAATGTCTTGAGGAACTGACCGATCTGGTCGCTTCCGTACTGCTTGGTGAGTTTAGCTACTTCGGGTTTGAAGGCTTTTCCGGCCAGCGTTTGGAGCAACGTCGTGGTTTTGAAGTCGCTCGGGCCGCCGCCCGCCTCGACCATCGAGAGCGTGACTTGCAGTGCGGGCGCACCCGTGTAGACACCCGGGCCCGAGAAGCGCGACGGCGCCGAGGTGACGTTGGGCATGGAACCGCTCATCGTTTGAGCGGCGCCGGCGCCCGTCGCGAGCATGGCCAGACTCGCCGCGAGGGCACCGATTTTGTGCAAATGTTTCATTAATAGGTCCTTTCCAAACGAAGCTCCGGATAATTCCGTACGTCGTGTAGACGACTGGACGAAGCGCTTGGATGGGCCGGACCCTATTGGCTCTTAATCGTTATTTGATCCGCCTCGAGGACGCCGTTTGAATCGGCGTGGCCGCGCACGTCCACCGTCTGCCCATTGGCAATCGTGGCTCCGCGCGGATAGATGACCGTTCCCTGGTGCAACCGGACGTCGCGAAACTTGTTGAGCTGCAGTTCGACCTCCATGTCGTAACGGCGGAAGTACGTCACCTTGCCGAGCACGTGATTGCCGTCCCAGCCGTAGGCGGACTTCACCGCGCCGGTTACGGCGTTGATCACGTCGTTCACGATGGTGCCTTGGGGCGGGATCGAGGGCAGGACGCTCGGGGCTGCCGTAGGTGCCGGAGCGGGACTGGGCGATGCCGGCGGCGCGCTCGCGAAGGCTGCGGAGGCGGCCCCCAGCGAGAACAGGACGGCGGCGAACGGAGCGACGAAACGCGATTTCATATATCCATCAACGAGTCACCGGGAAGCAGGGTTCCGTTAACGTGCGCTTGGCCGCTACCGTGATGCTCCTTCGACCGGCCGCGAGCGGGTTCGAAGTGTTCATGCTCCGGCGCAGTGCGTCGAGCGCGTTTGCGCCCGACGTCTACGTCTTTCCCGGCGGAACGCTCGAAGCCCAGGACTCGAGCGACGACGCGCTCGAGCGAACCTACGGACTGGACTCGAGCCGGATAGCCAAAGAATTCCGTGCGCGCGAGCGGCCCGAACTTCCCACCTTCGTCGCCGCATCCTCAAAGCGCGAAGGCGTCGCGCTCTTCATAGCGGCGCTGCGAGAACTGTACGAAGAAGCCGGCGTACTGTTGGCGTGCGACCGCGACGGTAGCGCCGTTTCCTCCGCGGCCTTGCGCGCGCACCGCGTACGTTTGCACGAAGCGCGCGCGCTCGTGCAGAGTGGCGAACTTCCGTTTGCGGAGCTACTGCGCGAACTCGATCTCTTCGCAGACGCGCGTCCGCTCGCGCTCTTTTCGCAATGGATCACACCGCCGAGCGAGTCGCGGCGTTACAATGCGCACTTCTTCGTGGCGCGCGTTGAGGCCGGCCAAACGGCCGCCGCCGACGCATACGAAACGCACGACGGCATTTGGATCGCTCCGCAAGCGGCGCTCAAACGCTTGCGCGACGGAACGTTTGCCATGGTGTATCCGACGGTCAAGCACGTCGAACGGCTCGCACGTTTCGACGACGCCGACGCGTTGCTCGCATTCGCTCGCGAGAAAACGATCGTGCGCATCATGCCCGACACGACGGCCGAAAGCGGCTTTGCCATGCCCGAAGAACTCGAACACGCGTGGTAGCCTCGCGCGTCGCGACGGTTCGCGCGCCCAACCCGTCGGCGATGACGCTCACCGGAACGAACTCGTATCTCATCGATGCCGGAAACGGTGAGGCGATCTGCATCGACCCCGGACCGGCCATTCCCGCGCACGTAACGGCTCTCGTGCGTGCGGCCGGCGGTTACGGAGCGAAGATCGCACTGATTTGCGTCACGCACGGTCATCCGGACCACGCACCCGGCGCGCGCCTGTTGCGCGAAGCGACCGGCGCCGTCGTCGTGGCGCATGCGCGTGCAACGTTCCCGCACGATCGCGTCGCCGCCGACGGCGAAGAACTGCGCGCGGGCGACACGACGCTGCGCGCCATGGACGCGCCGGGCCACACGTTCGATCACCTCGTATTTTTCGAACCACGCGAAGCGGCGCTCTTTACCGGCGACGTCGTGCTCGGCGAAGGCACGGTCGTCATCGCGCCACCCGGCGGCGCCATGCGTCCCTACCAACGCACGTTGCAGCGGCTACTCGATGAATTCCCCGGCGCGCGCACGATCTACGGCGGGCACGGACCGCCGGTTACCGACCCGCAGAGCAAACTGGCAGAATATCTCGCGCATCGCCGGCATCGCGAGAGCGAGTTGATCGCCGCACTCGAGGACGGCGCGAAGACCATTCCCGAACTCGTGACGCGCATCTACCGCGAAACCAATCCGATATTGTGGCCGGCCGCAGCACGCCAAATGCTCGCCTATCTTCTCGCGCTCGAAGACGAAGGACGCGTGCGATCGGATGCGATGCCGCGCGCATTAACCGCGCAAGAGAACGCCATTCTCAATCCCCAGTGGTCGACGATTGTCGGCAAAGACGATGCGGAGGTCGTCGAGCAAGAACTCGGCGCAATGCTGCGCCTCGACACCCTCCGCCGCTACGCGCTCCTCTCGTTACGTCCTTCGACAAGCTCAGGATGACGGGGGCGTAGCCGGCGGGCGTAGCCGGGGGGCGTAGCCGGCGGGCGTCGCCGGCGGGCGTCGCCGGGGGCGCGTAGCCGGCGGGCGTCGCCGGGGGGCGCGTAGCCGGGGGCGTAGCCGGCGGGCGTTAATGGCAATTTGGCTACGGCCGTCATGCTGAGCTTGTCGAAGCATGTGGGGTTCGTCAGTCGATAGTCAGGATGATTTTTCCGAATTGTCCGGCGGCGTTCATGCGTTTGGCGGCGGCGGCGGCTTCGTGCATCGGGAAAATTCCGTCGACGACCGGCCGCAGCGACGTATCCTCGAATAGCGCGAGCATGCCGCGGAAGTCCTGCGGGCTCCCCATCGACGTTCCGTAAATCGTCAGATGATTCCAAAACACCGGAAACATCTTGATCGTCGCATCGCCCGTGGTGCCGCCGTAGGTTACGACGCGTCCTCCGGGCCGTACGATACCGAGCGCTTTGGCAAACGCGTCGCCGCCGGCGGAGTCGATGACGACGTCGATCGCTCCGGCGGCTTTACGCGCCGCTTTATGCCAATCCGGCGCGGTTTTGTAATTGATCGCGATATCCGCGCCGAGTGCCTTGGCGCGCGCGAGCTTCTCGTCGCTGCTCGACGTTACGATCGCGCGCGCGCCGATGTGTTTGGCATAGAGCAGCACGAACGTTTGCACGCCGCCGCCGATGCCGGTTATGAGAACGGTCTCGCCCGGCTGCAGGTTCGCGCGCGTGAAAGTCGCGCGATACGCGGTCAACCCCGCAAGCGGCAGCGCCGCGGCCTCCGCGTCGCTTAAATGTGCCGGCGCCGGATAGACGTTTTGTTTCGGAACCGCAACGTATTGCGCGAACGTCCCGTCGCGCGGCATTCCCAGAATCGTCGCCTTTGCGTCCCAAACGCTGGGGTCGCTTCCCCAGCCGAGCATCGGGTCGATGACGACGCGCGAACCGTCGAGTTCGCCGACACCGTCGGCGCCGAGAATCCGCGGCAATTCGATGTTCGGATACAATCCCTGCGTGATGTATACGTCGCGATGGTTGAATGCCGCCGCGCGCACGCGCACGACGGCTTCGCCGACGCCGGGTTGCGGCTCGGGAACTTGCTCGACGGCCAGTTTATCCGGTCCGCCGACTTCGTGGAGAATTACGGCTTGCATGGTGAGGGCAAGTTCGCCCGCCGCGTCCCAGGCCATCTACGGGCCCGGCGCGTAGTAGTTGGAGTGGATTTTAAACGCTCTCTTAAAGGGCTCGCGCGGGTAGCGCGGTCGTTTCGGCTCGAAATCGGGCCGCTGCGGGCCGAAGGCATGCCGGCGGTGCTGGTTGCGGTTACCGGAATCGTGCTGGCCGCCGGGGTCGCGAAGGCGTTGAGCCGAGGCTCCGACCGCTTGCCCGAAACCTTGCGCGAAGCGCGTGGGTTAGCACAATCGCTACGGCGCGAAGACGTCCCCCGGCTTCACGCATAACACTTTTCATATGATCGATAACGCGTCACTCACCGCGCTGATCCGCGCGGACATGCCCGATGCCCGGGTCGAGATCGTCGACCGAACCGGCACGATGGATCATTTCAACGTCACGGTACACTCTTCGTCGTTTACCGGCAAGACGTTGATCGAACAGCATCAACTCGTTTACGGAGCGCTCAAAGCCGCGCTCAAAGACGGCCGCGTTCACGCAGTCGAACTCAAAACACTTTTGCCGGAGAACGTATAATGTCCGACCAAACCCGCGACCAAATCGCAAAAGAAATCGCCGACAACAAGATTCTCGTGTACGGCAAAGGCACCAAGACCATGCCGCGCTGCGGATTCACGCTCGAAACGATCGAGTTTTTCAACGGCTTCGGCTATCCGTTCGAAGTCATCGACGTTCTCGAAAATATGGAGAAGCGCGAAGCGCTCGCCGACATGACGAACTGGCCCACGCTGCCCAAAGTGTTCATCAACGGCAAGTTCTACGGCGATACCGACATCCTCGGGCCGATGGCGCAAAAAGGCGAGTTGCAAACCGCGCTCAAGGACGCCTTCGGATATGATGCGCAGTCCAAGCAGACGATCAACCTGCACTAGCAGGTCCTAACGTGTTCACGACGATCGCATCGCCCGCGGATTTGGCCCGCCATCTGGACGATCCCGCATGGGTCGTCGTCGACTGCAGGCATACGCTCCAGGACTTTGCCGCGGGGCGCGCTGCATACCAGAACGCGCACGTACCTGGCGCGTTTTTTGCGGGGGTTGAAGACGATCTCGCCGGTGAAAAAACCGGAAGCAACGGACGGCATCCGTTGCCCGACCCGCGCGTATTCGCCGCGTTTCTCGCCTCGATGGGTGTGAACGACGACACGCAGATTGTCGCCTACGACGCGGGCGCCGACATGTTTGCCGCCCGGATGTGGTTTCTGACAAAGTGGATCGGACACGATGCCGTCGCGGTGCTTGACGGCGGATTTTCCGCTTGGCAGGCCGCCGGCTACCCGGTAACCTCTCAGCTGCCCGCGCACGTCCAACGCGGGAACATTTCGCCGATACTGCGACCCGACATGAACGTCGACGCCGAATTCGTGGCGGAGATCGCGGGCTCGGTCGACGCAACGCTGCTCGATGCGCGTTCCGTCGACCGCTTTGAAGGCCGCAACGAAACCGTCGATCCGGTTGCGGGTCACATCCCGGGGGCACGCAATCGCTTTTTCAAAGAGAACTTCGACGAACGCGGCCGGTTGAAATCGCCGCAACGCTTACGCGCAGAATTCGAAGCGCTCGGCGTGCCTCCCGAACGGATCGTGCATCAGTGCGGTTCCGGCGTTTCGGCCGCGGTCAACGCGCTCGCGATGGATCGGGCGGGGCTCACGGGGTGGCGTCTCTATCCGGGTTCGTGGAGCGAGTGGTGCGCGGACCCACGCCGCCCCGTTGCGACCGGCGCCGCAGAATGATGAGAATTCCCGACACGACGAGCACGACGGCGACTCCGTCGATGATGCGCGCGATCGAACGGCCGCCGACGGAGTGTCCCGCGCAAGCGCGATAAGCTTCGGGCTCGAGTTGGGTTGCGGCGCACCAATACGCGCGAAAGTCTGCGGGATGCACCTCCGGCTTGCGCGCCGCACCGTCGTACGCGCGCTCGAAACGCGCTTGCAGCGCCGGATCGCCGGCCATTTTTTTCTGGACCTCGAGCATCGATCGCGCGTCGAAGCTCCGTACGCCGTAGTCGGTGCGCGAGTCGAACGTGGTGACCGGCGTATCGCGCACGAACGACGTTTCCTTGACGTCGCGAACGCTGCCGCTCGCATCCACCTGCATCGTCAGAAAGGATGGATTGTTGCGAAAGATCGGCGAGATCGAGGGTACGAGCAAGATGAGAACGTTGCGAGCCGGAACCGTCGCATCGCTGAAACGAAAGGCGAATTTATGCGAATGCCCCGCGATGACGAATGCGACCCGATTCGATGGATCGTCAATCGCGCGCGTCAGCCGGTCGTTCGCACCGGGCGTGAGGAAGGGTACGATCGTGACCCCATGGACGAGTCGCGTCGATTGTACGTCCACTCCCGGCGGAATGTGCAGAACCAGCCAATTGTGTAAGCCGTGCGGCGTGTCGCGCAGCGTTCGATCCAGCCAGCGCAGTTGATCGGCACTCGGGCTGGTTGCGGAATTTCCGCATTCGCGATAGCGCCACGACCACACAACGTCGTCGACGACGACGACGCGTAGACCGGTTACCGGCAAGCGCGCGACGTACGACCCACGCCGCGCGAAATCGCCGCGAAACGAGGGGGCCGCTCCGTTTCGATCGACCAACGGAGCCCACGCGGCGGCTACGTCGCGCATGAATGAGTCTCCCGGACGTAGCCGGTAATCGCCGCAATCCGAGTCGTTGTTCCCGAGCGCGAGGACGAATTGCGCGTGCGGAAACGCGCGCCCGAAGCGTCTCGCCAGTTCCGCCATCGTCGGCCCGGCGGTGTTGCGTTTGAAAGCGTGCGCCAAGAGGTCCCCGCTCAGAATGACGACCGGGGGATTCGGGTCTTCGCGTCGCATCGCTGCGATCGCTTCGTTCAATAATGCCGGATTCGTGTCGGTGCCGTAACGAGAGGGCTCCTGCGCGCTCCCCGTCGGATCGTAGTGCACGTCGCTTACGACGAGCCACGGATTCGCGGCCTGCGCGCGAGCTGCGCCGATCCAGACGAGCAGGGTGAAGAGCGTCAGCGACGCAACCAAAGACATCGAACGGTGCACTGCTGGGTCGTTCTCAGAGCACGTAGCAAAGTCTTGTGGGAGTAGCCAATGTCGCGATACTGGCTTTTCAAGAGCGAACCGCACGCCTTCGGCTTCGAGCAACTGCGAGCCGACGGCACGACGCCGTGGTCGGGCGTGCGAAGCTTTCAGGCGCGAAACAACATGCTCGAAATGCGCGTAGGCGACCTCGGCTTTTTTTATCATTCGAGCATCCCGCAGCCCGCCGCCGTCGGCATATGCAAGGTCGTGCGCGAAGCGCATCCCGATCTTACGGCGTTCGAAAAGGGCGGCGAGTACTACGACCCGCGCAGTAAGCGCGATAATCCCATGTGGCAGATGGTCGACGTCGCTTTCGTCGAGCCGTTAGCGCATCCGGTCACGCTCGCGCGCATGCGCAACGAACCGCGTCTGGTCGGAATGCCGCTCCTGCGTCGCGGACAGCGCCTCTCCGTGCAACCCGTAACGCCGCACGAATGGAACGTCGTCCTAGAACTCAGCAAAACCGCCGAGTGAGGTGACGGAAGTCTACGGCGTGCCGAGTTGTTTGGTTAGGGTGAAGCGGATGAGACGGGGGCCCAAAACGTTGGCTTGGGTTGCGGCGAGTTGGCCCGTGGCTAGTGGGATGAACAGGCCGCCTCCGTAGTTTGGGAACAGATCGGGATATTGGTTCGTGAGGTTGTCGCCCGAAATCTGCAATGACAGATCGTTGACGATCGGATAGCTGATCGACGCGTTCAACACGCCGAATGCTGGGCGATTCAGCGAATTGTTCGGACCGAAGTACGTTTCGCCGACCAAGGCATAGGCGCCGTTCGGAAGGCGGTAGCTCAACTCGCCGTACCCTTGCGAATACGGAATGTTTTGGTTGCCGAACCCGTTAAATCCGCCGCCGATGCCGCCTCCCGAGAAATTCTGACCGGCAATGATCGCAAGATTCGTGTTCTTCACGCACGGCGTTCCCGGGGTGGGACTGGGCGCGCTGCAGTAAAAATTCGGCGGCAGGTTGTAGGCGAACGCGCGCTGCAGCGCGCCTTGAATCGTATATCCCAAGCCGATGGCCGGATGACGGCGCAACGAAAGCTCGACACCTTCGAAGCGGGAGTTGTTGAGGTTCACGTTGGCCGTGTAAAACAGCGGCGTATTCGCGGGGCAATTGGTCGGCGAACCGGTGACCGGGTCGGTCGCCGGGCACGTCGCCCCGCTGTCGAACGTCTGCGAGACGAAGTGATTGAACAGATTCGTGAGATACACGTCGCCCGAAAGCGTCGTCGCGCCATCTTTGAACCGGTAATCCGCCCCGAGGTCCCACCCGAACGCCGTCTCAGGTTTGAGCCCTCCGCCGTTGACGCGCTGCGTTGCTATCCCGCTATTCTTGCTAAACGAGATTGGCGCCGGAATCGCACTCAGGAGAGCCAGGTACGGCGGTGCGATGCCCGAGCCGGCCGACGCGCGCAGCGCGAGACTTGGATTGGGGCGGTATTCAAACGCTATCCGCGGGTCGTAGTGACCGTACGACGTGGTCGCGAAATCGAATCCGGTTCCGTCGAAGTTGCATTGCGTCGGGAGCGGCGCCTTGTTTTGCGAGAACGAGCAGAC
>DATBTT010000072.1:0-29556 GCA_036559125.1 Vulcanimicrobiaceae bacterium
GCTTTCGCGCCTACGCTCAGGATGTCAGGATGACAGAAATCACTGCGTTCTTATGCGCCTTCGGCTGCGTCTCTGCGCGCAATTGGCCGCAAGTCATCGGACGAGTCGAACGAGCTCCGGCGGCGTGCCTTCAAACTAGGCCTGCAATGTGGCTCCCTAGAAAGAATCGTGGTATGGCCCGACACAAAGTCTTGCAGGGTGTAGCACACGACATCGGTCGCTCATTTACGAGCCTCGCGATCACGCGTCCTCACTACCCTGGAGACGATCGGTTCGTAGAAAGTCCTTACACCTGCGAGGTACGCATCACGGATTCAGCATTGAAGGATTACTTCGCGCGCTTCGAGGGTTGGTGGTACCCGGAGATCTAAGCCTCGGCCCGGGGGCGCCGCCCTCGACTACGTTCGGTATCCTTCGACAAGCTCAGGATGACAATGATGCTGCGGGCGTCTTATGCGCCTTCGGTTGCGTCTCTGCGCGTAATTGGCCGCAGGCGGCGGCGATGTCGCGGCCCATGTTTTGGCGCACCGTTGTTGGGACGCCCGCTCCGTCGAGAATTCCGGCGAACCGCCAAATTGCTTCGTGCGCGCTTCCGGTGAACGCCGCGTCGGGAGTGGAATTGTACGGGATCAGATTTACGTGGTAGAGATGTCCGGTCATGATCCGCGCGAGTTCGCGTGCATCTTCTTCCCGGTCGTTCACGCCTGCGAGCATCACGTATTCGAAGAACACTTTGCGATTGGTCTTCGCGATGTAACGTTCGCACGCCGCGAGCAACGCACCCATGTTGAAGCGCCGGTTGACAGGCATGATGCGGTCGCGCACGGCGTCGCCGGGTGCGTGCAGCGAGATTGCAAGGTTGACCTGCAACCCTTCGTCGGCGAATCGGTCGATTTTGTCGATTAACCCTACGGTCGAAATGGTGATGTGTCGATGACCCAATCCGAAGCCTTGTCCATCATTAAGCAGCGCTACGGCGGCCATAACCGCGTCGTAGTTATGGAACGGTTCGCCCATTCCCATGAAAACGACGTTCGTGATGCGCTTGCCGCGCTGCGCGAGCTCCCGCGCGAAGTACCGCGCTTGATCGAAGACTTCGGTGGGTTCGAGCTGCCGGGTAAACCCCGCCTGTCCGGTCGAGCAGAACGTGCACGCGAACGCACAGCCGGCTTGACTGGAAATGCAGACGGTATTGCGGTCGCCATAATGCTCCATGAGCACGGCTTCCACTTCCGCTCCGTCGGCCAATTGGAATAGCCCTTTGCTCGTCTGCTTGTCGTTGCTTCGCTGAATGACGATGGGCTCGACGGCGCTAAACGAAAAACCGCTCGCGCATAGTTGTGCGCGCAGTTCCTTTGGGAGCGTTGTAACCTGGTCGATTTCTTCGACGAGTTCCTTGGTCGCCGCGCGGTATATCTGTTTGAGGCGGAAGGGTTTAAGTGCAAAATGCGACGCAAAGCCCTCCACGTCGGAGAACCCCGCCCGGCGAATTTTGTCGGTAAACCAGAGAGTTTGAGCGTCGCGAGTCACGGCGGCCAGTATAGCACACCTCCGGATTTCTGGCAGCCGGCTCCGCTCTATTCGAACAGCGAGCCTTGAGCTGGTACGGCTTCGGGCGCGCTTTCGGCTTCGGCGGGCGGCACCCGGAGTTCGTCGAGCCGGGCGCGCACCGCCTTGAGGTCCGACCAGACCAGGCGCTTGGTTTCGGTGAGCGTTAGGCCACCTTGGCGCAGCACATACGCGGGATGGAACGTGACCATCAACGCAATGCCGTGCGGCCCCTCGTACCACTGCCCTCGACCTTTGGTAATTGCGAAGTCTTTGCCGCGGAATGACTTGGCAGCGGGCGCGCCCAACGCCAGAATGACGTCCGGCCGGATGATCTCGATCTGTTCGTCCAAAAAATGCCGGCAGTTCGCCATCTCTTGCGGTTCAGGCGCGCGGTTGCGCACCTTGCCCCCGTCCTGCAGCGTCGGGCGGCATTTGACCGTATTGCAGATGTACACGTCCTCGCGCGCGAGACCGATCGAGGCGATCATCTTGTCTAGTAACTCGCCCGCACGGCCGACAAACGGCCGCCCCAGCAAATCTTCGGTCTCTCCAGGCCCTTCACCGACGAGCATCAACCGCGCGCACGGGTCCCCTTCGCCGTAGACGGTGTTGCGGCGCTCGAATCCGATAGCACATGCGCGACACGCCGCGGCTACCGACGCGCACTTTGCGAGCGTCCGTTCGCGACTCGCTCGCGCCTCCAACGTCATTGCGCGACTGACGTTTCCGCGCGGCCCGCGCTGTCCCGTGCTTTCGACCATTGCGAAGCCGCTACCACCGCGTATGCCAATCCAAGGGCGATCTGACCCCATCCAAACCAAACCGAAAAGGATCGCGATAGAACGAGTTGGGATATTCCCATCCCCAGCCAAAGCAAAGATATGAGGGCATAAAGGACGGTCATGCGGCGGTATCCGGCGACGCTCTTTTGCAACGCCTCTGGAGTGGGATCGGGTTCGGTTATCATGCGGGAACCAGGTCGACGGCGTTGCCGAAGGCGAGCACTTTCGTCGAGCCGTCGGGTTCTTCGGTCGCGTGAAATTGCACGTCTAAGACCGCGTTGGCGCCGAGATCACCCGCTTTGCGACGCAGTTCCTCGAGAGCGTCTTCGCGCGCGCGCTCGGCATCGGTGAGATATTCGACCGGAGCGAGTCCGATGAACGCGCCGAGACTGCGGAACGTCGCGCGCAACATGTTCTGCGGGCGCGTCCCAGTCCCGGAAACATACCCCAGCGAGCGCACCACGCGAAAACCGTCCGCACGATCGATCGTTACGATCGAATCCTTCGCTACCATCGAGAGGCTTCGCACGTAGAGGCCGCGCACGTTACGCGGTGGTACAGCATGCCGGAGACTTCACCGTCGGTCTTAATCGTCCGCCTTGACGCCGTGGGCGACGCGCTTGCCCTGACGCCGCTCATTGCCGGCTTGCGCGCGCGCGGCTGCCGCATCGGCATCGTGTTGCGTGACGTCAACGCCGGGGCATTCGCGCATCGCACGTTCGACCGCGTCCACATCGCGCGCTTCGGGCTGCGCTCCGGCTCGCGCCCGAACCGCCGGGAAATCGACCGGGAAGGTGAGGCGATAGCGGCTTTTGCGTATACGCACGCGCTGATAGCGACCGAGGACCCCGGAGGCTACCGGCTTGCCCGCGCCGCGGCGGTGCCGGTCCGGATAGGTTTCGAAAACGGTTGGGGCAAGCCGTTCAAAACGCTATGGGTGCGAACGTTATGCACGCAAACGGTTCGGCGAACCGCGGGTCTGGACGAGCGCGCACCCCACGAAGCCGCCGTGCTCTTTAAACTGGGCCGCTCGCTCTTGGGCAGTGAAGCCCACGCTTCTCGCGATCTTGGTGTCTTGCGAGAGCTGGTAATCGACGACGAGACCGCGCCCGACTCGCGCATCACGTTGCAGGTTACCGACAAGTGGGAGCGCCTGGGTGCTTCGATCGAAAGCGTGGCCGAAGTCGCGCACCGAATCGGTTTGCGTCACGCCCTGCGGGCCATCGCGTCCACAGCCGAGGGTGCGTATGCCGACCGCTTTACTGCGGCGACCGGAGTGCCCGTCGAGCGCTTCTCGAACCTAGCCCCATGGAAAGCCGCCATCGCCGCGGCCCCGGTGCTCGTCGCTCCGGACTCGGGCGCGCTGCACGTCGCCGGCATGGTCGGCACGCCGGTCGTCGCAGCCTTCGCACCTACCCCAGCCTATGCGTTGCAGAGCGCGCGTTGGGCACCCTGGGCAGCGCCATATCGCAACCTGGCGATGCACGGCGCGTGGCCCATTGTCGCGGCAGATGCCGTCGACGATCTCCTTAGCGGCAGGTTGCCGATTTATAGAGGGTGACGGATCCGTCGCGGCGTTCGATGCGATACGAGCCCGCGGATACGAGCCGAGTCAAGAGCGGGCCGGCTTCGACCAGACGCGGGGACGTTGGAAAAGCCGCATCGGTCAGAACGTAACAGGAGTCGATGACCGCGTCGCTCGATTCGGGGAGGAGCGTCGCGTGTGGATCTATAGCCGCGAGATGGGTGTACGCTTCTTCTTGCGTTGCAACCTCGGCTTGAGCGGGCAATGTATGCAAGAACGCGTCGAGCGCGACGTCGGCATTCGTACGGCCGTGCAGCGTTAGTTTCGGATGCAACGGATCGGCGACCGCGAATTCGACGACGCACAGAGCGATGCAACAGTACAACAGCACGCGTACGCGCGTCTCCGGCATGCGGCGAAACGCGAACGCGAACGCGAACGCAAAAGCGGCGAGCACGTACCCGATCCACGCACCGGCGTAATGCGATCCGATCGTGTACGTCGTCGGCATGCGCGAGAGCAGTACTTCGGCCAGCGGTGCCGCCGCGAGCCACATCGTGCGGACCCGAAACGGTAGGAAGAGCAGCGGCGCGAACGCGAGCGCGATGAAGCCGAGCCGTTCGGCGATTCCGGATGGAATCAGCGCCCGCACGTCGGCAGCGGTCCATGCATAAAATCGTTCGGGCGCCCAATGTGAATTCGCCACGACGTGTGGTTGCACGTGCGTAAAAAAATACACGAATACGAACGCGCTCACGACGCCGATTGCCGCCGCAACGCGACCGGGCGTCGTACCGCGGAACCGCCACGCGCCAAACGCGCCCGCAACCGCCAAAAAAACCGCTTGATCTTCTTTGATTGCGAGCGTAATGACGGCGCCGGCGATCGTAGCCGGCGTCAGACCGCCGTCGAAGGCCCAGAGCGTCCAAGCTACCGCCGAGGGCGCCAAGCCGTTTTCGTGAAAATCGTTGAAAATCAACCCGGCCAGCGGCGGGTACAGAAACACCACGACCGCGATCAAGCGCGCCGTCGTACGTTGGCCTCGCCGGGCAACGATGCCGTAGATCGGCGGAATAACCAGCCCTCCCGCCACGGCTTGTAATGCCACGAGCGCGAGCGGCGACTTCCAGACGAGCATAATCGCGCCCGCGACGTAAAGAATCGGAGAAAAATGGAACGCGTAGTGACTGCCTTCGATCGCATTACAGAAGCAGCCGAACGCGCTAGCCGCGGTCTGCGCGAAAATGCCGAGATCGACATGATTGCGATGCGCGCCGTAGCGTACCACGCCGAGCGCGAACAGCACGACCGCGTATGACGCCGCCAGGCCCCATGGAACGGGGTCGTGCAGCGAGCGGTCGCGCACTAACCGCCGGCTCGCTCGAGGGTCCGCCGCTGTTGCAGGTATGGCCAGATGAACGCGTCGATTTCACCGTCGATTACCGCTGCGGTATTACCGGTCTCGACGTTGGTGCGGTGGTCCTTCACCAATTGGTATGGGTTGAGCACGTACGAACGGATTTGCGAGCCCCACTCGTTCGCGCTTCGTTCGCCGCGCAGATCTGCGAGCCGGCGGTCCCGAATCTCGATCTCGCGCTGCACGAGTTTGGCGCGGAGAATTCCCATCGCAACGTCGCGGTTTTGCGCCTGCGATCGTTCCTGCTGCGAGGCGACGATCGTGTTGGTCGGTACGTGGATGACGCGCACGGCGGACTCGGTCTTGTTGACGTATTGACCGCCGGCGCCGCCCGACTTGAAGGTTTCGACGCGCAAGTCTTCTGGACGAATCTCGACGTCGACTTTTTCGTCGGCTTCGATTTCCGGAATGATGTCCACCGCCGCGAACGAGGTGTGGCGCCGATGCGCGGCATCGAACGGTGAGATACGCACCAGGCGATGGACGCCGCGCTCGCTCTCGAGCATTCCATACGCGTTGCGACCGCGCACGAAAAACGTGATCGATTTAAGGCCGGCCTCTTCGGCCGGCGACTCATCGACTACCTGTGTCGCGAACCCTTTCATGTCGGCCCAGCGCAAATACATGCGCGCGAGCATTTGCGTCCAATCCGCAGCGTCGACCCCACCGGCGCCCGCGAAGATGCTCACAATCGCATTGTGATTGTCGAACTCGCCGTCAAAATTGGCGGCCATTTCCAACTCGTCGAGTAGCCGCGCGGCCTCGGCGATCGTGAGGTCGACTTCGTCGGAAGCGGCTGCATCGTCGTGAAAGACCTCAAGCAATTCGCGGGCGTCGGCGAGTGCCCGTGCAATCGCTTCCATCGCATCGACGTCGCCGCGAAGTTCCGCCAGCTCTTTCATCGTGCGCTGAGCGGCCTGCGCGTCGTCCCAAAACGTGTCGGTGCGCGAGCGGCGGTCCAGTTCGCTTATAGTGCGAGATTTGCCGACGTAGTCAAAGACGCTCCTTGAGCGTCGACAAACGGTCGTGGAGGCGGGCGATGCTGGTACGTTGTGAATCGCTCATAGCGCGCCCTGGGTTCTCTGCACCTACGCTCCACCCCCTTTCCGCGCCTGACGCAGTGCGTGATGACGGTGATGAAACGCTTCGGAGGACCGTATGAACGTAGAACGACAAGCCGAGAATCTCGCACTTGGAGGCGCCCTTGGACTAGGGGCGTCCGGCGATACCGGAACGCCGCTTTCAGGGCTCGCAAGCGGCCCGTTCGGACCGTTTGGCGTAGCGGGATTGCTAGTGCGCGGCGACAAGGTCAGCACGCTCGGGCCTGCGCCTTTTGCCGGGTCTCCGCCGCAACAACCCGACGGATGGAATGCCATCCTGTCGCAGCTTGCGAACCTGATGAACGAAATCATGAGCAAGATCGGCGGCGCGTTCGGCGGTCCGACGCATTCGACCGGCGACACGTTTTATGATAACGCAAGCGCCGGTTCGACCGGCGATCCGCACCTGGCATTTAACGGCACCGCCGGCACCGGCGCGTCTAAAGCCACGCGGTTCGACAGCATGCAGGGCCATCGGGATCTCCTGGATTCCGACTCGTTTGCCGGCGGCTTTCAAATTTCGACGCAGGTCACGCAACCCGACGCGCATGGCGTCACGTACAATCGGCGCGCGAGCATTTCGACCGACGGCGGGGCGACGCGCGTGAGTCTCGACAAAAACGGCAACGCGACGATCGAGCAATACGGCGCGACGACCGCTTTAGCCGACGGTCAAACCATCGATCTCAGTAATGGCGAAAGCGCAACGCGCGCACAAAACGGAACCGTAACGGTTTCCGAAACGAACGCCGAAGGCGGGCGAATCGCAACGACACTTAGCGAAAACGGTCACGGCGTCGATGTGAACGTGCAAGCCCACGACGTCGATCTCAACGGCGACCTGCTCCAACAACCCCAAACGGTCGTGCAAGCACCCTGGCGGCACACGATGGTAGGTCCGACAGGCCCTCAGGATGACAGGCCCCCCGCGTCACCCTGAGCGTGTCGAAGGGTGGCCTATCGAAGGGTAAGTCTTTCGCTTAAACCGCGGTACCGTGGCATTTTTTGTACTTTTTGCCGCTGCCGCAGGGGCAGAGGTCGTTGCGGCCGACCTTGGGCGCTTCACGTTGGAGGGGCTTTGCCGGTTCTTCGCCGTCGCGGTTGGTGTGGACGGGACCGCGTGCCTTTCCGGGAAGGGGCCCGAGTAAGGACTCGGCGAGGCGTTCGTCAAGGTGCGGCGCAGGTGTGGGTCCTTCGACGGCCTGCGGAACCATCGCGCCGCTCGGAATCTGCGGGAAGGCCGGCACTTGTGGTGGATGCTGCGCCGACGGCGCCTGCTGCAGCAATTGTTCGGGCGGAGCCTGCTCGATGACGACGCGGAAGACGCCCTTTATCGCCTCGTCCGCAATGTTGCTCTTGAGATCCTCGAAGATTTCGTATGCTTCTTTTTCGTACTCGACGCGCGGATCGATCTGGCCGTAACCACGCAGACCGATGCCGGTCTTCAAGTGGTCCATGACGTAGAGATGATCCACCCACATGCGGTCGATAATCGGCAGCAACAGATACCGCTGCTCTACGACCCGCATGATCTCGGGGGTCACTTCGCGTTCTTTGGCCTCGTACGCCTCGAGAGCTTTCGCCTGTAAAAAGCGCCGAATCTCTTCGCGGTCTTTCGTCTCTAGATCGCCGAGCACAACGAGTTGGCGAATCGGAAAGACCAAATCGATTTCGGTCAGGATTTCTTCGAGACTCCACTCGCTCGGGTGCGCGTTCTCCGGCGCGTTTTGATCGATCGCGTAATCGACCTTTTGCTCGAGCGTCTGCAGCATGAACGCCCGGGAGTCGAACGAGCCGTCCAAGATCGCGCGCCGGTCGCCGTAAATGACTTCGCGCTGCTTGTTCATGACGTCGTCGTATTCGAGAACGTGCTTGCGGATCTCGTAATTGTGATTCTCGACCTTGCTCTGCGCGCGTTCGAGCGATCCGGAAATCATCTTCGATTCGATCGGCGTATCGTCGCTGAATCCCACGCGATCCATGATCGCGTTCATACGCTCGCCGCCAAACAGTCGCATCACTTCGTCTTCCAGCGAAACGTAGAAGCGAGTCGATCCGGGATCGCCCTGACGGCCGGCGCGGCCCCGCAGTTGATTGTCGATGCGACGGGACTCGTGGCGTTCGGTGCCGATGATCGCCAGTCCGCCGACGCCCGCGACGCCGTCGCCCAATTTGATGTCGGTGCCGCGACCGGCCATGTTCGTCGCAATGGTGACCTGCGCGGGCTGACCTGCGTCCTTGATGATCTGCGCTTCTTGCTCGTGGTACTTCGCGTTGAGCACGTTGCATTCGACGCCCTTACGACGCAGCATCGCGGCCAACAGCTCCGATTTTTCGATCGAACGCGTGCCGACGAGAACGGGACGTCCTTTTTGATGCTCCGCGATGATCTCGCCCACGACCGCTTCGAATTTCTTGGTCTCGGTCTTGTAGACGATATCGCCCTGATCGGTGCGCCGCACGGGCTGATTGGTGGTGATGACGACGACGTCGAGCCCGTAGATGTCGCGAAATTCCCGCTCCTCGGTCTTCGCGGTACCGGTCATTCCGGCCAGCTTATCGTAGAGGCGGAAATAATTTTGGAACGTGATGGTCGCGAGCGTCTGATCCTCGCTGCGCACCTTGATGCCTTCTTTGGCTTCGATGGCCTGGTGAATGCCGTCGGAGTAGCGGCGCCCGTACATCAATCGGCCGGTAAACTCGTCGACGATGACGATCTCACCGTCTTTGATGATGTACTGCTGATCGCGATGAAACAACGTCCATGCCTTAAGCGCAGCGTTGAGCTGATGGGCGAGCTCGATGTTGCGCTGGTCGTACATGTTTTGAATGCCGAGCATTTTCTCGACCTTCGCAACGCCGGACTCGGTCACCGGAGCGGCGTGCGCCTTCTCATCGACAGTGTAGTCCTCTTCTTTTTTCAAGCGCGGAATGATCTTGGCGAAATTTTCGTAGAGTTCGGTCGGTTCTTGGCCCTGTCCGCTAATGATCAATGGCGTGCGGGCCTCATCGATTAGAATCGAATCGACTTCGTCGACGAGCGCGTAATACAGATCGCGCTGCACCATGTCTTCGAGTTGCCACGCCATATTGTCGCGCAGATAGTCGAACCCGACCTCGTTGTTGGTGACGTAGGTTACGTCGCAATTATATGCCTCGCGGCGTTGCGCCGGCTCGAGGTCGTGTTGGACGATACCGACGGTCAGTCCCAAAAACTCATAGAGCGGGCCCATCCATTCGGCGTCGCGACGTGCGAGATAATCGTTCACCGTCACCAAATGCACGCCGCGGCCTTCGAGCGCGCGCGCGTACACGGCCAGCGTCGCGACCAGCGTCTTGCCTTCGCCGGTCTTCATCTCGGCAATGCGTCCCTCGAAAAGCACTTGGCCGCCCATGATCTGCACGTCGAAATGCCGCATGCCGAGCACGCGCTTCCCGGCCTCGCGGACAACCGCGAAAACCTCCGGAAGCAGTGCCTCGAGTGGTTCCTCTCGACCCAAACGATCGCGGAATTCTTGGGTTTTGGCGCGCAGGCTTTCGTCCGGCATAGCTGCCGTGTCGTTTTCGAGCGCGTTGACTTTTTCTACGGTCCGCCGTAGCCGGGCGATCTCTCGCTCGTTCCCGTCAAAGAGCGATTTTAGGAATGCCATACGTGTGTAGTAACGTTCTCCGAAGTTTGAAGTTGCACTGTCGACCTAAGTCGTAAGGGGAAGCGTGATGGTGAACGTGCTGCCGGCGTCCTCGACCGACTCCACCGTTATGGAACCGCGATGCACCTCCACGATTTTTCGCGCAACGTAGAGCCCAACACCCGAGCCTGCGATGCCTTTGCGACGCGCGTTGGTTGCCCGGCCGAAGCGGGTGAACACCGTCGACAACTCCTTCGTGGGGATGCCGATGCCCCGGTCCAGGATTTTGATAGTGGCTTCGCGATCGTCGGACGAAACCCGCACGACGACCGCGTCGCCGGAGTACTTAAGCGCGTTCATCAGCAAGTTATCCAGCACGTGGCTGAAACGCTGCGTGTCCAGCGAGATGAGGATGGGTTCGTTCGGAACATCGAGACGGATGCGCTGCGCGCCGCGGTCGTGCGCCTTAACGCTGCTCTCCACGAACTCGCGCAAATCGAGCATGACGCGGTTGAGTGAAAAGCCGGCCGCCTGCGTCTGCGCGAGCGTGACTGCATCTTCCGAGAGCCGGACCAGACGCTGCGTCTGGGAGAAAATCGTTTCGATCTCAGACCGGCCTTCTCCATCGAGCATTTCGAGCAACAGCTCGCAGTAGCCGAGAATGACGGTTAGCGGCCCTTTGAAATCGTGCGCGAGCATTGCCATCAAATCGTCTTTGAACGCGCTGGACTCGGCGAGCGCGCGCGCGAGTTGTTGCACGCGTTCGAATCCGATTGCAGTCGCCAGCGATAACTCCAAGTGCGCCGCGAGCGTTCGAAAGAAGGCTCGTTGCTCCGAATCGTCCCAATCCAGGCCGCTACTGTCGCTGAAAAAAGTGAGAAAGCCCCACGGCGAACCGTCCAGGCGCAACGGCGCCATCGCGCCCCGCCCGTCGACGAATAACACGTCCCGAAACTCCGCCGGCAAGTCCGACGCGGGCACGACGTCGTCGCCGTAGAGCAACGGCACCAGGGCTGCAGCCGCGAGCCGCTCGGGCGGAGTGAAGCGTTCCGGCGTCGAGCGCAGCGCGCGGCGGACGACCTCATCGCCGTCGATGGCGTATGTGGCGCATGCGACTCCGGCTTCGAGCGACGCGCTCACGACGAAGACGAGCAACGTTTCTTCAACGTACTGCGTATCGCGTAGCGTGCGCACGATGCGCTCGAGCGCTTCGGCGCGGGCACGGCGCGAGCGTTCGCGTTCGTAGAGCCGCACGTTGGCTAGCGCAAGGCCGACGTGAAATGCAATCGATCGCAGCATCACCAGATCGACATCGTCGAATGCGCGGGGACGCGTGAAATGGAGGCCCAACGCACTTTCGACTTTGCCGTCGATAAAGAAAGGGACCGTCAAGGCGGATCGCGCGCCGTACCTGCGCAGCGCAGCGTCGCTGGGATTGTCTCCCACGGAATCGCGACTGACGACCGAACCGGCAAAGACGCGTTCGAGCCACGTGCCGTTCAACGGCACCGTCTCGGGCATCGGCGGGTCGATCTCGCGGTTCTCCGCCGCCGCCACGACTCTCGCGTTAAGCGGCGAGCTTGGGTCGCGCTCGAAAACGACGCACCGTCCCGCATCGAACGCGACTCGAACGTCTTCGGTCACGGCCCGGAGGATCTCGTCGCGATCGAGCGATTTACGCATGCGCTCGTTGATCAACGCAAGCAGCGTGCTTTGCCTGGCTTCACGCTGCACGGCTGACACCGTGCGTTCGTGCGCTACGATCGCTGCGGCTAGATCCGCATAGGCGCGCAGGTACGCGACTTCGTCGTTCGACGGGACGCCGGAAACCTCAAGCACGATCGCCCCGTGCGTCGCGTCGTCGGCCTGCAGCGGCACGATCAGCAAATCGGAGGGAGACCGGTACGTCGTAATTCCCGCAAGAGCGCGCATCGCTCCATGCGGAACGAAGAAACCTCCCTCGATCGCAAAGCGCGCGAGCGCGTGCAGAAATAGGCGCTGCAACTCGAGCGTTTTCGCCCGTAGCGCGAAACCGGCGCCCGCCGGAGCGGTAGCTTCGACCAGGCCTTCGTCAACGAAGAGCAGCACGCTCGCGCGGACGCACGAACCGGCGGCCAGCACGTCCCGGGCGAGGGTCTGCGCTTTGGCCGCCGGCGTTGGGGTGTCGAGCAGTCGCGTCAGCGACGCGAAGCGGTCGAGCGCGGCGCGCTCCCGCACGTCGATTAAGGCGATAGCGCCAGACCGATGAGCGTCCCCGCACTAAACGGAATGGTCGCGGCAGGCGCGACGTTACCGGTGGCGTTCGGTGCGAAGATGAGGATGGCGTTCGCGCCGGAGTCGCCGACGTATAGCGTTCCGTTCGCATCGACCTTGACGTCGGTCGGGACGTTCAGTCCGGTGCTGGAGCCAATAATTTTGCGGGTGGGCACCGCAGCGCCGCCGGCGCCGGCGGCAAATACGTCGATGCTCGGATTGCCGCCGTCGGGATCGGCGACGTAGACGTTCTTGGCGGCGTCAACGGCAACGCCGGTCGGCGCTCCAAGACCCGTGATGATCTGTACCGGCGCGACGTTTTGTCCCGGCGCGGGCGTCGGCGAGGGCGAGCCGGACGGGGATGCGCTGGGATTGGGCGTAGGAGTCGGCGATGGGGTCGGCGAGGGCGAACCTGAAGGTACGGGGGTCGGACTCGGCAGCGCGTACACCGTCACGGTTCCGCTCCCGCGGTTGGCAACGTAGACGTTGTTGGACGAATCGAGCGCTACGCCGGTGGGTGAGTTCAGCTGCGTCAGATTGCCCGAGATGACGCGGCCGCCGATCGAACCCGTCGACGTGGTCGGAAACACGAGCAATTCGTTCGGAAAAGCTGCCGCAGGATTTACGTTGGCTATGAAGAGGTCGCCCGTCTTCTGATCGATCGCAATGCCGCGCGGGTCCGTCAAACCGGTGCTGATGCCGTTGAGCGCAATAACGTCGCCCGTCGCAAAGGTTTGATATTCTTCGATCGCGGCCTTGCCGGTGCCGGCGTTATGGTTGGTAACGAACAGGTGCTTCAGGTTGTCGAATGCGAGGTATTGCGGGCCATCCAGTGCCGTGGTCGTGCCGCCGATTTGCGAGATCGGGGTCGCCTTTGCCACCGGATTGGGTGCATAGATGTATATTGCGTTGTTCGTGCTGCTGGCCGAGTAGACCGAATTAGGTGCGAAATTCGGGCCGATTCCCGACACGCCGCCGCTCGAGAGCGGGGTGGTATCCGAAGAACTGCACGCAGCGACCGCCACCGCGCAAGCAAGGCTAAAAAATCCGAGGGTCAGGCGTCGCAGCATTGTATCTCCAAAAAGGGGCATGAAGGATTAGGGATGAGCCGGCGCGGCCGCCGGGGTCGCCGTCGGGGAATGTTCGCCATTGGCGCGCTTATTCGTCCATACCTCGTAGGCGAGCAGCAAGGCAAGAGCGACGACCGCCACGACGATGACGGTCCGCAGGATTTGGCGCCGCACGTAGCCCGGGCGGCCAGACTGCGTATCGATGATTTCTCGGGGCATGAGGTACCTAAATTGCGTGCCGGGCGGGGTGGTTGAGTTCCTTGGTGGTTACCAATGCGAGCAGTTCGCCTACGGTGACGAAGCGGTATCCGTCCGCCCGAAATCTCGCAACGATTCGGGGAAGCGTGTCGATGGTGGCGAGTTTGCCGTTGTGGAGCAAGACGATCTCCGGCGCGGTGGCGTGGTTTTCGATGTGCGTTGCGAGGCTATCGGCGGTTACGCTGCGCCAATCGCCGGCGTCGTCGGTCCATAGAACCGTCGTGTACCCCAGCCGCTGCGCCACTTCCACGGTCCCTACCGTATAACGCCCGTGCGGCGGTCGAAATTCCGTCTTGAGAGCCGGATCGTGCACGAGACCGTACAAGACGTCGCGTCCCTTTACGATCTCCGCACGCACCTGCGCCGGCGTCTCTTCGTCCAGATTCGGATGCGTGTACGTGTGGTCCGCTATCTCGTTTCCGCCGGATTCGATCCGTTGGGCGAGTTCGGGCCATTGCTCGGCGTCGCGACCGATCAAAAAGAACGTCGCTTTAACGCGAAGCTTAGCCAATTCGTCCAGAAGCAGCGGCGTCGTCACCGGATACGGTCCGTCGTCGAATGTAAGCGCGATCAACTTTGGACGACCGGTTCGCTCGTAGTCTCTCCGTTCGGCAATCGCGCGGCGGATGCGGACGGAAAACGATGGCGAAATTGCCTGTTGCGCATTCATCTTCGGCGTCACGATCGCCGGTTGCAGGCGCTTCGAATGTTCGATGAAACGCCAGTATCCAAACCCGAAGGCCGCAATTAGCACAATCGCGACGATCGCCCATCGGCGCGCCATCACTGCGACGCTGAAGCCTGCGCGTTGAGCCTGGTCGCGACGTCCTGACCCACGACCACCGTCACGTCGCTCGACGCCGCGGTGTCCGGCGATGGACTCTGCGATGGCGCATCGCTGAAGATCGTCGACTTCTTGCCGGCGGCACCGAGTGCGTCGCGCACTTTGCTCGCCGCAAAGACGATCGTCGAGTGCTCGTGCAACTCGGTCGTCGTCACATCGGAAGTTGGCGCATTACCGACGCCGGCGATGGTAAAGCCCTTGGCCTTGAGCAGCGCGGCTACTCGTTTACCCATTCCCGGTATGCCCGTTCCGTTTTGCACGTCGACGCGTACGCGCGCGGGTGCGATCGCCGCGAGCGCGCTCGCATCGGGCGACGGCTGCGGTTGAGGCGGAGCGATCAACATGGTCCGAACGAGTTTCGTCTTTTCGGCGTCGTCGGCCACGATCGCCGCGCCGCCGTCGGCGAGCACTTTGTTGTCGACATAGGGTACCTGTTTTGTTTTGATCCCGTCCTTGGGCATGTCGGCAAACGCGTTAGCGATACTGATCTCTTCGGCACGCGTGAAGTTGGTCGACACGTTTCGATTGAACGCGTCCGCCAGATCCTTAATGTGCAGGAGTGTGTTTAACTTATCGTTTTTGAGCTTGTCGACGAGCGCGTGCAACACTTGCTGCTGACGATCGATCCGGCACGGATCTCCACACCAGTCGTGACGGAAGCGCATGTATCCAACGGCCTGTTCGCCGTCCAAATGCTGCATGCCGGGTTTCAGGTGGATGTTGAGATGTCCCCACGTGTCCACGTAATCCAGTGGTCCGTTCGGTCCTTGATGTTTGATTGCGTTGGAATTCATCACGTCGACGTTGACGCCCCCAACCGCGTTGATGAACTCCTTGGCGGTATTCGCCCGGAAAATAACGTACCGGTCGAAGCCGGGAATCCCGAGCCACTTCGAAATGACTGCCTGCGCTTCACGCGTTCCGCCCTCCGACTGCGCCTCGTTGATCTTGGCTTCGTGACCGTCCGGCATGATGGCGGCCATGTCGCGCGGCACCGACAACTCGTACACGCGTTGGTTTTTGAAATCGAGATTCACCGCCCAAATGACGTCGCTGCGCGCCTGCGATGAATACTCTTCGTCTTTACTGTTATAGTCGTAGTCCAGCCCCTCGACCAGCACGAGCGCGCTGTCCTTCGCGAAATACTTCTCGGGCGACGGAATCACCGGAGCGGAGATCACTTTCCACGGATTCTCATGTTTGACGAGCGCCGTCACGCCGATGGCGAGTGCCAGCACCAAAAGAACGCCGCCGGCGATCGCAAAGGCGTTCCGAAGAAGTTTGCCGCGATCGTGCGGCTGCTCCGGCGGCGGAGCCATATGCTTACCCAACGAGTACCGGTTCCTTTATCGCTACGCGGCCGAAGAAATCGAACGGCCCATGCCCTTCGAGCGTGACGTCGGCAAAATCGCCGGCCGTCGCTTCACCCGTAAAGTACACCCCACCGTCGACGCCGGGCGCCTCGCCCATCGAGCGACCGAACAGCGCGTGGTCGGCGCCGCCGAGCGCGTCACGGAAGGGGTCGTTCTTGCGCAGGGAGCGCCGCTCCTCAACCAGCACCCGCACCGTGCCGCCGACGCGTCGCGACAGCGCCCGCTGCGAAGCCAGCCGCTGCGCTTCGCGCAGCCGGATCAGCCTTCTCCGCTTTTCACGCGGCGCAACCTGATTGTCGAGCGTCGCGCCGGGCGTACCTTCTTCGGGACTGTATTCAAAGAACCCGACCCGATCGAGCTCCGCACGACCGATCCACTCCTCAAGATACTCCACATGCGCCTGGGTCTCGCCTGGGAAGCCCACGATAAAGGTCGAGCGCATGGTGATGCCCGGGACGCGCCGGCGGAATTCGTTGACGATTTCGAGATAGCGCTCGCCGTTGCTCGGGCGCAGCATCGCGCGCAGCACGTCGGGATGCGCGTGCTGCAGCGGCATGTCCATGTACTTACATACTTTAGGCAAACGCGCCATGGCGTCGATCAGTTCGCCGTCCACGGTAGCCGGATACAAGTAGAGAAGCCGGATCCATTCGATGCCGTCGATCTGACTTATGCGTTCGAGAAGTTGCGCGAGCCCGCCGCGTCGCATGCCGCGATCCCGGCCCCACATCGAGGTGTCCTGCGCGATCAAAATTAGTTCTTTGGTACCCGCGCCGGCCAGCGCGCGCGCTTCTTTCAGGATAGACTCGGCGCTTCGGCTACGAAATTTGCCGCGCAACTGCGGTATGATGCAAAACGTGCATGGATGGTCGCAGCCCTCGGCGATCTTCAGATACGCGCTCGCTCGCCCGGTCGTGACCAGACGCGGAAGAAAATCGTGCTCCGGTTCCGCATCGAATTGCAAGCGCACCGGGTGATGCCCCGCACGCGCGTCGTCTAGTAAATCGACGATCCCGGCGTACGCGCCCGTGCCGATCACACCGTCGATTTCGGGTACGAGCGCTTGCAGTTGGTCGCCGAAGCGCTGAGCCAGACAACCTGCGACGATCAGTTGTTGCCCGTGCTGCTTACGCTGCGCGCGTTCCATAATTGCATCGGTCGATTCGGCCTTTGCCGGATCGATGAAGGCGCACGTGTTTATCACGACCGTATCTGCCTGCTCGGCATCGGGAGACAGCTCCCAGCCTGCGGCACCCAACTTCGCGATCATAACCTCGGTGTCGACGAGATTCTTCGCGCAACCCAGCGACACGAACGAAACGCTTGGCACGCTTACCGGTAGTTGACGAATTGCAACGGCAGTTCGTAATCCATGGCTTTGAGGTGCGCGATCACTTGCTGCAAGTCGTCGCGACTCTTGCTCGACACGCGAATCTGCTCGTCTTGATATTGCGCGGTTACCTTGAGCTTCAATCCTTTGATCGCTTCCATGAGCGGCTTGCTCTTGTCTTTGGGGATGCCGTTCTTAAGGGTGATGGTCTGGCGAACCGTGCTGCCGGCGGCCGGCTCGACTTTGCCGAAATCGAAAGCCTTGATCTCGATGCCCCGCTTGAGCGCCTTCGTTTGAATGATGTCCACGACGTTCTTCATCTTGAGCTCGTCGTCGCTGGTGACCGTAATGAGACTTTTTTCGTCGTAGGCGATTTCGGTTTTGGTGTTTTTGAAGTCGAACCGGCCGCCGATCTCTTTGCGCGCCTGGTTGAGAGCATTGTCGAGTTCTTGTTGGTCGATCTTCGAAACGACGTCAAAGGACGCATCGGTTGGCACGGCTTACTCCTGTCCCCTATAACGTAAAAGTCTTCTCAGCAACGTCGCCGGGCGGACCGAGCTTGCCGATAGGCTTTCCGTCGACGATTATTTCAACGCCGCCGGCGTTGCCGACGCGAACTAAAGCCGACTTTCCGTGGAAAGTCCTGCTGGTGCCGGCCGGAAACGTACCCTCAATACTAACATTTCCGTCAACCGTCACCCGCAGCCAGGACGCGGCGGTCAGGTGGATCGCCAGGGTCGCCGAGCTGGCAAGCGGTGCGCTCGGCTCGGCCGCCGGCCGGGCCGTTGCGAGCGCCGCAGGCGAGGGGGTGGTCGACGCTGCGGCCGTGCCCAGGGCTGCCACCGCTCCCGGTCCTCCGGGGTGCGGCGGCGAGACGAACAGGTAAATCACGAAGGCAATGAGGACGACTGCTATAGCCCCGGCCACCCAAATGATGGGGGAGAGGTTTCGATCCGCTCCCGGGCGCAAGCCGATCGAGGGTTCTCCAACCGGCGAGGCTGTGGCGCTCGCCGGAGCGCTTGCGTTGAAGGTGGAGACTGCGTCCTCCGGATCGAGGTTCAAAAAGCGGGCGTAGGTCCGCAGAAAGCCTCGCACGTAGACGGGCGCGCCGATAGAAGCCCAATTTTCTTCTTCGATGGCGGCGAGGTAGACCGACCGGATGCGGATCTGCTCGGCGACATCTGAAAGTGTCAGTCCGCGCTCTTCGCGCGCGGAGCGAAACCGTTCACCCAGCGACATTGGGGCTTCTGTTGGCCCCTCTATCCTGTTATCCTGTCCATCGGAACCATGAAGAAAGCACGTGTAATCGCCGCGATGAGCGGCGGAGTCGACTCGGCGGTTGCCGCCGGCCTGCTCGCGGAAGCCGGCTACGACGTCATCGGCGTAACGATGAAGATGTACGCGCCGACCAAACCCGCTCATGCAAAGAGTTGTTGTGGAATCGACGATTTCGATGACGCGCGGCGCAGTGCGGCGACGCTTTCTATTCCGCATTACGTGCTCGATTTCGAAGAAACGTTCCGTCGCGGCGTCGTCGAGCGCTTCATCGAGGATTATGCGAACGGCCGGACGCCCAATCCGTGCGTCTCCTGCAATAACTTCGTGAAACTCGGGACGCTCGCCAAGTACGCCGATTCGCTCGGCGCGACGTACGTCGCGACCGGGCACTACGCCCGGCTGGAGCATCGCGATGACGGACCGCATTTATTTCGCGGAGAGCGCGCCAAAGACCAAGCGTATGCGCTCGCGCAGTTGACCGGCGCGCAGCTCGAGAAACTTCTGCTCCCACTGGGCGGCCTGAACAAGGCGGCGACGCGCGAACACGCGCGACGCCTCGGTTTACCGGTACACGACAAGACGGAATCGCAAGATATTTGCTTCGTCGAAGGTGGGGATTACCGCGACATTCTCACCCGCGCACGCCCGGAACTTCAAAAGGAGGGCGACGTCGTCACGCGCTCGGGAGAGGTGGTAGGCAGGCACTCCGGCGTTGCGAACTATACGGTCGGCCAGCGCCAAGGGCTCCCCTCAAACGGCGACGGACCGCGGTACGTGACGCGCATACATGCCGGGAGCAATACGATCGTGATCGGACGCGAAGACGAGCTGTTGGCCGGCGGTCTACGGGCCAACGAGGTCAATCTCATCCGGCCGGAACGTTTTACGGCCCGCGAGACCCCGGTTTTAGCAATGGTCCGCTATCGCAGCGCGCCCGCGCGCGCGCTCGCGACCGTCGACGACGCCGGGTTGAGGTTAACGTTCGACGAACCGCAACGCGCCGTCGCGCCCGGTCAATTGGTCGCGCTCTTCGACGAATGCGGCGAAGAAGTACTCGGCGCCGCAACCATCCTCGAAGCTCTCTAGCCCTTCGACAGGCTCAGGGTGACGGGGCGTGAGCGTTCGGAAAACCCCCCGTCACCCTGAGCCTGTCGAAGGG
Source organism: Vulcanimicrobiaceae bacterium (assembly GCA_036559125.1). GTDB lineage: Bacteria > Vulcanimicrobiota > Vulcanimicrobiia > Vulcanimicrobiales > Vulcanimicrobiaceae > JALYTZ01. Next base: position 19,570 of record DATBTT010000072.1, read on the forward strand.
CCGCCCGTCGCCCTGAGCCTGTCGAAGGGCCCGCCTGTCGAAGGGCGCCCGTCAACCCTGAGCCTGTCGAAGGGCACCCGTCACCGCGAGCCTGTCGAAGGGTGGAGGGCTAGTCGGAGAAGTGGACTTCTTCGATGCTTTCGGATATGGCGAAACGTTTGTCCAGGGCGGTAATCGAGAAAAGTTTGCGGATCGATGGTTTGGTGACCACCACCGCTAGTTGCCCGCCTCGCTCTTTAACTTGTTTGCCGAGCCGCACGACCGTGCTGAGCCCGGTTGAGTCGATGAAATCGAGATCCTGCAAATCCAGAATGACCCGGGTCGCGATCAATCCGACTTCATCGAGTCGCGCGCGCACGGCGTCGCAATTGGAGAGGTCCAATTCCCCCGTTATGGCGATGACGGCCGGCTCGGCCGAATCTTTGTCGAAGGAAATCGTGACGGCTACGCTCTCTTGCATTGGCCCTTTCGTCTTCTAGGTGACTATTGATAAATTCCGCGTTTGCGACCGCGGAGATTCTCATTGAGAAGGTCGATGAGAATCGCCTTCCTGGCTTGTTCGCCGGCAGCGGCGTACCGCTCGTACGAGCCTGCTAGCACCTTCTTTAGGCCCTCCCGGACGAGCTGTTTCGATTCATCCGAAGCGGGCGATGCGGTCGTGGCCGTCGGATGCAATTCAGCGTCGATCTTATCGCACTCGAGGAGCTTGAGAATCGTGTACTCGCAAGCCGTGCGCTGGTAGACATTGCGCTTGGATCGCGATTCGGGAAAACTGCGGCGCGTACGCAGAAAAAATCCATATTCTTCCAGGACGGCGATCGACTCGAAAACCATCGTGGTACTCAAGAGCCCCAAATCTTTACGGATCTGTTCGATCGTCGGATGGCAGAGGCCCGAACCTTCGCTGAGCATCGTAAGATAGACGTACATTGCAACTTGACGCGGATTGAGAACGTGGAAAAGAAAACCGCTCCACCAGGCTGGTAACTCTACGTGCGGTTCGCACTCACCCGTCCCGACCGTATCACCGGGTGCGGGCGCCCGGATGACCCGTGAATCATCTACGATGCCATCCACCTCAATCTGATGCTGTGCGTAAAGAACGCGTGTTCGAAGGGGGCGACCCAGCGCCTTTCAAGCGATAGGTCCAATTTTCTGGGTGCCGCCCCGTCATCCCAAGCTCACATCCGTCATCCTGAGCGTGTCGAAGGACGAGCGTGTCGAAGGGCGGCCCTGTCGAAGGACGAGCGTCGCTAGGCCGTTGCGAGCGCGATGTCCGGACGAAGGTTCCAGTACGTGTCCCGAATGACCGGACTAAAGCCCGCGCGGATAACCAGCTCTTCGAGTTGCTTGCGCGTCGCCTCATTGGTAGAACCAGCGTCGTGCACGACTTGTTCTTCGATGATCGTGCCCCCCATGTCGTCGCATCCGTAGAAGAGCGCGAGCTGTCCCATCTTCAATCCAGGCGTCAGCCACGATGCCTGCAGATGGGCGAAGTTGTCCAAGTACAATCGCGATATCGCGAGCACGCGAAGATAATCCAACCCCGTCGCTTCTTTGCCGCGAAGCGGGGTCTTCCAGGGCACGTAGTACCACGGAATGAACGCGGTGAAGCCGTTGGTTTCGTCTTGAAGTTGACGCAGCACGTCGAGATGTTCGATGCGCTCTTCATCGGTTTCGATGGATCCGAACATCATGGTCGCGGTCGTGGGCATTCCGAGCAGCTGCGCTTCGCGCATGACGCCCAGCCAAACATCCGGCGTGACTTTGCGCGCGCTGATGCGTTTTCGCACGCGCTCGACTAAAATCTCGGCACCGGCGCCCGGCAGTGACTTCATGCCCGCCTCGCGCAGGCGCAGCAACACGTCGCGCGTCGGCATGCTCTCGACGCTCGCGAGGCCGATCACCTCGGAGACCGAGAGCGAATGTATGTCGACGGCCGGGTATTCCGAGCGAACGCGATGGAAGAGTGCTTCGAACCACTCGAGTTTTAGTTCGGGATTGACGCCGCCCTGAATCATGATCTGCGTCGCACCCTGCTCCGCAGCGTACTTGACGCGCGCGAGCACCTGGTCGTGCGACATCGTGTAGCCTTCTTTGTGTTTCTCGGGACGAAAGAACGCGCAGAAGGTGCAATGCACGTTGCAGACGTTCGTGTAATTGATCGTCGTGTCGATTACGTACGTCACGACGTCGCTCGGGTAGAGTTGCATGCGTCGAGCGTGCGCCGCCGCGCCCAGCGCGTGGAGATCGGCCTCTTTATAGAGGGTGACGCCTTCGTCGAATGTTAGACGGCCGCCGGTTGCGGCCTTATCGAGTAGGTTAGCGAGCGACACCGATGACCTCCGGAACGAATGGCGGCATCGCGTCGATGGCGCCCAGGGCATGCAATTCGCGACAATAAGCGGCCAGGCCGCTCTGCGCCGCGGAATGAAACGTGAAATTGAGCTTTGCGTAATAGCGTTCGTAGAACCCGGCCGGACGCGACTTTATACTTTGAGCGAGCTCTATGACGCGGTCGCGATGCGCGCGACCCCACGAATAGGCGTCGGTCAATGCGTGCATGCACGCGCGCACGGAATCGGGTTGCGCGTCGTAGACTTCCCGCCGCGCGACCCACACCGCGGTCACGGACTGCTCGCCCGTCCAATCGCGCCACATCCTACCGAGATCGTAGATGCATTCGGGCTCGAAGACGAAGTGGGCGTCGATAGCCGCGTCGCCGATAATCATGGCCGGCTGACCCTCGCGGGCGCGTTCGAGTGGATCGTCGTCTTCGACGAACTCGGGTCGCACGCCGTATCGGCGCTCGAGTAGCACGCGTAGCAAATTGCGGCCGCTCGCCGACTCGCGCGTGGTCGCGATTTTCGCGCCGTCAAGCAACGCCGGCGGCGACTTGGAGACCAGCACCACTGAAACGATTTCGTCGCGCGCACCGATGCATAAATCGGGCAGTAACACATAGCGCGACGGTTCCAGCGCGTATGCGAAAGCGCTGATCGGCCCCATATCCAGTTCGCCATCGCGCATCATGGCATTCAGACGCGTCGGCACGCCGGCGTGCAACGATCCGGGATAGGTCACGGCGTCCAAATCGAACGCCGCGAAGATCGGCAAATCGTTCACGTACTTCATCCGCGATGATCGCAACGCCGTCATCGAGGCTCCGCTACGCTTCCACGAGGTCTGCATGGCGAGTCGAGGGCGGCTCGGGGGGCGTCCAGTCATAGGGAAACTCTTGGTACGTCGAGTTGCGACGCACGGGAACGTAGCCGGCCTGCTCGATGAGCGTGCGGAACGTTCGATCGTCGACGTACTGACCCGATCGCGTGCCCGAGGAGTGGTAGATCATCTCCTCGTCGGTCGAGCCATGCGTACCGTCCATGTCGTCCGCGCCGAATTGCAGCGCGACTTGACAGACCTTCAAACCCTGAATCATCCAGTAGGCTTTGATATGATCGAAGTTGTCCAACATCAATCGAGCGACTGCGAACATGCGGATGTCATCGAGCCCCGTCGTCCAACCGCAGTCGTTGAGCTCGTTGCCGTCGGGATGAAACGCCAGCGGAATGAATGCATTGTAGCCCGGCGAGCGACGTTGCGATTCGCGCAGCCGCACGAGATGGTCCACCCGGTCCTCGATCGATTCGATGTGCCCGTACAGCATCGTAGCATTCGAAGCAACGCCTTGACGGTGCAATTCTTCGTGAATGGCGAGCCAGTTCTCGGTGCCGACCTTACCGGGGCAGATTTTCTTGCGCGTTTCTTCGGCGAATATTTCGGCGCCGCCGCCGTTGACGTTGTCCAGACCGGCCCCTTTTAGCATCGCGATCATCTCGGCAAACGACATGCGATGTCGTTTGGCCATGTATTCGATCTCAGCCGCGGTAAAGAACGAGAGCTGCGCGTGCGGCACGGCTTCTTTAAAGCGGCGCATGAGCGGCAGCCAGTAGTCGAGCGAGAGTTGGCGCGGATCGTGGCCGCCGACGATGTGAATTTGATTGAAGTTGGTACCCGTCTCGAGCGCCTTGTCGAACACGACGTCCGCCGGCATGCGAACCACGCGCTCTTTTTCTTTGAACTCGTCCGCCGCAAACGAGCAAAACTTGCAACTCGCATAACACACATTCGTCGAATTGATATAGCGGTTGAGAACGTAGAAGACTTTTTTACCGCTCTTGCGCTCTTTAGCAGCTCGCGCCATGCGCCCCAGGCTGTGGATGTCGGACGTTCGGAACAGCGCAAGCCCGTCGTCCATCGAGAGGGAGATCCCCTCCTCGACCTTGTGTTCGATAGCCTTCAGTGCGGAATCCACGGCAAACTTTCTGTAGACGATGCGGGACGCTTTGCTTCGTACTGTACGGCCGGTCCCCCCGCATGGCAACTACCTTTAGCGCCGCGTAAGCTCCCACCCGAATCGCGCCGCTACGGCCAATGCGAGCAAGGACACGGCGCCGCCAAGCAAAGCGCCTCCGAGAACGTCGGTCAGGTAGTGAGCTCCGAGGGCGAGGCGCGCCCAACAAATCGCGACCGTCAGTAGCGCGAGTAACCCAAAGCCGCCCCATCGCGTCCATGGGCGCATTCGCGATGCACGTATGACGTTGGCCCAAAAAAAATAAAAGCCGACCGCCAACGCCGCGTGCGAGCTCGGATACGAAAATGCGGTTTCGTGCCGCACGAGCCAGTCTAGGCGCCGGGGCCGCGCGAAGAGATGCTGAAACAGGTCCGCGCCTCGCCAGCACAGCAGCGACACGACGATCGCGGCGATTGCGGGGGCGCGCCATCGCGGAGATACGATTGCCAGTACGATCGATGCGATATACAACGGTCCCAAAACGTAGGGATAACATGCCCATGTCAGGATCCACGCCAGCAACAGACTATGTCCGCGCAGCGTGATTTCAAAGCCCATCAACCACGCAGGTTCGCCGAAACGTACGGACGCGTAGCCGAGAACCACGAACGCGAGAAGACAGAGTGCCGCCAAACGTAGTGCAACCGGCGCGCGGAAACGAGCGGCGGTTGCTACGGTCAGGAGCCCGTCGCGAAGAGGTTTTGCTGGCCGTCTTCGCCTCGACCCAATCGCGGCGCGATTTGCTCCAAGTCGCCTAGGCCGAGGATGATGCGACGCGGTTTGGTCCCTTCGTGAGGACCCACGACCTTGAAGTCCTCGAGTTGTTTCATTACGCGTACCGCGCGCGGATGGCCGATTTGAAATTGCGACTGGAGCGCGGCAGTCGATGCGTAGTTGCTCTCGATGATGAACTTCGCCGCGTCGTAGCAGAGTGGATCTACGTCTTTCTTTTTCTCGTCGTCGTCCGAGATCGGCGTCACTTCGACGTCGAGCAGGTTCTCAGGTCGCGCCTGCTGCGCCCAGAACTCGACGAGGCGATTAACCTCGCTTCCGGTGATCAGCGCGCCTTGCGACCGCACGGGTTTGGGAGCGTCGATCGGAAGATAGAGCATGTCGCCACGGCCGAGCAACCGTTCCGCGCCCGCCATATCGAGAATCGTACGCGAGTCGACTTGCGAACTCACGGCAAAAGCGATGCGCGAGGGAATATTGGCTTTGATCAGGCCGGTGATAACGTCCACCGACGGGCGCTGCGTGGCGACCACGAGGTGAATGCCGGTGGCGCGCGCCAGTTGCGCGAGCCGCATGATCGTGGTCTCGACTCTCGAAGGAGCGACCAGCATCAAGTCTGCGAGTTCGTCGATGATCACGACGACGAACGGCAATTTCTCGTCGGGAAATTTTGCATTGTACTCTTCGATCTTGCGGACGCCGGCTTTCGCGAAACGTTCGTATCGCGTGTCCATCTCTTTGGTAATTTCGAACAATGCGCCCGCGGCCATCCGCGCGTCGGTGATAACGTCTTTGATCAAATGCGGGATGCCGTTGTACACCGTCAACTCGACGCGCTTGGGATCGATCATCAGCATCTGCACTTGATCGGGAGTCGCACTCACCAGAAGGGAGGCGATGATCGTGTTGAGGCAGACCGACTTGCCCGACCCCGTGGCGCCGGCGACGAGCAAATGCGGCATCTTGCCGAGATCGCCGAACACCGGGCGTCCCGTAATGTCTTTGCCGAGCGCCATCCATAATGGCGGCACTTGGCCCCGGTGCGGCAATGCTTCAAGGATTTCGCGGATTGCGACGACCGACACGGTCTTGTTAGGAACTTCGATCCCGACGGCGGACTTGCCGGGAATAGGCGCCTCGATGCGCACGCTCGTGGCGGCCAGCGCCAGCGCGATGTCGTCGGAGAGCGCCGCAATGCGTGAAATCTTCACGCCGCGCTCGGGTTTGAGTTCGTAGCGTGTGATGGAGGGCCCGCGCTCGATATGCACGACTTTCGCGTTGACGCCGAACGACGCGAGCGTGTCTTCTAAGACGTGCGAGCGAGTGGAGTCGTCGGCAACCTGCGCCTGCGGCGGATCGAACATCGCCAAATCCGGCAGCGAATACACCCGATTCGGAACGCCCCCATGCCCAAACGCCGTCTCCGGCTCATATTCCCCGACCCCGTCATCCTGAGCTTGTCGAAGGGTCCCGTCATCCTGAGCTTGTCGAAGGGCCTCACCATCCCGAGCCGCTCGAGGGACGTCGTCCACGACGATGGTCGGCGGAATCGGCAAAAACGGGTCGATCGGGACGATCGCGGTTGAAACGTCGTCGAAAACGGCCGCCGCGGCACGCGGCGCCTTCGTTTTGGCGGCGGGCGGCAACGCGAAGGCGTCGCGCAAACTCGAATGCCCGTCGGGAAGGCGCATCTTCATCTCGGGCAAGCGAACGTTGCGGGCCGCACCCAGAAGCCACCCGATGATTTTTTTGACGGACACGTTCGTAACCCAGACGGTCAGCACCACGGCCAGTACGCCCAGCACGATTCGCGCACCGGCGACTCCGACGAGGGCCTGCAGCGCAAACCACGCGTTCGTGCCGACGAACCCGCCGCGGTGTGCGAGTGCGGCGTCCGTAACCAAGAAATAGCCGAGCGCCGCGGCCCCGAAGCTGGCCATCAGGCGCGGAACGTTGATCTCGAGAAAAATGATGCAGCCGAAGATGGCGATCAGCACCGGGAAAAGCGGAGCAGCGCCTCCAAAAAGGAGGTGCAAGGCGTGGGCCGTTGCAGAGCCGACGATCCCGGCGCGCGACGGTGGGACGGCGAGTGCGATCCCCAACAGAACGGCGAGACCGATCGCGGCGATGCCGGCGATCTCGAAGTTCAGTTGCGTTCTCGCGGTCGCCTTACGGCGTACGCGTGCCATGGAAGCCTAGTTTTCGTCACGACCTAAGGAGTTCATTTGCCGACCCCAACCATCGTCGTCCTCGAGGGCGATCAGACCGGTCAGGAATTACTACTCGAATCGCTGCGCGTGCTCGACAAATCGGTCATCGACGTCGAGCTCGGCTTCGAGCGCTACGACCTTTCGCTCGAAAACCGGCGCGCCACCGGGAACGCCGTGGTTACCGAAGCGGCCGAAGCGATGAAGCGCACGCGCTACGGCCTCAAAGCCGCGACGATCACACCCGAGACCAAGGGCGACGTTGGTTCGCCCAACGCGATACTGCGAAAAGCGATCGACGGTAAGGTCATCGTGCGCACCGGGCGTAAGCTGCCGGGCGTGCGCCCCGTCGCCGGCATCCACGCGCCGATCTCGGTCGTGCGCATGGCCGTGGGCGATGCTTACGGCGCGAAAGAATGGCGCGAAGGCGAGGGCGCCGACGAAGTCGCGTATCGCACCGAGGCGATCTCGCGGGGCGTTTGCCGCTTCGTTGCCGAGTATGCGTTCGTCCACGCGCAGAAAATGCGCGCGGTGGTCTTCGGCGGCCCCAAGTACACCGTGAGCCCGGTCTACGAAGGGATGTTGAAGGAAGAGATGGACGCGGCTGCCGCGCGCCATCCGCAGGTGACGTACGATCCGCAGTTGATCGACGCTACCTACGCGCTGCTGTTGAGCAATGCCGGGGACGAGCCGCTCGTGATTCCGTCCCTCAACCGCGACGGCGATTGCCTGTCGGACCTGGTCATGCAGCTCTTCGGCTCCATCGCCGGTGCGGAGTCCACCCTTCTGGCCTTCGACCCTGCGACGAACTCGGAACCCACCGATCTCAAGCCGTCGGTGGTCATGGCCGAGGCCCCCCACGGCACGGCGCCGCGCCTTTATGGAAAGAACGTCGCCAACCCGATGGCCATGATCCTGGCAGTGGGCGCCCTGCTCTCGTACGTCGACGATAAGCGCGCGCAAAATGCGTCGCGCGCCGTCTACGAATCCACCCTCGAAGCCGTCCACGAACGCATCGCCACGGCCGACCTCGGCGGCAACGCTTCGACCAGCGAGTTCACCGACGCAGTAATCGAACGCGTGAAGCGCAAGCTGGACGTCTGGTCGACATTATAACTTGGCATAGTCCAATAGTCCCATCGCCGGCGAACACCCCAAAAAGATATACAAAAAAGCAGCGTTTAGCCGGCTATGTAGCGTATATTTGAGTTGCGAACGGATGTCCGATCTGCATGGAGGAGGCCGTCCTTTCGGCATTGCCACACTCTTGTGGAGGAAAACCGAATGTTTGTATCACGTGCGGGGAGGCGCACGTCAGTCGTCCTACGGGCGATTGTTGCGTCTCTGTTCGCGGCACTTTTCATAGTGCAGGCGACTTCAACGGCGTTTGCCGGTACAACCGGCGTCATCAGCGGAACGGTCACGGACGCTACGAGCGGAGCGCCGATCGCCGATGTAAAAGTGACGGCCGCGTCCCCATCGGGCTCCTATTCGGGAGCGACCAACTCCCACGGTTTCTACTCGCTGACCGGCTTATACGCCGACACCTATACCGTCTCGTTCGAACGGCAGGGGTACACCCCCGCGTCCTTACCGGGCGCGACGGTCTTTGCCGACCAGGTAGCGACGGTCAACATCAAAATCTCAAAATCTCTGAAGACCATCGCGAACGTGACTGCGCGCAGTCAATCCAGTGCGTTTCAGCCGAACCAAACGACGAACACCATTACCGTCGGCGCGCAACAAATCCAAAATCTTCAGGGCACGACGTTCAATTTTAGCGAGACCAACTTGCTGACGTCCCTTCCGGGCGCCACGGTCGACTCCAGCGGTTACCCCGTCATTCACGGCGGCCGCGAATACGAGGAAGGCTTTCAGTTCGAAGGCATCCCGTACACCGACGCGTATTCCAATCAATTCAATAACAGTTTGTCCGTACCAACCTCCGGCGTGAGCCTCGTCCAGTTGACGCCGGGCGCCGGCAGCGCTAGTCAATCCGGAGGCGGTACCGGCACGTTCAACCTCGTTGCAAAACGCGGCACCTATCCGGGATACGCGGACATCGGATTGTCGGCCGGCAGTGGCATTGGCTTCGATCACCGCTTAACGACCGATTACAGTTTCGCCACGCCTGACGGCCGAATATCGAATTACGCGTCGTTCGCCGGCGACACCCGTAGCTATAAGTATGGCGACGGAAGCATACCGGATGCGTTCATGAGCCGATTCTATTCGCGGCGCCAAGATTCCGACCGCGAATTCATCGACAACCTCGTATACCGGTTCGGAAAAAACAATTCGCAGTCGGTCCAAGCGTTCGCGGACATCGCAAATCACATTTTCTACCAAGGTAACGGCGGCTTCGCCAATCTTTGCTACGTTTCGTGCGATCCGCAATACACGGGCACGTTCGGCGGCATTTTCGGCATGAGCCGTTCGCAAGTTACGGCGATATCGGAGCTGTACCCGGGGCAGAATTCGCCGACCGAACTGCTGGCGCAGTCCTCACGAGCCCCATTTACCTACTATCAGCCCAACCAAGCCTTCAAACTTGAATACACCAACAACTTCAATCCGTCGACGTTTTTTGCGGCTACGTTGTATCGAACCAACTCGGTCGTAACCTTTGACGGACCCAGCACGGAAGGCAGCTACGCAGGGGATGTGTACATTTTGCAGGGCGGTCAGACGACG